>NZ_CP022986.1:1875580-2500773 GCF_002770595.1 Chryseobacterium camelliae | reverse complement strand
AGCGGTATCATGTATCCTGACAAATGTATTTTTTTTGTTCCAGACATAGCCGGCTAAGACTGCGCAGATTTTCTTTTTTACATCCGGATTTTCCGGCTGATGGAAAAACAGTTCCTGAAGGTTGCCGGTATACCATTCTTTTACGTACGTGGTAAATACATCCACCCCATATAAGATATAATCCGAATATTCTTTCTGCCAGTCGATGGTTTCGCCGTTCAGCTGCCGTAAGGCCAGTTTGGCGGCAAGCATTCCCGATTCCGTGGCAAAGGCCATTCCGGAAGAGAATACCGGATCAAGGAATTCCGAAGCATTGCCGGTTAACGCGAATCCATCCCCGAACAGGCTTTTGACCGAACAGGAGTAATCTTTCAGGTGCCTTGGCTCAAAGAGGAAATCGACCTCTCCGAAACGCTTTACATAATAATCTGACAGAGAAATTGCTTTTCTTAAGGCTTCAGCAGGATCTCCGTTTTGTGATAGCCGGTCAATATATTCCGTGGGACCCACGATACCAACGCTGGTATTCCCGTTGGAGAAAGGGATTACCCAAAGCCAGACTTCAGTTTCAATGATGTCAAATGAAATCAGGGTTCCTTCTGTGCCTTCTTCCCGGTTAATGTCTTGTACATGGGAGAAAATAGCCGAGTGAGGGGATAGCTTTGAAGGTTTTTCAAGATCCAGAAGCCTAGGCAAGACTCTGCCGTAGCCGCTGGAATCAATCACAAACTTCGCATGGATCTCTTTGGTTTCCCCACCTTTGTTCTTTACCGTCGTTACAGAGTCCGTTCCGTTGAAGGTAATGCCGGTGACCTCTGTTTCAAACTCCAGGTCGATCCCTTTTTTAATGACTTCCTGGGCTAAGGCATTATCGAAGTCTGCTCTCGGAACCTGCCATGTCCAATCCCAACCTTCGCCAAATTTATTGCTGAAATCAAAAATACAGACCTCGTCCCCGCGCAGGAAGCGGGCACCCAGTTTTTTTTCAAAACCCATAGCATCCAGTGCCGGGAACAGCCCTGCCTCATCAAAGTGGTCCATAACGCGCGGAATCAGGCTTTCACCTACCACCAGACGCGGGAACCTGGTTTTCTCAACCACTTTTACGTTGATGCCGTTGTTCTTTAAGTAAGAAGAAGATACGCATCCGGAAGGTCCGGCTCCGATAACGAGCACATCAACCCATTCTTTAGTCATCTTTGATTTTTTATTTTAATAATAACTTTTATCTTTGCCGCAAAATTAATGACAATTAATTAATAATTTACAAATATATATTACATTAACTTTGATTGATGAAAATAAATAACTTTTTAGAACTGAAGGACTTTCAGAAAATCGTTACTGAAAATGAAAAAATAGAGCTGGATGACGCCCTTTTGACAAGAGTAGAGGAAAGTTTTCGTTTTTTAAAAGAATTTTCTAAAGATAAGGTAATATATGGGGTGAATACCGGTTTCGGTCCGATGGCCCAATTCAAAATAGGGGATGCAGATACACACCAGCTCCAGTATAACCTGATCCGGAGCCATTCATCCGGCATCGGAAACCCGCTTCCGGCTGATGAAGTCAAAGCCTGTATGCTTGCCAGGATGAATACCCTGTCATTGGGTAAATCCGGTGTACACCATTCTGTGGTGGAATTGCTTAAGGAGCTCATCAACAGAGATGTTACCCCGCTGATATTTGAACACGGCGGTGTGGGGGCAAGCGGCGATCTGGTACAGCTGGCTCATTTGGCTTTGGTGCTGATCGGGGAAGGAGAGGTTTTTTATAAAGGACAGAGAAGACAAACCTCAGAAGTTTTTGAGGCTGAAGGACTTCAGCCGATTGCGGTAGAGATCCGTGAAGGCCTGGCCCTGATGAACGGAACTTCCGTAATGTCCGGAATCGGAGCCGTCAATGCTTATAAAGCCAGTCAGCTGACGGAAATTTCCCTGAAGCTTTCCTGTGCTATCAATGAGATTGTCCAAGCATATGATGACCATCTTTCAGAAGCCCTGAATGCTACCAAAAGGCATTACGGGCAGCAGAAAATTGCGGAAAGGATGCGCGATCACCTGTCAGACAGCAAGCTCATCCGTAAAAGAGCAGCCCACCTGTATACCCGTTTTGAGGAACAGGAAAAAATATTTAAAGATAAGGTTCAGGAATACTATTCCCTTCGGTGTGTGCCTCAGATCTTAGGTCCTGTACTGGATACTCTGGAGTATACGGAAAAGGTCCTGGAAAATGAGATCAATTCCGCCAACGACAACCCGATTATCAATGTTGAAGACCAGCATGTATACCATGGAGGAAATTTCCACGGTGATTATGTAGCGCTGGAAATGGATAAATTAAAAATTGCCGTTACCAAGCTTACGATGCTGGCAGAACGCCAGCTTAATTATCTCCTGAATGCGAAGATCAATGAGATCCTGCCTCCGTTTGTCAATCTGGGCAGGTTAGGGCTTAACTTCGGGATGCAGGGCGTGCAGTTCACCGCAACATCCACTACGGCAGAGAGCCAGATGCTTTCCAACCCGATGTATATCCACAGTATCCCGAACAATAATGATAATCAGGATATTGTCAGTATGGGGACCAATGCTGCGGTCATCTGCAGAAAAGTGATTGAAAATGCATTTGAAGTCCTGAGTATTGAAGCGATCACCATCGTTCAGGCTATTGATTACCTTGGTTTTCAGGATCAGGTTTCATCTTCAACCAAAGTGCTTTATGATGAAATACGGAATATCATTCCTGCATTTTCGGATGATATGGTGATGTATCCGTACCTGGAAGAGGTCAGGAGATACCTGAAGTCCATGTAACTTTTTGCAGCCATGAACTGTCTTAACCAAGATGAAGAATATATTTAAAACAAACCAATGAAACAGGAACCTATGAAATGTGCGATCGTTACGGGAGGCTCCAGAGGAATCGGGAGGGCCATCTGTATCAAACTGGCAGAAGAAAAAAAATATCATATCCTGATCAATTATACTTCCAATGAAGCGGCAGCAAAAGAAACGCTTGCCAAAGTGGAAGAGTTGGGATCTACAGGTGAAATCCTGAAATTTGATGTAAGCAATGCTAAAGAGACCCTTCAGGTATTGGGAGAATGGCAGGAAAATAATCCGGATTCCGTGGTTGAAGTTATTATTAATAATGCCGGGATTACCAGAGACGGATTGTTTATGTGGATGCCGAGCGAAGACTGGAACAGTGTAATCAACACCAGCCTGAATGGCTTTTTTAATGTGACTAATTTCTTCATCCAGAAACTTTTGCGCAATAAATACGGCAGGATCATCAATATGGTGTCTGTTTCCGGAGTAAAAGGAACAGCTGGCCAGACCAATTATTCTGCGGCTAAAGGTGCTTTGGTAGGAGCTACGAAAGCACTTGCCCAGGAAGTCGCCAAAAGAAATATTACCGTGAATGCTGTTGCTCCGGGATTCATCAAAACAGATATGACGCAGGAATTCAATGAGGACGAACTGAAAGCCATGATCCCGGTTAACCGTTTCGGGGAAGCTGAAGAAGTGGCTGACCTGGTTGCCTTCCTGGCTTCCAAGAAAGCATCTTATATTACGGGTGAAGTCATTAATATTAACGGAGGAATCTATTCTTAAGTAATATAACAATATACCAGTGTACCGGTATACCAATAAATAACAGTTATAATTGTTACCTTGTTAGATGGATACATTGTTAAATTTAGAGAGATGGAAAATAGGGTAGTCATTACCGGGATGGGAATTTATTCCTGCATAGGAACCTCTCTGGATGAGGTAAAAGAATCCCTATTTCAGGGGAAGTCCGGGATTGTTCTGGTGGATAAAAGAAAAGAGTTCGGATTCAGGTCCGGGCTCAGCGGTGTTGTTCCCAAACCTGACCTGAAGAACCTCCTGAGCAGAAGGCAGCGCGTAAGCATGGGTGAGGAAAGTGAATATGCTTTCCTGGCCACAACCGATGCATTGCAGCAGGCGGGAATCGATCAGGATTTCCTGGATGCCCATGAAGTTGGCATCCTGTACGGGAATGACAGTGTTTCCCAGGCTGTAGTGGAATCCATTGATATTGCCCGGGAAAAGAAAGATACCACGCTTATGGGTTCCGGTGCGATTTTCAAATCCATGAATTCTACGGTAACCATGAATCTTTCCACCATTTTCCGGCTGCGGGGTATTAACCTGACCATCAGTGCAGCCTGCGCCAGCGGCTCGCATTCCCTGGGACTGGCGTACATGATGATCAAAAATGGTTTCCAGGATATGATTGTCTGCGGAGGGGCACAGGAAACCAACCATTATTCCATGGCCAGTTTTGACGGCCTGGGTGTATTCTCAGTACGGGAAGACGAACCTGCTAAAGCTTCAAGGCCATTTGACTCGGCCAGGGACGGCCTGATCCCGAGCGGGGGTGCTGCCACTCTGATTGTGGAGAGCCTGGAATCTGCCCAGAAAAGAGGCGCCCATATTATTGCGGAAATTGCCGGATACGGGTTCTCATCTAACGGCGGCCATATTTCCACTCCGAATGTAGACGGCCCTGCTTTGGCTATGCAGCGCGCATTGCAGCAGTCAGGACTTACGGTAAAGGATATCGATTATATCAACGCCCATGCAACTTCCACCCCGATCGGGGATGCGAATGAAGCCCGGGCCATTTATGAAATTTTCGGCAGTGATGTTCCGGTGAGTTCCACAAAGTCGATGACCGGGCACGAATGCTGGATGGCAGGAGCCAGTGAGGTCATCTATTCCATACTGATGATGCAGCATGGTTTCGTGGCTCCCAATATCAATCTGGAACATCCTGATGATGAAGCCCAAAGGATAAATATCATTGCTGAAACCAAAAGTCAAAAAATTGATGTATTTTTGTCGAATTCTTTCGGATTTGGGGGGACCAATTCCGCATTGATAGTAAAAAAATATAAATAAAACATGGAAAGGGAGAAAATTATTACCACTGTTAATGATTTCCTGGTCAACGAATTTGAAGTAGACAGCGAAGAGATAAGCAACGAAGCCAATTTTAAAAAGACATTGGGGCTGGACAGCCTGGATTATATTGATCTGGTAGTCGTTATCGAATCCAATTTCGGCGTGAAGCTGGGCGAGGCCGATTTCAAAAATATCGTGACCTTTGAAGATTTCTATTCGACGATAGAACATAAGATCGCTGAAAAAAACGCATAACTATCGATCGAAATCTACATTCTTAAGACTATAACAGACCCATCCGGCAGTGTATGAAAAATCCACTGCATATTGTTAGACCGATACATATCAGATAAGAACCATGAACAAATGGAAAGGCAAATCCAAAGGCAGTATTGCAGGCTATAAGATATTTGTCTGGTGCATTAGGAATATCGGGGTCCGGAGTTCATATGTCGTGCTGTATTTTGTGGCAGCCTATTACTTTCTGTTCCTTAAAAAAAGCAGCCGCTCCATACGGCATTATTTTCACAAACGTTTGGGATACAGTACACTTAAGTCAAAATGGTCTGTTTTCAGAAGCTACTTTACATTCGGAACGGTCCTGATTGATAAGACGGCTATTTCTGCTGGCCTTCGGGACCAGTTTACCTATGAATTCGACGGGATAGACCACCTTCGTAATCTTCTGGCAGCCAAGAAAGGAGGCATCCTTATCAGTGCCCACATCGGTAATTTTGAGATTGCGGAACACTTTTTTGCAGACATCGATTTTGATTGCCAGATTAATTTAGTAACTACCGATCAGGAAGTTACAGCCATTAAAGAATACCTCGATAGCGTGGCGGTAAAGAAAAGTACAACCAAATTCATCTATGTGAAGGATGATATGTCGCATATCTTCGAGATCAATGATGCCCTTTCCAGGAATGAACTGATCTGCTTTACCGGTGACCGTTATTTTGAAGGATCCAAATACCTGGAAGGCGAGCTGCTGGGAAAAAGTGCCAGATTCCCGGCAGGACCATTCCTTATTGCTTCCCGTCTCGGCGTTCCCGTAGTATATGTCTATGTAATGAAGGAAAAGAAGCTCCATTACCACCTGTATGCGAGAGTGGCAGAAAACGTGAAAAAAAGGGATGCACAGGGCCTTTTAAATTCCTATACAAGGAATCTCGAAGCCATGGTCAGGAAATATCCCCTGCAATGGTTTAATTATTTCGATTTCTGGGATGATATAAACCAGTCTTAACAGTACGGTGGCAGCTTTTCCGTCCTCCATTCCTGCTTTTTTTATTCTCCCCGCCCATTCTCAAAAATAAAAAAGAGCTCCATTCAGGTCGGGCTGCAGATATCCGACGGTTTAAAATTGTAATTTAGCACAACAAAACGGATGTATTGAAAAAAGAATACGACATACTGGTGATCGGCAGTGGCCTGGGAGGCCTTGTTTCAGCACTCATCCTTGCTAAAGAAGGGATGAAAGTTGCCGTTCTGGAAAAAAATAACCAGTATGGAGGGAACCTTCAGACTTTTTCAAGGAATAAAAAGATTTTCGATACCGGGGTCCATTACCTTGGAGGGCTGTCGGAGGGACAGAACCTCCATCAGTACTTTTCGTATCTGGGAATCATGGATGACCTTGAAATCCGTAAAATGGATGAAAACGGTTACGACCATATTACTTTTGGCGAAGATGCAACGGCCTATCCGCATGCTCAGGGATATGAGAATTTTATAACGCACCTGTCCCATTATTTTCCTGAAGAAAAAGAAAATATTGAAAACTACTGCGAAGAGATCCGGTATGTATGCAGTCAGTTTCCGCTCTACAACCTCAGCGCTGAAGAACGGTACAATGAAGAGGTGCTTCACCTCAATACCAGAAGATTCATAGAATCCATCACATCGAATAAAAAGCTGCAGTCTGTACTGTTAGGCGCCAATTTCCTGTATGCCGGAAATTCTGAGGATGTTCCTTTTTATGTCCATGCCCTTACGGTCAACTCCTATATGCAAAGTGCTTATAAATGTGTGAAAGGCGGAAGCCAGATATCCAGGCTGCTGATCAGGAAATTAAGGGAATACGGAGCGGAAGTATACAAACATACGGAAGTTTCAGAACTGGTTTTTGATGAACAGAATATTCTGAGATCGGCAAAAACCGCCTGCGGAAAAGTATTCGCTGCCAAACAGTTTATTTCCAACATCGATATCCGGGCTACGGTTAAGCTAATCGGCGAAAACAGGCTTAAGAAATCATTTTTGAACCGGATCATGAGCTGGGAACCTACTTCCTCATGCTTCAGCGTATATATGGTACTGAAGCCTCAGTCAGTTTCCCATTTCAATTACAATGTCTATCACTATGCTTCTGAAGACAGCGTTTGGAATGCCTTCCGGTACCGTAAAGAACAATGGCCGGAAACCTATATGCTTTCCTGTACGCCTTCAAAGGCCCACCCGGATTTTGCAGAAAGCCTTACCGCCATTTCCTATATGGATTTTGAAGAGGTAAAACAATGGCAAGATACTGTGAATACGGTTGTCCATGAACATTTACGGGGAGAAGCCTACGAACGCTTCAAGCAGGAAAAAGCAGAAGCGATGATGGATGCCCTGGAGAAAAAGATACCTGATCTCAGGAACTATATAGATCATGTGTACACCTCTTCGCCCTTATCTTACCGGGATTATATCGGGAGCTTTGAAGGCAATATGTACGGATACCTGAAAAATTCGGAAAATCCGCTGAAAACCATGGTTTCGCCGAGAACGAAAATTGATAACATTTTTCTTACAGGGCAATCGGTTAATATGCACGGTATCCTTGGGGTAACCATTGGGGCATTCGGTACCTGTACCGAAATTCTCGGTAGAGAACTGATGCGTGAGCGGTTAAATGCATTAAAGAGCAGCTATGACCAACAGTAGACATCGGCATTGCAGTAGAAAGATATATGGCGGATTTTCCGGCCGGTTGAATTATATGATACATCATATAACCGTTTTTTCTTTGTTATGGCTGCTGAACTCCTGCGGAATTTCAAAATCAGTGCATCATATCCCGGATGTCAGTGCTTATTCTGCCCGGGTTCCGGACGTAAAGCGGATCAATGATTCCACCTTCAGTTTCAAAGAAAATTACCTTACCAAAAACAAACAGCAGCTGTGGGAACTCTACATCAAAGGAAACCCTTTGGAATTAGGATATAACAATGGCGCACTCACCCAGCCGCTGATGCAGAAGCAGGAAGAAATTTTCTTTTCCAGGATAGAGGGATTCGTACCCTCCGCATTGAAGCAAAAGCTGTTGCGCGGTTTCTTGAAATGGTACAACAGGAAAATGTACCTGAATGTGCGTGAGGATTACCAGGCAGAACTTTATGGCTTATCACAATATTCTTCGGACCGCTACAATTTTATCGCCCCGAAATACCTCAGGAACCTTTACCTGCACGGTGCGCATGATATCGGCCATGCCCTTCAGGACCTGGCTATGGTGGGCTGTACTTCTATTGCGGTCTGGGACCGGTATACAGATGACGGCGAACTGCTGATCGGAAGGAATTTCGACTTTTATGTAGGCGATGATTTCGCACAGAATAAAGTGGTTGAATTCGTGGAACCGGATAGGGGAATTCCCTATATGTCAGTAAGCTGGCCGGGAATGATCGGCGTGGTTTCCGGGATGAATAAATTGGGGATTACCGTTACCATCAATGCCGGGAAATCCAGGATTCCTTTAACGGCAAAAACGCCGATCTCACTGGTCACCAGAGAGATCCTTCAATATGCTGAAACCATCGATCAGGCGATAGCCATTGCCAGGAAGAGAAAAGTATTCGTTTCCGAATCCATACTGGTAGGAAGCGCGCATGACCGAAAAGCTGTAATCATTGAGGTATCCCCGGATAACTTCGGAGTGTACCAGGCAGAAAATTCAGGTCAGGTCTTCTGTACGAACCATTTCCAGTCGGATGCTTATGCTCATGACCAAAGAAACCGGAAACATATTCTGGAGAGCCATTCGGAATACCGGTATGAAAAGCTTCAGGAGCTTATGGAAAAAGACAGGACCCTGAATCCTGAGAAAATGGCCGCCTTATTACGGGACCGCTCCGGATTAAAAGAACGTGCATTGGGTTACGGCAATGAAAAGGCGATCAATCAGCTGATAGCGCACCATGCTGTTATATTTTCACCTGAAAAAAGACTGGCCTGGGTTTCTTCCAATCCGTATCAGTTGGGTGAATTTGTCTGTTATGACCTTAATAAAATCTTTTCGGGTAAGCATAGAGAGCATGGATTCTCGGAACCGGGAATGACGATTGCAGAAGATTCGTTTGTGCGCAGCCTGGATTTTAAGAAGTATGAGGAATACAAAAGGCTTACTCCAGTCATAGAAAAGGCAATCAATGATAGAGATACAGAACTCACCGAAGAATGGATGGCACATTATCAGTCCTTAAACCCTGATTTCTGGCTGGTATATAACTATGCCGGAAGGTACTATTTTGAAAGAAGGGATTACGCAAAAGCAAAAGCAGCGTTCGAAAAAGCTCTCACCAAAGAAATTACAACGGTTCCCGACCGGAAAAATACGGAAAAGTACCTGCAAAAGACGCTCAGAAAGCTCAAATGAGAGCCTGGAAAATAGATTACTCGACAGGATGCGAATTATTGAACGGTTCCTCAGCATCCGGGCTTATCCTGTTCAGCAGAACAAACGTTACGACTCCTGAAACGGCAGATAATATTGCAGCCAGGATAAAGCTGCCTATGACGTACTGAAGCAGATGGTTTTTAACCAGCTCAAAATTCAGTTCGTGGTTCAGGATGCTGCTGTCACCCTGTACAAATGGCGCGCCCAGGAATAATGAAGCCGCAATGATAAACGGAATAAACGGGGGAAGGCTCACGTTGGAAGCCATAAATGCCAGTACCTTATTCAGCTTGAAAAGGACAGATAATGAAATCACCAGCAGGGTGTGGAACCCCCAGAGCGGACATAAGCCTACAAATACTCCCAGCGCAACGGAAAATGCCTTGATACGGTTGCTGCCGTCACTTTCCAGCACATCTTCCTTAATGAACCGCTTGAAGCTTTTCTTCCTGAAATTATGGATAAACCTTCTCGGGATAATATAGACCAGCGCAATCGTAACCAGGATAGTATTCAGGATGCTGATGCGGGTAAAGTCTTTGAATGGCCTGAAATGCGATACCCGTTCTGCCGGATCATATAAAACTTTTACCGGAACATTCTTCACTGGGATATGCTTCCATGCGGAGCGAACAATAATCTCGATCTCAAACTCAAATTTCGGCGTAAAATATTTTTTGGGTATTTTGTGCAAAGGGTAAAGACGGTAGCCGGATTGCGTATCTTCCAGCCTGATACCGGTCTCAAACCAGAACCAGAAATTGGAAAACCGGTTGCCAAAGCTGCTTTTTTTAGGAATTCCGTCCTGGGCCATATTGCGGTTCCCGATCAGCAGTACATCTCCACCTTCCTCCAGCAGGGCCTCGACAAATACCGGAATGTCATCCGGGTAATGCTGGCCGTCCGAATCAATTGTGATGGCATAATCATATCCCGCAGCCTGAGCTGCCCTGAAACCGGTTTTCAGCGCGTTACCTTTTCCTTTGTTGGCCGGAAGATGGATGGTCTTAACGCCAGTATACCCGGCTAAAATATCAGATGTAGCATCAGTAGAACCGTCATTGACAATAATAATGCTTTCCGTATAAACCAGGACACCGTCAATAACCCTACGCAGGGTTTTTGCATTGTTGTAGGTGGGAATAAGGACACAGATTTTCTGTTCAGAAATGGCGTGCCGGACTTCAGAGAGGATCATGGGGGCTACTTAAGGGCTGAACGTTCTGCCTCAGTCATGGTCTTAGACTGTGAGGCGAACCTTTTGATATAGCTTTTAAGGCTGCTGTTCTGTTTGCTGTAGTTGTTCAGGATGAACGCTTTGTCTTCATTCATATTCTTATGGTATCCGACAATCTTAGGGATATTTTCCTGTACACTCAGGCGGATTACCCTCAGTTCAGCATTATTCGGATTGCTTTTAATCACATTTTCCAGACTGGTAGCTCCGGCTTTTACAAACATTTTGCGTTTTCCCTTTTCCGTGGTCACCTTGGCTTCCATAATCTGCGCCGCAGCTTTATACCCCAGGATAACAGGGTCTGATCCCGATTGCTTATCCGCCAGGTTGATGAAGGCTTTGGTATTGGCCGTTGACTGGTTGGCTTTGGCGTAACTGTACCGCAGAGATTCAATGTCGGTAGCCTGGAAAAAAAATATAAATGACGCTATAAAGGAGAAGATGAAATTCATGACGTTAATTTTTGGTAGTGTACTGACATTTTCAATGCAATAGTCTCGCCAAAGGCCGTAACATTTTTTACCTTAATATCCTGTTCATGTTCGGTAACGTCCAGCTGTAAAGTGAGTTCCGGAGTTTCAAACGGATTGATGATGGCCATAAATTTTACATTGGAGGCCGATTTAAGGAAAAGTTGCGTTCCCGTACATTCTTCGGTAAGTTCTTTCACAATCTGCATCATGCATACTCCGGGAGTAACCGGATTGCCCGGAAAATGCCCTTTGAAAATGTCATGTTCTTTATTCAGTACGATGCGGGCAGTAAAATTGCCGTTTTCTGTTCTGTCGATAGACTGTACGGTATAAAAGTTTGTAAGGATGCTTTGCATACGGTTGTTTTTAAGATTAAATTATTCTTTGGTAAGCGGAGTGAAATTAATGCCTACGCGACGCATCAGAGATGAAACTACTTTTTTTCATAGGCCTATTCTGTTTCTGTGATCTGAAATAACCGGATGCTGATCTTATAATCCCTGTGCTGTAGCTGTATGCTGTCTGCGAAGATATGTTTTTTTGCCCCGAAACTAAAATCTATTTTTTCACGGTCTTTTTCCGTGTATATGATCTGCCGAAGCATTTCCGATTCTTTGTCAAAGAACAGGTAATATTTTTCCCGACCGGATTGTGACAGGTATATCCTGAACTGTGGGTTTTCAAAAGCCTGATTGACGGGATATTCTTTCTTCAGTAGCCTGCGGAAATCATTTTTCAGGAAGTTGATGACTATCTTCCTGTCCAGGTCCGGAACGACGTAATTGACTTTAAAATCCGTATCGGAAATGGTGAAATCAATCAGCTTATTGCCGAAGTCAGAAGCCAGGGCAACACGGTGGGCACCACCTTCCGTTTTTTTGATGATGAGGATTCCACTGACAGGGTTGCCGTAAATATCCATCTGGCATTTGTACACGTAATCTGCTCCGGAAGAAAAATAAAGGTTTTCCGCAGTTTTCAACGTATCCAGAGCCGGCTTTACGTCCGTAAGCTGATAAGTCTTACAGCTGATCAGGCTCAAAATCAGGATGCTATAAAGAAAACTCTGACGCAGGAACCGGTGCATTGATCTTGGTATTTTTGAAAACGATATTGGTGGTATCCCCGGAAGCCTCCAGCATATTTACCTGCGAAACCGTCGACTGGTTCTTAGGGAAATACAGCTCTATCTGTCTGATGTATTTCAGGAGCTGGGAAGATTTGGGGGTAAATTTTGCAATATTGAATCCGTTATTTTTAAAATAGGCAACGGTAAATTCAGGGTCATTGAACATCTGCCCGTTGGAGCTGCCCACAATCAGCTTGTTGATCTTTTCAAAGGTTTTGCTTTTTGCATCTACCGAAGATTTTTTTCCCTGGTCATTGATGAAAATCTTATTGTCTTTGAAAACAATGGCATACTGATAGGGCTTAGTGTATTTCCAGCTCAGCATATTCGGGGCTTTCAGGGACATTCTTCCCTGTGTGATGATGCTTTTATCCAGGAAATCCATTTTCTTGGTCTGGGTAAAGTCGCTCTGCAAGGTTTTGATCTGCCGGCTTTCTGCCGATACTTTTGTGACAAATGCTTTGGCTTCAGTCCCTGTCATCGCTGTATTCTGAGCGATGGCAAAGCCTGAAACCAGTAATAAAACTCCTAAAGCAATATTTTTAATCATGGTGTTCCGGTTTGATGATTGAATCGATGGTGTACGTACTGTACTTTTTATCTTTCAAAAATAATAATAAATCTTTCAGGACAAGGGTTGTTTTTTGTGAAGTATCATGGAGCAGCACAATACTTCCCGGACGTATTTTTCTGATAATTCTCCTGTAAATGGACGGGGCTTTTCCGGTGACCGTATCGAGGGAACGCACATTCCAGCCGATGCTTTTTTTGCCGGTCCTTTTAATGGCTCTGGCAATATTCGGATTGGTCACCCCGAACGGGGGACGGTACAATATGGTCTGAATATTTCCGGTTTTCAGCATAACCTCATCGCATTTTTCGATCTCTTCAGCCATTCCTGAAGCTGATAGGAACCCGGTTTGGTTGGAATGCGAATAGGTATGGTTTCCTACAGTATGGCCTTCTGTAATGATCCTCCGGAATATTTCCGGATGTTTCTCAACCTGTTTGCCGATACAGAAGAAGGTAGCCCTGACCTGATGCTCATTCAGCAAATCAAGGACAGCAGGGGTAAATTCGGTGGGGCCGTCATCAAATGTCAGTGCGATCTCCTTTGTTTTTGTTCTTTTATGGGTGATGCTGTCTACAAAATACCCCAGTCGGATATCAAAAGAAGCCCAGACGACGATTAATGAAAATAAAATTAAGCAGAACAGGTATACCCAGAGGCTTCCCTGAAACCCATAAATAAACAGGTTGCAGAAAAGGTAAAAAAGGATAAACAGGTAATGTTTCATAATCTGAATCATATTAAATCAGTTAAGAATCAGCTCTTCCCAAGAGTACCAGACTGTGGTCGTGGCCTCTCAGGTAATTGTATAAGAGAACATTTTTAATGCCGTTCTTTTTTACCGTATTCGCCATCATGATTTCCGGGACCTGCTGGTCTTTGAGGATATGACAGGCCATAAAAAGGGAAAACCCGCTGGATGTATTGAATTCGCCGCTCAGGTGTTTATAATATAACAATACAGAATCCGGGAAAACTTTCATTGCTTCCGTATAAAACACGTCAGAGGCAGCATCACCGCTGAATCCGAGGATCACCGCATCGATTTCCTGAGGCTCGGTATGGTTATGGGCTAAAAATTCGGTTATGAAGGCTGATGTTTCTTCAGTCTTCAGTGTATTGGTTATCTTGATATCCTTGAGTTCTGCATAGGAACTTTCAGATTTGTCTTTTCCCAGGACAAAAAAGCTGGCTCCTTCGCCCCAGGTTACGCCGTCAGTATCCGAATGAAGATGGTCAGCCGGTAGATTATCTTCTGTTTTCAGGGTCCCGTTGAGCCGGAAAAGTTCCATTACCCGGTCTGTTTTCTCGTCTGTAGCACCTGTAAGGATATTCTCTGCTTCACCGTCATTGATCTGGAGCTTAGCGTCCAGCAATGAAAATTCCAGGGCCGAAGACGTGTTCACATAGGTGAAATTATAAGCGTGGCACTGAAGCCCCAGAGCAATCTGTCCTGCTACCGTATTATGGGTTGACTGGATAAAATAGGTTGGAGTCAGGAATTCCTCATGATTGTCGATGACGTTCTTCAGGAACTTTTCAGAATCCTGGCAGCATCCCATCCCGGTACCCACGATAATGGCATCCGGCTGCTTAACTCCTGCTTCTTTCAGAGCATGATGTGCCGCTACGGTACTCATTTTTACCGTTTTAGACATCCGCCGGATCATGGCAGGTGCAATAAACTCTTTATAATTAGGTTCTACAGCCTGTAAGACCTGAACGGCATTCTGTGCCTGAAGAAGGCTGATGAAATCATCCTGTAAGGTCTCCTGAGCCGAAATACAGGCTGCACTGTTGATGTAAACGGAACTCATGATGCTGAAAAAATTAAAGTGGAACAGTTGCCGCCAAACCCGAAAGAATTAGACAGCACGTTGCGGATGTTTTTATCCTTCCGCTCGGTAACGGGAGTGAGGTCAAACTCTTCCATCCTGGTCCTGAAGTTCAGGTTCGGAAAAATGGTATTGTGCTGTATGGCCAGCAGGGAAAATACTGCTTCAATCCCGGCAGCCGCAGCAAGGGTATGTCCTGTGAATGCCTTGGTAGAACTGAATTCAGGGACCCTGCCTTCACCGAATATCCTGATCATGGCGATGCCTTCGGATAAATCGTTGTTAGGCGTAGCCGTTCCGTGCACATTGATGTAATCAATATCTTCTTTAGCCAGTCCCGAAACCTCCAATGCTTTCTGCATGGCCAGGTAAGCACCCTGTCCGTTTTCAGAAGAGGCGGTCTGGTGATGGGCATCATTGGCATTTCCGTATCCGGAAAGGTATCCCAGGACTTTTTTATGGTCTTTCTTTACCACCTCATCAGATTCGAGGACCAGAAAAGCCGCAGCTTCACCCAGGTTCAGTCCCTTTCTGTTTTGATCAAAAGGGGTGTTATAGGAATCGGTAAGGATCATCAGCGTATTAAAGCCATTCAGGGTGAATTTGGAAAGTGAATCTGTGCCTCCTACGATCACCCGGTCCAGCACTCCGCTCCTGATGAGTTTGGCACCCATCATAATGGCGTTGGCCGCAGATGAACAGGCAGTACTGATGGTGGAAACCATCCCTTTCAGTCCCAGATCTTCTGCAATGGCCAGCGAGGAATTGCCTGCATCGTGGGCATCGATGTATTTTCTTTTTTCAGGATAGTTCTCATAAGTATAAAACAGGTCTTCCGTAATATCCATCCCGCCTACGCTTGTAGAGGAGATCAGTCCGGTCCTGTATTCATTCATATCTGAAATCCCTGCTTTTTCAACCGCTTCCCTTGCCGCCCAGATGCCTAACAAGGCTGTGCGGGTCAGGTTATTGTCTTCAGGCAGGCCGAGCTGGCGGATCAGGTCTTCATTAGACAGTTTGATCTCTCCGGTCTTTATGGTTCCCGCATGCCGTGTTTTAAACAGCTCGATATCTGAAATGCCGTGCTTTCCGGACTGTAACGAAATAAAATTTTCCTCCACGTTATGACCGATGGAGGAAATGATGCCCATTCCCGTAATGGCAATTTTTCTGCCCATTACTTATTTTGTTCTGTTTTCTTCAATAAATTTAGCCATCGTATCGATAGACTGGAAAATTTCTTTTCCTTTTTTAGGGTCGGAAAGTTTGATGCCGTAGTCTTTATCCAAAAGAACAATCAGCTCAAGGGCATCAATAGAATCCAATCCCATTCCGCCTCCGAACAGAGGATCCGTATCCTGGATTTCTTCCCCGGCAACATCTTCAAGATTAAGGACTTCAATAATTTTGTGTTTTAATTCTTCTCTTAAATTTTCCATAAAGATTTTAATTTGAAAATAAGTTAATTTGATAATTTGAAAATGAATTAAATTATGATATATTAAAAATTAATTTAAAAATATTTCGTTAATGTAATCTGATTATGATATTGTATTTTCAAATCAGCCCATTTTCAAGTTATCAAATTTATAATGTCAGCAAATATACGAAAGCATTATAACTTTCCTTATAAAGTTCTATCCAGCCGCAAAGTACTTTTTCCGCTTTTCCGGATTCCATCAGCTGCTCCGAATAAGCATGCAGAAAATCTTCATCAAACTCATCCAGGACAAAAAAGGCATTTTCCGTCTGCATTGTATGCCGGATGCAGATTTCACCCGTACAGATATTGGGCAGGGTATACACAAAAACGGCAGGGCTCGGGAAATAATGTTCCTTTGAATTGATGCTTTCCTGGTATTTTACATCGGTATCCAGGCTGGAGGACCTGTTGGCAAAAACCAGTGCGGTGTTGTCGTTATCCTGATCTTTAAGCAGCATTTCGGCCCCCAGAAAAGCAAGCTTGCTCAAAGCATCCATTTTATGGAACTTAGGGTAATTGATTTCCAGTGCTTTATAGGCTCCTTTGGCGAAGTCTGAAAAATCCTGTGCTTCACTTTTGAAAATCACGTCGCCGTTTACCGTGATGGATGAACCGGCTATGGTACAGATATCGGTTTTCTTCATAAGCCTGGTGTTGAACATTTTTCCAGGACCAGGGCAGCGTTACAGCCCCCGAATCCTGATGCTGTTTTGAGGATATGGGTAATTTCTGCAGGACGGTTTTCCGTGATGATATCCAGTGTTCCCGATACGCCGTTTTCCTGAAAATTTTTAGATCGGATGAGCGTCCCATGCAAAGCGCTTTCCATAGCTATGATGCTTTCCAGCAGCCCCGAGGCGCCGAGGCAGTGCCCGTAAAATCCCTTCAGGCTGTGCAGGGGTATATGCTGCAATCCCGCCCTGCCGAATGCAATGGATTCCATTTCATCATTGTAGAGGGTTGCGGTTCCGTGTGCTGAAATGAAATCGATGGTTTCAGAGGTTACTCCCGCTTCCTTCATCGCGTGGCTGATACTGATATATAATCCGTCGCCTGTTCTGGAAGGACCCGAGATATGATTGGCATCGTTAACCGATGAATCTCCTGATATTTTAAAGCATATAGGTGCATGACCGGCCGGTGATGACGTGACATACGCTGCCGCAGCTGCTTCCCCCAGGTTAATGCCGTTCCGTGACGCATCATATGGTTTGCAGGGTTCCGGCGCGATCGCCTGGAAGGAATTGAACCCGGAAAGAACAAATTCCGAAACCTCATCCCCGGCTATGACAAATGCATCGGTATACGTACCGGCCGCAATCATATTTTTGGCTACTGCCAGTGCCAAAACCCCCGATACGCAGGCATTGGAAATGACAATAGGTTTAGAGGTAAACCCGAAATGATCAGCCATCTTTTGGGCAAGCACGGAAAGATACGCCCCTTCCGGAAGGTGCGGCTGATTTTTAAGCAGGGTAACATTCCCTTTTGTGGTAGAAAGTATCAGTCCCGTATGTTCTGTAATTCCATGCTTTTCAACCAGTGGTTTGAGGCATAACAGAAGCATTTTTTCCAGCCGGGTATAATCTGCGCCATCAAAATGCCTGTTGAATTCTTCATTCAACAGGTCGTCAGGAATCATGGAAGTGTAAAACGGGTCCTGATTTTCCACGACAGCATGCCGGGCTATCCCCGACTTCCCGGCGATCAGGTTTTCCCAGTTGGAGGCAGTGTCGAAGCCCAGAGGCGTCACACAGCTGTAATCTGTAATGAATGTCGGCTTTTTCATGATAATCCCATGCGGTCTTTCCAGTCCTGAAAGAATTCAGGGTTATATAAACAAAGATTGCTTTCTGAATCCAAGAAAACCTGAATGGTCTCCCCGCTGCATACCAGCTTGTTTTCCGTATTGAAAATTTCATACCGGTATATCAGTTTGGCAGAAACGGAGTTGATGAAGGTAGTCACAATCCTGAATGTTTCCCCGTATTTCAGGGGCAGAAAGTGCTCGCAGGTACTTTTTACGATCGGGGTTACATACCCTGCTTTCTGTATATCCAGGTAGGTAAGCCCGTGTTCACGGCCGAAAGCTTCCCTGCCGTCTTCAAAATACACAATATAATGCCCGTGCCATACGATTCCCAGAGGATCCGTCTCATTGAACCGTACTCTTACTTCTTCTGTACAGGATAAGGTATTCATTTCTTTAGGCTGCATTTCTTTTTTTTATATTCATTTTATCAGACCCGGTGGAGTTTCCGTTCATATACAATGGCCAGGGCTACCATCACGAGATAAAACAGGATTAATAAGATCAGTTCTGTGGCAATGCTGCTGATGCCGCTGTTCCGGAGGATAATGTCATAATAGGCATTCAGCCCCCAATTCATCGGCGAAAACCGTGCGATATGCTGCATGAATTCCGGCATGAGGAAAACCGGGACCCAGATGCCTCCTATAGCCGCAAGCACAACCACAGAAGTGGCTCCGAAAGGGGCAGATTGTTCCTGCGTGTCTGCAATGGTTCCCAGCAGAACCCCGAATCCTATGGCGGCCAGCCCGGCTGCAAGGGTCACGATAATAAGCGGGAACATTTTCCCTGAAACATCGAATGCCGGCAGATCCATATACGGGAAAAGATACATTCCCACGGCCACCATCAGCAGGAACTGAATCATACAGATGATCAGGTAGGTGAATGTTTTCCCCAGGATATGGATAAAGTATGGGGTAGGGCTTATGCGCACCCTCACGCTGGTTCCCTGGCTTTTTTCTTTCACCAGATTGATCGATAAAGGCACTACAATGAAGAAAATGGCAAAAAGCGTCCAGGCAGGTACATTGTGCTGCACGGAATTCGGCATGGCTTCATTTTTATTTCTAGGAGGTGTAATTTCCTTAAAAGCAATCAGGTTCTTATTCTCTTCCAGGTTCTCAGTGGTGCCCAGCTGATCCTGGAATGCTTTGTAAATTTTTTTGTTCTCGATCTCAAAAATCATCTTATTAACCGAACTCATCACGGAATTCCGGAATCCTGAGTTAATCGCAGGATCAAAATACAGATGGATTTCTTTGGCTTTTGCAGAAAGTGCCTGTTGACCTGCTGCATCTGTTTCAAGCCCGAAGGAGCTTACGATTTTCTGCACCTTGGCATCAATGGTCGTATTGAGGTCCTGGGTGAGTTTCGCCGGGATGACAATCGCCATCTGGTATTCTCCTGAAAATACGGCATTCCTTGCGGAAGCTTCCGTAAATTCGGTTTTCAGTTCGAAACTTTTGTTCTTTTCCAGTTCCTGGCGGATGCTTTTTGAAACTTCGGAACGGTCATTATCAATAAAAATGATCGGAATCCGGGTTCCTTCAAGATTTTTGAAGGTAGAGTCCTGGATCAGGGTAATGGTTACAATCAGCAGCAGGGGCATGACGAAAATAATCACAATGCCGCCTATGTCTCTTTTCAGCAAGAGAATTTCTTTCAGGAAGGTTCTCCAAAGCTTATACAACATCTCTCAGTTCTTTTCCGGTTAATGAAATAAATACGTCTTCCAGGTTTTCGGCATGGGGCACACGGTTAATAAGGTCTGCCGGTGTTCCTACCGCATGGATCTTGCCTCCGTCTATGATGGCGATTTTAGTACAGAATTCTTCTGCTTCGGAAAGGTGATGGGAGGTATAAATGATGCAGGTGCCTTCCCGGTTAAGTTCCTGCAGGTAGTCGATGATGACTTTTTTAGACTGTACATCCACACCTACCGTAGGTTCATCCAGAAAAAGGACTTTGGGATGGTGAAGGGTCGCCGCAATCAGGTTGCAGCGGCGTTTCATACCTCCGGAAAACTGTTCGATTTTCTTATGCGCAAATTTGGAAAGCCCCATTCTTTTCAGTGCTGCATCGATGCTGTTGTCAAGTGTTGTGTGCTTCAACCCGTACAGGCTCCCGAAAAACATCAGATTTTCTTTTGCCGTAAGGGTAGGATAGAGTGCGTATTCCTGAGGGACAATCCCGATGATCTGTTTTATGGTGGAAATATTTTTCTGAGGAGACCATCCATTGATCGTAAAATGTCCTGACGTAGGCTGTATTAAACCGGAAAGCATGGAAATCAATGTGGTTTTCCCTGCGCCGTTAGGGCCCAGGATCCCATAGATCTCATCGCTCCCGATGTCTAATGAAATGTCATTAACGGAAAATTCATCAGCATTTTTGTATTTTTTATACAGGTTCCTGATCTCAATACTGTTTTCTGCCATATCAGACTGCTTTGCTCAGTTTTTTGTAAAAAGCTTCTTCCAGGTCGGCAATATGAAGCATGGATTTGGAAAGCTCCTGATAAATATTGCTCTTGGAGTTCCTGTTTTTATATACGCGGGCAATATCCACGGCGAAGTCCCTCCATAGATCACCGATCATGGTAATCTCTCTGGAAAGCTCCCGCAGCTGCTCATTTTTGAGAATATCGGCAGCTTCCTGCAGAAAGGCACCGTAAATAAAACGGAATCCGCCGCCGCCGGTCCCGATTTCCTCCTGCATCCGGATCAGCTGCCCCAGGTAATGGTTGGTTTGCTTGGTCCCTTTTTTTTCTGCCCACTTCGGGATGCTTCTGGCTACCCACCGCATGGCTTTAACTCCGATGATGGGAACAGGGGCCAGCATATTCTTACAGGTATCCTTGATACCTTTGATGATCGCCTTTTCCAGATCGACCTTTTCTGGAATGAACGTCGGGAAATACATATGGCCTTTCGGCGGAAGGGCTCCCTTGGCATACCGTACTTTTTCCAGTTCTGCTTCAGAAAGCGAAGTTACATAGTCCATAACCGGATCGCTGATCAGGAAACGTCCGTCTTCCTTCCCATACACCACAAGGTTGTGGGCATTGAAATGAAACTTATATTCCTCGGGAAAGTACGTGAGGTTAAATACTCCCACCTGAAGCCCGGTAGGAATATTGTTCTCCAGGTTTTTTTCAAGGGCTTTCCGGGCATCTTCCGGATTTGAAAATTTTTGTCTTTTAATTTTGATTCCCAATCGCCTGGCTGCTTTGGTAAAGATGGCACCGGGCATAGGACGGTAGCTGAACCCGGGAGCGAAGTTCACTTTCAGGAACGGGAGGTAGACAAAGAACAGCCCGGATCCGATTCCGAAGATCATAGGTTCGCTGAGGTGCAAGCCTTTATTAAGCAGTAGGTTGGAGGCGACACCGTTTTCGCAATGAGCGGTCTGATGGTGTTCGAAGTTCAGTTTCATTCGTATCTTGTTGGGTTTGTGTAAGCCGGATGATTATGTTTCATTTCTTTAATTGAACAGTTGGTATTGCTGTCCGGCCTGTTATTTACCGTCGAAGTTTTTTAATTCTTCTACCGAAATCCCGAAGGCATCGGCATACTTTTTCAGTATGGTATCGCTTAATGTTTTAAATATTCTAGGTTTGGTATGCCTTTTCACGCGCCATTGCCACATGCCTACGTAAGCAGCGAGAACGCTGAGATCCATTTTATTCAGTTCCATAAAGTAGATCACCGGGCTTACTTTATTCAGGGCTACATTCTGTTTTGCTTCTTCTATCCTTTCATGAATAAGTTCCATGGATTCTTCCAGCGCAAGTTTTTTCGCCTCCCAGCCGATGCTGTTCGCAGTAGTATACTGGTCATTTTCATCAGTAACATACAAAACTTCGGTCATGTTTGCCGATTTCAGGTTGCTTTCATCCTGAGGAAGGTCTTGTTTTTTCATGGGTCTAATTAGTGTTGTATTTCCTGGATAAATAAGTTAATCTCTGTCCTGACCAATAATTCGTCTTCTCTGAATGTCTCACAGAAAATATGGCAGATGTTCTCAAACTGGGAAATCAGCGAAGCCCTGGAGATAATGGTATCACCCACTTTCGGCAACCCGAATACCTCGATTTTTTTAATGCTGGTGATGAAACCGATTACTTTAATCTCAGTGTCAGACTTAAAAAAGCTCTGCCCGAGAATAGAGGAACAGGTCTGTGCTGCATTTTCGATGAGTCCGGCCTCCGCCAGATGGTTATTATGGACGAAAATATTGCTTTCAAGAATCTCAAAGGAAGTCACCACTTTTTCTTTGGTCAGTTCCAGGATATAATCTGCCATCAGCATAGGCTCACGATGCGGCAGATAATGGTGGATGTTAATGATGTTTTCTTCCTTGATTTCCATGGGTACAATTATTTTACAACAGTTTTCATCTGAGCGCTGGCAATAATCTCATTATTGAGCCGGGTTACGGCATTAACCAGGGTTACTCCCATAACCTCGCTCAGGATGGTCACTTCCGTTACCAGGCGGTCACCTGCTTTGGGCAGTGATTCCGCTTCAAAAGATTTGATGGCTCCTATGTATCCTGTCGGCGCTTCTTTTCCCAACAGGTAATATTTGTATCCGGTATGCAGCGCAACACTCTGGGCCTGATGTTCAACCAGTCCGGATGCCTGGAAAATCCCGTCCTGTACAAAGATATTTTCTTCTTTGACAGTGAATCCGGAGATCAGATGGGTCTCAGAATATTCTGAAAGCTCATCAACCATAACAAAGGGGGCCCTTTGCGGGATCAGGCTTTCCACAAAAGCAGGGTTGTCAGACGGCAGCGTTTTTCCCATTAGCAAACTGTTAACAGGGCACATGAATAGGCAAACCTTCCGCTTTCCGGAATGCAAAGCAATACTCTTTCCCCTTTTTTAAGCGTTCCTGAATTCATCAGTTGTTCAAGGGCGATAAAAATAGACCCTGCCCCGATGTTTCCAACTTCAGAAAGGTTATAATACCATTTTTCCCATGGGAAATCCATTCCTTTTTTGGCAAATTCTTCTTTCAGGCCTTCCTTGAAGTAGCCTGAAGAAATGTGGGCGAGAACATGATCGATGCTGTCCGGATCCAGCTGATGCTTATCGAAAGAAGCACGCAGGCTTTCCGCTCCTTTCACCAGGATGTATTCATCTAAAAGTTTCGTATCCTGTTTCAGGGCGAAAATAGACTGTTTCAGCCATTCATCAGAAGGGTAGTCTGCCCATGATTTAAGGCTTCCGTCTTCCTGCTTTTCGCATCCTGCATACATACAGGCTTCAATCTCATGGGCGTAGGAGTAAAAATCGATGAACTCTATTCTTAGGGAAACTTCATTTTCACGCGGTTTATTTTCCAGCAGGAAGGCTCCGGCTCCGTCGGAAAGCATCCATCTGAGGAACTCTCTTTTAAAAGCGATGATAGGCCTTTCTTCCAGGAGTTTCAGGTTTTCTGCTTCATGGTTGAATTTATCCGCCGTCATCCATGATGAAAATCTTTCAGATCCTACACATACTGCATTCTGTTTAACACCTGCCTTTACGGAAAGGAATCCGTAGTTGAGGGCGTTCATCCCGGAATTGCAAAGTCCCATGGATGTGTTGATCTCAATAGATTTATTCAGACCTAATTCACCATGCACCATAGACGCATGGGAAGGCTGGATCTGGTCTGCAGAGGTTGTTCCGCATGACAGCAGTTCCATATCCTGTCTGGTGAACTTTTCATCGAAAAGTCCCTCAACAGCTTTTGCCGTAATCTGTGCATTGGTATGGGTAGGCTTCCCGTTTTTATCCAATGCGTAATATCTGGTTTTAATTTTATTGTTTCTTAAAATCAAAGCTCTTGCTTTGGACGGTTTCTCATTCACCAAGCCCAGATACGTTTCCATCTCTTCGTTAGAAACAGGTTCATTCGGTAAGTATGTTGAAGCTTTTGTTATAAATACGTCGTACATTTTATTTTAAATTAATTCCTTGTAAATATTCCTTTTGTTTTCTTCTTTTTGAGCTCAGAAGCGGAGCTAAAAGTATGTGAAACACCAGCACAATGGGAGAAATGATCCATATCGCAGCCATCAAATATACTTTAAAGAATTTAATGAGCAATGGTCGTTTTTCCTTTTTCCTGATAATCAGATTAGACCATACGGTGAAAATTTTATTGCCTACTTTTTCTACCCGCACCAGGAACGGGCGGATTTCCACGGCACCGTTTTTCACCAGGTCGGGCTGCAGGGTTTCGAGCTCATTGGTGCTGAAATGTTTCTCGATAATTTCACCGTATTTTACAGAACCGGCGATTTCTTCATCTGAAATTCCGGCAGCCGGAAGCATTCCTGATTTTTCTTTTTTTCCTGTCGTAAGCCACCGGAGAATCGTCAGTACGCTGGTGTAATTATCATGCCGGTCTACCAGGGCAATATTTCCTACCAGCTTAGCTTTAAGATCCCTAAGGTATACCTTCAGTTTTTCCTGGGAAAGCATCCACATGTTTCTGGTCCCGGAAATGGTCACCACCGGCGTGTCCTTCAGGATGCCTGCTGCATAAGGGCTTTTCAGGAAAGAGATGATTGGAATGGATGGTGTAAGATACCAGACCTGATATCCGAAGAGGATAAGATCAAAACGGGTATTCAGGACCTCGTCTTCCGGAGGGTAGATTTCACTGGGGATTTGCAGGTAAGATTCCGGAAAAGTATTGAAGAAAACGTCACCCGGCCACGGAAACGGAAAGTCCTTTTTCAGGCGGATATTATAATACGTTACCTGGTATTCATCTCTATTCTCAAAAGGTCTGGCAATATTTTTTACAATATCCTCCAGTTGCCCGGTCTGTGAATAATAGATGACGAGTATATTTTTCTTCATTATATTTCTTTAATTAGTACAAAAATATGCTTTTCAGTTGTATTTACTGTTTTATGTAAATTTTAATTATTCCTGACTCAAATTCTAAACGGTACCCTGCATCTTTAATACCCTGGCTTTCACTGTCCAGTGTTATGATTTTTTCCGGGAGCTCCGGCATTGTTTCTATATTAAAGCGCTTATCAGAAACCAAAAGTATACCAACATTCTTTTTGACTTCTGAAATATGGCCGATATAGTGGATCTTCCTTCTTTTGACCAGATAATTCTGTTTCGCCACCGCTCTTTTTTCTTCATCGGCAATCAGCGTGAATACCGTTCTTCCTGCCTGGTACAATGTCAGCAGGAGATCTTTCTGTCCGAAATCATCTGCCATATGCAGGATGTTAGCATCAGCGGGAATATACCGGTTAAGCGCGTAATAATCCTTCTTATAGGTATTGAAATCCTGCTTTACCGCTTTTACCACTTCATTTTCCTTATACAGATAGCTCAGGAATAATTTGCTCCTGAAATAATTTTCATCTTCCAGCTCATTTCTCAACGCAGCAAACTGTGTTCTGAAGTAGGCATTGATCCTTTTGGTCCTTTCGGAATAGTGGCTGCCGAAAGTTGGGTCATCATTACTGATTCTTTCGCCTACTTTAATGGTAATGCTTCCGTCATAAATAATAAAATCCCCTTTCGGCAATACTTCGGAATTACCATGGATATACACCGGGACAATGTCCAGCCCGAATTGCTCAGCCAGGTAAAATGCTCCTTTATGGAACCGTTTGATATCATTGGTATAAGAGCGTTCACCTTCAGGGAAGACCATCAGGGAATAGCCCTGGCTCACCTTCTCCCTGAGCGGATTAATACCGTTTTCTATCCCCTGGGAAACAGGATAGAATCCCAATGCTTTAACGATTTTCCCGAATACCGGCGAATTATATACCCAATCATTAACCAGAAATACCATTTTGTGGGTTACCATGGCTACTGCAAGGATATCCAGAAAAGAGGTATGGTTGGCAATGATGACTGCCGGTCTGCTGAAATCTTCATCCGTATTTTTAATGAGCTTCTTCCTTACCCATGGATTCGTAAACAGGACAGAAGTTAAAAACCGGGCAGAAAAAACTTTGATAAGGTTTAATGTCTTTCCTTTTGATTTTTTTACAAAGAAGCTTCCGATAAAAGAGAAAAACAATCCGCCCAGTCCGTAATACAGGAAGGAAAGCGTGGAATTGACCATCAGCCTGAATGTGATCGGGGATAGTCCTTTTTTAGCCCTGTTCGTAATAAAGAACCTGAACCAGAAAGGATATAGCGTTGAGGTAATGATGATGACGGAGAACATTCCGATCAATGCTACCAGGGCCAGGGAATGCAGCGCCGGATGCCTGGCAAAAATAAGGGAGCCAATGGAAAGAATGGTCGTGAATACCGCCAGAATAATGGATACCCTGTAAGTAGGAAGCTCATTTTTTCCGGTGGTGTGCTCTTTCTGCATGGCCTGCGTCAGGAAGATGCTGAAATCATCCCCTACACCAAAAACGAGGGTGCATACTACGGTGCTGAAAATGTTAAGTTCAAGACCCAGAAAATAAAGAATCCCTGCTGTTACGATCCCGGTTAAAACAATCGGAACCATGGTAAGCACAGTAAGTTCAAAATTCCTGAAAAAGACTATGATGGTCAGGACAATAGCCAGTAATGAGTAATTGATCAGGGTGTTGAAATCCCGTTTCAGCAGCCCCAGGAAATTTTCATTCATCTGCTGGCGGTCAATGGCAAGCGCCTGATGGTTTTTTTCTGCATCTTTTATGAATGCTTCCCGGTGGTTTTCATCGACTTTGACAATATTGGAAACGGTAAAGAAATTTTTATCCTTACTCAGGAATTCAGTGACCTGTAAAGCTTTTACCTTTTCATAATCCTGAAGGCTTAAGGTAGCATAGTTTTTATCCAGCATATCATTAAAGTTGTTGAAAGCGGAACTGTTGAATCCGAACTGAGCACCGGCGCGTTTTAGGTCTTCCAGAGCCTTATTTTTTTTATTTCCGGCCCAGAAGCTGTTCCATTCTTCGAACTTTTGCTGCTGGTCTTTCCGGGAAAGGACGACATTGCCTATCGAGCTGTAATTTAAAATCTTGCCCTCCTGCTTTTCTCGTTCCAGAAAGCTGTTCAGCCGGGTATTTTTAGACAACGCTTCATCCTCAGAGTCTCCGTAGGAAATGGTATAGATGGATTTTGAAGTGATATCGGACAGTTTCTGGAGTTTGGCTTCGCTCAGCTTCAGTTCTTTGGGAATATAGTTCAGGTCACCGATATCCTCATTGAACCCTACATGCCTGAACCCGAAGAGGCAGGCGATGATGATAACCGTGCAGCCGATAATAAGAGGCTTGTTTTTTTCATATGGATAAGAACCGATTCTGTCGATGAAGTTGGTGTTAAGGGATTGTTTCTCCTTTTTGGGATGGTACAGCTGCGGTACAATAATGAGGGCTGTAACAGAAGAGAAGATCACGGTGAGGGAAGCAAAAAGGCCAAGGTCTTTCAGGGCTTCGGAACGGACGAAAACAAGGCAGAGGAATGATACGGCGGTCGTGGCGCTGCTCAGGATGATAGGCTGCGTGATTTCTTTGTATAACTCTTCTATGTTATGATTGTGCTTGTAATGCGTGAGGATATGAAGCGCATAATCTATCGTAATACCGATCAGGATAGCACCTACACTCAATGAAATGGCAGAAAGCTTATCCTTGATGAAATAAAGGGCCAACAAAGCCAGCAACACAGAAAAAATGGTGGGTAGAAAAACGATTACCGGTGTGAAAAAGTTCCGGAAATAGTAGATCAGCAGGACCAGCAGGACCGTCATGGAGATGATTACTGTATTCCTGATATCTTTCTTGATCTGCTGTGCATTGGCTACGGCAATCACCGGAGATCCGAAGTAGCTCAGTTCCGTTTTTCCTTTGAACTGTACATTGAGTTTGTTTTTTATGTCATTCAACGCATTAATGAATGCTTCATTATCTTTGGTGTCGCTGCTTTTGTGGGCAGGGTCTATAAAGAGGAGGAGGTGCCTGCCGTCGCGGGAGACGATATAATTGTTTTCAAGCCTGAAATCCTGGCTGAGGTTGAGTGCGTTCAGTTTTTTTACGCCCAGAAAGGTAATGCCCAGTGGATCTTTTTTGATGAATTCTTTGGTGACCAGGCTGGCAGGGGATACCAGTGACACATAATTACTTTCCACCTTCTTATCAATACTATCTTTCTGGAGCTTTTCCCCGATTTCCTTATAATCCTGTTCGTTAAGGAAAAGCGGGAGGTGCTCCCGGACAAAATCAAACGTATTTGAAATTTCATCGTCATTGACCTTCCCCTGGACGGTTGCAATGTACTTTTTTAAAGGCTGAATATCCTGGAGGAATGTATCTGCCGTTTCAGAAAGCTGGAAGCTGTTCTCTTTAGAGGTGCTTTCAATAATGACAATGATCTTATCTGAGAAGTTAAGCTGTTTCAGTACCTTAGCAGTAAGGTCCGATTTTTCGTTTTTAGGGATGATCTGGTTGATGTCCTCTTCAAAAGTAATCCTGGAAGCAAAAAAGATGCATATGGCGGCAATACATAAAGCCACAGCTCCGGACAGTATCCTGTGTCTGGAAATCAGATAATACAAAAAAATAAAAAAACGGTGCATGGTGTGGGAATAAGTCTGCAAATTTAATTTTTTAAGTATTAGTTCAAAGCATTTGGCCGGATAAGTTTTGTCTGAAAATCAACAAAATATTCTGGTGAAATGAAAAAAACTTATACTTTTGCAAAAGTTCCCAATCATAAGCATTTTAAAAACAGACAGTCTATTATAAGGAAAGGAACTTGTATTTGATATGTTTACAAAACTTGATGAAAAAAGAGAAGGATGGTTATGGATCATAATTTTTCCTCTGTTGCTTTTTATGATCTCTTACTATGGTTTCGAGTCCTCGTATGTAAGGCTTAAATCCATGGAAAAAGCGCCTGACTTTATGTTTTCATCAGTGTATGCCTACAGGGTCATTCCTAATTACCTGAGCGTGCATGTTACGGAAGCCTTTACTGGTCTGGTCAGTACTTTTCCTTCTTTTGTAAAGTCTTTTTTGCTTAAAAGCGGAACTCTTTTTTACCACAGCATTTTTCTGATCAATGCTACATTTTTCATGCTTTCCTCATGGATTCTGGACCGCATTCTGAAACTTGAGCCTACTGATCTGTTGGCTGGCTTAACAGTTAGACGGCTTATCCATCTTATCTGTATCTTCTTTCTGGTTATTGTACAGTATGTGCCGACCAATTGCGATTCTATTGCTGTCTTTTTTTATCTGTGGGGCATGTTTTTCAGTCTGAAATATTTTAAAAGCAGTCAGTCACGCGATCTTATTGTCCTGGCATTGATCATCTTTGTATCTACCCTGGTCAGGGAAACGGCCTGTCTGAATATTGCATTTTTTGCAGCCATAACTGTAGACCTACAGCTGCTTAAAAAAGGTAATTATAATCATATAAAAGAGCTTTTGCTGCTGGTTATGGCTTTTGTCATACCATATGTCGGTTTAAGGATGGCCATTCCACAGCAGGCTTCTTTCTTTGAAGGAATATACCTGCTTAAGAATTTTACCAGCCCGTATAATCTTGCCGGGCTGCTCTTCGGCATCATCAGCATATATTTCGGGTATAAGATAGCCGATGAAGCGGGAAAATCGGTGATCAGGAAATACTTTTTATTCTCCACTCCATACCTTGCCATGATTGCCCTGGTGGGCCTGTTCTGGGAAACCAGGCTTTTCATTCCGCTGGTGCTTACGGGAATCATTATCGCCTCATATCAGTTTAAAAAATATTGCCCTAAATGAGTTTACTGCATCCGTATTTTATTATCGCTCTTATATACATGCTTATCTTCAGCTTTCAGGAGGTATACGGACATCAGGTGGAGAGGAAATGGCTGTACTATTTGGGCGCCTACCTGATCATTATTGCGGGGCTTCGTGATGGAGTTGGGCCAGACTTCGGGAGTTACAGGGGGATTTATGTTTACTCGGATACCAAAGATTATATTACCATCCTCTTTGCCGCACTGCACCTTAAAACTCCGCAGCCTATGGAGCTGGAGTGGCTGTTTGTGCTTATCAATAAGGTATTGCTCAATATATTCAATGCCCCGTTTTTTATCCTAACCCTTGTGGTAGCCGCTCTTGCGATTTTCTTTAAGTTCAAATATATTGAAGACAATACGTTTTATCCTTTTACCTTTCTGGCCCTGCTGTTTATCCCGGGCTTTTTCGTGGGGGAATCCGGGCAGATCCGCCAGAATTTAGGGTCATTCATCGTGTATTTTGCTTTGCGGTATATCAAAGAGCGGAAACTCTGGGCTTACCTTCTCTGTATTTATATAGCCGGAGGGATCCACAATGTCTGCTACCTTTTCTTACCGATGTACTGGGTAGCACGCATTCCGCTGAATAAAGCATGGATGTTTATCCTGATTATCACATCCGTATTCCTTTCTCCTTTTGAAGTCTACCGATCATTCGGTGAGTTCCTGGGAAACTTTGCCGGGGACAATGCGCTTGCGGTAGGTTTTAACGGTTATATAGACGAAAGTGCCGAAAGGATTAACGGGGGGATCGGGATTCCGGAAGTGATGATGGCAATCCTTACGTTTTTTCTTTTTGCATTCGATACCAAAATGGTACAGAGGTACCCTTACTATGAATACCACCGCAATTATGCGGTTATTGGGATCTGTGCCTATTTCATCTTCAGGAATAACCCTATTTTCTCCTCCCGCCTTGCAGGGGCATTCATTGTGTTTGCCTATATCCTGATTCCGAATGCGATGTATGTAGTATCTGCCCAGAAAAAAGCACTGATCCATACTTTTATCATTGCACTGATTGTGTTCAACTTTATTGTTTTCTCCAGTTTCAAAAATATACGGTCCGGAAGATTTACCTATGACCTTTACCATAACCACCTTCTTCCTTAATTTTTTTCATCATGCCGGATAAAAAAAAGAGAATAGAGGTGCTTGATGGCTTGAGGGGACTGGCTATCTTACTTGTATTCCTGTTTCATGGCTATTATATATGGGATGCCTACTATCCTTTCGGAAAGTTATATGCAGGCAATCTTCTGTTCAAATATGGCAGCCTGGGTGTACAGCTGTTCTTCCTGATCTCAGGATTTGTTATTTTGATGTCTGTTGAAAAAACACCGGGTTTCCGGATTTTTATAAAAAACAGATGGCTCAGGCTTTTCCCGGGGATGCTTATCTGCAGCCTGATCATCTATCTTACAGCCGGCTTCTTTTATGAAAGGCCTTTTGGTATTCCTGAGCTGAAATCGCTGCTGCCCGGTATTACTTTTATTAACAACAGCATTCTTGAGCGGATCTTCAGCACGGATTTTCCCGTTCTGGAACTGTCGTTCTGGTCACTCTATGTGGAGGTGAAGTTCTATGTGATTTTCGGCGCCTTATATTTTATATTCAACAGGAATACTGCACTGGCAGGGATTTTTATATTGTATGTATCCGCTGCTCTTCTGCAGATCCTTATTGTCCATCAGCTATTGGCGGAAAATGCAGCAATGAAAATCTATATCGGGTCATTCATTCATTTCGGATGGTTTGTGGCAGGGGCCTTAACTTATATCTATTATAGGGACCATGATAAAAGATATCTTTATCTGTTGATTATCAGCTTGGTGTGTTCTGTGTTTTACGCCTATAAATTTCATGATCCTGTTTTATATATCTATCTTATAAGCGTTATTCTGGTATTTCTGGGTGCTTTATTCTGGGCTCCGTTTGGCGTTCTGTTTGAGAGCCGTTTTTTCAGGCTGGTAGGCTTCATCAGTTACCCTTTATATCTGCTTCATGAAAATATGCTGATCGCTTCCATGATTAAACTCCACCGGCATATCCCGCAGATTCCTTATCTTCTTCTTCCTGCTCTTTCTTTTATTTTTATAGGGATCCTGGCTTATACTGTAGCCAGATTTCTTGAGCCGGCTTTCCAACGTCTGTTGAAAAAGATCATATAGCACAGTAGCCTGAAGAAATTCTTACATTTTCAATCATGTCCTATTAATTAAACCTGAATTTTCTCATGATTATTGCGCTTTAGGAACATAATCAACAGCATTTTTAAGTGTTGTTTTAAACATTAATTTCCACATTATCAGACTGTATTATTTATGTATATTATACGTATATGCGTTTATTTGTTGCTTTTGTATTGCTGTTTATGATTTATTAATATTTATTTTTATTAAAATGGCTGAATAATTGATGAATCTATCATATTATAATATATTTTTGTTATAAACGTATCTATAATGTCATTTTGTTGTTTATTATTTGGGTATATCAATCTACAACTTAAAAAATGGCGTATATGTTATTTGTAAAATAAATAATCTGTTGTAGATACGGGTTCATGTGTTGTATAGTGTTAGATAGTTTAAAACAAAGGATATGGAAAGATCATTAAAATTGGCGGTTGCATGCTGTCTGGTTTCAGCAGTCATGTATTCCAGAAATCACCTGGAAACCAGGGTGGTTATGGAATCAGAAAGTGTTAAGAAGTTATATTCAAAGAGCGATTCGCTCATTAATCCCTCATTAAAGAAAAATTCAAAACAGACTGGTATAGAGAGAAAATCGACTGGCTTGAACAATGTTCAAAATTCTTATAGTGGAAGTGATAAGCAATATGGAGCCAAAGACTGGACAAAGGCCCCGAACAGTTACCTGTTTGATCCTTCCCAGAGCAGCAGCGGGTTATATATTCCCGTGCGTAAAGCTTATATCATGTGGAAAAATGATCAGTATATTGGCGGATCAGACATTCCTGCGGGTAAGATCACAGCAGATGTATTATGGGAAGATACCCCAGGACTGATAAAATCTGCAGGAGGATATGCACTGGAAGTAATCGATTCAGGCATAAATGCAAAAATTAAAGTCCCGGTTAATAAATCGAAAAAAGGAAATGCTGTAATTGCTTTCCGCGTTAACGGTGAAATCTTCTGGTCCTGGCATATCTGGGTGACTGATGATCCATCCAACGGATCCAAATATAAAAGCTATGTTAATGTAAAAAGGCAGAGGGATGACGGAACTGTTGAAACAATCCCTGATTCTGAATGGGGATGGATGGACAGGAACCTGGGGGCACTCAGCGGCACCATTACAGGAGGGGACTGGAATCGCAATGCCGGGCTTCTTTACCAGTGGGGAAGAAAGGACCCTATCCCACCATTGGTACACCGCGGAAATGATTTTTACGAAGTTACGGGGACCATTGGCAGGATAAGACACCGGGTAGCCAAGAACTTTACCAATGCCACTAATTTTGACAACCTCAGAAAGTTCGTTCCGTTATCCAATGCAACTGTAACCAATAACATCAGGCTTGCCATAAAGAATCCTGTAAGCCTTATTTATGTAAACAAAAATGATAATTCCGGGCCGGCTTATTATAATAATAATGCGAATTTACCCGTCAACTGGTTTGGGACTTCTCCGTCAGTAAAGGCGAATCAGCTCACACAACTGAATCTTTGGTCTGATAACTCTATGGGTGTGATCAATGATGATTATAATAATGATTCTAATGCACAGCCTTACAGGAACAAATCATCCTATGACCCGTGTCCCAATGGCTGGAGGCTTCCGTCAGCATTGGTTGCCAACCTGGCATCTCCCGGTTACACCGATGATGTAAGGATTGATTTTTCTCCTTTCGGAGTGCGGACGAATATGGGCAGAAATGCATTTGAAGGCAACAACTATCATATCATAAAACCGACAGATTCCGGTACACCTGCATTCATGACAGGATTCCGGATTTACCCTAATTTCGGAATCGATCTATCCAACGTCGGCGGGAACAATATGGGGATTTTTCCCGGAACAGGCGGTATTTCCATTTCAGCTCATCAGGGCCAGTATACGGACCAGCACCAGGTTGCTTTATGGACATCCACAATGGTTAAGCATTTTGATGCAAGCCCGGCTGTTTCTGCAAGGGCACTGTTCGTAATCCCGGATAAATATCAACCGGATACCCCGGACGCCGGTTTTCCTTCTGTGAAGGGCAGGTACTGGTATTTTCCGACCGCTACGGCGGCAACCTCTGATGCCAATGGCTGCCGGTGTATAAAAGATCCGCTGTACACGATAGATAACTATGACTTTCCTACAGAATATCTCAGCCCTGAGACAGAATATCTGGAAGGGCTTAATAATCCCAATACATACCAGGCAGTAAAAAATACGGCTGCATTCACCATTAATATTCCTGTAAGTAAAGCATTTGCCGTTCAAAGCCAGCTATTGAATAACAAGGATATATTAAGTACAGCAAATTTTAATAATTTAAAAGCTAATGTGCTCTGGACTACCAATACAGGTCTGATTGGAGGTGTATCCATGATCAATCCATCGCCAGGCTCCTTATCCGGCCTTTCAGCTTCCAGGATATCAGTTACCATTAATCCCAACCAAAGCGGAAATGCTGTAGTCACCCTTCATAACGGAAGCATTGCAAATCCGGTCTACTGGAGCTGGCATATCTGGGTAACTGATACTCCGGTAGGCTCGTACAATTATACAACGGAACTTCCTATGACTTCTGTTACCAATTATGTCAATTATGTCAACAAAGCCGATAATGTTTTCCAGACAGAATTTATGGACAGGAACCTGGGGGCAACTGATGCGTTCCCGGTTGTAGCCAATCCGCTTACTCCAACTACAGCAGAGCTTGCAAAAATCAGGGCTTCTACCGGATTACATTATCAATGGGGAAGAAAAGATCCTTTGCCGACATTCCAGTTTGCAGATAACCGGGCTTCTTACAATGTATTTCTGGGGAATGTTGCGGCCAATGGTACCGTTGCCTACAGCACGCTTGCAGCAGGTACGTATAATGACCTTTCAGGAAACTATATTGTCCCTTATAATACCTATACCAATGCTTCCAACGCCAATGTAAGCACCGCGGATAAAGTTTCTGATAAAATTTCAAAAGTACTTTCATACTCTGTGAGGAATCCACTGATTTATATGATTCCAAGCACTTTTGCTCCTTACAATTCTACAACTCCTGCCTATACCAACGGCACCGACTGGTTATCCAACGAGCCGAACCTTGCGTATGACCGTTGGGGAAGAGGCGGCAGGAAATCTCCGTTTGATCCATGTCCGGAAGGCTGGCGGATTCCTGACTTAACAGGAGTGGCTTTTGTGTCCAACCAGGATTTCGGGCTTACTCCCTTTTATAGAAAAGATAAAAATGTATCTACCACGTACAGTATTGCGAATGATTATCTGGGAGTAAGGGTCAGGAACCCAAGCACCACATCAACCATTGGGTATACATTTAACGACTCTTCCTATAAAATAGGGAACTATCCCAATTCAGGATCCAGAGGTGTGAGAAGTGTGATGACTAACCAGAGCCCTACAGGGACGTTTAACTTCATTAATTTTCAATATCCGGCCGTATGGACAGCAGCGCTGAATTCCAGCTATATCGGAAGGCCGATAAATCTGCTTTTTGATGCGGCTTCCAGTGCCAACCGTATGGTGGCATTCCATGATAATAATGATCCTTATTTCGGAATGAGCTGCCGATGTGTAAAAGTCAAGTATGATGCATCAGGAAATGAAGAAGGCGTAATTCCGAGATTGCAAATTACCTCATTGCCGGTAACGAAACAAGCCGGGGCGCTCAGCAGGAATGAAGTCAGTGATCTGGTTAAGGAAGATAAAATTTCTTTCTTCCCGAACCCTGTTAAAAACATTCTGTATATCAAAGCTCCTTCTGATCAGGGATATTATTATCAGGTATATAATATGTCCGGTCAACTGGTGAAATCAGGAAAGTTTGATCATATGCAGACAGATCTTTCATCCCTGATTTCAGGCGCTTATCTTCTAAGGATCAATAACTCAAAAGAAATTGTAAAGATTATTAAAGAATAGCTAACCCTTTGATATTGGACCTATAAAAGAGGGATAAAATAGTGCTTACCAATTTGGAATTTTATATTTTTGGCATGGCTGAAAATGATGAAAAATGACAAAAGAGCCGTTTTATCTCTCTTTTTTATGTAGAACTCAACTGAACATCTATGAGGTTTGAAAAAATTGTTTCCCGTTTCAATATCAAAATATTTATTTACTTACTGATCGCTGTTACGGCAGTTTACACTCTGATATTTACACTGGTATATAATCTGAAAGATGATGGGTATATCCTGGCGGACTGGCTGATCAACTACCAGGACGGAGGATTCAAAAGAAGGGGGCTTTCCGGGAGTTTTTTCTTTATGCTCCAGGATATCACAGGACTGCGGCTGAACTACCTGGTTTATTTTTTTCAGTTAAGCATCATAAGTTCTTTCTTCTGGTATTATGCCAAGCTGATCCGGTATAAGCGCACTGATCTGCTATACCTTTCACTGCTGTTGTCTTCCATAGGATTTGTAGGACTTCTGAACACGGTAACATACGTAGGGAAAAAGGAGTTTATAGTCTTCCTTATTTTTACGGTTTTCGTTTATCTTCTGGATCATCAGAAGCTTTCAAAAAAAAAGGAATATTTGTTCTGTTTCTTTTTAATCATCAGTACATTGCTGCATGAAGTCACTGTTTTCTTTGTTCCTTACTTTGCCATTGCTCTGTATGTAAAGACAGGAAAACTGGAATACGGGAGATACATCAAATATTTTCTTGCAGTCGGTATTCCCGCGATCGCAATTTTCATGTTTGGAAAGAATGTTAACGAAGGGCAATCCCTTCAAATATTGAGTGAACGAGGAGTTCATCCGGTTTATGGGATATTTTACTGGAACATCAACGAAAGGGAATATATCATCCAGCACTTAAAAGAATATGTTCTCTATGGAATCAGTTTTATCATCAGCGTTTTTCACATAGGCTATTATTTAAAATTTCTAACAGGCAGAAAGCTTTTGTCTATATTACTCATAGGTGCATTCTTATTTTCACTGCCTCTTTTTTACCTCGCTATCGACTGGGGCCGGTGGATGTACATCCATATGATGCTGATGATTATACTCTTTGGTATGTCTTTGCAAAACGGGCAGTCTGTATGGGATTATCAGCCTGTTAGTCTCAACAGTACATTTTATATTACGCTCGGTATTATTGTAGTCTCCTTACTGTACAGGGTTGAGATGTCGGGTAAAGGTTTTACTTGGGAAGGTTTGCTGTACAGAATCTTTTTGGCTCCTGTTGAACTGTTAAATAAAATGTGATTGTCAAAAGGATATAATAAAAAAGGTTTACTTTTGCAAAAATTTTTAGAATGTCGAAAAATTTAGTGATCGTAGAGTCTCCTGCAAAGGCAAAAACTATTCAGAAGTATTTAGGAAAGGATTTTGAGGTGAAGTCCAGCTTTGGGCACATCCGTGATCTTCCTAAAAAAGGAATGGGGATTGACCTGGCAACATTTAGTCCGGATTACGAAGTTTCCGCCGACAAAAAGAAACTGGTAACCGAACTGAAGGCTGCCGTGAAAAAAGCCAATATGGTTTGGCTTGCTTCCGATGAGGACCGCGAAGGAGAGGCCATCGCGTGGCACCTGGCTGATGAACTTAAACTAAAGCCGGAAAACAGAAAGAGGATTGTTTTTCACGAAATCACTAAAAATGCCATTCTTAAAGCCATAGAAAACCCAAGGGATATTGACCAGAACTTAGTAAATGCCCAGCAGGCCAGAAGGGTGCTGGACCGTATTGTAGGTTTTGAAATGTCTCCTGTACTCTGGAAAAAAGTAAAACCGGGACTTTCTGCCGGAAGGGTGCAGTCCGTAGCGGTAAGGCTTATTGTAGAGAGAGAAAAAGAAATCAGGGAATTTGTCCCGAAAGCAAGTTTCAAGCTGGACGGAATATTCCTGAATACTGCTGAACAGGAAATTGCGGCAAAGCTTAAAAAAGATTTTGAAAAAGAAACAGATGCCGAACATTTTCTTGAACTGGCAAAAGATACCGAATTCAAAGTCCTGAATGTAGAGACCCGCCCGGGGACCCGTTCAGCTTCCGCTCCGTTTACAACATCTACATTGCAGCAGGAAGCGTCTTCCAGACTGGGGTATAATGTAACCACTACCATGCGTCTTGCACAGACTCTTTATGAAGAGGGACACATTACTTATATGAGAACAGACTCCGTCAATCTTTCCCAGGAAGCTATTGAAGGAGCTAAAAAGCAGATTACCTCAGAATATGGTGCAGAATATTCTGCTCCCAGAAAATACACGACAAAATCCGCATCCGCACAGGAAGCTCACGAAGCAATCCGTCCTACTGATTTCAGTGTGAAAAGCATCGGTGATTCCCAATTGAATAAGCTATACCAGCTGATATACAGGAGAACACTGGCTTCGCAGATGGCCAATGCCAAAATAGAGAAGACGGTTATAGAAATAGGAAACCCCAAGCTTCCCCAGCATTTTGAAGCTCAGGGCGAGGTGATTATTTTCGATGGTTTCCTGAAAGCTTACGGCATTGTGAAAACAGAGGACGAAGATGACGAGAGCAATGAGAAACTCCTTCCGAAAGTAAAAGTAGGGGAAGTACTGAAGTACAGGACTATTACAGCAACTGAAAAATTCACGAGGCCCAGCGCAAGGTACACGGAAGCCGGTTTAGTGAAAAAGCTTGAGGAGCTGGGAATCGGTCGTCCTTCAACGTATGCGCCAACCATCCAGACCATCCAGAACCGCGCTTATGTGGATAAGCGCGAAATTGAACCTCAAACCCGTGAAGTTGTTAAAATGTCGCTTACCAAAGACAAGATCAAAAAAGTGGTCCTGGAAGAAAAGTTCGGCGGTGATAAAAATAAGTTTGTCCCTACAGATATCGGGGAAGTGGTGAATGATTTCCTTACCGATAACTTCAGGGAAATCCTGGATTATGGATTCACGGCAAGAGTTGAGGAAAGTTTCGATGAAATTGCCAACGGCGATCAGAAGTGGAAAGAAATGATGACCAATTTCTATTCTAAATTTCATCCCAGGATTGAAGATGTGGAGGAAAATGCAGACCGTGCTACCGGTGACAGGCTTTTAGGAACAGATCCTAAAACCGGTAAAAATGTGCATGCAAGAATCGGTAGATTCGGTCCTATGATTCAGATCGGGGAAACGGAAGATGAAGAGAAACCGGTTTTTGCCTCTCTGATGTCCGGACAGAATATTGCTACCATTACCCTGCAAGAAGCTTTGGAACTGTTCAGGCTTCCTTTTGACCTGAATGATTTTGAAGGGCAGAATGTATCCGTAGGTGTCGGACGTTTCGGTCCATACGTAAAGTGGGGCGAGACATTCATCAGCATACCTAAAGGCGAGGATCCTTTATCTGTGGACCAGAACCGTGCAGAAGAAATTATCAACGAAAAGAAAAAAGCCGATGCTCCGATTGCTTCCTACAAAGGAGAACCGGTAACCAAGGGTGCCGGAAGGTTCGGCCCGTTCATTAAGTACAAAGATATTTTTATCAATGTTCCTAAGCGGTATAACTTCGATAATCTTTCCCAGAATGATATCAATGAATTAATTGAAGCGAAGCTGGAGAAAGAAGCCAACCGTTACATCCAGCAGTGGGAAAAGGAAAAAATATCCATAGAAAATGGGAGATGGGGGCCGTTTGTTAAATTCGGCAAGGCAATGTTTAAGATCCCGAAGAAAAAAGATGATACCAAATACGAAGCGGAAGAACTGAAATCGGTTTCTCTGGAAGAGGTTAAAAAGTGGATCACGGATCAGGATAAAAATGCTTTTGCCGAAAAGAAAAAACCGGCAGCCAAGAAAACAACAGCTAAAAAGCCTGCAGCAGCAAAAAAGCCCGCCGCAGCCAAGAAAAAATAATATTGTATAAAGCCACTGCTTTTAATGCCAGTGGCTTTTTTTATTCAGGAAAGCTACTGATACAATGGTTTTTTGTAAGTTTGCGCCATGAACAGTTCTCAGATTGATGTTCAGTTTAACTTATGAATTTTGAAGATTTTATCCTTTCACCGAGGAATTTTAAGACGGAAAGCTGGCAGATTGGAAGCCGTATCACCAGGCAAATTAAAGAAGACAGTATTGTGCTTCTGTTTGTTTCGGATTGTAGAGGTGCGGGCGGCGAGGCGGGAATACAGGACTTTACTGGTATAAGAAAAGAATTTTATAAGCTTTCGCAGCTGGATTTTGAAGTTCCGGTGGTGGACCTCGGGGATCTGATCTCCGGGAAATCCGTTCAGGACTCCCATTATATCATTCAGGAAGTGCTTTCGGCCTGTCATCAGCAGAGGGCCATTCCGGTTGTTATCGGAGGCTCCAATGATTTTTCCTATTCTTTGTTTTCTGCCCTGAATATCTACCGTAAGAATATCAACTATACGCAGATCAGTAATATTATCTCATTCCGGCAGGATGAAGCCATGGATGAATACACCTTTTTAGGTAAAATTTTCAGCACGAAAGATTTTTCAATCAGAAATTACCATCATCTTGCCTATCAGAAGCATCTCAACGAAGCAGATTCCGTGCGGCTGATCAAAGAGGTGGAATTCGATATTATACGTCTGGCGGAAATGATGAATTCTACTGAGAAAACTGAGCCATTCTTCAGGAGGGCAGACCTGGTAACCGTAAACTGTGACGCAGTTGAAAGCTTCGGTGAACCGTTTTCCCTGCATCCCCAGGTAAACGGACTGAACAGAAGGGAAATCTGTGCTTATATGAAGGAGATCGGGCTCAGTGAAAATTTACAGTCTGTAGGGATTTTCAATTATAATATTTATTCAGACAGCATATTGAACCAGCAGCTTGCGGCTCAGATGCTCTGGTACCTTATTGAAGGGATCAATATCCAGAGGTCACATCCTAAAGAAAGGCAGTATGAGATATTTTATGTGCTTATCAATGACCGGCAGTATGCTTTTAAACGGGATACCTTCAGCAACCTGTGGTATTTCGGGGATGATGACGATATTAGGAACTGCATTCCTTGTTCCAGGAGAGATTTTGACGAAGCTAAAAAAGGCTGGCTGAATTCAAGGCTGACGAAAGCATAGGTATGGCTAAGGTTTCCGTTATTGTTCCTGTTTACAATGTGGAAGGCTACCTGGCAAAATGCCTGGACTCCCTGGTCAGTCAGACGCTGGGGGATCTGGAAATCCTGGTGGTTAATGACGGAAGCACAGACCGTTCCGCAGCTGTTATTCAGCATTATGCCGACCAGTATCAGGGAAAGATAAAAGCATTTAATAAAGATAACGGCGGCCTGAGCGATGCCAGGAACTATGGCCTTGACAGGGTTACGGGAGACTATATCGGTTTTGTGGACAGTGATGATTATGTGGAGGAAACAATGTTTCAGGAAATGCTGCAACTGGCTCAAAAGCATGATGCCGGGATGGTGATCTGCAATATCCGGAAAGTTAATGAGCAGGGCAAAGTAGTCCAGGAGCTGAGACAAGTTCCCAATATGCCTGAAAAAATCAATCTGGTAGAGCATTTTTCTGTTTTTTCTGACCTGAGTTATTTTGCCTGCAACAAGCTGTTTAAGAAAGAACTCTTTCAGCAAAAAAGATTCAAAAAATCTGCGCATTTTGAAGACATCCAGCTGATCCCGCAACTGCTGCTGGAATGCCATATCCTGGCACAAACCCAGACGTTTTTTTATAATTACCTGGAAAGATCAGACTCCATTACAAAAACGCATACCGAGCGAGGACTTGATATATTTCGGGCAGTGGAAGACGTAGAGCAGGTCTTCAGAAATTCGCCTTTTGCAGAAAAACATACAGCATTAAAAAACTTCCAGATTTTCGAGGGAGTATATTCATTCCTTGCCTATCTGGCCTTTGTAAAAGATGAAGATGTATTCCGTACAATGGATGCTGCATTATCCCGTTTCATGCAGGATCGGCATCTTAGAATGAAAGATATATTAAAGTATAAGCGATTTGATAAAAATTATCTGTTATCTTTGCCCTTGAAAAAAAAGATTTTTTATCTGTTGTTTTTTGCCGGGCAGAAGACATTGATAAGAAAGTTAATAACACAAATTTAAGTACTACTGTTTCACTCATGACTCCCTCTCAGAAACAGAACGGTATTTTTGAACAGAAAAAAAATGAAGAATTTTGAATTGCTCTTATTACAGTCAGGCATTCCCCTTTTTTATATAAAGGTAGGGTTGGGCTTTCTTTTTTCGTTTCTTATCGCCTATTTTTCCATACCTACCATTATCAAGATTTCCAAAAGAAAGAATCTTATGGATGAGCCGGGACTGAGAAGTTCACATTTGCGGAAAATTCCCAACTTGGGCGGTATTGCTATTTTTTATTCTATCGGAATATGTACATCAATCTTTGCCTATGAGCTTTTTGACCTGTATAAGTTTTTGTTTGCTTCGCTTATCATTCTGCTCTATATCGGTGTCATGGATGATATTGTGGTCATGAGGGCCTATAAGAAACTGGTCGCGCAGATTGTAGTTTCAGCATTGATCGTCATTGGGTCCGATATCCGTATCAGAAGCCTTTTTGGCATATTGGGTGTTTATGAACTGACCTACTTTGTAAGTGTGCTGTTCAGCATTATCACATTCATTGTATTGATCAACGCTTTTAATCTGATTGATGGTATTGACGGGCTGGCCGGAGGGTATTCGGTCATATGCAGTGCTCTTTTCGGAATCAGTTATTACCGGTTGGGAGAGTACAATTATCCGCTGGTTGTTTTTTCCGTAATTATTATTGGTGCTGTACTGGCATTCCTGTATTACAATTTGTCTAATTACAGGACCAGCAAGATATTCATGGGAGATACAGGATCTATGCTGCTGGGATTCCTTCTGGCATTCACTTCCATATGCTTCATAGATATTTTTATCGATAAGGCGCTCCCCAATGTACCGAGATACCATTTGCAGTCTGCTCCTGTAGTGGCAGTGGCTATTCTCATTCTGCCTATTGTAGATACGCTCAATGTGATTATTGTGAGGCTCGTCAATGGGAAATCACCTTTTGATGCTGATAAAAACCATATCCATCACAAACTTTTAAGACTGAATCTTACGCACCGGAGATCCAGTTTTTATATTATCGTTTATTACCTTTTTATTGTTACTTTAGCCTATTACCTGAGGCACATCAACATCAATCTGCTTTTGCTGATCATCTTATTTCTTGGTTTTCTCGGGGCTTATATACCGGATTTTATTTATAATGCAAGAAGTACAAAAAGTAATAATTAAATTTTTATTTTTGCAAACAATTGAAAAAAAATAATGAAAAATTATAAGTATTTGTTCCTACTCCTGGTTTCATGTATGCTTACTTCCTGTATTACTACGAAAGAAGTAAGATATCTGCAGCCTAACGAAAGCCTTGTTATTAATGAAGAAGGCCTTGTTCCTTACAATATTCCGATTTACAGAATTACTAAAAATGATATTCTGAACCTTAATATCATAACCACTCCCAAGGGGGATGCAGCCCAGTTTTATTCTTCCCTGAACACCTCAGGGGGATCCGGAGGTGCCGGAGTCAATAATGCTGTTGGAGGTGCTATGAGTGCCTCTGGCTCAGGAATGGGAGGAAACATTAATTTCTATTTCAATGGCCTTAAAGTAGAATCTAACGGGGATATTAACGTTTTTGGTATCGGCTACATTAAAGCAGAAGGAAGGACAATAGATGAAGTTGCCAAAGAGATTCAGGAAAAAGTAAACGAAAACTTCCAGCAGGGAAAATCTGAGGTAAGGCTGAATACCAACGGGATTACCTATTATATTTTAGGAGATATTGAAACCATAGGAGTTTCAGGAGAAAAGGTAGCCCATAAAAATACCCTTACCATTACAGAAGCCCTGGCTATGAATGGCGGACTGAACCGTACCGTTGACAGGAAAAATATCGTTATTCACAGAAAGCTGCCTGAAGGGATCAAAATTGCTCAGATTGACCTTACCCGTGAGGACTTGATGAATTCCCCTTACTATTATGTACAGAATGGAGATGAAATCTACCTCAATACAAGGGCGAAAAGCCTGAACGGATTCGGAAAGGATCCGATACAGACCTTGACAACAGGCGTTTCAGTAATTACTACGGCATTATCTATTTATCTACTTCTTAAAAACCTATAACCATGATTCCGGAAAAGAATTCCAAAGTAGAACGAAATGATGCTCAGAAAGAGAAATACGGCAATTTTGCTTTATTTGATGCTGAGCATTTCATCAGGAGGCTTCTGAGAAACTGGTACTGGTTTTTAATGATGTTCCTGGCAGGATACGTGATTTCCTGGGTTTATGGGAAGTATTATGCACAGAACATCTATGCCTCTAATTTATCATTAAGCGTTTCCAATAATACGGCAAGCTATTTTACACCCAATCAGTCCATCAATTTTATATGGGGACAGGGAGGAAATCAGGATGGAGTGTATCTCAAAAAGATGCTTCTGTCCAGATCCCATAATGAATTCCTGGTCAAGGAACTGGATCTGTTCGTTAATTATTCTACGAAAGGAATGATCAAGTCTACTTACCTGGACAAAGATGATTCCCCCGTGTTTTTAGAGATAGACAGAACACATCTGCAGCAGGTTAATTATCCTATTACGCTAATCCCCAAATCTAACGGGACTTATGAAGTTGTTCTGCCGGAAGAAGGAGAAACCACCAATCTTTACAATTATCAGTATGAAGGATTCCAGAATGTGCAGCCTTACGCAAGGCCTCAGAATAAAGTTATAAAAGTAGGTGAATGGTATACTTCTCCAAACTTAAAGTTCAGGCTGGTTAAAAATACCCTGGAACCAAAAATCAGGCTTACGAATATCATTGTAAATCTTTCGACCGTCAATCAGATGGTGAATGATATTGTTTCTACCATAGGAGTTGAGTTTGATAAAGAGATTAATACCATTATGATTATTACCAAAACAGGATATAATCTTAACAGCACGGTTAATTTCCTTAACAAATCAGTAGGGCAGCTGCAGAAAAAAAGGCTGGCAGACAGAATGACGGTAGACAAGAATACCGAAATCTATCTTAAAGATAACTTAGATAATATCAGGAAAAAACTTGATTCCAGTGCAAACTATCTTAACTATCTTAAAACCAGTGAGCAGCTCTACGATATTAAGGACAGGGATGAAAAAACGCTGACAGAAATCAAAGATCTCGAAGCAAAGAAAGCGGATTTGGTAAGTAAGCTCAATTCACTGAACAGAATAAGGAATACAATAGAGTCTCAGAATTTCAATAACATGATCAGCACGAATGCTGCGGGGTTTGAAGATGGAATGTTCGGGGCCACAGTGGCTGAGCTTAAAGCATTATATGAGAAAAGAAGGGAACTCTCGACCATTTATACACCCGGTTCCGAGCCGATGCTTGAGATTAACAGGCAGATCAGGGAGGCTAAAACGGGATCCTCAGGAATGTTAGGCAATTATTACAATAGATATAATTCCGAAATCAACAAAATCAACGAGAAAGTAGCCGAAGCCAATGCTAATATGACATCTTATCCTGAAAAGCAGAGGAAATACCTTGATGCGGAAAGAGGATACAACATGATTGAGGCTACGTACAACAGTTTATTGGGAAGACAGAATGAAACCCAGATGAAGCTGGCTACCAATCAGTCCGATATCACTGTAATCGACCCTGCGAAGAACGTAGGCCAGCTTCCGATTGCACCCAATATTAAAGGAACCAAGATGGTGATCATAGGAGGGTTATTGCTCCTTCCTTTGTTCCTTATTGCTGCCGGTGAAGTGCTTGATAATAAGATCAGGAATATTAAAGAGATGCTTAATGCAACTCGGATTCCTCTTCTGGGTGTGATAGGTAATAATAACAATGACAACATGCTGACCGTTCTGGAACAGCCGAAATCATCTGTCTCCGAGGCCTTCAGGGGGATCAGGGCCAATATGAGGTTCCTGTCGGGTGAAAATAACCAGAGCAAAGTAGTACTGATTACTTCATCCATCGGTGGTGAAGGGAAAACATATATCTCGATCAACCTTGCTTCGGTGCTTGGATTAAGTGATAAGAAAACCATTTTATTAGGAATGGACCTCAGGAAACCGAAAATCTTCGGAGATTTTAAAATTGATAATCAATACGGGATTTCCAATTATCTGACCGGTGAGGTAACGATCGACCAGATCATCAACAAAACCAGAGTGGCCAACCTGGATGTTGCTACTTCAGGACCGATACCGCCTAATCCTTCTGAGCTCCTGATGAGCGAAAGAAACGTGAAGTTCATTGAAGAGCTTAAAAAGAGATATGATTTTATTGTTATAGATTCTCCTCCGGTAGGTCTGGTTGCCGATTCATTTGAGCTGATGAAGTATTCGGATGCCAATATATATGTTGTGCGCCATGAATATACCGAGAAGTATATGCTGAAGATGATTACGGAAAAGTACCACGAAGGGGAAGTGAAGCATTTGGGTATTGTATATAACGATTATAATACAAAACAAGGGTATGGTTACGGCTACGGCTACGGGTATGGTTACGGTTATGGTTATGGTTATTTTGATGAAGACAAAAATTATAAAGAGCCGCTCCTCATCAGAATTAGAAATAAAGTAAAGACAATATTTAGAAAGTAAATGCGTTAAACCCTCATGTGATGGGGGTTTATTGCGTATTGAAATTGATGAATCTGATGAAAAAAGAATAAATTCAGCAGTTTGCCGTTTACTTTATAACAAATTATATTTTTTTGTTTATTTTTAACTAAACATTAAGATAATCATTAATATAAAAATGTTTTATATTTGCAAAAATTAAAATTGAATATAACCATAAATCCATATTCTTTTATGAATAAAAAACTATTGTTTAGCTTCCTTGCCGCCCTGGGGACTGTGGTAAGCGTAAAAGCACAAAGAAACGAATTGGGAGTTCGTCTGGGTATGAGTAACCTGGTGGGAGATGTAGGAAGGACAAATTATATTTTACAAAAGCCGTTGGATTTAAGCAGAACCTCAGATTGGGGAGTTCCGTTTTACGGAGGGTTATTATATCGTTTTAATTTTAATCCTTATCAGACTGTCAGATTAGATCTTGGATACAATCAGGTGCAGTTCAGTGATAAGGCGGCAAAAGAGGATTACAGAAGAGCAAGAAATTCTTTCGGGAAGAACAATGTATATGAAGCTAGCTTGATGTTTGAATACAATTTTTTCCCGGTTAACAATGAGCAGGAAAGAGGCTTGGTAAGCCCTTATATTTTTGCCGGGGTAGGAGGGCTGGTGTTTGATGCTCCTAAGGCTACCCTGGTTAATGATTACAGAAGAGATGCAGACGGAGTTGCCCAGGCGCCGATCAATGAACTGGACTTTACCACCACTCCCGTATATTCCACAGTGAAGAAAACGGTAATGCATGTGCCTTTTGGTGTAGGCCTCAAGTATAAGTTCAATCATAACTGGGCTATCTTTGCAGAAGCAATGTTCAGATATGCATTTACAGACCAGCTGGATTACAGCAAAGTACTGAGAAAAGATGTGGTGTCTACCTATAACGGAGATATCCTGAACCCTTCAACCGGTGGGTCTTTATTGCAGTCGGGAGCTTATTACGTGGTATCCAAAGAAAGAGAGGCTAAATTTATAGGAGATAGAAATATTGGAGATCAGGAATCCAGGGACTGGATGAATACCGTAAGCCTCGGACTTACCTATTCCTTTGGAAGACCTCCATGTTATTGTGATTAGTGATATGTCGTTGATTAAAGATAAAATAGATTCTGAGAATTTACCGAAACATGTTGCCATTATTATGGATGGTAACGGAAGATGGGCAAAATCGCGTGGTGAAGAGAGGACTTTTGGTCATAAGAATGCCATTGATGCCGTAAGGAATGCCATCAATGCATGTAATGAGGTAAACATTCCTTATCTTACCCTTTATACTTTTTCATCAGAAAACTGGAACCGTCCGAGCAATGAAGTAAGCACTTTAATGAATCTGCTTACAGAGACATTGCTTCTGGAGGCCGATGAAATTTTCAGTAAAGGATTAAGAATGCATGTGATTGGTGATCTTGATAAATTGCCACCTTTGGTCAAAGACCAATTGCTTCGGGTTACAGAACTTACAAAAGAAAACACAAAAGGCAATTTGGTATTGGCCATAAGTTATGGCTCCCAGAAAGAAATACTGAATGCCGTAAAAAACATAAGCGCCGATGTAAAGGAAGGCAAAGTGGATGTTGAAAGTATTGATGAAAAATTATTCGAAAATTATCTTTATACAAAAGATTTCCCCCCAGTTGACTTATTGATAAGAACCAGTGGTGAAGTGAGAATAAGCAACTTCCTCCTTTGGCAGATCGCCTATGCAGAACTGCAGTTTTTAAATGTTCTATGGCCGGATTTTACAAAAGATATCTTCTTCCAGTGTATTGTTGATTATCAGAATAAGGAAAGAAGATACGGCATGACCGGTGAACAAATAAAGATTCAGTAACATTAAGAAAAGAAAGACTACGATAAAATGAAGTTTAGACTATTACCCATCATTATGTTTGTTGCTTCTGCACATTTTTATGGACAGGTAACTCCGCAGGACAGCACACAGGTGAACAATAATCCTGTACATGCAGACAGCCAGACAGGCACATACACGTTGAAAGACATCGTGGTAGATGGGGTGAAAAAATACACACCGGCTCAGATCCTGAGATTTACAGGCCTTTCAAAAGGTGAAAGTGTAGATATTCCGGGACAGAAAATCAGTAATGCCATCAAAAAACTCTGGGATACACAGTCTTTTTCGGAAGTTGAAGTATACGTACAGAGTGTTGAAGGAGAAACTGTAGTACTGAGATTTCATCTTCAGGATCTTAAAGAACTTGGGGAAGTGAAATTTACAGGTAAAGGGATCGGGAAATCCAAGAACGAAAAGCTTGCCAAAGATAATAACCTTAAGCCTGGAACGAAGATAACCCAGAATCTTGTTTCAAGCCTTAAGACCAATATTCCTAAAGAATATGTTAAGAAAGGGTTTGCAGATGCCAAGATTACCATTCAGGATAAAGTAAATGCCAATGATCCGTCTCTGGTAGACTGGACGATCAACGTTGAAAAGGGTAAAAAAGTCAAAATCGATCATATCGAATTTGAGGGCAACAACAGCGTAACGGATGCAAAACTCAGAAAGAAGGGTTTCAAGGAGACCAAACAGAAGAGATTCGGCATCGGCGGTATTCTGAAGCCGTCTAAATTTATCGAAGAAAAATATCAGGAGGACAAGCAAAACCTGATCAACTATTATAATTCATTAGGATACAGGGACGCAACCATCGTTTCTGATTCCGTATGGAGGAATAAAAGAAACAATTACGAAATCAATGTAAAGCTTAACGAGGGTAAGAAATATTACATTGGTGACATCACCTTTACCGGTAATACCGTATATCCTACCGATTATCTCCAGAGAATGCTGGGATATAAAAAAGGGGATATTTACGATGCGGTAGGATTCAATAAAAAAGTTGGGGAAGACGGAGGAAAAGAAGATGACTCTGATATTAAGTCAATGTACATGAATAACGGGTACCTGTTTTCCAATGTAATTCCGGTGGAAAAATCTGTCAACGGAGATGCTGTAAACCTTGAAATCCGTATCAATGAAGGAGAAAAAGCAACCTGGAATAAAGTCACCTGGCAGGGTAACACAACTACCCATGACCACGTTATTCTGCGTGCACTGAGAACGAAACCGGGAAATCTCTTTGCAAAAAGTGATATCAAAAGAACTTACTTTGATCTTGCCGGAATGTCTTTCTTTGATCCACAGCAGATAGGGCAGGATATTGATCCCAATCAGCAAGATAATACGGTAAACATCAACTGGAAGCTTGTAGAAAAAGGATCTTCACAGGTACAGTTACAGGCCGGTTATGGTGGAAACAGCTTTATCGGAACTTTAGGGCTTACCTTTAACAATTTCTCTTTGAGAAACTTCCTGAAATTTAAAGACTTCAAACCGGTTCCTCAGGGAGACGGGCAGACTTTATCCATCCAGGCACAGGCAGGACAATACTTCCAGAATTATGGGGTTTCATTTACTGAACCTTGGGTTTTCGGAACAAAACCAACAGCCCTTTCTGTAAGCATCAATAATTCAAGGGTAAAATATTCAGACGGTGCTGGTAATGCACAAAAGCTGAATATCTTTTCTGCATCCGTAGGATTAAACAAGCAGCTCAGGTGGCCGGATGATTATTTCTTCCTATACACAGGGCTTCAGTATCAGAAGTATAATTTCAGCAACTATCCGTTTGAATTCGGTAATACGACAGAATATTACGGTAACGCCAATAACTTAAGTCTCAACCTTGGATTAACGAGGAATTCTGCCGGGATTGACCCTATATTCCCGACTACGGGTTCCAATATAGAGCTTTCCGCAAAACTGACGCCTCCTTATTCATTGTTCAGCAATAAGAATTATGCAACCATGACTCCGACAGACAAGTACAAGTGGATGGAGTTTTACAAGATCAAGTTCAAAGCGGATGTCTACAATGAAATCGTAGGGAAGCTGGTATTGAGGTCTTCTGCCGAAATGGGCTTTATGGATGGCTACAATAAAGAATTGGGAGCTCCTCCGTTTGAAAGGTTCTATGTAGGGGGAACAGGATTGTTCGGAGGAAGATTTGACGGTAGAGAACTGATTCCTTTGAGAGGTTATGAAAATGCTTCCACGTATGGAGGTACCGTAGATGATATTACACAGAAAGGAGGAGGTACTATTTATAACAGATTTACGTTAGAATTAAGATACCCGATATCACTGAACCAGACGGCTAAAATTTATGCTCTTACTTTCGCAGAAGGAGGTAACGTATGGAATTCATGGGGCAACTATAATCCTTTCCAGCTCAAAAGATCAGTCGGGGTAGGGGTTAGAGTTTACATGGGAGCCTTCGGTCTTATCGGATTTGACTTCGCGTATGGATTTGATAAAACAGTTCTTGGAACAGAACCTTCAGGATGGAAGACCCATTTCTTGATGAACCAGTCATTATAAAAGATATGAAAAACCTAAAGATACTTTTCACGTTCGCTTTACTTTTGCTTTTCGGATTAGGCAACGCCCAGAAAATTGGTGTGGTGGATACCGAATACATCTTAGGCATGATGCCTCAGTATAAAGAAGCAGAAGCAAGGCTGAATGCACAGATTGATACCTGGCAGAATGAGCTTCAGAGTTTACAGTCAGAGTACGAGAAGAAAAGGTCTGCCTTTGAAAACGAAAAAGTATTGCTGGTAGGAGATCAGCTTAAGCTGAGGGAGAAGGAAGTGACGGATCTTGAAAAAAACATCAAGACAACTACCAGCCTGCGTTTCGGAGCTACGGGAGAAATTACCAAGCTCAGGACCAATCTTGTTCAGCCTTTCCAGGACCAGATCTGGAATGCCATCAAAACCATGTCTGAAAAGAATGGCTTAGGGATTGTCCTGGATAAAAGCAATAACGTGAATGTTATTTTCCTTCAGAAAAGGTTTGACTACACAGACAAAGTTCTGGATGTCCTGTTAAAGGGTACAGAGAAAAAAGAAAAAACTAATAACAAAAAGTAAAAGCTAGAATTAACTTTTACCGCATTTTTAAATCTAAAAACAAATTAAATTATTTATTTTACCAGTTATGAAAAAATTAAGTGTATTATTTGCAGCAGTAATGATGGTTGTATCGGTAGGTATGGCAAAAGCTCAAAAAATTGCTACTTTAGACGTTATAGGTGTTCTTAATGTAATGCCTGAAAAGAAAAAAGCAGATGCTGACCTGAAAACTTTCCTTGATGCCAAGCAGGCAGAAATTAAGAAAAAAGCAGACGCTGCCCAAACTAAATTCCAGCAATACCAGACTGAAGCACCTAAAAAAACAGCAGATGAGAATGCAGCAAGAGAAGCTGAGATGAAGAAGCTGGGTGAAGAAATTCAGCAGATGAACGACAAGGCACAGAAAGACTTTGTAGCTAAGCAGGATGCGGCTTACGAACCAATCGAGAAAAAACTTAACGATGCAGTAAGCAAAGTAGCCAAAGCAAGCGGATATGACTATATCATGGATGCAAATTCATCAGCTTTCGTTTACAAAAACGGTCCGGATGCTACTGCAGCTGTAAAAAAAGAATTAGGAATTCAATAATTACAGAAATTAACAAATATTATAAAGCAAACCATCTCTTTATTAGAGGTGGTTTTTTTAATTTTGCCGCATGGAAAAAGAAGTATCAACTACCGTAAAAGTCAGGTTCAGCGACTGCGATCCGATAGGACATTTGAATAATGTAAAATACCTGGACTATATGTTTAATGCCCGGGAAGATCATGTAGAGACATTTTACGGTTTTACCTACGAAGAATATACCCAGAAGACCGGTTGTACCTGGATTGCCATACAGAATGAAATTGCGTATCTGAAAGAAGTACGGTATAATACACAGGTGGTCATCAGCAGCAAAACCATAGAAATTCAGGACCGTACCGCCAAGGTGGAAATTCTGATGAAAAGCCTGGATGAAAAAACCATTCATGCGGTTCTATGGGTAACGGTTATCTATTTTAACGTCAAAGCAAGGAAGTCTGAAGTTCATCCTGAAGAAATTAAAGAGACATTCCATAAATTCTATGTAGATTTAGATCAGAAAGACTTTCAGTCACGAGTTAAATTTTTAAGATCACAAAACGCCAGAAATTCATGAAGAAAATAGCAGTTATAGGAGGGAACGGCCAGTTAGGCAATTGCTTGCGTAAAATTGCGCCCGACTTTGAGAATAAATATGAATTTATTTTCACAGATTCCCAGACATTGGATATCACCAATGAAGATCAGATCAGCGATTTTTTTTACAACCATAAACCCGATTACTGTATTAATGCTTCTGCTTACACCGCAGTAGATCTGGCAGAGAAGGAGAGTGAAAAAGCTTTTGCAGTGAACGCGTACGGTGTGGCATCCCTGGCACAGGCATGTGCAGAAAATAAAACGGTATTCATCCATGTCTCTACGGATTATGTATTTGACGGGGAAACCAATCTATGTTACTCGGAAGATGATTTTACAAATCCTACCGGCGTATACGGTGTGTCAAAAAGAGAAGGAGAGGAGCTGGCATTGGAAAATAACCCTCAGACCATCATTATCAGGACTTCCTGGCTGTATTCGGAGTTCAATAAGAATTTCGTGAAAACCATGATGAACCTCTTTGCCCAGAAAGACGAACTTGGAATCGTGTCAGACCAGTTCGGGCAGCCTACAAATGCCAACGACCTGGCAGAAGCTATTATGATGATCATTGAAAATCCTCAGAAGACATATGGGATTTTCCACTTTTCCAATTACCCGGAGACAACCTGGTTTGAGTTTGCCCGCAAAATTGCTGAGCTCTCAGGTTCTTCAGTACAATTAAACCCTCTCACGACTGATCAGTATCCAACTCCTGCAAAAAGGCCTGCGAGAAGTACGATGTGTCTGGATAAGATAGAAGAAACCTACGCTATCGAACCTAAATATTGGGAAAATAGCCTTGAAGAATGTATTACTATTTTAATGGAAAACAAACCTGTATCATGAGAAATTACTTACTGGTAGTTCTGTTTTGCCTCGCTCAGGTTGTATCTGCACAGAAAGTCTATCTTACGAAAGTTGAAAAAACCAGCGACAATAAGGATAAGTTTTTCTATAGTTTAAATAATGGTTCCTCAGACGCTGAATATCTAGGAGAAATAGAAGTTCAGGGATATTCCCGTGATGATGCCGGTATTTTTTCTATGATTTATAAAAAGGCGAAAGAAATCGGAGCGAATGCTTTTGCATGGAAACCTTTTGAAACGATAGATGGCAAAACCGAACCTTTTAATCCGGCTAATTATAAGCTGGGGCTGTATTATATTTCAAAAGATAAAATATCAGATCAGGCGGGTTACCTGTATTTATTTGCTTCAGCAGATAAAGATCAGAAGATAGCGGTCAATGATAAGGACTATACAATAATACCAAGATCATATCTTAAGCTTCAGATAGTTCCCAATCAGGTATATTCGATCTCTACCAAAAAGCTTCTGGGATCTTCCATAAAAGTACAGCCGAAGTCTGGAGATCAGAACATGTATTTCCAGGTATCATCTGCAAAAGTAAAAGCAGATCATTCGGGGGTAGGGGGATTAAACCTTAAATCCGGTGACATCATCGGCCTTGAAAAATCCTTTGCCGAATTTTTAAGTGTAATCTATGATCAGGTAAAATTAAACTGATTTATCATTTATATCAGCCCTTCAATATAATATGAGTGCTTAATTGAATATAAGCCTGCCTTGCAATAATAAAGGCAGGCTTTTTATAGGAGCACCCTTCAGAATAATTCTCAAGCAAATATCTTGAAACGGAGTTGGGGAGATGTAGAGCTAATAAGTTAAGATCTGAAAACTCTTAACAGGATAATGGCATGCTCTTTTTAATTGTCAGCTCAATATCTTTTGCATTACAAGCATTATTTGTCCTTTATTATAATATAAATCTTCTATATTTATGAGATACGAATATTACTGTTGAATATTATCCAATGGTAAATATCAGCTTGTAACTCAACGTAAACGGGTCTCATGCCTGGAAGCTTATGAATGAGTGCCTATTATTTATCATTAATCAATCATCATTCATCAATGATCATTTATCTTCCATTACCCATTACCCATTACCCATTACCCATTACCCATTACCCATTACCCATTACCTATTACTTATGCCCTGATCCCTGTGGATAAGTACAGCTGTTCTCGTAAGTGCTGTTATTACAGGGCCCTACCGTACCATTTTCCCCACAAAGTAAAATTAATATGAACTTTATGTTAAATAAATTTGGAAGTTGTGGGTTGAAGGTTCTATCTTTGCCCCACTGAAAACGAGAGTATATCAGTAAGCGCAGAAGGGCTTTTAGATAAGCGGTATAATTTTAAGAGAGTTACTTTAGAGATACGATGAAATCGGATTGATTGCTGAAAAACTTTTTGAAAAAAAAGTTGTGGGAGTTAAAAAGTTTTGTATCTTTGCAATCCCAAACAACGGGAGCGCAGGAGTAGATGACCTAAGGGTTTAGAGAGGGTTAAGGTTAAGAAAAAAAAACTTTAAAATTTCTTTCAGAAACATTTGGTCAAATCAAAATAAAGTTTTACTTTTGCACTCGCAAATACGAAGCGAAACACTGACAGAGAGAAAGTAGTTTTGTAGGAAGCGAAAGAAAAAAGATCATTGACATACAATATAACAACCAAGTAAGGAAAAACTAAAGCGTTAAAAAACTTTGAGTGAGCCAAGACAAACATACAATGGAGAGTTTGATCCTGGCTCAGGATGAACGCTAGCGGGAGGCCTAACACATGCAAGCTGAGCGGTAGAGATCTTTCGGGATCTTGAGAGCGGCGTACGGGTGCGGAACACGTGTGCAACCTGCCTTTATCAGGGGGATAGCCTTTCGAAAGGAAGATTAATACTCCATAATATATTAAATGGCATCATTTGATATTGAAAACTCCGGTGGATAGAGATGGGCACGCGCAAGATTAGATAGTTGGTGAGGTAACGGCTCACCAAGTCGATGATCTTTAGGGGGCCTGAGAGGGTGATCCCCCACACTGGTACTGAGACACGGACCAGACTCCTACGGGAGGCAGCAGTGAGGAATATTGGACAATGGGTTAGCGCCTGATCCAGCCATCCCGCGTGAAGGACGACGGCCCTATGGGTTGTAAACTTCTTTTGTACAGGGATAAACCTATTTACGTGTAAATAGCTGAAGGTACTGTACGAATAAGCACCGGCTAACTCCGTGCCAGCAGCCGCGGTAATACGGAGGGTGCAAGCGTTATCCGGATTTATTGGGTTTAAAGGGTCCGTAGGCGGATGTGTAAGTCAGTGGTGAAATCTCACAGCTTAACTGTGAAACTGCCATTGATACTGCATGTCTTGAGTAAGGTAGAAGTGGCTGGAATAAGTAGTGTAGCGGTGAAATGCATAGATATTACTTAGAACACCAATTGCGAAGGCAGGTCACTATGTCTTAACTGACGCTGATGGACGAAAGCGTGGGGAGCGAACAGGATTAGATACCCTGGTAGTCCACGCCGTAAACGATGCTAACTCGTTTTTGGGTTTTCGGATTCAGAGACTAAGCGAAAGTGATAAGTTAGCCACCTGGGGAGTACGTTCGCAAGAATGAAACTCAAAGGAATTGACGGGGGCCCGCACAAGCGGTGGATTATGTGGTTTAATTCGATGATACGCGAGGAACCTTACCAAGGCTTAAATGGGAATTGATCGGTTTAGAAATAGACCTTCCTTCGGGCAATTTTCAAGGTGCTGCATGGTTGTCGTCAGCTCGTGCCGTGAGGTGTTAGGTTAAGTCCTGCAACGAGCGCAACCCCTGTTACTAGTTGCTACCATTAAGTTGAGGACTCTAGTAAGACTGCCTACGCAAGTAGAGAGGAAGGTGGGGATGACGTCAAATCATCACGGCCCTTACGCCTTGGGCCACACACGTAATACAATGGCAGGTACAGAGGGCAGCTACACAGCGATGTGATGCGAATCTCGAAAGCCTGTCTCAGTTCGGATTGGAGTCTGCAACTCGACTCTATGAAGCTGGAATCGCTAGTAATCGCGCATCAGCCATGGCGCGGTGAATACGTTCCCGGGCCTTGTACACACCGCCCGTCAAGCCATGGAAGTCTGGGGTACCTGAAGTCGGTGACCGTAAAAGGAGCTGCCTAGGGTAAAACAGGTAACTAGGGCTAAGTCGTAACAAGGTAGCCGTACCGGAAGGTGCGGCTGGAACATCTCATTTTAGAGCGTCTTATAGACGATAAACAAAATTAGTATCGCAAGATACGTTGGACTTACTTAAAGTAAAGCTTTAGTTTTTTTATTGGTTGATTTATATTAAAAATACAAACCCACTAGAAATTAGTAAAAGGGAGGAAGAGATTTTAGATTATAAATGATAGATTTTAGATTTGAAAATTAATTTAAAATTCAAAATTTAAAATTTAAAATTACATGAAGTCTCGTAGCTCAGCTGGTTAGAGCGCTACACTGATAATGTAGAGGTCGGCAGTTCGAGCCTGCCCGAGACTACTAATTGAAGGGATTAAGATATTGAGAAATTAAGGAATTAAGAAATTAGCGCGAGCAGATCTCTTAATCTCAAAATCTCTAAATTTTTTAATCTTAACTAGAGGGGGAATTAGCTCAGCTGGCTAGAGCGCCTGCCTTGCACGCAGGAGGTCAAGGGTTCGACTCCCTTATTCTCCACATATTGTACGGAGTACTACGGTACAGAAGTATGATGTATGAGGGTAATAAAAGGATATGTGTATTCTACATAATGACGGAGCCGTCATTAATACATATTACTTGGTTACTTAAGTACAAGCAAATAAGATCATTGACATTAACGGTAAAGACATCACAAAGAGAAAACCGAGCACTTATAAGTGCTTGAGTAACCTAAAAATAGGAAAGAAATCGTTAAGGGCGTATGGCGGATGCCTAGGCTTTCAGAGGCGAAGAAGGACGTGGTAAGCTGCGAAAAGCTCGGGGGATTGGCACACACGAATTGATCCCGAGATGTCCGAATGGGGCAACCCGGCATGTTGAAGACATGTCACTCTAATTTATTAGAGAGCAAACCCGGAGAACTGAAACATCTAAGTACCCGGAGGAAAAGAAATCGAAGAGATTCCGTAAGTAGTGGCGAGCGAAAGCGGATTAGCCCAAAAGTCTTTATATATTTAGAAGAACGTACTGGAAAGTGCGGCCATAGACGGTGATAGCCCGGTAATCGAAAGGTATATATAGATGATAAATGAGTATGGCGGGACACGTGAAATCCTGTCTGAATATGGGGGGACCATCCTCCAAGGCTAAATACTCCTGAAAGACCGATAGTGAACAAGTACTGTGAAGGAAAGGTGAAAAGCACTTCGAATAGAAGGGTGAAATAGAACCTGAAACCGTACGCCTACAAGCGGTCGGAGCACTGATATGGTGTGACGGCGTGCCTTTTGCATAATGAGCCTACGAGTTAATTTTACTAGCGAGGTTAAGGACTTAAGGTCCGGAGCCGGAGCGAAAGCGAGTCTGAATAGGGCGCATAGTTAGTAGGATTAGACGCGAAACCTTGTGATCTACCCATGGGCAGGTTGAAGCTCTGGTAACACAGAGTGGAGGACCGAACCGGTTGACGTTGAAAAGTCTTCGGATGACCTGTGGGTAGGGGTGAAAGGCCAATCAAACTGGGAGATAGCTCGTACTCTCCGAAATGCATTTAGGTGCAGCGTCGATATATAGTTTATTAGAGGTAGAGCTACTGATTGGATGCGGGGGTTTCATCGCCTACCAATTCCTGACAAACTCCGAATGCTAATAAATGATGGTCGGCAGTGAGGGCATGGGTGCTAAGGTCCATGTCCGAAAGGGAAAGAACCCAGACCAACAGCTAAGGTCCCTAAATATATGCTAAGTTGAAACAACGCGGTTGGACTGCATTGACAGCTAGGATGTTGGCTTGGAAGCAGCCATTCATTTAAAGAGTGCGTAACAGCTCACTAGTCGAGCGGTCCGGCATGGATAATAATCGGGCATAAGCATATTACCGAAGCTATGGGATTAATTAAATTAATCGGTAGGAGAGCATTCTATCGGCGTAGAAGCTGAGTCGTGAGGCTTGGTGGAGCTTATAGAAAAGAAAATGTAGGCATAAGTAACGATAAAGGGGGCGAGAAACCCCCTCACCGAAAGACTAAGGTTTCCTCAGCCATGCTAATCAGCTGAGGGTTAGTCGGGACCTAACGCGAACCCGAAAGGGGTAGTGGATGGACAATGGGTTAATATTCCCATACTTGCTCACACTAAAAAGGGGACGGTTCAATGTAGCTACTGGAGACTGACGGAATAGTCAAGGCCTAGCCTTCGGGCGAAGCTGCTGTAGTGAACTTGGATCCAAGAAAAGCCGAAGTGAAGCAACCCGTACCAAAACCGACACAGGTGGTCGAGGAGAGAATCCTAAGGTGCTCGAGTGAGTCGTGGCTAAGGAACTAGGCAAAATAGTCTCGTAACTTCGGAAGAAGAGACGCCAGCAGCAATGCTGGCCGCAGTGAAGAGGCCCAGGCGACTGTTTATCAAAAACACAGGACTCTGCTAAATCGAAAGATGCTGTATAGGGTCTGACACCTGCCCGGTGCTGGAAGGTTAAGGAAGGGCGTTAGCGTAAGCGAAGCGTTTGACTGAAGCCCCAGTAAACGGCGGCCGTAACTATAACGGTCCTAAGGTAGCGAAATTCCTTGTCGGGTAAGTTCCGACCTGCACGAATGGTGTAACGATCTGGGCACTGTCTCAGCCACGAGCTCGGTGAAATTGTAGTATCGGTGAAGATGCCGATTACCCGCAATGGGACGAAAAGACCCTGTGAACCTTTACTATAACTTCGTATTGACTTTGAGTAAGTAATGTGTAGGATAGGTGGGAGGCTTTGAAGCTGGCACGCTAGTGTCGGTGGAGCCAACGTTGAAATACCACCCTTTACTTACTTGGAGCCTAACTTCTTTTAGAAGGACATTGCGTGGTGGGTAGTTTGACTGGGGTGGTCGCCTCCAAAAGAGTAACGGAGGCTTTCAAAGGTACCCTCAGCACGCTTGGTAACCGTGCGTAGAGTGTAATGGCATAAGGGTGCTTGACTGTGAGACCTACAAGTCGATCAGGTGCGAAAGCAGGACATAGTGATCCGGTGGTTCCGTATGGAAGGGCCATCGCTCATAGGATAAAAGGTACTCCGGGGATAACAGGCTAGTCTCCCCCAAGAGCTCACATCGACGGGGAGGTTCGGCACCTCGATGTCGGCTCGTCACATCCTGGGGCTGGAGAAGGTCCCAAGGGTTGGGCTGTTCGCCCATTAAAGTGGCACGCGAGCTGGGTTCAGAACGTCGTGAGACAGTTCGGTCTCTATCTATTGCGGGCGTTAGATGTTTGAGAGGGCTTGATTCTAGTACGAGAGGACCGAATTGAACAAACCTCTGGTGTATCAGTTGTACCGCCAGGTGCACCGCTGAGTAGCTACGTTTGGAAGAGATAAACACTGAAAGCATATAAGTGTGAAACTCGCCTCAAGATGAGACATCTTTTAAGGGTCGTGGGAGATGACCACGTTGATAGGCTACAGGTGTAAAGTTGGTAACAGCATAGCCGAGTAGTACTAATTACCCGTAGATTTATAGCCTATAAGGTTGCAGTAAGCTTAAAGCAGTATGCTGTAAGCCAAGCCTTATAAGTGCGCTACTGGTTTTGCCTTTGTGATGAAATTTACCGATAAAATATGTAACATGTACCCTTGTAAAAAGTATTAATGAAAATCATGAATACGTTTTACATCAATACAACAGTACATTCTACATTATATACCTTATTTAGGGTGGTTTTAGCGGTGGGGCTCACCTGTTCCCATTCCGAACACAGAAGTTAAGCCCACCAGCGCCGATGGTACTGCGACAAGCGGGAGAGTAGGTCGCCGCCAGTTTTTTTATAAACCTCATACAGCAATGTGTGAGGTTTTTTTATGCCCTGAAGTCAGAGAAGAGACAAGAATCAAGAACCAAGAGTCAAGAATCAAGAACCAGGAATCAAGAGGCAAGATGTCAGACATCAGACACCAGATATCAGATATCAGATATTAGATATCGGATCAAACACAAAACAATAAAGTACCTGGAAACTAGCCTAACAGATAAGAGACAGATAGATAAATAGAGGATAGACGGATAGAAGATAGATAACAGAGCCAGGAATTAAGAATCAAGAATCAAGACACCAGATATCAGACATTAGATATCGGATCAAAGACAAAGCATTAAAGTACCTAGAAGCCGAACCAATTGATAGATGAATAGAGGATAGACGGATAGAGTCGATGTTTTCAGATTCAGTTTAAATTCTTCAGATGTTATTTTGCAGCGCTTGTGCAAACTGCTTCGGTATACCTTGATATTCCATTCGCTGGGCCTGAAATACGTGAAATGAAAATTTTCTCCTAGCATAACTACTTTTCTATATACCTGCTCACCATTTGATGTCTCTAGTATAATGCTGCCTGTCTTCTTTTTATTTGTATCCTTAGATCGTACCTGGGTAATGCTGACCTGGTATTCTTTAATAACAGTTTCAGCACAGCTGCCGATACAAGACCAAAATTGAACATATATTCTTTATTGATGAGATGAAGCGAACTGATACCGGACATCATGTAACCCAGCTGTAGTACTTTCAATAGATAAAAAATAACTTTCCGAGCTATATTCCTGAATAAGTAGTGATAAAATCAATAGGATAGGAAGAAAGACAATAGATGCCTTCTTTCCTGGTAATTCATGGTCTTTTACGGAATTCAATTATTTGAAATCATATACGTAACAGCAGTTGCTTTGGTATTGGTAACCTTTAGGTCTGCATGGGAAGCTGCCGTACATGGAAGATCTGATGAGCAGGAAATAAAAGAGGAGTGCATGATTTAGGAAATATGTTGTACATGATATTATTGCCAATGAGGGTCCGAAACCGATGGTTTTCCGGTTTCTAGGCGTCCCGCAAAATGCCAGACGGTACTTCCGGAACTGATCCTCAGATCATACCATCCTTTGGTTTTATGAAGGCTAAATGCGATGTTATTTTCATCTTTCTGTAGAGAAACAATGCGACTGCTTTTTTCATAAAGATCGTCTATGACAATCTCCTGAACATCTTTATCTACTTTGTTTATGATGAACTGCACTTTATTTTCAGAAGGATGATAAATCAGTGAGGCTTTAATCTCCGGTCTGCTTTCCCCTTTAAACAGCCGGTAGAAACCATTAGGACCAAAGACTTCATAATCATATTTTCCAGCATCAACAGAATGTATTAATTCCTGTCCGGAATACAGTGCATAGGAAAAGTAAAAATCATCAGCTTCAAGGCGCTTTCTGTCGTAAATGATCAGGGGAACTGCCCGTTCTTTTAAATTGGTCATTTTGATAGCTCCGTCCTCCAGATTGACAAGATAATTATAGGGAAGGGCATGGGAAGGCTTTATGCCTCGCTCCTGAATGTCCAGCAGGGAATTGTTTAATTCGTGCTCGTGATACCATTTCAGATCCGGGACAGGTTTATTGCGGGCAGAATTGATGGTTTGGGCATAGGCTTTCTGATCCAGGTATTGCATTGGAGGAACCTTTATATCAGAAGGACTGAATGCAGAAGTTAGATCCCCGCATATAGCCCGCCTCCAGTTACTGATATGATCTACACTTACGTTTTTATTGAATTTTTTCTGAATAAAGGTCTCCAGGAACTGAAGTACGGAAGTATGATCAGAAACTTCAGAATTTACAAATCCGCCCTTCGTCCAGGGTGAGGCAATGATCATCGGAACCCTGTAGCCTAATCCGACTGTACCATCTATCTTTTCATGATCTTTTAAATTGGATGTTGATCTGTATTCCTGTATCCCGTTGACATATTCCACCCCTTCCGGACCGTTCATGTCAACAGGCTGGCTGGGATTTACCGGAGGTGCAAAAGGCAATACATGATCAAAATAGCCGTCATTCTCATCATAATTGATCAAGAAGATCGTTTTTTTCCAGGTTTCAGGATCTTGAGTCAGGATGTTCAGCACTTCAGAAATATACCAGGCTCCGTACCAGGGAGAACCGGGATGGTCAGAAAAATGCTCAGGCGCAATAAGCCATGAAACCAGAGGAAGCTTTTTGTTTTCAACATCCTTCCGGAACTGGTACAGCACATCTCCTTTAGGAACAACCAGCGGGTTTCCATCCTTATCTTTTCCTTTTTCCAGATTCCAGTAATCCGGATCACCGGAATTAATAGTAAAAGCCTTTTCATGAAGATTTCTTTCAGCCTGTGAAAGTCTGGTATAACGGTCCGGATGGTACTTGATTTTATCTTCTTCCAGTTCTCTGATCATTGCATTAAACTTTTCCTGCTGTTCAGGATTGTTCTCAGCCTCTTTCTTCAGGGAAGCGATGATATTTGGAATATTCTGGTAATATCCTTTGGAAAACTTTACGTTGAACCGGGAAAACCATTCAAGGGGATTATCCGTAAAATTGCTCAGCCAGGCTTCCTGTTCACCGGACATCCCTTTCGGAAGGCTGATCTCATTCTGGTAAATTTTCCACGGAATCTCCTGTTCCTCTAAAATTTCGGGAAAACTTTTCCATTTGGCCTGATGATCTTTATCGTAATCAATATTTTCATTGTATACATTAGGCTTTACTTTACCGTTCCTCTGTTCACGCAATGTTCCGGACCAGTGGAAAAGCCGGTTCGGCGTAGTGCCTGTCAGAGAAGAACAGAAGTACTGGTCAAAGATCGTAAAGGCATCTGCCAGCTGGTAGTAGAATGGGAGGTCTTCACGGTTATAGTATCCTAATGTTAACGGAATATTCTGGTATTCTTGATTTCCTGATGCTTTTGCCTGAAGCCACTGATCATATTTCCCCTTATTAAAAGCTTGCTGCTGATTATTCCAGGAATGAGGAAGCGAGCTCATCCAGGTAGATTTTGTATCCCTTAAATTCAGACGGGCAGGAGCAGCGTACTTTCCGGTATCGGCTCTCTGAAAGAAAACGGAATGTCCGTCCTGTTTTTTAAATGCTCTCCGGTCAAGAAATCCCCGTACCCCTTTCAGGGTGCCGAAAGCGTGGTCAAAAGAACGGTTTTCCTGCATAAGGATCACAATATGTTCTGCATCATAGAATGTTGACCGGGCGGCAGGCTCAATGGTGAGTGCCTTCAGTATGGCAGGGTGTAAGACTCCCGAACTTCCCAGTCCGGCCATTAAAATGCCTGATTTTTCTAAAAATTCTCTTCTGTTCATTCCTCAGTATTCAGTTGAAAGAAATTGCAAGTTAACAGGTTTTCCGCTTTTTTATTTTATCCTAATGTTAAAAATTAATCTGATCTGTACTTCGGTGTTGCTGGTACAGAAGATATATTTTACATAAACGTAATGAAGCAATCTAAAACCGGCTCAATATTCCCCAGTGAATTTTGATGTCATTGAATTTAAAAGGATTTCCGAATTCATTACCGTTGGAAAGCTGAAAGCTCATTAGCCCGATCGGGATAAAGAAATTGAATCCCAGCCCTACGCTGTAAAGCTTAGGCTTCAGGTTCAGGGATTTATTATTAAGCTGCCCGTATTGGCCAAAAAAGTCAAAAAATGCCTGATTGCCTATCAGGTACCGGTATTCCAGTCCGCCGTAATAATAGAAATCGGCTGCAAGGGAATTCTCATTAAAGCCCCGCATGGAATTCCAGCCTCCGAAACGGTACAATTCATTGGTGGAGAATTCTATCTTGGAATCCATCATGGCGCCTTCCGCTTTTATATTCAGGTAATGGTTCCCGGAAATATGGTAATTATGCTCGCCGAAAAAATAGAATTGGTTCTGGTGGGCATTGATATTGTCTTTGGTATAGGTAGTAGTCAGATAGTCATATCCGCCGTTCAGCCGTGTTTTATACAGGAAAAGGTCTACATCGGATGGTTCGGTCATCTCAAACCAGATCCCAAGCCCTCTTTTGTTATAATCTTTTCCCTGGACGTATAGCGTATCGATAATACTGGATGTCTCAAAAGTCCCTCTGAGCCCGATCCTGTTGCGGTTGTTGATGTGGTAGTACAATGCCGGCAACGCTTTTACATTGGCAAATGTGGAATCCTGCCTGAAAATATTCACCTTCATATTCAGCCCTACATTTGATTTGAATAGATAAGGAATATCCGTCTGCAGATCAAAAGTCTGTCCTTTATCCGGGTTTCGCTGCCAGTACAGGTTAATGGTTTCAAAGCCGTTAAACATATTCCTGAAATTCACGTTCAGCGTACCGTTCAGCGTAAATTTTTCAGTTTTATCATTCCCGAATCCGATTACCCCGTCAAAGGTATTCGTCTTCTTTTTCTCCATAAAGAGGTAAATCTGTGTGGAATCTTTTGTAAATAAGGTTTGCGGAGGTCTTTCCAGCGAAACAAAAGGATGGTTCTGGAAATTTTTATTGATAGAGACCAGGTTTCTATCATCGTAAGTCTTTCCTTTGAAATCCTTTTCAAGATTTTTAATGAACCTTTTCGGTACCCTTTCGTAGCCTTTTACGACAAAACCGTCAATCGTCCTTTTATTGTTCTTGCTGATATCCAGTTCTATCAGGGGATAGCCGTTTTTCTGGCCTTTGTATTTGGATTTTATCCTGCTGAACGCAAATCCGTCATCAATATATTTTTTATTGATGCTTTTTTTGGTAGAATCCAGGTTTTTGGTGAAAAAATCTTTGGTCGAGGGAAACCTCTGAACGATTGAATCCGAAAGGGTTACATAGGTTTCATTAAAATTTTTCCCTTTATCATAAATGATCTCTGTACTATCGCCCTTTATTTTTACTTCTTTCAGCTGCGTAAAAAAATAGCTGTTCTGGGAAAGTGAATCCAGGAATTTCACTGCTGATACAGAATCCTTTACCTTCTTTTTTACATGGGTCTCACTGTCCGTAAGCCAGTATTGTTTCTTCTGCGCCTGTACAAAGACGCATAGAATGATACACAATATGTTCAGGAAAAATTTCAAGCCTTGGTGGACAACATTATGGGTTAAAGATCTTAAAGCGGATTCTGATTAGCTGTGTGCTGATGGTTAAGACAAGTATTGGACTGATGTAATAACTGAAACTAATCCAGTTTATTATATTTCTTCATCAGATTTTCGTAAGTCCCCTGCGGAAGGATCCATTTCAGCGGGACCCCGATCTTCTGTCCGAACTTTCCGAAGTAATAGTGGGCTTTCCATTTGTCCTTGTTCAAAAGCCTGTCGATGTATTCTGCAACTTCATGCGGCTCTGTGCCATCGCCGACATGCGAGTTCATTAAAGCATACACCTTATCAAAAACAGATTGGTAAGGTTCGGATACTTGGGTCCGCACACGGTTTTCTGCAATATTGGTTTTGATGTCTCCCAGATGCAGCGAACAAACATGGATATTCCATGGATATACCTCATAACGCATAGCCTCCGTAACTTTGTCCAGAGCCGATTTTGAAGCTGAATAGAATCCACGGAACGGCAGTCCCATTTCACTTCCGATACTGGAAACATTGATGATCTTTCCGGATTTGTGCGCCCTCATATTCGGCATCACCGCACTCATCATCTGTACTGCCCCTATTAAGTTGAGGTTGAATAGCTTCAAAATATCTTCTTTGGCAGAATCTTCCACGGAGCCTACCATTCCCATGCCTGCATTGTTGATCAGAACATCGATCCTCGTTTCGGTTTTCAGAACCTCCGCAATGGCGTTTTGCACCGCATCAGGATCTGTCACATCCGTCGGGATACAGCTGAAATAATTGCTTTCAGTATGCTTTCTGCTCAGGCCATAAACTTTATGGCCTTTTTTACCGAAATATTCTGCTAAAGCGAAACCGATCCCTGAAGAGGTTCCTGTAATGATGATGGTCATGGAATAGTTGGAATTTTAATTGTTTTCTGTTTTTTCCGGACAGTTTTCTACTGCTGTATTCCCCGGAAAATGATTTCAGCAAATGTAAAAAAAGAAAATGAACTCTCTCATGTATTCATTCTTAAAAGCGGACAGTGAAATGAGATTATTTTAGTCTATTTTCCCGGTTGGGTAATAAATTTAAAACAAATTTAAACTTAAAAACAGATCAGGTATAGACAGAATACTTATCTTGATATCTACATTGCTGATGCAAAGCATCTTAATTCTTCAACCCATACAATACTATTTTTATAGAGATAAAATTTCTTAACAAAAGCACAACGAAACCGTAATGATCCGGTTGGCAAGGCTGGTCTAATTTTGCATCAAGTTAAATCAAGGATTTTATGAATGTATTTAAGATCCCGGTCTCAGTAGGTTATCTTACGGGACGGGTATTGCTCATTGGTGCTCTGTCGGCTTCACCGTTATTCCTCGCTCAGAAAAAAGACAGCTTAAAAGAAAAGTCTCTGGACGAGGTGGTTGTTGTAGGATACGGAACCCAGAAAAAGACAAAGGTTTCAGGAGCCGTAACTGAAGCTTCACTGGATAAAATTACTTCCAGGTCATTATCCGGAGTGGGCGAAGCCCTGCAGGGAAAAGCTGCCGGTGTTACCGTGGTGAATGAAGGAGGTGACCCTAACGGAACCCCTAAGGTAAATATCCGGGGTCTGGGAGGAATTAACGGAGAAACCCCGTTGTATGTAGTGGATGGTGTTGTTTTTAACGGTACCCCATCCATTAACCCGAACGATATCCAGGATATATCAGTCCTTAAAGATGCTTCTGCAGCCATTTACGGCGCTAGATCATCTGGAGGGGTCATACTCATCACGACCAAGAAAGGCAGGAAAGGTAATCTTACAGTAGACTTTGATGTTAAATACGGCCTGAACCAGGCCTGGAAAATAAAAGAAACCCTTAATGCAGCCGAATTCCAGGATGTGATGTACAAGGCGTATGAAAATGCCGGCAAGCTGAACAATCTCCCCATAGCTTTTAATCCAAACCTGTATCCGGACGGAAGAATTACCCGGACCGACTGGATGAAGGAAATCTTCCGGACAGGAGCCATCCAGGAGTACAATATGAATGTAAGCGGAGGCAATGAAAAGTCGAGGTATTTCGTTGGGATGAATCACCGGAACCTGGAAGGGATCTTATTGAATACACAGTCCAAAAGATACAACTTCAGGGTCAATTCCGAGCATAAAGTGAAAGACTGGCTGACCATCGGGGAAAATATGTACTACAATTATTCCGACGGAAATACAGCCGATACCAGGAACGGATATACCGGAGCCATTGTAGCGGCCATGTATTATCCTCCGAATGTTCCTGTATATACCTCTTCAGGAGCCTTTTCGGGATTGCCGGTTGATGTGGCCGGAGGTTATGGAGATGTCATTAACCCGGTTGCCTACCTTAAAAGGATCAGTATCAGGAATCCTACCCACGAAATCCTGATCAATCCTTATGCAGAAATTACTCTGGCAAAGGATCTAAAGTACCGGTCCAACTTCTCGCAGACTTTTAAGATCGGAGATATGAAGACCTTTACAGCCAGGGTTCCGGAAGTAGGGAAGATATTTGATATGAACAGCCTGGAATACCAGTCCAACAATTCTTCTACGTCACTGGCTGAGCAGCTCTTGACCTATAAGTTTTCTCCGGGAAGGCATAATTTTGATTTCCTGGCCGGATTTACCTTCCAGAAAACTGTTGATGACGGCTTCATAGCCAAATCGTATGACTTCAGAAGTGAAGCAGAAACATTCCAGTACCTGCAGAATGCCGCTGATACCAACAGGGAGGTATCAAGCTATAGATTCAGACAGGCATTGGTATCCTATCTGGCAAGGGTCAACTATGATTATGCCGGTAAGTATATCGTTAGCGTATTAGGAAGAAGGGACGGCTCTTCCCTGGTAGCACCACAAAACAGGTTTGCCAATTATTATGCAGTTTCAGGAGCATGGGTGCCTTCTAAAGAAAACTTTATGAAAGATATAGCCTGGCTTTCCAACCTGAAGTTCAGGGGAAGTTATGGTATTTTAGGTAACCTAGGGGGAATTTCTTCCCAAGCGGTCAATCCGCTGATGACAAGGTACAACAATGTGATTTTCGGACAGGACCCTTCCCAGAATATCGCTTATTACGCTACAACACGTCCCAATCCGGACCTGAAATGGGGGAAATCTGAGCAGACCGACTTCGGGATGGATGCGTCATTTTTCCATAACAGTCTTTCCTTGCAGTTCGATTACTTCATTAAAAATTCCAAAGACCAGATCTTCAATGTAAGCCTACCAAGTACGGCTACATACAGTAATCAGTACATTAATGCCGGACTTTTCCAGGATAAAGGATACGAACTGGGAATCAATTATAACAGTAAAAAAACCGGTGATTTCACCTATTCCATTGGAGTTGTATTCAGCCAACTAAAAAATACGGTGAAGCAACTGGCGGGAGTGGATGAGATTTTCATCAATGATAATGGAGTGAGGGGCGTGCTGAAACCAACGCGTGTAAAAGTTGGTGATCCTCTGTATTCGTTTTATGGTTATAGAACGGGCGGGATTTTCCAGTCTCAGGAGGAGATCAATAATTACAAAGATGCAAACGGGAACCTCATCCAGCCCAATGCCAAACCGGGGGATATCAAATTCCTTAAGAAAGAAGGGAATACGGGAACGCTGAACAACAGTGATTTCGTAAATCTCGGAAGTCCGTACCCGAAATTCTCTTACGGATTGTCATACAATATGACCTGGAAGAATTTTGACCTCAACCTTTTTGTACAGGGTGTGTATGGAAATAAAATCTTCAACGGGCTTAAATTTATTTCCCTGAATCCGGGCGGTACAGGACAGAATTATAATATGGACAGGGATATCCTGAATGCATGGACCCCGCAGAACACCGATACCAATATCCCAAGGCTGGTACAGGGAGACCCGAGCGGCAACTATTCCAAAGTGTCTGATTTCTATGTAGAAGACGGATCGTATCTGAGGCTGAAAAACCTCACCATCGGGTATTCATTGCCGATAGAGCTGTACCGTAAGCTGGATGTCAGTAAGCTAAGGATTTATGTGACTACAAACAACCTGCTGACCATTACCAAATATACAGGCTTTGACCCTGAAGTGGGCATGAATTCTTACGGAGTGGATACCGGCAGATACCCGCAGGCACGTGCCTTCATCTTCGGACTGGAGGTCGGATTATAATTTTAATCATTAAAAATCAAAAACAATGAAACTTTTCAACAAAATATGTTTAGTGTCCGGAATCTCTGTCATGTTGTTGTCATGTACGGGAGAACTGGATGTTCAGCCGGAGGGAACGCCTACCGAAGCCAGTTTCTGGAAAACTGAGAATGACCTGATAACGGGAGCCAATGCCATGTACAGGCCGCTTGCCGACAGCGAATTTTATGGAAGAGGGCTTTTCTGGTTCATTAATGCCAGCGATGATATGGTAACGGGAAGAGCAAAAAGCGAACCGGATAATGCCAAAAACTTCAGCAGCAATTACATCGCGGCCGGTGACCTGGAAACCCAGTGGAATAAAAGGTATACCGTAATTGGTGTGGCTAACCGCGTCATCAGGAATGTGGATAACATCCAGGCATCAGCAGCAGTAAAAAATAAATACCTCGGTGAAGCACTGTTCATGAGCAGCCGGATGTATTTTGAGCTGGCCTACAATTACGGGAATGACAAAGCCGGTGTACCCATTGTAGACCGGACCAAAGACCCGGATCCTAATCCGATCCCAAGAGCTGCCAATGTAATGGAAAATTACAACTACATTGTTCAGGACCTGAAAAAAGCTGCAGAGCTTTTACCTTTTCAGGAGCAGCTTCCTGCGAAGGATTACGGAAGGCCGCATAAAGTGGCCGCATGGGCGTTGCTGGCGAAGGTTTATCTGTTTATGAAAGACTGGCAGAATGCAGCGTATTGGGCCAATGAGGTCATTACCAAAGGGAACAGGAATCTCCTTACGAATTATACCGACGTTTTCAAAGCAGAAAATAATTACAGCTCAGAATACATATGGTCTGTACCGAGTACGCCTAAATTCAATTCCATAGGAAGTATCCTTCCCGGTGTAATGCTTGAAAACAAAGGTTGGGGACAATACAATGGCTGGGGATATTTTCAGCCTACCAAAGAGTTGTATGACGAATATGAAACAGGAGATTTAAGAAGAAGCGCTACCATCCTGAAAATCGGGGATAAGTTTACATTTAACGGGACTGAAAGGACTTATGCTTCCAGCAACTCCCTTACCGGTTACCAGTTCAACAAATATATGGATGCCTTTAAATATCCTTTGAACAGCGGCCACGTAAGTGCCAACGGTGATTATCCGTGCACGGACCTTGCCGTTCCGATCATGCGATATGCTGAGGTAATCCTGATTAAAGCGGAAGCTATGCTGATGATGGGCCAGAATGCCGATCAGGAGATCAACAGGATCAGGGTACGTGCAGGTTTAGCACCGAAAACAGGATGTACATTAGCTGACCTGAAACATGAAAGACGCTGCGAGCTTGCCGGAGAATGGGCAGACCGTCACAGGGACCTGGTGCGTTGGGGAGATGCACAGGCCAATTATGCAACACCTCTGCATGGCATCAACGGACAGATTGTATGGGCAGCCAGGAATTTCAACCCTTCAGTACATAATGTATGGGCGGTTCCACAGGTGGAAATCGTCAACAGCAAGGGGGTGATCAAACAAAATGAAGGCTGGTAAATAATAATAGTATAATCCACATCATCACAGGATTCTGCGATGATGTGTTTTTTTAAAAGGTATAATGAAAATATTGAAAATTTGGGCAGCAGTAGCTGTCGCATTCTGCGCTCAGGCTCAGGCGCAGAATTACTTAAACTATAGCGTAGCCAATGCGCATTCGCACAATGATTATATGCAGGATGTCCCGTTCTGGGAAGCTTATTATGCCCATTTCGGTTCCATAGAAACCGATGTTTTCCTGGTAAAAAACCAGTTGTGGGTGGCCCATACGGAGAAAGATCTTAACCCGGACAGGACCCTGGAAAAGCTTTACCTGGATAATATTTCAAAGCAGATCAAGCTGAACAAAGGAGATATTTTTCCGGACGGACAGAAAAAAAAGCTTCAGCTCCTGATTGATATCAAACAGGATTATGAGGCAAGCCTTGCAGCACTGGTCAGCATATTAAAAAAATATCCGGAAATTACCGGGAATCCTGAAATTAAAATAGTCATTACAGGGGACCGGCCAAAGCCGGAGTACTTTAAAAACTACCCGGAATACCTTTATTTTGATGGAGACCTCAATCAGGCCTATACTTCAGACCAGCTGAAAAGGGTGGGGATGTTCAGTGCTTCATTTACAGATCTGGTGAAATGGAGCGGTAAAGGCATTCCGAGGGATGAAGAAAAAGAGCGGATTACAAAAGTGGTTGAAAAAGCACATGCTTCACAAAAGCCGGTCCGTTTTTACGGAGCTCCCGATTTTACCAATGCATGGGTAAACCTGATCGATATGGGTGTGGACTATATCAATACGGACCATATCCCTGACCTTAAGAAATTCATGAATTCAATTCCGAAAAATTTCTACAAAAACACAAAAGACTATATACCGTACACCCCTACATATGCCACAGACGGAATCCGGAAGAAAGTAAAGAATGTTATCCTCCTGATCCCGGACGGTACTTCTTTACCTCAGTACTACGCCGCCTTTACGGCTAATAAAGGAAAGCTCAATGTCTTCAATATGAAGGCCACCGGACTGTCCAAAACCAATTCCTATAATGCATATATCACGGATTCGGCTCCCGGTTCCACAGCATTTGCAACCGGAATAAAGACAAAAAATACATTTGTAGGGGTGGGTGCTTCAGGAAAAGCATTAGTCCAGATCCCGGATATTATTGCCGGTCAAGGAATGGTGTCGGGATTAATTTCTACCGGCGACGTGACTGATGCCACCCCGGCAGATTTCTACGCTCATTCCGATAACAGGAACAGTTCAGCATCCATCCTGAAAGATTTTATTGCTTCCAAAACAAAAATCCTGATCGGGGGACCGACCAGCGGACTGACACCGGAAACAGAACAGAAATTCAAAGAAGCAAAGATTGATGTGTACCGCGACCTGAAATCAGCGGGAAAAATCAGCAACCGTACCGTCGTTATAGATCCGATGGCGTCCCAGAGGATAACCAACGGAAGAGGAAACTGGCTGTCGGATGCTTTTGACCTTACTTTAAACAATCTGAAATCCAATGATAAAGGTTTTTTTATGATGGTGGAAGCTTCCCAGACTGATGGAGGCGGCCACAGCAACAATATAGAACAGCTGGTTACTGAGCTGCTGGACTTTGATGCCGTAGTTGGGAAAGCCATGAAATTTTCGGATGAGAATAAGGAAACCCTGGTGATTGTCTTGGGAGATCATGAAACCGGCGGACTTACCCTGCTGGACGGAAGCCTGCAAGAAGGCTGGGTGCTCGGGAACTTCAGCACCAATGACCACACCGCAATTCCTGCAAGCGTATTTGCCTATGGACCGAATTCAGGCGAATTTACTGGACTCTTTGAAAACGCGGAGATCTTTCACAAGATCCTGTCCGCATACGGAATTCAGAAATAAATAATTATACGTATTAATTCTAATGCCAAAGGCTACCGGATAAGGGTAGCCTTTGTATTATTTAGCTTATACATAACAGATCATTCCGTCAGAAGGCTGTTGAGATCATTCCAGAATGCCGGGTATGATTTTTCCACAACTTCTTCGTCTTCGATGTTCAATTCCTGCATCAGGCAGAAAGGGGCAAAGCTCATGGCCATCCTGTGATCCTGGTACGTCCTGATGGAAATATCTTCCTGAGGCTCATTGAAACTCAGGGATGCAATGGTAGCGTCTGTAATTTCAGTTTTGGCGCCCAGTTTTTCCAGTTCATTATACAGTGCTGAAAGGCGGTCGGTTTCCTTGACCCTCAGTGTTCCAAGTCCTGAGATTTCAAACGGGATTTGCAGTGCTGCCGCGGTCACACAAAGCGTCTGTGCGATGTCCGGACAATTGTTCATATCCAGAACGATCTTTTCCGGGAACGTGAATTCCTGTACAGGCTCGAGCGTGATCTTATGTTCCTCTTCCGTGAACGTGGTGTTGATTCCGAAGAATTCCTTATAAATTGCTGCAATTGCCGAGTCTCCCTGGGTAGATTCCCGGTAAAAACTTTTCAGTTGAATGGTTTTTCTTCCTAAAGCGGCAAAGGAATAGAAATAAGAGGCAGAGCTCCAGTCGCTTTCCACTTCATAGGCTATTGCTGCTGACTGATCTCCTGCAAATGGCTCTACTTTAATCGTGTTTCCAGTAAAGCTGTTCTGAATGCCGGCTTTCGTCAGGATATCCAGGGTCATTTCAATGTATGACCTTGAGGTTATCTCACCTGTAAGGTGTATTTCCAGTCCGTTGTCCAGTTTTCCTGCGATCAGCAGGAGAGACGTAATGAACTGGCTTGAAATGTGGGCAGGAACCTCCACGGATGTTTTAACGATCTTTTTCCCGGTAATTTTTAAAGGCGGGAAACCTTCGTTTTCAAGGTATTCGATTTCAGCACCGAGATCCCTTAGTGCATTCACCAGGTATCCGATGGGCCGTTCCTTCATGCGTTGTGATCCGGTAAGCACGGTTGTTTTCCCATCCATAATCGAATAATACGACGTCAGGAAGCGCATGGCGGTCCCCGCGTGATGGATGTCTACTGTTTCTGTGTTTTCAGATAATGCTTTTTTGAGCAATTGGGTGTCCTGGGAATTGGAGAGGTTTCCAATCCGGATGTTGCTGAACAGGCTTTCCAGAATCAACAAACGATTCGAAATACTTTTCGAACCGCTGATCTGTATAACCGTATTTTCTTTCAGTTCTGATTTTCCTAACTTCATTGTTGTTTTTTTTAAAAGACTCATAGATGTCAGATATCAGATGTCAGACGTCTCAGTACACTTTAGGTGATTAACCCACATCTTTTATCTATTATCTTTTATCTGATGTCTGATATCTATCTTAACTTCTCATTATTCTGATGCCGATCTTTATCGCGATCGGTTTTTATCTTCATTTTCTTATCAAATGCCTCCTGGAGATTGACCCCGGTCTGGTTAGCCAGGCACAACGTTACAAACAGGACATCGGCCAGTTCTTCGCCCAGATCTTTGTTTTTATCACTTTCCTTTTCGCTCTGTTCGCCGTATCTCCGGGCAATAATCCGGGCTACTTCGCCTACCTCTTCCGTAAGCATGGCCATATTGGTCAGCTCATTGAAATACCGTACACCGATGGTTTTGATCCATTCGTCTACCTGTTGCTGCAGATGGGTAATTTCCATTATTGATATGCTCCGAGCGTCGGGTTTGAGGTTCTGGATGCATTCACGATATCAAGTGGTACGGTTGCGGCTACAGAAACATTTCCTTTTCCGCGTGCAGGTGAATTCTGTCGTACCCGCAGATTCTGGTGGGCAATGAAATAATTGATGAACAGCGGATCCTGGTTTTTAAGGCTCTGTACAACATTCGGATTGGTGTCAAACGTAAAGCCGGCTTCTGATGTGCCTGAATATTTCAGGAGGGAATTCTGGATCAGAAAGTTGAACTGCTGTCCCATGGTCGGTTCGAAATTCACGGCATTATCACGGTCGGAATAGACGATGCAATTCCTGATATTCAATTGCTGCAAAGCACCCTGTTCCGTTTGTCCCGCATCATTTTTCCACTCATTGCCGGCAAAAATGCCGTTCCTGTTGCGTGACCCCATGGTTCCGGAATAATTGGCAATAGTGGCGTGGGTATAACTGTGATTTCCGCCCTTGAAGATACCGATGCAGGATTCCCCGCAATTGTTCATCACCAGGTTTCTCGCATTTACGGTAGAGGCAACAGCATACAACCCGTAATCCTGGAAGGTATGGATAAAGGAATTGCTGATGTTGGCATTTGCCTGTCTCATATCAATACCGTTGGTTCCTCCGAAAAGCCTTGCAAAATTCATGTTGAGGTTAGAGTTGGCCTGCATCCGGATCGAATTCCAGTTTTTAGGGATGGTATCATAATAGGTATCATTGCGGTCGCCGCGGAGGATTACTTCATTATTCAGGGCGCCGTTAATGTTCAGGGTGGCACCTGAGGAGACCTTCATCCCGCTGTTTTTATGGAAGTATACTTTGGTTCCGGCCTGGATATCTAATGTTACGTTTGGCCCTATGGTCAGGTCACCATAAATGATTTTCGCTTTATTATTGGTCCAGGTCGTATTTCCGCTGATGGTATTGGAATTGTTTGGCGTCTGGATGAAAAATTCTGCATCCTGGACTACCGAGAACAATGTTACATGCTGTTGTCCTCCGGGACTGTCAAATAAGATCCTGTCATCAGCGATTGCCTGCGGGCCGGAAGCTTCGGGAGCAATTTCAACAAAAATATACAGGCTGTCTTTTTTTCTTAACGGAACGTTTTTGAAATCGTATCCGGATTTTCCGTCCACATTGATCTTATAGAGGGAAGTAGCTCCTTTTTCAAGGTTGATTCTTGGGATCAGCACATCTTTGTCTTCATTATTATAGACCTTTACGGCATATGTTTCGGAGCGTACCTGATGATAGACCGTATCGCAGAATACCGTATCCCTGGAAAATCTGAGCGCCTGAGAAGGGGTGTCAAAATTAATGTCATCCTTATTACAGGATACCGCCATAACAAGCATCCAGAAAGAAAAAGCCAGTAATAGTTTGAATTTCATTGAAATTATGTTTAAACAGATTTCAAATGTAACGAAAATACTTTAAATTTCTTATTAAGAAAAAATTATTGAATAGTCCGTTTGGATATTTAAAAAAATGTTGTACTTTTGCAACCTAAAATTAGCAGAGAAATATCCATTACTATTTCGAAAGCAAAATTTAATTTTTTCAAAGATTTTAAAAATTGTATTATGAAAAACGGAATTCACCCAGAAAATTATAGACTTGTTGTTTTCAAAGATATGAGTAACGACGAGGTGTTTCTTTGCAAATCTACTGCAGAAACAAAAGATACCATTGAATACGAAGGACAGGAGTACCCATTGATCAAAATGGAAATCTCTTCTACTTCTCACCCATTCTACACCGGAAAAGTGAAGTTGGTAGATACCGCAGGTAGAGTAGACAAGTTCATGAACAAATACAAAAAATTCGCTAAGTAATTTTTTGATGTTACCATATAAAAAGTCTTCCGGATTCCGGGAGACTTTTTTGTTTCCGGATAATTGGCTATCCCGGCAGGAAATTAACGACAGGATTCGTATTTTTGTGTCAGCCGCAAAGAAGGAAGAACAGCAGCCAGCACGGAGAGTCAAACCTCATCTTCCTTCGTGGCTTAAAACACGTACTATCAACTTCTAATTTCGATCATATGCAATTGGTATTTTCAGATGCTCAATACTGGGAAGATTTTCTTCCGCTGACTTTCACCCGTCCGGTAGCAGCCATGCGCTGCGGGATCCTCACGTTTGCCGAAAGGTGGCAGAAAATCCTTGGTAACGCAGAGGCCTCTTATTTTACGGAGGCTTACCTTCAGAAGAAATTTCCGGAGCCGGAGAAAAAGGAAAGCCTTTTCCTGGTCACCAATTTTTTGCCGACGGAAACAGTGATCCGCCAGATTAAAGACCTGAAGCAGGGAGAAGCTCTGGTATACGAAGATGAACTGATTGCCGCAAGAATCAATATGGAAGGTTTTTCACTGCATCAGATTGAAAAGATGACGGATATTAAAGATGACCTCATCTTTTTCAAAAAACCTTCGGACCTGTTCACCTACAACAAACAGGCGATTGATTTTGATTTCGAGCTGCTGACCAACGGCAGGACTTCACAGGAACTGTCACCAACCAATGGATTTTTAGGGGATAAGAAAGACCTGTTTATTGAAGAAGGTGCGGAAATCGAATTTTCAACCCTGAATACGAAAACCGGAAAAATCTATATCGGGAAAAATGCAGAAGTCATGGAAGGCTGCCATCTCCGTGGTCCGATTTCCCTGGGTGAAGGATCCAAGTTCAACCTGGGAGCTAAGATTTATGGCGCCACCACCATTGGTCCGCATTGCAAAGTAGGCGGTGAAGTGAGCAACATCATTATTTTCGGATATACCAGCAAAGGCCACGACGGATTCATCGGGAATTCCGTGATCGGGGAGTGGTGCAACTTCGGCGCCGATACCAATTCCTCCAACCTGAAAAATAACTACAGCCACGTAAGGCTCTGGAATTATCGTACCAAAGCATTTGAAGATACAGGACTGCAGTTTGCAGGCCTGATCATGGGCGACCATTCCAAAACGGCCATCAATACCCAGCTGAATACCGGAACCGTAGTTGGGGTAGCCTCCAATATCTTCCGGGAAGGCTTCCCGCCGAACCTGGTAGAGAATTTTTCCTGGGGCGGAAGGAAGGAAGACGAACGCTTCAAGCTGGATAAAGCCTACGAAGTGGCAGAACGTGCCATGGCCAGGAGAAAGGTTGCTTTAACAGAAGAAGACAAAGCGATTTTCAAGCATATTTTTGATGCATATTGATCCGTATAAAAAGGACAGGCCTCTGCTTTTAGAGGCCTGCCTAATTTATTGATTCAGGAAATTAACCAATTTTATTAAGTCTTCTTCTTTACTGAATTTTATTTTATTTGATTTAACAAAACTCTCTATAGCACTTTTTTTATCCGCAAGCTGATCTGTTATGTCGCTCACGTTCTTAGGTTTTTTAATAAAGCCTTTTTCAGTTTTAATATAATATACAGGTTCCTGTGTCCTGAAATTAGCAGGTTTTTCTGTAGTAAATGAATTGGCAGCAGGAACAACATCAATAAATTTAGTTTTTACTTTTTTATACAGTGAGTTTTTTCCGTTGACAAGTTCAAAAAAATACCCATCCAGATCATCATGAGTTTCTAATAAGACCAGTGTCTGTTTAGGAGAAAAAATTTCTATTCTGGAAAGTTGGGCTTCTTTCGGGAGAACCAGGGTTTTCCCATCTTTCTGGAATTCTATATCATCCCTGTAACTGTTATAGCGTACAGGTGCTTTCTCATAATTATCCCCAACTTTTGCTAAGCTGAAATCCTTCGTCAGATAAGGGCTGCCGGAAATTTCATCATAGTTCAGTTGTCTTCCTGCTCCTTTGGAATTTATCTTGTAATAAATGTCGTTGTTGGCCTCATTTACACGTATAACATTCTGGCAATACAATAAGCTGAAAGAAATAAGTGACAGGATAGTGAAAAATGTTTTTCTCATGTTTATATTTTTTTTACCAGTCAAATGTAATAATATTATTTATAATAGTTTGATATTTCTTATATCTTTGACTTATTTATTTTAAAAATAACAATTGCAGGATTCCCAAATCACTTTTTTTGCTACAATCTCAGCTTCTTTACTCTCAAAAATGAAAAGCATCTGCATTCGGAATCGGCCGCTGGATTTTTCCGAAAACTAGTCTACCCGAAATTTTCGCCATATGGTATGATGCCGCTTCTGTAAGAATTCCGTGATGACTTTTAGTCTGGGTCTGTACAAGATTTAGGCGAGTTATAAGAATAATTCCTGCAGCCACAATAGACAGGGGCCTTGTAGAAATCCTGCCACATATTTCTTTTCCCCCAGCCTCTCATATAATGTTCTTTACCTGCTGATCTGTTTATCTGTAAAATCAACCACGCATTTGGAGCACTTTTCGCAGAATTTTCCATCATGAGCATCCTGCATATGGTTCAGTTTTAAGGACAAGGATCTTGAATTTTAAACTGTTTTTTCATCGTATTTGGGATAATAATAGGTCTAAACTTTTACTTTGAAAATAGTAACTGTACCGTTTCCAGGTAGCTTTTTCCTGTTATTACTTCAGCCTCTTTACCATTGAAAATGAAAAACTGATAATCCGGGTTTCCTTTTTTAAACTTTTCAAACCTGTTTTCGCTAATGCTTTTTCCATCAAAATAATAGTAATCAGGTGGCCTTTCTTCCATAACAGCAATGCCTCCCACATAGGCATGCTGTGAATCTATCTGAAATTCCCTTTCATTAATTTGTTCCTTTCTGGTAAAAATAACAGAAGTATTTTCATAAATATCACCATTCATCAGATTGGAAGGTGCTCTGTCTAAATTTTTATAGGTTTCATCATTTAATAGGTTAAAACTAAAGTACAAAACATTTTTTCTCCTGATCAAATCATTCGGAATGTTTAAAACGAAATTTCCGTCTTTATCCGTTTTTGTTTTAATGTATTTCGATTTACAGATAAAGAATACCTCAGCATCTACTATCTCCTTTTTAGTCCTTTTAAAAGTAAGCTTACCCGAAACTTTTGTAATACGATCTATCTTTTGTTCAATATTAACTCCGGCATTACTTTTAGTTTAAGCCTGTACGAATGTAAGATTGGTAATAAGAACAATTCCTGCTGCTGCCATAGATAATGACCACGTGGAAATCATGCCGCATATTTCTCGTCCTCCAGCATCTCCTAGAATCTTCTCTACCTGCTCATCTGTTTTATCTGTAAAATCAACCACGCATCTGGAGCATTTTTCGCAGAATTTGCCATCAGGAGTATCCTGCATATGATCCCAGTTCTCAGGGCAGGGAGTTTGAATTCTGATTTGTTTTTTCATCATGTCATACTAGAATTTATACTTTATTGATACGGGCAAAAAATTAATTAAAATTTTTAGTAATAATCTATCTCCCTGGTCCATTTGTAAAGATCTTTTCCGTTTACATTTTTAATGATTTCAATCCAGTTCTTGTTTATATCATATCGATAGGAAAATAAGACTTTATAAGTTTTCATTTTTTTAGTGGGAAAATCTTCTTCGGTATATTCCAGTCTGTCTATTTTACCATCCCTTTGATAGTGATATTTATAAATTAATTTTGCCTCATCAATATTCTTGCTACAACAATATTTTTCTTTAAGCCGATCTATATCATCATATCTGTAGTTATAATAACTGGCAGGCCCTTCTTTATATTTTTGGATTTTTGTGATCAAATTATTTCCTAGGTAAATATATTGTATTCTAGTTGTAATAACGGGATTTTCATGTTTTTCATCTTCATATAAATCATAACTGCACGATTCTATAATTCTGTTTCTATCATCATAAAAGTTAATAATATCTTTATAAATTTTTCCAATAGAATCCTGTATACCATATGAAAAACTTCTTTTATCAATCTTTTTCCAAGTGTTTGGATTTTTATATATCCTGTAAGATAATTTACCATTCAAATTATATGCATATTTATGCTCATACGCCGTCCCATTATTATCGAAGTTTTTAGAGAGTATAAGTTTTCCATCCCTGTATTTTTTATAAGTATGGGAAAATAAATGATATTTCAAATTTTCACTGATAATATTTTCATCTCCGTAATTAGAATAATAATGGGTTTCTATTCCCAAGGAAGAATCAATCTTTCTGATCAGTCTGTTTGTATCATCATATACAAATTGGTAAGATTTCCTTATACTATCATTCTTTCCGTACCAGATATCATGTGTGATTTTTCTGTCTTTATTAAAATATCTTTCATTATTGATGTAATAACAAATTTCTGATGAGAACCAAGTATCAAAAAAGCGGACTTTAGTAGACTCAGGTCCCATGAATCCTGAATGGCCATAATCGTCATAGTAAAGCAATTGAGGGTTTTCTTTTTTAGTGAGGAACAAAACTTTTTCTCTGATTTTCCTAATATTTCCATACAAGGAGTCTTTGGGAACGTTTTGGGAATAGTAAAAAGAGGTCAAAAATAGTATGAATATAATTGTATAATTTTTTTTCATAAATGTATTTTTTTATTGAAAACAATATTAGCCTATGATCTTACATTCTTAAGAATCTTACCTCTTTGAAGCACCTCATATAATCTTCTGTACCTGTTGATCTGATTTATCTGTAAAATCAATCACGCACTTGGAGCATTTTTCGCAGAGTTTTCCGTTAGGAGTATCCTGCATATGATCCAAGTTTTCAGGGCAGGAGTTTTAAATTTTGATTTGTTTTTCATCATATCATAATAGAATTTATACTTTATGATACAGGCAAGAATTAATTGTTTTTTTTAGTAATATTCTATTTGCCTGGTCCATTTGTAAAGATCTTTTCATGATTGAAAAATCAACTAAATTTCATCTTATAGTTTTTTCATTGTAAATTCTCCGATTGGTAAAGAAAAATTTGCAGGAGGGCTTTCATGCTCTACGTCATAAGTCACACCGTTTATATTGTTAATTTTAACTTGCAATACTTCCTTATTATCAATTGTTGTCCTTCGTAATATCATATTTGCATACCTGTCGGTTGACTTATCTCTAATTCTCAAAATTAATCTCTTTTCATTAGGATTACATTGAGGGCATTTCCATAATCTGTTATAAATATTAGCTATAATTCCATTTCCTGCAATACCATGTTTTAAAAACTGATTAGAATAACTAATGTCAAGATTTGATAGAGTATTAATTTTTTCTGTTCCATTCTCTACATATTGGTATTCTCCAATAATCATATCTTCATAGTGTAAACCTTCGGGTTGTTTAATCATTTTCTTTAGAATAATCTTAAAACTTGTGTTACCATTCGTATATATATATGTGCCTTGAAATATATCTAATAGATTATGCATATCTTTTTTGTAGTAATTATAGTCATTGTTACTCCAATTAGAATAGGTGGAATCATTAATATCAATTATTGTTTGACCTTTTAGAGTAAGTGATATTAATAAGATTAATATAATGGATGTTTTTTTCATGATTTTATTTTAATTACAATTGATTGGTATTACGATAGAATCAGCTATATTGGATTGTATTTCTAATTTACTAAATCCTGATAAATCTGCATTTGCTTTATAAAGTCCTACGTTAGTTCCAAAAGTTACTTGTAGAAAAGCGCTTTCATAATTAGGAACACTTTTATCTGCTTCTTTTTTGTATTTATCTTCTAATATAAGGTCCATTCTATCCTTAATTTCTTGATGGCTACATCCTATATTCTCTGGGTTATTAAAGACATCCTCCATATAAGAGCCTATATTTTCAAACATAATAACATAAGTTTGTTTCACTCCATTATCATCCTGACAGACTAATAATAAACTAGAATATCCTTCATTATATTGTGCTGACTGTATTTCTAATTTATATAATGCATAAATATCAGTCCATGAGAACATCGGGTATGCATCAGTTGGGTGAGTATGTATAGCACTAAAATATTTACCTCCGGTTTTAATCGGTAATGCTGCACCTGCTGTATATGGAGCTACCTCTGACGTAATATTCCCTAAATTGTCTTTCTTTAAATATATTCCGGCTTCTCCAGTGCTACTGTTATTAATATAAGAATACATGCCATTGGTAATAAGAGTTTTAATATTTCCTTTTGAAGGTTTTAACAAATCTTTTCCTTTCTCACAAGGATCATAAGGTTCCGGCTGCGGATCTTCGCCTCCTCCTCCGGGGTAGGGATAGCCCGGATCATTCCCGCCTCCTCCAAGGCATGTACCGTCAGGAAGCACTTCACCGACACAGCTCTCCAGCTGCTGGCTCTTGCATTCCGTCACATGATGCGATTCCCAATGTCCTGGGCCATCAGGATCACTTTCATTATCCGGGTAAAACATTGAAATGGTCTTGGTTGTACAGACTAACTTTCCCGCTGTATTATCCATTAGGGTCGTCTCTGCCCTTTTGAGCCTTGAGGACATCAGGTTCTGGAAAAATGCCATATCATTCTGTACCTGGGTATAGGTAAAATAAACCCTCTGTCCTTTCCTCGGCACATTCAGTACCGCAACAACTTTTCCATGCTCAGCCACCGGAACCATCAGGAAGCTTTCATAAAACCGGTCCATGGTCATTGCATAATCCCACATCGGTTCACCGGCTCCCTTCTTTATTTCTTCATAATGTTCTGAGTAGATTTTCATGACATTTTTAATATACTTCTCATCTTCTTTCCAGAGGCTCTTGGAATGGTATTCCTTAGACGCCGGATCGGAAGAAGTATAGATCTCATCATGGACACAGGAAAGCAGGACAAGGCAGAACGCCATCATGAAAGACAGCCACGAAATTAATTTTCGCATCATAAGCATTAGTTTTTAATAGGTTAAATATAAATAATTTTTCTTACTATACAAAGGTGTGAAAAACAATCTGAGAAAATACAGTAAAAAATTACTGATTTCCGTAGCCTTTTTCTGAAAGAAAAAAATATGTACTTTTGATAAAAATAAATTGTGCTATGACGCTGGGAGAAAAACTGAAAAAAGCGAGGATCAATAAAAACTTTACGCAGGAATACCTGGCAGAAGTGCTCCGGGTTTCCCAAAAGACCTATTCCAATTTTGAAAACGACAAAACCAAACCGGATTTTCATCAGGTGGAAGATATTGCAAAGACGCTGGAAGTCAGTGTGCTGGATTTCCTGAGCGGTGATGGACTATCATTTAATTATGATAATGTTCATGGTGGAAATAATGGTTTCATTTATCAAAATCAGAATCCGGAAAAGCTGATAGAACAGTACGAGCAGCGGCTTAAGGATAAAGATGAGGAGATTGCATTCCTCAGGCAATTGCTAGGCAAAGAATAGGGTTGCTGAGGCTGGGGTTATATAGTTGGTGAAGTCTTATTGTGCTTTTCTTACATATGGGCACCAACTGCGGTAGCCCGGATTTTCACCCATATATTTTTAGAAAGAAAAAGACGGTATACATATTTCAACGGTTGCTCAGCCCGGGTGGGGCATGTCAATGATACTCAATAATCCGGCCCCGTTTATCAATAATATAGCTTTTCTCCGTGTTTTTACCTGAAAAATCCTTATTGGTCGTTTCCACCGTTAGTACAGATTCTTTGCTGATGCTGAAGCGGGTAATTTCCGGGTTGTCCAAATTTTCAGGTTCATACAGTTCTCCTTCCACGTAAACATTTGAGACCACCTGATGGTTAACAACAGACAGCAGGTAATAGCGGTAAGGGGCATCGCCGCAATCCATAGGAACCAGGATGAGTTCTGCTTTTTTTGTTTTTTCGAGAGGAATATAGCGCATTTCAGGTTCTCCGCAGGAAAATTCTGAAAGCCCGGAAGTCCCTTTTACAGGGAGCAGACGGTATTGTGCATTTTTGTAATCGATCTTTTTCTGATAGGGCAGTGGTAATTCGGAAAAGGTAATCCGGTCCGGATCTCCGGCAGTCTTTTCTGAGCTGTGGTCAGATATAAAGGCATGGTAGCCGTCTTTGTAAAAGAACAAATACCCGTCTGCAATAAATACCTCATTGAACGGAAACTGACAGCCCTTTTTTGCAATATCCCCGTCCGCATTCAGGATGACCAGAAGGTTGTCCGTTCCTGCAATGGAAAAGTCTTTTTTCAGCTGCGCTCTGATCTGTTTACCTGTTGCCGCACTTTTAAAATATCCGGCATAGGTGTTTTTTTCCTGTACGATTTCTCCGGAACAGACTTCGGTATCACCATTAAAAACCTTCATGGAATCCTTGCTTATATATAACGTGTATTCCTGATAATCCCGGCTTTTTTTATTCGGTGCATATTTCCATCTTGCGTAATGCTCAAGGTTATTATTATGCTTCCGGATGCTGTCGCTTTTTTCAGTTCCGGAAATCCTGTTAACTGCTTCCGGCTCTTTTTTCCTGCAGTTCAGGCCTGCAAAAGAAACCGCTGTTACAATCAAAAATAACTTAATGTGTCGAATCATAATTTCCGTTGATAAACATTTCATAGTTCTGCTTTCTCCTGGTTTTATTTTCTATATCCAGAAATTCTTTAGCCGCCTCTTCATATTTTTCATCCAGCAGGTTTTTATACAGCTTAGGCGCTTTATTAGCACTTAGGAAATAAGCGCCGCAATTGAATAACAGGTCAACCAGTGCATCGAATTCCCGCTGATACAGTTTAACCGTCACATCTCTCTGAACAGCCTTTTCAAATTCCACCAGGTCTTCTTTGAATAATCTGGTGGCTTCCTCCTCTGTGATCCCGTTTTTAAACTCTGCAGGGATGGTAATGTCTTCACACTTCTTCTTTTTGATCAGGTGGCCATACCCGATCGTGCAATAATCATGCTTGTCATTATAAGGATTTTTCATCAGCTTTTCCCAGTCTTTGATAAAGGCAACCAGCTGGTCACTGGCTTTAAGCGTTTTAGGATCCACACGTTCCGTATTCCCTTCAGAATTCTTATTCGGAGCAGGAGTGGCAAACTGGCCGCTGCAGCTGCAGGTATCTTTAAAGCCCAGTTCATCTGCAAGCTGTACGATACTTTTGCCGTTAAGCTCCTCATTGCTTTTTACGAAATAATTTTTGGTCAGGTAGGCCTGGGAAAACTCCCTGACATCAAAATGCACCCATGTGGTGGCAAAAGATTCCAGGTAAAAAATATCTTTGCCGGCATTCCAGTCCTGCTTGGCCCCGGTATATTTCATAAAGATCTCTTTCCGTATTTTATTCATATCCGCATTGCTCCTGGTTCTCTCTCCCGAGCTCAGCAGGTTGTAATGAATGTCTATGGCTTTTCCGCAGTGATTGGTCGTCCTGTCCCTGATGTAGATCGGGTGGTCATGGCACCGGTAACCGGATTCGATCCATTTTGTTTTGAATCCCAGCCCTTTATCTTTTTCTACATAGAACAGGGAGGCCCTGTATGCACAGATCAGACTTCTGTGGATTCCCGGGTATTCATATTTCCTGTGTTTTTCCTGGATGGTTGTTTTCTGGTACTCATCACTGCTTCTTTCTTTTCCGAATCCTGAGCAGGAACCGCATTTGCATTTGATCTCCTCAAAATTTATCGGGTATTTCTGCTGGAATTCATCAATGGCTTTTAAAACATTGCCGCAGACTTTTCCGGTTTCCGGCACTTTCATATAGTCCCGCTGGAACTGCTTGACCATTTTCTCTGTTCGGTCCGTAAATTCATCCGTCGGCACATTACCGCCGAATCCGGCCAGGCGGATATTGATTTCCCGGATCAGCTCACTTTTAGGACTTCCTTTTTTAATACAGAACTTCCCTTCGCAGTTTAAAATGTTGCTCAGCCGTTCCCTGCCTACTTTCACCGCTCCTTTGTTCTCCACCATATCAGGAAGCTTGGCGGTAGCATAGAGGATCGCAAGGTCCGTTTTCTCCATATAAGCGGCTATTTCCTTAGCTTCTTTTCCTTCGCCTTCTGTCGTTTTGACAACGGCAGCGATCTTGAAATAGTTTTTAGGCTTCCCGAGTTTCGACGGGTCTACTTTTACAATCAGTTCTCCTTTCTTATTGATGGTACCTTCCGCTTTATGGAAGAAATTCTCCTTTGAAAACTTTTCCTTCACATCCTTCCAGTCTTTCCACGTTTTGGCACTCCATGCAAATCCGAAATACGGATCAGACTGTGTCATAAAATGGACTTCCACCTTTTTATCCACCATATTAATGGCATAGACTTTAAAGTATAAAGGCTTGTCAATAGGGGAGTTGTATAGTTTTTCCGTGTCTCCGGCATCACAGAAATAGCCGTCAACAATCTTTGGAATACCGGAAACGGTTAAATATTCCCCTAAAGGCTTATCTCCATTGAGGATTTGCAGGCCCGGATCTTTCGGAACCAGCATGAAATGCAGTTTGCCGTCTTTTGTAATTCCTTTGGCTTCAATCTTAAGCCTGATACTGTTATCCAGCGTTAAAGGCCAGAACGTACCGTTGCTGCCTTCCGGCAGCTTTCCATCGGCAGAATGCACCAGGTTGACCCCGTTGCTGTCATTATCATAAATCTGCAGGGTCATATCTTCACCCTGCAGCCCCTCGAATTTTACGAAAGCACTGATTTCCTGCCCGTACCCCGCTTCTTTGATCATGTTCCCGCTGCTGCCGTCATTATCAATCCATTTGGAGGTTTCCACTAAAATCTTCGGTTGGGTTACTTTAAGTTTCAGCGGTGTGGCAGAAGCCCGTCCGCCCATCAGGCAATCAATGGTGTATTCACCAGGCAGCCTGAAGGTATAATTGAATTTTTGCCCGCTTCCCGTTCCGGAAGCCGGACCTGTAATTTTCCATACGATAGGTCCGTCTTTGGCGGGATCGTAACCATTAAGCAGCGTTTTACCGATCTCAAAAGGAATTTCCGATCCGGTCCTTGCTTTTTTGCCTGCTTTGATTTCAGTGACCACATTCTGTTTCACTTCAAAACGCCAGTCATCATCTTCTTTTTTGCTCCCTGCATTGGCTGTAATGCTGTAGGCTTCCACAACATATTTTCCCGGAGCCATCAGTCTGGATCCGGGTATTGTTATATTTTTCCCGGTTCCCAGGAGTACGCCGTTCAGGTTCCATTTAACTTCAGCAGATTCATCAGCGGTAAGTCCATAAGGGGAATGGTCCTCCCCGAATTTATATTTCATTTTTGAAACACTGAAAGACATGTCTGTTCCCGGCCTGACGATCTCGGCACCGTGGCTGATTCCCAGTACGGCATTGCTTTCTGTCTCTCCGGATATCTTTTTCTCGATGACTTCACCCTGTTCATTGGTGTACCTTGCGAGGACGGTATATTTTGCTTTGCTGTTCTGAGGCGTAAAGGTCAAGCTTTCCCCGTTGGTTTGCACTCCTTCTGTAATTGTATTTTCTGTTGCGTCCAGTACGGATAAACTGAGCCTGGATTTCTCTTCTTCCGTAAGATCCGGGATGAAGAACTTGGCTTTGAAAACCGATGGGACGCCTTTCCTGAACTTCCTGTTTTTGGAAGCGTCGATACGTGTCGTGAAATCTGCGGAGGTACATTCCAGTTCAAGAAGGGTGTTCTCAACAACCTCAACGTCGATGGAACATGTCGGATCACATTTGTCATATTTTCCCTGTTCAAATTCCGGAGTTTTGGGTTTTCCATATCCTTCAATCCTGAATTTCCCTAGCCCTTCAAAGCTTTGCGAAAATTCAGTGCCGATATGTTCTTTAAGCAGTATCCTGTTTTCCTTTTTACCCTGATGGTCGCTGTATACCATCCATGAAGTGAATTGCCGGTTGCCGCTTTTCAGATTGGCTTTAAAGGAGGCTTCTTCATCTTTGCGGAGGTGTATCGCGCCGGATTTGCTTTTTGAATCTATTGGCTTGAAATCGGTCCTGTTTTCTATAGCGGTTAACGTGATGGATGTTACGGAAGGGTAGTCTTCTTTTCTCTTCGGCTGGTCTACAGCAGGGTTCACCATGGCAAGTTCTGCCGGATTGGTATTGTCTGCATGGGCATTGCTTACCGAATCGGTCTGGCCGTGGTTGAAAATGGTGATTTTACCTCCCGTCATACACGGTAATTCAGATATCTCGGTCAGCGTATTCTTTCCCATTACCTGCGTGCTTTCATAGGTTTTATTCCATTTTGGGGCAGGAGCTACAGTACAGGGAAGGTATCCGCCGGCTGAAGGTTTCAGGGTGCATTTTCCAAAAGTGGCAGCGGCAGGGATAAATGTTTTATCCTCATCGGTGGCGGCCAGTTTCCCTTGTTCATCATTAAGCACAATGATCGAATGGGTCGTTACCTGGAGGTTGGCGGTCTGTTTAGGGTTTTCAGCTTTATCACAGACACATTTTGCATTGTGCACAACAAAATATTTTCCGTCATGCTCACTTTTGGCAGCCTGTTCGCTCTTCTTTTTTTCCTCCTCTTTTTTCTTTTCCTCTTCCTGTTTCTGCTGCGCCGATTTTTGTTCCTGTGCCGGATCCGGAGGAGGTGTTTCACCGTTGAGCTGGTACACTTCATCAGGAGCGGGGGTCATTAAAGAAAACCCTGTATACGGAGTGTTGCCCACCTTAGTTCCGGAATGGGCATTATGATAATCCTTAAGCTTTGTCCAGTCTTTGATACCCAGCTTCTTGGCAATGTCCTGCAGCGTCTCTCCGCTCTGGACAGTATATGGGATTGGTGCTGACATATTCTTATTTTGTTTCGATGATGATGGTGTGTTGATAATAAAATTTTTCCCCGGCTTCTATACAGACCCTGTTTTCTGCTTTTCTGATTCTGCCTGTTTCCCCGGTGTACTGGATATTGTTCTGGAAATCTGCATACAGCGGGAGTGTTTCTTCATCAAAGCTGACGTTATACTCATGTCTGTGGATATATCGGATGATATCATCCATAATGTCCTGGGCATTGTTGATTTTCGGTTCAAAAGACAATATATTATGGTCTTTTCTGTATCTGATCTCGCCTTTCCATTCAGTGGTTCCTACAGGGATGACTTGCCATAAAGTTCCATAGGTGGTTTCAGGGTTGAATTTCTGCAGGCTGTATTCCAGCACCCTCATACAATGAAGCTGACTGATGAACTGAATCAGCTTTTCATCTGTCTGAATGGCCGCAAAAAATCGGGTCTGGATGTGGTCTATCCCTTCCCCGCTGTACAGGTCGTGAATATCCATATCTGTCTTTTGGATCCGTTTTCTGATTTCATCCGTATTCTGAATGACTAACCTGTATTTTTCTATGATACAGACCAACGGGAACAGGGCTTCCATATATTGGTTGGCTACGCTGAGGAATTTGGTGTCTATGTCCTGATTATTGACCTTTATATTGGTCCTGTCGATAACGATTTCCTCAGGATTTTTCTCTCCCTGCTTTACATAAAGGGTGTATGAGAGATTTCCATCATGCTGCTCTGCGCCGATTTTTACCGTGCACTGATCCTTAACCAGGTAAGTAGACGTAGGGAATATGTCAGAAGCTGATGAGGTCATATCTGTTTAGCTTATATATTACTGAAAGTGATCAGGTGTTCTTTTTTAAAATTTTTCTGGAGATAAAAAAAATGACAACAGAAAACAAAAAACTGAAAAATACAGATTTTAAAATATTGCTTGTCGGCATGTACCGATGCCCGTCAACAGTTACCGGTGGTGAAACATAACTGACAATCTGGTAGATTAAAACAGCCAGCAATACCATTGAAATAATGCTTATCAATAAAGATATTAAGTTTATTTTCATATTATTTAGCTTTTACAAATCCGTAGTAATTGGTTCTGAACACATCATAACTGACATTATATGTTTTAAGGGCCGGATTTCTTCCCCAGGTATACACGTTAAATTTTACAAAGCCTGCTTCCCCATGCTGTATCGATTCCAGCACAATCCAATGCTCAGCGGTTGAAAACATAGAGTCAGAAGCTTTACTGTAAAGTAAATTGATGCTGACCAGCAGAAATACTTCATAACCTTCATTTTTTGCTGTTATGAGCTCTGCCACATCCTCCAGTGTGGCTCCCCACATCCATCCTGTTTTATTAAAATAAAGATTGGTATTGTTAACAACATCGGTATAGCCCAGCAGGGATTTGGCCAACTTTTCCAGACGGGACGGAAGGGTAATAGCGGAAAAATCCTCCTTGGTATCTCCTTCATAATCAAAAACGGTATTTTCCTGATCTGTAATGCATATGTTTGGAATCCAGTCACAATAGGCCATATTAACGGGGAAATTGGTCTTTGTTTTTGGATTGGTATCTGCAATGTCTTTTAAATCTCCATCACTACTGATGTCAATTTTATAGTCATTAAATTGGGCATAACCTTTTCCATGAAGATCCGATATGAATTTAGCATAATTTTCACTGTCCTTTTTAGCAAAGGAGTACATGATGGCGCTGGGACCACAGGTATTCGTACTGTCCTGATTGATAAGCCAGGGTTCTGTTTTCCTTTTATTTAATTCATTCAATAAAACAACACGGTCAAAATACCTGAACCTGTAATGCTTGAAAAGAGTCAGTTTTCCTTCATGTTCTGCATCATTGATATAGGCGATGATATTTAAATCATTACCGCAGCCATTGTGATCGTTAAATGTAATGCTGATTTCATCTCCTGTAAACTCATCTTTCAGCACATTCTTATAAAATACCCCTGTTTCTTTATCCGTATAGCTTACTGCCCATTTGATCAGGTTTACATCCTTGGGCTCTTCGTTGGTATAAGATTCTACCTTAAAAGTATAGGTCTTCCCGAAAACAAGCCCGCTTTTTTCCTTTATGGTCCTTTTTCCATCATTGGCTGCTCCGTCATCCAGATCGGAGATAAGCTTGATGCTTTTCACCTGCGTAGGCTCTATTCCGTTTCTCTGAATAGGTGTTTTCCTGTCGAATATGACGCCCGGTCCTCCCATTGTTCTTTATTTTTACTGATCGAATTCAAACCGCTCTTCCTTACCGGAAAGCATGTCATAAATAACATTTCCTTTTTCGGTAATGTAAAAAATATCCATTGTACCCTGGTTATATCTGATATAAGCGATAAGGTCATTATTGTGGCCGTCCAGTCCTGTTTTCCCGCCTGTATACTTCCGGTTGACCACATCCGTTTCTTTGTAAATATAAACGGAATACAGCTGATAGCTTTTCAGATCTACAGACGCTGTTTTTTCATTGATTTTCTGTTTGAGCTTTTCATAATCCGATGGGGTATATGAAAAATGACCTTCTGCATAAAAATAGTCAATCCTATTTTTATGCTCTCCGGCTTTAAACTCGTATGTGACGGGATTTAAAGCTGCTAACCTGAAGTCTTCCGACTTGTTCTGAATACATGCCACGAATAATGTAAATAAAATGATTAGATTTTTCATAAGTTAGTCGTTGTCAGAATTACCGCCAATAACGACGTTTCTTTCCATTTCGGTGATAAATGGTTTTGCTGATCTGTAATGCTGCAAAATATACCACGCTTTAAAGAAATCCCCGGTATGGTATTGAGGAATCCTGTCTTCTCCGTGTTTTACGATATCATCCCAGTCCAGACCGAAATGGTCATAAAAGGTATATTTTAGCTTTCCGTTCCAGACCTTAGTGCATCTGTTATAGGAATAATCAATGATTTCTGCTTTGGCGCTCCATACTTGGTGTACGGTAATCCCAAGTCCTGAAACCTTATCCCAGAAAGAAGAAAAATTCAACAGGCTCATCGAAATCATACTCATTTTAGCCGGGTCGTAATTATTTTTCTTCAGCTCTTTCTTCAGTTCCGCCAGAAATTTATTATGGTAGGTAACAAATGCAGCGTTATTGGCTATTTCCTTATTAAGGACTTCACTTTTATAAGTCCCTCCGGTACCCTTCTTAAAGCGGTCAGCCATTTCCAGTGCAACGGTTTCCATGCTTCCGATAGATAATGATCTCATCAGCTGATCCAGATAGGCTTCTAATGTGGCATCATTCTTCTTAAAAACGGGGTCATTTTTAATGGATGCGGATGAGGCCGGGCTGTCTGCAAAGTACATATCCTCTGCTTTTGTCCCGTCAAAATTGAATCCTGGATCCCTTTTGGCCTTGCCAATCAGCTTCTTGCTTACTTTAACTACGCCTTCACTACAGCCTTCCTCTCCCTTTCCGTCTTTTCCGAACCCCTGCAGTATCGCCCTTTTCTGGCTGGAAAGCTCCAGGTTCTGTTTTGTGGCTTCAATAATTACCGATCCCGATTCTTCATGGGAGACTTTGCTCAAAGAAGTGTAATTATTGGCAACCTGTATATTGATATTACTTGCTTTTTTCAGAATGGCCATATGGGTAATTTTTAATGACTACTGCTTAACCTTTTTATAATGTTCATCCTGTTAATGAGAATTTCCCTGTTCCCCGCTTTGGGATTTTACAGTTTTTTCACTTTGCAGGATCATATTCTCTTTTGTGCTTACCACCGTTACTTTTTCAGCGTAGGAATCACTCTTCTTAGCCTGGATGTTCCGCTCGTTTTCTGAAATTTCGCTTCTCATGTCGGAGGATTCGTGGATATTTCCTGTCGCAGTCTGCATAAGGTCTCTTCCTGCTGTATCGATCATATTCACGCCCGCATTCGATACGATATTGACGTTGGCAGTGGCAAACATGCTGTTTCCTGCAATAGATGTGATGTCTTTCCCGGCTGTCATCATGATGTTGTTTCCTGCGGTAAAAGTCATGTTGTTAGGGGCATTGACGGAAATATTTCCTTTGCCGTCCATAAAATAGGTGTTGCCACTGGGATCCTCAATATAGATGCTGCCTTGCTCGTCATTAAAAATAATTTTATTCCCGCTGCGGGTCTGGATAGATTTGATATGGTTATTGACTCCTCCGCCCAGCGCTACCTGCCCATGGAACATTCCTCCCATAGCAAAAGGGAAATCCGGATGGTGATATTCAAAACCTACCATGACCTGATCGCCCACTTCAGGAACGGCCACAAAACCCCTGTTCTGGGTAACCGCATCGGTTCCGCCGGCATCAGGGCTCATCATCCGTATAAAATGGGTGGTATCATTCAGCTGCCAGTCAAACTGCACCTGAATTCTTCCCTGGTTAAGAGGGTCTGTATTGGATATTACCGTCGCAATCTGAGGCTCTGCACTGGGATATTCAAACTCAGGCGCCGGGATATATCCGGTGCCTTCTGCAATTGCCTTAAATGATCCGGTGTAATATCCCCGGGTATTGACTTCATGCTCCACTTCCGTGATCATCACCTTGGTAAAATAAGAGGTCTGATTGGTGTTCGGTTTCCTCATCGCAATATCTGCAATACAGCCGGGGTAAAGGAAAGGTACTGTTGTATTTGCCGAAACCGTAAACACCTCTACTGCCGCGCTTCCTGCGGCACTTTTCTGTGCATCGTCAATATTTAAAGACATATTTGCATTGACAGGCGATGGCGTCAGGGATCTGGCGGTATAAATATTGTCGTTCAGGTCGTATGCTTTAGCAGCCAGTTGCCCCAGATGCTTGATGCTGGCTGTGGTACTCACTGATTTTTCATGCTTACTGCTGTTGTACCCGAAAAATTCCGGTTTGGTATGCACAGCATTCAGCTCTACGGAAATATCGCTCACATTGCTGCCGTAAATAAGCTTTATAGGCTGCTCGCCCGGAGGCAGCTGCCCGAAGTGAAGGATCTCGCCATCATAGTAAAACTGTTCTCCGTAGGTTTCAGCCAGCCTAGCAAGATAGTTATAGTGTGTTTCCTTATATTGCGCACTGTAATTGATGTAGCTTTTATTCTTTGTATCGATTTTATAATCGTATTTGCCGGATCCGAGAGTTTCCTTTATAATATGGTCGGCAATAGTAGATGTATTAACGGGCTGTTTACCACCGAAACTCTGGGTATGGCGGGCTGCATCCATAAGTATAGTTGGACTGTTCCCCTTCAGGATAATGCTTCCCAGGCTTGCTTTTTCCTGGCTGAAGGCAACCTGGGTGATACAGCCGACAAAAGTTCTTTCCGGGCCGTCACGTTCAACGTCCTTATATTTAAAAACTACGGTTAAACGCTTCCCTAAGAACTGCTGTGCATTTTCAAGATTATGGTCCTGGCCGCTGCCCAGGGTATCGTGATCTAAGGTCAGTTCGAAATGGTGATGCCTTCTGATGCTTTGCTGCAGCCGGAAATGCCTGAAGTTTCTGATAACTTTCCCCTCAATGATGATCTCAAGATTAACAATGCGCTGAATGCCTGCAAAGTGGTTTTCTGCGATCCTGTCTGCATTGGTTTTGCTTTTTTTCATTGGTTTCTGGTTTTATTTTAACTTTCTTTAAGCACGGAGCTAAAAAGAACCACACTTTTGATATTTTTAAATCTGAATATTGTTTCGTCCCTGAATTCAGTTTCCGGTTTATGCTTGATCAACCATAGCCCAGAAAATTTTCTGCAGAAACAAAACTGTTCATAAGCCGGATTAAACATTTTATTTAATTTTGACGATCTCTCTCTTCATCCTGATCTGCAGTTCAGAAAAAATATGAAATTAAAAATAATTCAATTCAATGAGATGCAATAAAAATTGTCCCGGAATTTTAAAAATTGTAGTAGAAGTACGACTATGATCCTCATAAAACAAAGGCATCACAGAGCCGGAGAGAGATTTTAAAAAAAAGTGATCATTCGGTGTAATATATAACGGATTCCAATTGTCTTACCTATAGAAGCAAAACTCATGACCCAGGAAATTTTCAAGACTACGGTATTTATTCTCAAAAACGACATGTATCGTTTTGCGAAAAGATTCGTCATGAGCAGCGATGAGGCAGAAGATGTGGTACAGGACCTCATGATTAAATTCTGGCAGAAAAAGGATGAGCTGGGACAGTTCGGGAACCTGAAATCCTACGCTCTTAAAGCTGTCCGCAACGAATGCCTGAACCGGCTGAAACACCATGAAGTAAGGCAGGGCTTTGCAGACCTCCAACTGCACCGGTCAGAACTGTACAGTATGGATGTGAATAACCTGAAGGAACAGATCATAGGGTATATCAACCAGCTTCCGGAAAAGCAGAAAATGGTGATCCACCTGAAGGATGTAGAGGAATACGAGGTTTCTGAGATTTCTGAAATCCTCGATATGGAAGAAAATGCCGTAAGAGTAAATCTCATGCGGGCAAGACAAAAAGTAAAAGAACAAATCTCACAACTGATGAGCTATGAGCAAAGACCAATTTCAAGATAAATACAATGAAATCTTCCAAAGTATCAGGGAAGAAAAAATGGACTGGGATTTCAATGATTTCCTGGAAAAAGCGGAAGGAATGCCTAAGGATGACAAGAAAGCTACTCCGATAATTCCAATCGGGACCAAAATGAAACCTTCGTTTCCGAAATGGTTCTGGATGGCAGCGGCAGTAGTTTTGCTGGCGGGAACCGGGTTTGTGATTAACTATCTTCAGCAGGCGGATATTGAGGACCGGGCAAAACTGGTGGAACACCAGATCAGACAGCAGAAAAATGCATTCATCGAAGAAAACAATGAACATCAGGAACAGGTAGCGGTAAATGCTGTCAGCGATTCCGTTTCAGGATCTAAAAAAGATTCTGTATTTCAGGAAAACACTATTGCGGAGAATGATGTAATGGATGAGATCCTTTCCAAAAGGGGCAGGCTTAAAAAAGAAAAGAAGCCGAAATTTGTACATAATGCCACTTATACTCCGGCAAAAGATTCTACAGGCTATAAAGACAATTACGTCATTGTTAACGGCAAGCGCATTGAAAATGTGGAAGAAGCCATTAACGTAACCAAATATTCATTCCAGGTATTTGCTAACCACGTCAGTGAAAAACTGGTGCAGCCGAAGGTCGTGGATGATAATTACTAAACTTAAATAAATTAAGATGATGCAACCTGATCAGGGCATACTTACTCATAAATAAAATTGACTCATGAAAAAATTACTGATAATATTCGCATTAGCCTTTTCACACTTTTTCAACGTGTATGGGCAGGAAGATAAATTTGACAAACTTTTTGATAAATATCAGGAAGTGGAAGGGGTAACCACGATTAAAATCGCGAAACCTATGTTTGGCATGCTGAGCAGCCTCAATATTGATGATTCACAGCTGGACCAGATTAAACCGCTGCTCTCCAAAATCAACGGACTGAAAATCCTGATCACGGAAGGTGCCGGAGACGGAAAAGGGAAAAATAACCTGGCAAATTTATCTCAACTGAACAAGGATATAGCTTCATACCTGACTAACCTGAAGTATGATGAAATCATGGCGGTGAAAAGTTCCGGAAGCAAAATTAAATTCCTTTCTTCAGAAGCTAAAAATGGTATTATGGATGATCTTCTTTTAAGCATTGACAGCGGAGGAGGAGAAAACATCCTGATCAAGCTGGATGGAAAACTATCTATGGATGATATCAATAAGATCATCAATTCCAGTGAAACCAATACCGGTACGAAAACCAGTACAAAAACCAGCTCTTCTTCCGGTGATACAACTTCTTACCTTAATGGTGAGGTCAGGAATGTACAGCAGTTCAGCGGGATTCAGGTGAGCACGGGAGTGAATGTAGTGTTTAAGCAGGACGAACAGACCAGCGTAAAGGTAATCGCAGATGCAGATAAGCTTCAGTATATCATTACGAAGGTTGAGGGCAGTATCCTTAAAGTTTATATCGATAATAAAGGCGTGAAGAACCTGAAGTTTAAGAATATCAGCGTTAATGTATCCTCTCCAAGGCTGAATGACATTAAAGCCTCCTCAGGAGCCAGCTTTGCCACTCTGAATACGATTGAAGAAAATACTCTTTCTCTTGACAGCTCTTCAGGATCTCTGATCAAAGGAAACTTCAATATTTCAGGTACAGCCCGGGTGGAAACGTCTTCCGGTTCAGATATAAAGGCTGACATTAAAGCAGGAACCATCACGGTAAAAGGTTCCAGTGGCTCCAGTACTTCTTTAAGTGGAGAGGCGCGTTCAGGAAGCCTTGATATCAGCAGCGGTGCAGTATGTAAAGCTGAAGGGCTCAGAATAGAAGATGTGGAAGCGGAATCTACCTCGGGAGCCAGCCTCGGTGTCTTTGCCACCCGTAGCCTTAAGGTAAAAGCATCTTCGGGAGGGTCAATACGATATAAAGGAAATCCTGAGATCAGGTCTGATATCAGCAAAATGTCCGGCGGAAGTTTAAAATCAATCGACTAATACCCAGCTTATGAATATTTTTAAAAATACAGTTCTTGCCATACTTGCTCTCTGGATGCTCCAGTCCTGCATGATTTCGGAAAAACCCAATATGGCATTCTTTAATGATTCCGGTTACGATTTCAAAGAAGCTAAGTTTGTTAGCATCAATGTTCCGATGTTCCTGGCCAAGCCCTACATTAAAAAAGCATTGAAGGAAGACGGTGATGACGAAGAGCTGTGGCGGATGGTGAAGAAAATATCAAAAATAAGAGTAATGACTGTGGAAAACGGAGACCGGAGAATGCTGAAGGATTTCGCAGGTTACCTGAACAACAATCATTATGAAGATTGGGCAACGATCAAACATGACGGCGATAATGTCAACATCAGGGTAAAGCAGAAAGGCGATGCTATAAAGAATATGCTGATTACCGTCAATTCAGATAAAGATCTTGTATTTGTTGATGTTAGAGGGAATTTTACAGCCAATGATATTTCAAGAATGATCAATTCGGCTTCTGACAAATAATCTTACATTTAACCAAAATTACATGGGTTATGGAAAGATTACTTACAGAAGTACGCATGCTGAAAATATACTCTGCGGTACTTACGATATTGTGCACCATATTCATTTTTCTGGCTTTCAGGGATAAATCCGGACAGCATTTTAAAGAAATTAATGTTGAAAGAATCAATATTGTGGAAAAGGACGGAACGCTGAAAATGGTCATCAGCAATAAGGAAAGACAGCATCCCGGAATGGTTAACCATAAGATGATGAAGCCGAGGGAAAGAGAAGCAGGAATGATTTTCTTCAATTCCAAAGGGGACGAATGCGGCGGACTGGTGTATGATGGTGATGCAAAAGGATCCGGAATGGTGTATTCTGTAGACCAGAGGAATACGGATCAGATCATGCAACTGCAGTATTCCGAAGCGGCAGGGAAGGAAAAGGGAAGGGTTTACGGACTGAAACTCTGGGACCGGCCGGATGATTTCACTTTGGAAAGGCTTATAAAAGTTGATGACTCATTAAAGAAGCTTAATGATCCGGTACTGTATAAAAAGGCGTTTGCTCAATTGAATGAAGACGGAAAATTGGGGCGTGAGCGTTTTTTTGCCGGTAAAACCTCTGATGGGGAAGTGGGACTTTTTCTCCGGGACAGTAATGGAAAAGTACGTCTCAGGATTTATGTTGATAAAAATAATGCTACCCATATAGAGTCACTGGACGCGAAAGGAAACATTGTAAAAAGCGATTTGTAACTCGTAAGCCCTATTTTAAGCATATAATTATTTTGTTGAAACCATTCTTTACGGATGGTTTTTTGATTTAAATGATTGATTATTAAGTTTTATTTAAACTATCAAATTGCATTTTCGTATGTCGGCAAAATACCTTAATTTTGCAAGAAAGTAAAGATGTCTATTCATAACAAAATTGTAGAGACAGCCATCACTTTCGATGACGTTCTTCTAGTCCCTGCTTATTCAGAAGTTTTACCTAATCAGGTTTCATTAAAATCAAGACTTACCGACAAAATCACCCTCAATGTTCCGATTGTTTCCGCTGCCATGGACACCGTAACGGAAGCTGAGCTGGCCATTGCTCTGGCAAGAGTGGGAGGATTGGGTTTCATCCATAAAAATATGACCATCGCTGAACAGGCAGCACAGGTAAACCGGGTAAAGCGTTCCGAAAACGGAATGATCTCAGATCCTGTTACGCTTTCCAAAGATCATACTCTGGGAGAAGCCAGAGAACTGATGGCAAAATATAAAATTTCCGGATTACCGGTAGTGGATCCAGACAATATCCTGATCGGTATTATTACCAACAGGGATGTAAAATACCAGGAAAACCTTGACATGAAGGTAGAAGACATCATGACTAAGGATAACCTGATCACTTCCGATAAAAATACCAACCTGGAGAAAGCAAAGGAAATCCTTCTTAAGAACAGAGTGGAAAAACTTCCGATTGTGGATGCTTCCAATAAATTAGTGGGATTGATTACCATTAAAGATATCGACAATCAGCTTGAATACCCGAATGCCAATAAAGACCAGAACGGACGCCTTATTGTAGGAGCCGGTGTTGGAGTAGGTGAAGATACCCTTGAAAGAATCGAAGCTTTGGTGAAAGCCGGAGTGGACATCATCGGGATTGATTCTGCACACGGGCATTCAAAAGGTGTACTGGATAAAATTTCTGAAATCAGGAAAGCATATCCTGACCTGGATATCGTAGGAGGAAATATTGTGACGGCTGAAGCTGCTGAAGACCTGATTAAGGCCGGAGCCAATGTCCTTAAAGTAGGGGTTGGACCTGGATCTATCTGTACGACAAGGGTGGTCGCCGGAGTTGGTGTGCCTCAGCTGTCTGCCATTTATAATGTATACGAATACGCACGGTCTAAAAATGTAACGGTAATTGCCGATGGTGGAATCAAACTTTCAGGAGATATCGTAAAAGCAATTGCAAGCGGTGCAGGAGCAGTAATGCTGGGCTCTCTTTTAGCCGGTACAGATGAAGCACCGGGTGAAGAAATCATTTTCCAGGGCAGGAAATTCAAAACCTACCAGGGTATGGGAAGCCTTTCAGCCATGAAAAGAGGCGGAAAAGAAAGGTATTTCCAGAGTGAAGCCAAGAAATTCGTTCCGGAAGGCATTGAAGGTCGTGTACCGAGCAAAGGAAAACTGGAAGACGTTATTTTCCAGCTGACAGGCGGACTCAGAGCCGGAATGGGGTATTGCGGAGCCAAAGATGTTGAAGCATTGCAGAAAGATACCAAAATGGTGATGATTACAGGAAGCGGACTGAAAGAGTCGCATCCGCATGATGTAATCATTACTCAGGAAGCCCCGAATTATTCCTTGTAATATGTAAAGCAAATAATATATCAAGCTGTATGGTACAACCATACAGCTTTTTTACTTTCTGACTATTGCCAAAATATTTGATGCTTTAAATTTTTCACTTCTGGATTTAAGAAGTTATACATATTAAGTTGTTTTTTCAATTGATTTTATCACGGTCAATATTTGTATTGTTTTTCAAAAAAAATATTTTTTTGTAACCATTATTGAACTTTTGCTGTCTTTAGTTATAGAAATAGATATAAAGTTTTAACATCTGAATTATTTTTTAAGATCTGCCGGTTAAAAATGCAGACCTAATCAGTATTTCAAGAATGATAAGCTGAATACATCAATTTTATAATAATATCTAATAATGAAAAGAACAATTATTTATGGAGCATTTTTATTCTCCTTGACATTAACGGCTCAGCAGCAGCAAAGACTGTGTGGTTTCGATCAGACGATTAAAGAACAGGACAGGAATAATCCAGGATTAAGACAAGCCTTTGATAAGATTATCCGGAATATTCAGAGTCATCAGAAGACAGGTACTGCTCCGGCTTTCGGCAAATCAGTCAATGGCGTATATGAAATTCCTGTGGTTGTCCATGTAATTCATCCTAACGGAGCAGCAATTGGGAGTACATATAACAAGTCAGATGCGCAGATCCAGGCATGGCTTGATCGTACCAATCAGATGTATGCCGGAACTTATGCATGGCCTGCTAATGCTGTGCCGGCAGATTTTGGGACCTCCGCGGTTCTTCCTGTGAAGCTGGTGTTGGCCAAGAGAGATCCGAACTGTAATGCGACTACAGGTATTGTAAGGTATAACGGAGGTTCTCTAACAGGATATGATGGTTCCGGAATGGCTTACCAGACGGCTAATGGGGCTTCTATGAATGCGATCAAAAGTCTTGCTCCTCACTGGCCTGAAACATCTTACTTCAATATTTATGTCATCAGTATGTTTGATGGGTTTGCAAGCCCAAACTCAGGTTTGATGGGTTTTGCGGCATTTCCGAATACTGCAGATCCTTATTATGAATCATTTATGAAATCAGGCGTTGTTACCAACGACCATGATACTACTTTTGCACACGAATTCGGACATGCAATGGGGTTGTACCATACTTTTCAGGGAGGGAATTATGAGGCACAGCCCGGAGATCCTGATTATTGCCCGCCAACTACCGGAACATGTGAAGACGATGATGACGGGATATGCGATACGGAAAGAGCGGGAAGCGGCTATACGCTTTGGCCGGTTCCTACCAACTCCCAGATTAATACTTGTACCGGTACAAACTATCAGGGAGTACAATACAATACGATGAACTATACTAATTCTGTTGCTCAGAAATTTACACAAGGGCAGGGACAAAGGATTAAAGATTTTTTCATGCTGATCAGAAGCAGCCTTACGACATCTAAAGGAGCTACGGCTCTTCCTGCAACGTCAATTAATACATTACCTGTTGCTGCATGTATTCCTACAGGTATTGCCAATTCAAGTGCTGCCGGAGCCTTCCTGGTAGGTCCCACTTCTGTAAAATTGGGCCAGATCAATAATGAATCAGCCGCCTCATGGGCCGGTGCACCTGAGTATTATATAGATTATACCACAAAAGCTTGTCTTACAAACTCCCATACTACATTAACTGTAAACCAGCCACAAACAGTTGAAGTAGGATTTATCAATGCAATAGATGTAGATCCCTCCATTAGAGTCTGGATTGATTATAACAATAATGGCAGTTTTGAATCATCTGAACTGGTAGCATCCGGTACTGATGTAGCTGCATCAGCCAGTGGTTACGGTAATTTTACAGCTACATTTACCCCGCCTGCCACTGCAGTTATGAATACCCCGCTTAGAATGCGTGTGTTATCTGATATTCTGAGCCCGAGTTCTTTTGCTGCATGCGGGCAGTTGGGGTATGGTCAGATAGAAGATTATTCGGTAACCTTAGTTTCTAATCTTGCAACTAACGAAGTAAAAGCAGATACAGACAATTGGGTGGTCTATCCTAATCCAAGCACAGCCGGTGAGAAACTGTACCTTAAGACCAAAAATGCTAAAAATCTTATGGTTACCGTATCAGATATGTCAGGAAGGTTGATCGAAAAGCCATCGTTGTCTGAAGAAGGAACCGGAACACTGAGAATTAACCACCATCTTGAGAAAGGAGTATATATGCTTCAGGTTTCAGACGGTAAAGAAAGCAAGAGTTCCAGATTGATTATTAAATAAAATTTGATATTTATTTAAAACCGCCTCATTCCAAGAGGCGGTTTATCGTTAAGTAATTATGTATCTTGAAACAGTTTATGCATCTCCGCTTTAAATTATATGTTGAAGTGTTTTTATTCATTTTAAATGAAAGATCTTGTTGATAATAGCTATTAAAATAGAGTGCATTATTGCTATAATATAATAAAAACATAAAAATTACTGTTTTTTATAATAAATATGTAAATTTGGGAACTTTAAAATTTTGATTAATGAAAAGAACAATTATTTATGGAGCACTTTTATTCTCTCTGTCATTAACGGCTCAGCAGCATAAGATATGTGGTTTTGACCAGACTATTGAGGAACAGGACAGGCAAAATCCTGGAATGAGAGAAGCATTTGAGAAAATTGTTAAAAATATTAAAGCAGAAAAGGCCAGCAATCCTTCTGCAGCTTCTGCCAAACTCGTTAATGGAGTATATGAAATTCCTGTTGTTGTTCACGTAGTCTATCCAAATGGTGCTGCTATTGGAAGTACATATAATAAGTCTGATGCCCAGATTCAAGCCTGGCTTGACCGTGCTAATCAAATGTATGCTGGAACTTATGCATGGCCAGCTAACGGTGTACCAGCAGATTTTGGAACTTCTGCAGTCTTCCCTATAAAACTTGTCCTTGCTAAAAGGGATCCAAATTGTAATGCTACAACAGGAATTATAAGATATAATGGTAATTCATTAAGTGGTTATAATACTTATGGAATGGCATACCAGACAAACAACGGGGCAAGTAGGACTGCTATTAAAGGATTGGCTCCACACTGGCCCGAAGCATCATATTTCAATATATATGTAATTAGTACTTTTGATGGAAGTCCTTCTCCAAACTCTGGACTGATGGGATTTGCTGCTTTCCCCAATAATTTAGATGCAAATTATGAGTCATTTATGAAATCCGGGGTAGTAACTAATGCTCATGATACCACTTTTGCCCATGAATTCGGTCATGCGATGGGATTATACCATACTTTTGATGGAGGTAATTATGCGGCCGTTCCTGGTGATTTGGATTATTGTCCGCCAACGACCGGAGTTTGTGAGGATGATGATGATGGTATCTGCGACACAGAATACTCGGGCAGTGGGTATACGCTTTGGCCGGTACCTACAAATTCTGAAATTAATCCTTGTAGTTGGCTTAATTATCAAGGAGTACAGTACAATATGATGAATTATTCTAATTCTGTTGCACAAAAATTTACAGCAGGACAAGGAGAAAGTATAGATAACTATTTTATGATCTTCAGAGGAAGCTTAACAACTTCAAAGGGAGCAACTGCTTTACCAAGTACAGCAGCCCCTTCAATTCTGCCTGTTGCATCAACCTGTAATCCTACAGGAATGTCTGCGGCTGGAAATTTCCTTGCTGGCCCCACTTTGGTTAAGTTAGGACAGATCAATAATGAATCACAGGGATATTCGCAGATTCATCCAAAGTATTATGTGGATTATACTTTAAATGGATGCTTAGCTAATGCGCATACTTCTTTAACGGTAAATCAACAACAGACCATTACTGTGGAGTTTTTAAAGGTAACCTCTGCAAATCAGTCTATCAGAGTATGGATCGACTACAATAACAATGGAACATTTGAAACTTCAGAATTAGTTGCATCTGGAAATAATGTGGCAGCAGGCGCAGGAGGTTTTGGAACCTTCACTGCGAACTTTACTCCCCCCTCAACGGCTGTAATGAATACTCCTCTCCGTATGAGGGTTTTGGCTGATATGAATAACCCAAATTCCTATTCTCCTTGTGGGCAACTGGGATCCGGACAAATAGAAGATTATTCAGTAACCTTAGTCTCTAACCTTGCAACTAACGATGTGAAAGCAGATACAGACAATTGGGTGATCTATCCTAATCCAAGCACAGCCGGAGAGAAACTGTACATTAAGACTAAAAATGCTAAAAATCTTATGGTTACCGTATCTGATATGTCAGGAAGGTTAATTGAAAAACCATCTTTGTCTAAAGAAGGAACCGGAACGCTGAGAATTAACCACCATCTTGAAAAAGGAGTATATATGCTTCAGATTTCAGACGGCAAAGAAAGCAAGAGTTCCAAACTGATCATTAAATAAATTAAGCACGCTTAATTATATAACAAAGGCCTCCTGAAAGGGAGGCTTTTGCTGTTTGTAAACTTTTTTAAATTGATCTTCCGGTTAAAGAAAGATCATTTACTCAGTTGATCCTTAAAATCATCAATCCGGTAATCCGTAAGCGCATTGCCTTTTTCAATTTTCTCCTTAGCGTAGAGGCGGAAATCGTTCTCGGTTTTTTCCAGCAGGTAATCATAGGGTCCTATATGGGAAATCAGCTTAACCAGAACGGGAGATATTTCCAGGCAGATGAAAAGCCCCATAATAAAAGTGGCGGCGAGTCCTATGATGGCAGAGTTCTTTCCCAGTTCATCCAAAGCCTGCAGCCTTGCGGCAAATCCGTTGAACTTATCTTCAAAAGTTTCTGTAGATTTTCTTTCTGTTTCCAGGTTAGTATACACTTTTGAGATTTCCTTATCCAGGTAGGCCATTCGGGGGGCTGCCTGTTTCTGGTAATTTTCAAGGTCCTGACGTCGCTGTTCTTTCAGCTCCTGTTTCCTTTTGGCATTGGGTCCGAAACCTTCTTTACCGCTGGTCAATCCGGACTGCTTTCCTAAAATTTCCTTTTCAAGTTCCACAGAAGCAGAATCGTATGATTTCTGGTATTGGGCAATCTTATCCGAAATCTGCTTTTTCTCGGTCTCGAAAGGTCCGCTCTGCTGAAGGATCCTTCCGTTCATTTCTCCCTGAAGCTGTTTCTTGTTTCTCTGAATAATGGTATTTAATTGTTTATTAACCTCTTTTTCAAAAATTTTAAGCTCCAAAGGTTTGGAAATGATAATTCCTAAAAAAGTAGCCAGTATTAACCTCGGTATAGCCATGAGGATCTGGTTCCACCAGGTTCCTGTTTTTTTGATGGAAGAAACGATATAGCGGTCCAGGTTAAAGATCATCAGTCCCCATAAGATACCGAACCCAATAGCCGCCCAGATATGGTCGAAGACAGTATACATGGCATAGCCTGCAGAGAGGGTTGCGAATACTGCGGTAAACAGGACAATGCCGCCGATACCGGCAAATTTATTCCATTCACTGGGGGTTTTCCGCAGGATATGGATGTTTCCTCCTGAGCAGATCATCAGGAACTTCTGAAACCAGTTAATAGAATGACTGGGTTGATTTATAGTTTGTTGGCTGTTTTTCATAACTGAAATTTACAGCAAAGGTAATACAAAAAATAATACCAATGCAAAAGATAGTATTATGTTTTACCAAGTATGGGATAGCTCTCATCAATCATAGCAGAAACAGGCTGATGACAGCATTAAAAACCCCGGAATTCTAAAGAGGGTGAATTTTTTTAAGATTTATTTTTATACGTCAAGTTTTGTCGTTGTGCGCCCTGATATTTGCTTCAGAAAAATACAGACAATGAAGCTCGACATCAAAATATAAGGTGGATATCTTCGCCGGAAACCACCTAAAAAAATAAGGCTAAAACCTGAATGGGCTTGCTGAAAAAGCCTTTCAAATCTTAACCTCAAAATTATCAAAACAAATTTACACAATGTCAGCAAATAATACAACATATACAGCATTTACTGTAGGGGAGTCTGTTATTGGGAAAGGCATTATCAACACATCAAACAATAGTATGGAACCAGTAAACAACGCGTCGCAGACGCTTTTCAGATTTGTCAGTTTAAGAAATCCACAGCTGACCGAGACAAAAAAAAGAAACCTTGGATTTATTCACAGGCCCAAGGGAGCAACAGGTGATTTCGATACGGCTGTAAGTGCCAGAGGTGCCAGGACCTTAAAACTAAGTGCCATGCAGCGGACTGCCGCCAGCTTCAGCACAGCTGGATTCGAAACGGAAAAAGCGATTGAAGAAGGGGTTTTCGGGCAGCTTCTCATTGCGGGACGCAAAATATCGAAACAGGAAGCTTTGAGCGACAATGATTGGATGTATATCAAGAATTATTACGCAAATCTCATCGATTCCAATAAGGAGCTCACTGCTGACGGAATTAAAATTTTCAAAACACTTTGGGACAATTATATTTTCCAGATTGTTACCCAGCGTGATTTCTATGTAAAAGAAGCCATCAGTCATATTTTAATGGCGCTTCATCTTGCCTTTGCCAATACTCTTGATATTTCTTCTGATGAAATGATTAAAATCAATGGTGAAAAGCCAATGGAAAAAGCGAAAGAAGCTAAGATTGTCCTTCCTCAATCGCTTTTTGTAGAAGAAGATGGAGTAGCAGCTACCAGTGTTGCCTCCAGAGGCTCAGTAGGCACTGAAATCCTGGTTCCGGAATTATTATCGGGCTTATCCGCCAGAACAGTTCAGAGACTTGAATCGGAAGCCAGAGCCAACGGAGTGGTTAGCAAGGCTGTTCAGAGAAAAGCTGCCTTGGAAAAACTGAATTCAGAACTCGGAAAAGCTCAGAAGAAATATTATAAATCCAGCCATCAGGCTTATCAGGAGGCATATGCCGCTTATATGGCAGAAAACGGAGGCCGTTTGGAAGAATACAAAAGGAGGCTGCAGGAAGTAGAAGATCAGATCAGGCCTGAAATGACTGAAGAAGAAAAAGATAAGTTGTATGAAGGCCTTTTAAGGTATGTCGTAGAGCCGTTTCAATTTACTGATAAGAAAGAAATTAATCTGTCGGATTTACAAAGGCAGCTTACACCGGAATCATATGACCTTTTCCTGGAACTTTTCGCCGAATCTGACGGGGAATTGGTTTTTGAATCGGCAGAAATATCAAAAGCCCAGATCGTTTCTGACGATACAATGAGAATCGGCGCCCAAAGCCTGGTCCTGGATAGTGATGTAGCGACCTACGCAGATGCCATGAATGCGGTGAATACACATATTTCCGATTCAATACAAACAGCACTGGATAACTCTGTCTTACCGGAGCAGCAGTATGTTAACGTAGGTGGCGCTTCTGTCCCTGTCAATAATGCAAGAGCAAGAACACCGATGGCCTACAGTTTTTGGGCACATAACAATGCCAGTCTTTTCGGAAGCAGAGGATTTGTGGATTTCTCTTTTGAAGTGGAAGATGTTTCATGGAATGTGACCAGCGTTAAAATTATCGCTACGACGGATACGGCGGGATCATTTGTCGAATATTATAATGATATCCCGGTCGTTGATAACAAGATTACCATACCCGCAAGCGTAATCAACAAATTCAGGAGCAGCCTGGCTTTCAGGATAGAAATTATCTTTGAAAACGGAAGAGAAGCGTATGCAGATCTTGGCCAGATGTATCCTAAAGAAGATATCCTGCGTACCGGAATGCTGACATTAAAACCTGCGGCGAATGCTGAACCGGTTACCATTCAAAAGCGTAAAAACTTCGGGATCAAGAGACTTGGAGTGGCAGATTACCTCAAAGTGGTGCAGAGTGTCCATGCGTATGTTCCCGGGGAAGTTTCCAATGTGGAAAACGTTATGGCCAGCGAATTGAGGCATAAATCTTCCGTATCAAGAGAGTACTCCGAAATTACGGATACTACATCGAAATCTCAGGAAACCGAGAAAGTTTCCGATACCACCAAAACTTCCAGAACGGACATGCAGACGGAAGTTGCCAAAGAAATTGATAAACAGCAAAGTATTACAGCATATACAAGATTCAGCTATGGTAATGATAAGGCCGTAAAGTTTGAGATTGGAGCTGATTATGCCAATAATACCGCACAGCATGACAGTACCAGACAGGCGATGATGAAATCTCAGGAAATTACGGAAAGGGCTATGGAAAGGGTCCTGACTAAAATTTCAGAGGAAAGAGTGCAGAAAATCATCAAAGAATACACCGAGACCAATGTACATGAATATGATAACAGAGGGAAGATAACTGCTACTACGGATTCTTTAAATGCAGCCCCAAAACACATTACCGGAGTGTACCGATGGATCGACATTAAGTATAAAAACCAGATCTATAATTACGGTATGCGGACCATGTTTGAATTTATGGTTCCTGAACCTTCCAGATTACACCGTCTGGCACTTACCGTAGCGAAAGCCCAGGTGCTTACGGCACCGGTAGATCCGCGGAGGGCACCGGAACCTTGGACAATGGCTGACCCTAAATCTGCTACAGTCCCGCAAATCCAGCACTGGGCGGGCATCTATGGAGTACAACTGGAAGCATTCTTACCTGCAACCAAACAAATCATTCATAATGCGGCGAGCGTTCCTCAAACCAATGATGATTTCGGAGTAGATTATACAAGTTTCGTGATCCCGGATAATTATGCCGCAAAAAATGCGAGCTTCCGTTGTGATTCAAGCCGAAACAGAGGTGGAGGACTATCAGGATCACGGTATTCCGAAGTAACCTGTTCTGATCTGAAAGGAGGTTTTGTTGGGGATAATACCCGTGGAGATGTTATTTTTGACAGGTATTCATCCGGACTGAATATTACAGGAACAGTTTCTTTCCAGGTTAAAGGGCACAACGTAAGGCATTATAATGTAAAAGCAACGGTTAACTGTGAGCTGAGTGAAGACTACATCAATAAATGGAAGACAGAGAGCTTTAATGCCATTATCAAAGCCTACGAAGATGCTTATGCTAAATTCCAGGAAGAGCAGGCAAAGCTGGATGCTGAACAAAAAGAAAAAGAAGCAGCAGCAAAGGAAAGACAGGGGAATTTCTACCGCTACATGGAACACGATACGCTGAAGCATAACTGTATTGCGTACCTGTTACAAAATTACCTGGATTCAAACACATTAGGCAGGGAAACCACTAATGCAACAGCCGATACGACCAGAATGGACAATTTCCAGGTGTACCTGGGTGAAGAGCTGGACAAATATACGGCACTGGCGAAATTCATGGAACAGGCTTTTGAATGGGAGATCATGGACTATACGTTCTATCCTTACTACTGGGCCAACCGTAAGAGCTGGCAGGAATTCTACCTGACGGAAAGTATGGACCCATTGTTCAGAAGTTTCTTGCAGGCAGGTATGGCCAGGATTATCGTAACCGTGAAGCCAGGTTTTGAAGCTGCTGTACAGTTGTTCATGGAAACCGGACTGATCTGGAACGGAGGAGAAGTTCCGGTGATCGGAGACCCGATGTACATGAGTATCGTGGACGAGATGAGAAAACCTACCGGAGAACCTCAGGGTAAATACTGGATCACCAGAATGCCGACTACATTGACCATCCTTCAGGAATCTTCTACAGGATTACCGGTGAAGCAACCGCTTCCGATCTTCCCTGAAGACGATCCGAAGAACTGTGAGAATCCAAAAGAACTGGAATTCGAAACAAGTTTCACTTTGGATAAGAGTGCGCAGTTGTCGCATAGTACTGCCGCTACGACATTACCAAGCACCATTATAAAACCTATTTAATATGTAGGTTTTCGAAAGTGGTGGCTTAGCTACCACTTTCTTTTTAATCATTAATTACAATTTACAAATATGAAAACAGGAAATATAGGAATAAGAAATCTTGCAGATATTGGAGTTTCGGATATTGATGTGTATGGGACAAGGAAAACAGTAAATACATATCCAAATATATTTGTTTTGTTTTTTAGATCTAGAAACCAGTCAACTGGTGATCTTCCTAAAATAGAAAATAAAAAAATAAAGTATGATGAGCAGTATGACGGAAGTTTTGGTTTTGACACATATGTTCCTAAAATGTATCCTGCAAGAGAAATTAAAGAATCGTATTTTATTAATAGCGAAATTAAAACAAAAATTAAAACAAAATTCTTAGATAGGAATGAGTTTAAAATGAAAGACGTAGGAGATGAAAATTATTATATTTCATCAGCTTGTATTTTAAAAGATAAAGAAGTTAAATTACAAATTAAAGGTTTTCTTGAAAGATTGAGAGACAGCTATACAATAGATAAAATAACTTTTAAATTCGTTCGACTAAATGAGCAAAAACTGCCTGTTAGGAATAGTTCATTAAAATTTGAAGATTATACAGAAGAAAATCTGAAAATTATAATGGGAAAAGATATTGTCTTGTCAAATAATGAAATATTTAATGGAGAGATTACTATTAAGGCAATGAAAGAATATGATGATCATATTGGATTGATATGTTATTATACAGATACTGAAGGAAAAGAAATTTTAGTGGGACAATGTAATTTTTCTCCTAACCAAAAAATAACTGTTCCGCTTAAATTTATAAAAGTTAAGATTTTTTCAAATGGTACCCAAAAATATCCCGAAAATCATACTTTTGATATAAATGCTTTATCTAATTTTTTAAATAATAAAACAATGGGACAGAGTAGTGTTAGCGTCTCAATTCCTAATACAAATGTGGAAGTTTTAAAGATGGAGGAAATATATACAGAACTCAATACTACCACTAATCAGCAAGAAGTGAAGTTTAACTTATCTAATTTTATTGAAGAGGTTGATTTAAAAAATAAAGGAGACTTAGCTACAGTTTTTAAAAGAGATAAAATATGGGCTACCAAAGATGATAATTCGGAGGCAAAACTTGATAATCAAATAAAAAAACTTCACCAGATAGAAATAGAAAATAAATTAAAAAATTCTAATGATGTAGTTACTATATATGATAAATTTAAAAGTAAACTGGGTAACAATTTTACGAAGGACGATTTAATTGTTGAATTAAAAAGAATTTATTTTGAAACGTATATACCATTTTATCTATTAGAGGATATTACTTTTAAAATTTACCAGGACAATAACGGAAGTTGGAGATGGACCGAAGCTTTTGAAGCTAATCTGATAAATAGTCACAGATTAAAAATACTGGTTTCTAAATTCAGCCTTATTTATGGTGTGGATTCATATAGTACTTATGCTCATGAGTTAGCCCATGGTTTAGGCGTTAATCATATATTTGAAGGTAATAATAATGCAAAAATTCAAAATGAAGGCATTACGCTTGAAAATGTAATGGATTACTATACTTCAATTATCGAAGATACAAAAGTCTTCATTCCAAAACCATATGTTTTTATAAGAAAACAATGGGATGCTATGAAAGCTTATTATGGAACAAGAATTTCAAATGCAAACAAAAGGTATGATGATTTAGTAGGTTCACTTAACGTAAAAGAATTGAAAAATGATTGTGAAAATTTGTTTGCTAAATTATAATTTAGTTTTTTTGCTTAAAAAATCATGAAATATTTTACATTATTATTATATATTATACCAATTTTAAGTTTCTCCCAAGATAAGAATAAGATTGAAAATTTCATAAATAATTTTTATGGAGATGATTATTATTTTTTAGAAAAAAAACCAAAATCACTATCAGTTGACGATCTGGATGAAGGCTGGGAAAGCATACTTTCAAAAGGAGAAATAGGAGTATACAGAAAAATGTTTAATCAACAATCAACATCCTTTTTTAACTGGGAAAAATTATCATTAAAAAAGGCAATAATATGCGAAAATGGAAAGCCTATTGTATCTGAGAAGAATATTCCATTAGAATGTATTGTTTTTATTTCCAATACATTAGAGGAGGGTAAGAAAAGAGAAATCATAAATAGTGTAGGAGCTAGTCATTTTATTATCTTTTATGATGGTAAAAATATTAGTGATACCAAGAAGAAAAAAGAATATTATAAATTTTTGAAAAATTTTGATCGAAATAAAGTATTTTCGTCCCTTAGTCTTTCCATACCAGTTTTTTTCAGTAATTATTCAATACTAAAGAGTTCTTCAAAATATAATTTAGAAACATGTGTTTATAAATTAAATCAATCGAACTGGAATAAATTGAATTGTGCAAGAATAAATTATTAATGTATTTTATATTAACTTATATCAATTTTATTTTTTGAAGGAGGAAATTACTTTAAATTTGATCCTTCTTTTTGTTTTAACTTATTTTAAATTTCTTGATAAGGAAGCGGAGTACATCTTTAGATGAAGAAATAAGATCTAGAGCCTGCCGATCATTGACGCAGGCTCATGTATTTTCTTCATTCATGTATCTATCATTTTTAAAAATGAACATATAATCATGATAGAAGATATCAATATATTTATTATTATTTCCTCTGAACAGTTAAAAGCAGACATTTAAAGATAAAAATGAATTTAAAGATCAACCTTATGAAAGGCAATCGTATAGTCCTAAATTGGCTGTCTTTGATACTCGTCCTTAGCGTATTAATGTCTTCATGTCAGAAAACAAAATATCAATGGGAGCCTGGTATTTCGGCTCCCAAGTATTATCCTATTGGAGGAAAAATAAGTTTTGGTAATGCTGGAAATGGTAGTAATATCGCATTTGATAGTGGCTGGGGTAAAGAATATGGAGGTGTAGTTTCAGGAAGTAAATGCAAAGAAATTCCAAAAGATGTATACATAGATTATTATAGTGTCGTTGATTCAAAAGATTTTAAAGGAAAGGTTTTTCTTGATCAAAAGAAAATACTAGACTTGTTTAGAAAATATAATATTAATGATGATAATTTCGCTCATTTGGTTGTGGGTATGGCACCAGGAGGTTGGATACGGGTTTGGTTTAAGACAATTGGTAAACAGATTGAAGTAGCAAAAGCCCAGTTAAAAGGATACAAAAATGATAAAGTTGGACTTGGATTAAAAACAAAAGATTTTGAAACATGGGGAAGTTATTATACCTACTGGCAACATCATGGTATTCCTTATGAAGCATGGGCTAACAACGAAAAGGAATATTATTATGATATAAAATTTGTGACACAAAATAAAAATGCAAAATTAGACAGGAGTTACGTTGTTTCAGCAGATGGGTGGTATTCTTCATTTTACACCGAAAAACTATCAGAAGATATTAATGATGTTAGTAATAATGGCTCCAAAGGTAAAATTCCGGTACATTTATCGGTTTCATGGCAGGATAAATCCACTGGAACATATTATGATACTAATATAGTAATGCCTAAAACATTAAAAAGATTATTTGATGAGACTTATCAGGCGAATGAGAAACTAGCGTATAGTAATTTCATTATCGAGTTGGAAAATGATAAACAGCATGTTGTTGTTTATTTAAAGACAAAAGATAAAATCATCAAGCTTTTAAGATTCAAAGGAGAAATCTCATCTAAAGAGAATCAGGATTTTGGTGACTATGCTTATGCTGAAGAAATAGAATATTTTATTCCTTAATTAATAAATAACGGTCTTACAGTCCGGATATTATAGATTTGATTTATTTTAGCATATTATATTCTCCTGTCAGAAGCAATGGATAAAAATTTAAAATTAAATCTTATTTCAGGTAATGCCATCTTTTTTTTCTTATTGAAAATATGGATTCTCACAAATAGCATATCAGCATTTCTTTTTCTTATGGTCAATGATTATGGTATCAATGGTATTGTAAATAATGGGACAATTTTATTTAAAGAAGAATTTTGGCAGGCTGTCCTTTTTATCACTTGCATGGGTTTAGTATATTCAATCCCGGCAATGTTGATTTTAGGTTTACTCATTAAATTGTGGACAAGGAATAAAGTGATATTGGCTTTTATTTCTGTATTCTTAGTTGCAGGTACTTTTTACTGTACAGGTTCTATGGCTTTAAAGAATCCTGAAATGTATATCCCCAGTCCTCCTATTATTTATGCTAGTGTTAGAATTTTTATAGGATTATAATTTCGCCTATGCAAACGTACCTCACTTTAAAGATGAAAAAGAATTTAAGGATCCACCTTATGAAAGGCAATCGTATAGCCCTAAATTGGCTGTATTTGATACTCATCCTTAGTGTATTATCTTCATGTCAGAAAACAAAATATTAATGGGAGCCGGGTATCTCGGCTCCCAGATTTTACCTTATAGGAGATGTAAAAGTAAATTTTGGTAATGCTGGGCAGGGGAGCATTACTAATTTTGATAGTGGCTGGGGAAATGAATATGGGGGTGTAGTTTCAGGAGATAAATATAAAGAAATCCCAAAAGATGTTTTTATACATTATAGCAGTGCTGCAGAGAACTATACTTATGAAGGTAAAGTAAATCTTCCGCAAAAAGAAATTCTCGATTTGTTCAGAAAATATAAGATCAATGATGTCAATTTTGCTCACTTAGTGGTTGGGATGGCTCCGGGAGGATGGGTAAGAATATGGTTTACTACAGTTGATAAACAGATTGAAGTGGGAAAAGCAAAATTAAAAGGACAGTATGATAATATGGCCGATGAACAGTATAAAACTAAAAATGTTGAAAATTGGGGTAAATATTATACCTACTGGCAACATCATGGTATTCCCTATGAAGCTTGGGCTAATAATGAAAAGGAATATTATTATGATATAAAATTTGTGACACAAAATAAGGATGCAAAATTAGACAGGAGTTACGTTGTTTCAGCAGATGGGTGGTATTCTTCATTTTACACCGAAAAACTATCAGAAGATATTAATGACGTTAGTAATAATGGTTCCAAAGGTAAGATTCCGGTACATTTATCAGTTTCATGGCAGGATAAATCCACTGGAACATATTATGATATTAACATAGTAATGCCTAAAACATTAAAAAGATTATTTGATAAAACTTATCAGGCGAATGACAAACTTGCCTATAGTAATTTCATTATCGAGTTGGAAAATGATAAACAGCATGCTGTTGTTTATTTACAAACAAAAGATAAAGTCATCAAGCTTTTAAGATTCAAAGGAAAAATCTCATCTAAAGATAAGCAGGATTTTGGCGACTATGCTTATGCTGAAGAAATAGAATGTTTTATTCCTTAATTAGTAAATAAGGGAATTTAGCATTAAAAATCGAGAAGGAAATTAAGAAAAATATTATTGATAAAAAAATGGGTAAATATTTGTATCCAAATATAGGAGTTGAGTATACATTAAAAAGGGGGGGGATTTAATGGCCCATTTATAATAATAGATGAAAAAGATACAATCTTTTATTGCAGATATAAAAACAATATGCCGGTGGGTAGATATATTCAAAAACGATTTAAATACAACAAGGAGATTTTTTATTTTAAAGCAATTCCTGTGAAACCTAAATTAAATTATGGTATCGGGTATGGCAATTTTAATAAAAATCATGAAAAAGATGGAATATGGAATGAAGATGGCCAAACTGTTATTTATGAAGATGGAGAAATAATTAAATAATAAATGAATTGAAATTAAAAGCTCATTTTTTAAAAAGTTATATATTTATGAGAAGTACATCATGAAAAATATAGTTTTAATTCTTTTGCTCATTCCATATGCATATTTTTCACAAGAGAAAACTTTACAGGATTTAAGAAGTTCTTATTGTATCAAAGATTGTAATAAGTTTCAAACAGAACAGAATTGGATAAAGCAAAATGATCCACCTCCATTGCCTAGAGCTGGGGTTAATCCAAAATTGAAAAGAATATTTAATATCCCATTTAGCGATAGGATGAAACTTTATCCATTCAATAAGTATGATTCAATTTATGCTGTAAATCCTGTTTATGTAAAAAATGTCAATGAACCTAGAAACTACATAGATGAAAAATATCACAATGTAAAACGGCTACTTTCAAAAGCCGAAAGAGATAGACTTTCTGATATTTTATTTAATCATTATTATTTGAATTCTTTTGGAGCAGTAACTAGCTTTAATGAAGATATTGGTTGTGACTGTATTCAGTTTGAATATCCTAAAATAATTTTCTTATTTCAGAAGAATGGAAAATTTGAAAAATATATGGCGTTTCCGGATAATGGTTTGAATAGATATAATTTCTCTACTGATGAATGGAATTATATAGATTGGTCGATGGAAAAAGAAAATCTGATTTTGAAAATGTTTAAAAAAGACATTTTACCGGATGAAAACTGTAAGGGAAAAGTGTATACTCCGCCGCCTTCTCCAAATAAATAATAGATTTTAAACCGCAACTTTCCCAGTTGCGGTTTTTTCAAAAGAGGCATCAAAGTATAAAAACAAGTTTACCCAAATCTTATAACTGATAAATATGCTCGGTAAAGACAATATTTTGATGATTGAAGGAATTAAAGGCTATAGTATCGAAATTTGTACATTTATCAGCAAGTTATATGGGAAGATTAGCAAAAGATCAACTGGATAAATATTTAAGCAGTACAATCTATGATGGGCTTGATCATATCGGAATGCTGTATGCTAATGAACCTCAATTCAATGAAAATGAAAATGAACGTGCAATACAACCTTACAAACGTTTATTCTATACACCTAAATTATCTAAACAGGATAAAATTAACTCTCATTAGTGTCTTTCTGATTGTGAGTTGTAGTAAAGAGACTAAAAAAGAAATTCCTGCAGACCATTACAATTGGTCTGCAGGAATTTCTGCTCCAAAATTTTATCCTGCGAGCAATATACTTGTAAAGTTTAATCCAGGAGGCGCGATGGCAAGTGTGCTAACAGGAATAGATCCTGGTTGGGGAGATACTGCAGGAAATTTTATAACAGGAGATAAATATAAAGTATTACCTGAAAATGTATATATACATTATTCTAGCGGAGAAAATAATTTTATTTACGAAGGTGTACTGCAATTACCTAAAGAGAAAATTTTTTCTCTTTTTAATGAGCGCTCTCACATTAAACACAAAGTAGATAATACGGAAAAATTAGATAACTCTAATTTTCAGTTAATTGTAGGAATGGCGCCTAAAGGCTGGATAAGAATTTGGTTAGAAGTAAATGGGGATTTCAACAAAGTAGAACTTTTAAAAGCACAATTAAAAAGGCAATATGATAGTACTGCTAATACTCAATATAAGTTAAAAAACTTTAAGAATTGGGGTAAATATTATACATACTGGCAACATCACGGAATACCATCCGAGGCTTGGGCAAATAATGAAAGAGAATATTATTATGATATGAAATTTGTATCAAAAAATAAAGATGCTAAGCTTGATAGAAGCAATGTTGTTTCTTCAGATGGATGGTTATACCTCGTTTTATTCGGAAAATTTATCAGATGACATTAATGATGTTAATGGAGGTTTTATAGGAAAAATTCCTGTGCATATATCAGTATCATGGCAAGACAGGTTATCAGGTAAATATTATGATACCAACATAGTAATGCCTAAAACATTAAAAAGATTATTTGATGAAACTTATCAGGCGAATGAGAAACTTGCCTATAGTAATTTCATTATCGAGTTGGAAAATGATAAACAGCATGCTGTTGTTTATTTAAAAACAAAAGATAAAGTCATCAAGCTTTTAAGATTCAAAGGAGAAATCTCATCTAAAGAGAATCAGGATTTTGGTGACTATGCTTATGCTGAAGAAATAGAATATTTTATTCCTTAATTAATAAATAACGGTCTTACAGTCCGGATATTATAGATTTGATTTATTTTAGCATATTATATTCTCCTGTCAGAAGCAATAGATAAAAATCTAAAATTAAATCTTATTTCAGGTAATGCCATCTTTTTTTTCTTATTGAAAATATGGATTCTCACAAATAGCATATCAGCATTTCTTTTTCTTATGGTCAATGATTATGGTATCAATGGTATTGTAAATAATGGGACAATTTTATTTAAAGAAGAATTTTGGCAGGCTGTCCTTTTTATCACTTGCATGGGTTTAGTATATTCAATCCCGGCAATGTTGATTTTAGGTTTACTCATTAAATTGTGGACAAGAAATAAAGTAATATTGGCTTTTATTTCTGTATTCTTAGTTGTGGGTACTTTTTACTGTACAGGTTCTATGGCTTTAAAGAATCCTGAAATGTATATCCCTAGTCCTCCTATTATATATGCTGGCATTATTTCAATATTAATTTTGATTGTAAAATTAGACAGGAAGCATACTGGCTAATTGTTATACTTCTGCTCCATTTCCATCCGTAAAATTTTTCTTATCTTTAATCATCAATCCACAAAAATCAGCGTATGAAAAATTTAATCCGGGTTTCGGCAGCCTGCCTGGTGTTGGCCTTAACCTCTTGTACTAAGGAAAAAGCCATTGATGATGAACTGAAAGAAGCGGCGGCCAATATGAATAAGCTTACACCCCAGGTGCTGAGTGACGGAATCCGTTTCGACAGTGTTACGACGGGAAGTAAGACACTGAAATACAATTACACGCTTACCGAAGATACCAAAGAACAGGTAACGCCTGAGGAGATCGGGGATTTCAAGCAGGAAGCTAAAACCAGTGCTTTGAACAGCTTGAAAACTTCTGCCGATATGCAGGACCTGAAAGACTATGGGGTAACCTTCAAATACTCTTACTACGATAAAAACGGCAAGCCTCTAACTGATTTTACGGTCAGTCCGGAGGAGTATAAAGGTAAGGAAAAATAAATCCTGAATCCGGACGGCTATTTAAGGCGGTCCGGATTCTGTTTTAAGAAACTTTCCCATCCTGTATAGGATTTCGTATCTGCAATGGTTCCGGAGTTAAAATGATGGCACACGGCTACGGCCAGTCCGTCAGAGGCATCCAGGTATTTGGTTGGGAATTCTTTTAGCTTCAGAAGATTCTGAAGCATGCCTGCCACCTGTTCCTTGCTGGCATTTCCATTACCCGTAATAGCCATTTTGATTTTTTTTGGGGAATATTCCGTAATCGGGATGTTTCGGTATAAACTTGCGGCCATAGCGACTCCCTGGGCACGGCCAAGTTTCAGCATACTCTGGACATTCTTTCCGAAGAACGGAGCTTCCAGTGCTACTTCATCCGGATGGAATTCATCGATAAGGGCCAGGGTTTTATCAAAAATATATTTCAGTTTCGTTTCGTGGTTAGGGTATTTTTTCAGCAACAGTTCATGAATGGATACCATTTCCATCACGCCTTTTTTTACTGAAATCAGTCCGAAACCCATCACTGTGGTTCCCGGGTCAATTCCTAAAATTATTTTTTCTGTAATCACCGGTCAAAGATAGCATATCTGATTTTGTGCTGAAAGCATTCTTTATCTTATCCTTCTATCTTGCTTATAATGAGTGATTAAATATTAATTTGAAAATTTACATTTGACTCTGCTGATGGTTGCTCATTTCCGAAATGGCGTTTTCTACAGCGTCTGTAATGTTCTTAATTTCTACATGAGGCCTGAACGTAAATCCTTTCCCCTTTCCTTCATCTGCAATGTTTGACAGGATGATGACGGAAGTTTTTGTTCCGGGATAAAAAATGTTTAAAGAAGGGGATCCTTTGACATAACCGCTGTGAAAGTAAGCAACGGGTTTACCGGGATTGGTCATAATTCCATACCCATAACCCATCTTCCCGAAAATAGCATGGTGCCTTTCTGCACTTTGAGCCACTAACATTTTCAGAGTTTCGGGACGGAGGATTTTCCCGCTATATAAAGCATTGTTCCAACGATGGAGATCATCAGCAGTAGACAGGACGCCACCCGCAGGAATACCGATCTCTCTGCTGCCCAACCGTTCCGGCATAGGATGTATTTTTTCAACGACTTTTCCGTTACCCAGATAGGCGCCGGCAAAGTTTCCGTCCAGATCTTTATATGAACTTCCGGTAGAAGAATGGCTCATGCCTGCTTTTTGAAACAGTCCGGAAATATTTTCGTCATATGAGTTTCCGGTCACCTTTTCCACCACTTTTCCCAGGGCATTAAATCCGTCATTGGAGTACAGGAATCCGGCGCCGCTTTTGAAATGAAGTTTCCCGCCCATGGTATTCAGGCCGGACGTATGGTTTAAAAGCTGATGAATGGTGATATTTTCATATTCTTTATTTTGAAAAGCGGTTAAATATTTTGAAACCTTATCCTCGACATTAAGTTTGCCCTGCTCTGCCTGAAGCAGGATCAAGACAGCCGTAAACTGCTTGCTGACCGATCCTATGGCAAAAATGGTCTCGTCATCGATCTTTATTTTATGTTTGAAATCCGAAAAGCCCTGATTCTTCCGGTAAAGCTCAACGGAATCTTTAAAAATGGCAACACTTCCGTTAAACTGATGCTGCTTAAAAACAGAATCGATCTGGTTTTTCAGGAGTTTTTTTTCAAAGGCCGTAACCGTACTGTCGATTAAGAGCTTTCTATCAGCATCATAAGTGTTGACAGCTTTCGTTTCCTGTTGGCAACCTATAAAAATGCTCAGCAGAATAATACATGCGGTAAAGAAGGATAACCTTTTATTCATTGTTGTGTTTTCGATCTTTCAGCAAGATGCATGCCTTAAAGACATGGTTAATGACTTTTATAACATTTTATCCAGCTGCTTTTCTCATCATTTAGATTTCAGATCAGCTAAACTATCCGGATCACTTTGTATCAGATCACAGAACCAGAAAACATATTCACCGGCTTCTTCGTCTTCATGAGCTTTTGGTTTAGGATAGGTTTTTCTGACACTTTCTCCTATATCAAATGCTACAGGATTCTTAAAAATGGGGCCGTCAAAAGTAAAGGTGTGGAATTCTCCGTTTTCTCCGCATGGATCAACATGGTCAGGGAGGTCTTTCAGGAAATCCTGATCAATGATCCTTCCTGCAAAACCCGGATCCAGATAGGTTTCGTTGACACAGGTCACAATGGTTTTAAAGCCTAACGCAAGAAATTCCTGGATCAGACTGGTTGTGTCCTGTTTCCAGAGTGGAAAAACAGCCTGCATTCCTACAGCCTGCAGCTGGTTTTCCCGGTATTTCCTGAGGTCTTTCAGGAAAATATCCCCGAATACCGAATGGGTGACTCCCATATTCCGTATTTCGTTCATGGTGGTATCCATAATATCCCGGTATTCTTCCATGGATGGCTCTTTGGGGAGCTCCATTTTAATGAGTGGAAAGGCTAAGCTTTCAGCCTGCCGTTCCAGCAGGGAGACCGGAAGTCCGTGCATGGAAACCCGCCCGAATTCTTTGTTGATGCTGGTGAGCAGGGCAGAAATTTCCAACCGGTCTTCCTGTAGTGTTTTGTATAAAGCGAGGGCAGAATCTTTTCCGCTGCTCCAGTTGAAAACGGCTTTAGGTTTCATGTGAACTTTTTTCAAACTTATGGCTGGGGAGCAGTCCTTTTATTACTGACTTCTCTGAGCGGTATGAAACCTCCGTTCATATAATCCAGTTTCTGTTCGAACAGTGTTGAAGAAGGGCCTGAAGCAATCAAACCGCCGATAATTCCGAAAAATGCGGATGCCAGTACAACATCTCCTGTCTTCGCTGTAGATTTTATTTTTCCGGTAAAGTAAAAATCTCCGTCCTTTTTTTCTGCGGGCGTAAAGGCGTCTTCTATGGAAAGATGCAGATAAGGATTGCCTTTGTATACGATCGCATAAATATTATTTTTCCTGATTTCTTTTTCCTTTCCTTCTTCTGCCTCGTAGATTTTGATGATCTTAGGCGATTTGCCGTAAAATTTTACATTGGTAAGTTGCTTCGTTGGCTTCTGATCTCTGAAAGAAGCATAATCAGGGTAGATCCCGTCCTGAAGTTCAGAAGCGCTGTACAGGTTTAATTTCTGCTTTTCTATGTTATCGAAGTTTTTGAGATCGGCAAAAGAATACTGATCCGTTGATGCTGCTTTCTTTGAAATATTGCGGCTGATAAAGTTGCTTACCATATCGCTGCCCTTTTTCATGGTGGCTTTGGTGACATCCATAGAGGAATGATCGATAACAGAATCTATTTTGTCCAGGTATGAATAAGTGCCGTCATCATTTTTTGCAAACAGGTAGGCCTGAAAATAGCAGTAACCATGCTCGCTGAATGCTCCGGTAAGTTCTGCGAAATACAGCTGTTTTAAATACATGACAGTTGTTCCGTCTTCGGCGGTTCCGTTGTCCAGATGATTCAGTAAATTCTGGAACTGTCCGGAAAGCGGTGTTGCAGGGACTACTTTTGCTTTGGTATTAAATGCCCCTTTCTGAACAATTCCCAATGAAGTGGTATCGGTCCGGGCATCAATCAGCCGAAGGGTTTTGTAATAACTTTTTTCAGGTTTCTGGTCAGGAAGGCTGATGGAAAAATCCTCGGTTTTTTTCTGGGCATTAAAAAAAGTTGTGGTGATCATACTGCAGAAAAGCAGGATGTTTTTTAAGGAATACTTCATATTGGCTGAGTTTAATGATTAGCGGTTTTTATATACATAAAAATAGGATTTATATTTTTATGGCTATGTGCTGTATTTAATATAAAAGTGTTTATTTAAACCTTCAAGGTTTTGAAAACCTTGAAGGTTTGTTTTTAAATCAGCCTGTCCGGCTATTACATATTCCTCCTGTACTTACCACCCACTTCAAACAGCGCATTGGTAATCTGACCTAATGAACAGTATTTTACAGCATCCATCATCACTTCGAACAGGTTCTGCTGATTGATGGCGGCATACTGAAGGCTTTTCAGTGCCTCTTCAGATTTTCCGGAATTGGCATTCTGGAAGTTGTGAAGCGATTCGATCTGTGACTGCTTCTCTTCTTCGGTGGAGCGGATCACTTCTCCCGGGCGGACCGTAGGTGAACCGTCTTTTCCTAAGAATGTATTCACCCCGATGATCGGATATTCTCCGGTATGCTTCAGCCATTCGTAATGCATGGATTCTTCCTGGATCTTGGAACGCTGGTACATGGTTTCCATGGCACCCAGGACGCCGCCTCTTTCCGTAATACGGTCGAATTCGGCATATACGGCTTCTTCAACAAGGTCTGTTAATTCTTCAATGATGAATGATCCCTGAAGCGGGTTTTCATTTTTGGCCAGCCCCAGTTCTTTATTGATGATCAGCTGGATGGCCATGGCTCTTCTCACAGACTGTTCCGTAGGTGTCGTGATAGCTTCGTCATAGGCATTCGTATGCAGTGAATTACAGTTGTCGTAGATCGCATATAAAGCTTGCAAAGTAGTCCTGATATCGTTGAAATCAATTTCCTGGGCGTGAAGCGAACGTCCCGAAGTCTGGATATGGTATTTCAGCATCTGGCTTCTTTCATCGGCACCATACTTCAGCTTCATGGCTTTGGCCCAGATCCTTCTGGCTACACGGCCGATCACAGAATATTCAGGATCGATTCCGTTAGAGAAGAAGAAAGATAGGTTAGGAGCAAAGTCATTGATGTCCATGCCTCTGGAAAGATAGTATTCCACATAAGTAAACCCGTTGGCCAGGGTAAAGGCCAGCTGGGAAACCGGATTAGCGCCCGCTTCTGCAATGTGATATCCCGAAATGGAAACGGAGTAGAAGTTCCGTACTTTTTCTTTGATGAAATATTCCTGAACGTCACCCATCAGTCTCAGGGCAAATTCAGTGGAGAAAATACAGGTATTCTGAGCCTGGTCTTCCTTTAAAATATCTGCCTGAACGGTACCGCGGACCGTAGCAATGGTCTTGGCTTTGATTTCAGCATATGCTTCTGCCGGGATGATCTCATCTCCGGTAATTCCTAAAAGTTGTAACCCCAAACCGTTATTGGAAGGAGGAAGCTCCCCGTTGTATTTCGGCCTTGCCAATCCTTTATCGTCGAATTTCGCTCTTAAAACATCTTCAACTTTGGACTCGAGTCCGTTTTCTGCAATATATTTTTCTACGTTTTGATCGATGGCTGCGTTCATGAAAAACGCCAGCAACATTGGGGCAGGACCGTTAATGGTCATTGAGACCGAAGTCAGGGCATTCACCAGGTCGAAGCCGGAATACAGCTTTTTCGCATCATCCAATGTAGCAATGGAAACTCCCGCATTTCCGATTTTACCGTAAATATCCGGCGGAAGGGCAGGGTCCTGCCCATATAAAGTTACCGAATCGAATGCTGTGGAAAGACGTTTGGCCGGCATTTCAGCAGAAACATAATGGAATCTCCTGTTGGTTCTTTCAGGGCCGCCTTCCCCGGCAAACATCCGGGTCGGGTCTTCTCCGGTTCTTTTGAACGGATAAATTCCTGCCGTGTACGGAAATCCTCCCGGAAGGTTTTCCTGACCTTTCCATTTGATCAGATCGCCCCAGTCATTGTATTTCGGCAAGGCAATTTTAGGGATCCTAAGATGTGACAGGGATTCTGTTGAGGTTTCCACTTTAATTTCTTTTCCTCTTACATAATAAGAGTAAAATTCCTCATGAAAAGCCTTTTTCGTATCATCCCAGGTCTTCAGGAAATCGATGTTCTCCTGCTGGAGTTCCTTTTCAGCCTTTTGGTATTCAGCATCTAAAGCCTCATTGGATATGATTTTCTTTACCCCTTCAATGTGGTACATGGTTCTGGCCAGTTCCGCCTGCTTTTCAACGGCAGCGTCATACTGCCTGTTGTTTTCTACAATTTCAGACAGATAACGAACCCTTTTCGGTGGGATGATCGTTACTTCTTCCGTGATTTCCTGCTCTGCAAAAGCTTTCAGGTTCAAGTCATTGAATTTATCATTGATTTTGGAAACCAACCTGTTGTACAGTTCCGTTGTTCCATGGTCATTGAACTGAGAAGCTTTGGTCGCATAAACCGGCATTTCATCCAATGGCTGTTCCCAAAGCAGGTGGTTCCTCTGGAACTGTTTTCTTACGGCCTGGAGGGCATCCAATGCCCCCCTTTTATCAGATTTATTCAAAGCGACCAGATCTGCGTAATCCAGCATGTCGATTTTTTCGAGCTGGGTAGAGGCTCCGTATTCAGGGGTCATGACATACATGGAAACATCCGCAAAATCAGAAACTTCCGAACCCGATTGTCCGATACCTGAAGTTTCCAGGATGATGACATCCGGATGGGCCAGTTTCAGGACATTTAAAGCAGACTGAATGAATGGGGAAACGGAAACGTTGTTTTCCCTGGTGGCCATAGAACGCATATAGACCCTCGGGTCGTTGATTGCATTCATACGGATCCGGTCTCCTAAGAGTGCACCTCCTGTTTTCTTTTTGGAAGGGTCTATGGAAATAATGGCAATTTTTTTATCGGTATTGGAGCGTAGGAAACGTCGTACCAGTTCATCCGTCAAAGAAGACTTTCCGGCACCTCCGGTGCCGGTAATCCCGATGATCGGGATATTCAGATCTTTTGATTGCTCATCGATGGCTTTAACCAGTTCCGGTTTTTCGTCAGAGAAGTTCTCTACAGCTGAAATGATTTTAGCAATGCTCGTTGGATTTTCAAAGCTGATGGAATTCAGGTCTTCTGCTGTTACTTCCTTACCGGTGGCAAAATCTGACCTGTTGACCAAATCGTCGATCATTCCCTGCAGGCCCAGCTCACGGCCGTCATCCGGGGAATAAATCCTGTCGATGCCGTAATCCATCAGCTCTTTTATCTCTTCAGGAAGGATCACTCCGCCACCGCCGCCGAAAATCTTGATCTGCGGTGAATTCTTCTCTCTTAAAAGGTCGTAGATGTATTTGAAATATTCATTGTGCCCTCCCTGATAGGACGTCAGGGCAATCGCATTGGCATCTTCCTGTATGGCGGTGTTCACTACTTCCTCAGCAGATTTATCGTGCCCGAGGTGAATCACTTCGCAGCCTGTTCCCTGGATCACGCGGCGCATAATATTAATCGCGGCATCATGGCCGTCGAATAACGAGGCAGCCGTTACAATTCTTACTTTATTGTTTGGAGTATATTTTTGGGTTTCCATAAAAAATCTAGAAATTTTCTGAATTCTCAAATATAACAATAAAATAACAACCCCGGTTTTGGATTTAACAGATTGTTTTATAATGGGTTGATTAAATAATAAGTTAGGATAGATCACCCATTAACAAACACTTGTTAGAAACAGAAACCTGAAATACACCATAGATGAAATCCGTTTTAATATCATGGTCCATCTGTTCCAGGTATTTGTTCTCGAATTAATTTATCTATTTTTGCATCCTATTCAATAGGTATGAAAAAGGCGTTATTGTATTTTGCTATAGGAACTGTGATCAGTTTTTTAATCAATTATTTCTTTTACAGTTCAGAGGATATTAAGCTGGATATTTTTTATGCACTGTCCTTTGGCTTTGCCTGGGGAATCGCTTATTATCTCGATACCCCTGCTTTTACCCTTCCCCAGAAACTCGGACTATCTTTCGCAGCTATGGCCGTCCTGGTACTCATCGGCACACTTATCTTCAGTCTTGAGCTGGCCATTCCTTCCATCCTGAAATTTTCTACCGTATTCGTGGCCTATTATCTTATCGCCAGTTTCAGGGGCAACAAATCGCTTAGAAACTAAGGCTTAACTATTGTATGTTGTTAATGAAGCACAACGATAAGATCAAAGGGACAATTTCTTGTGAATGGCATACTACTTAACTGCAGACTTATATTTCCTGAAGACTGCCGAAATATCATCTTATCTCAGCCAACAGATAAAATAAGTTTTTTGGTTACAAAAATAATTCATACCTTTGCACACCCTTTTAGGGGGAAATTATGTTTAATCTTTAACTAAAACGTGTGAATACATTAAGTTACAAAACTGTTTCAGCGAACAAAGCTACTGCGAATAAAGAATGGGTTGTGGTAGACGCTGAAGGACAGCCGTTAGGAAGACTAGCTTCTACGGTTGCAAAGATTTTGAGAGGTAAGCACAAAACAAACTTTACACCTCACGTAGATTGTGGTGATAACGTTATCGTTTTGAACGCTGGGAAAGTTACCCTTTCCGGAAATAAGTGGGACGACAAGACTTACATCTGGCATACAGGATATCCTGGAGGACAGAAGTCTATGACTGCGGCTGAACTTCAAAAGAAAGATTCTTTAAAAGTACTTGAAAAATCTGTAAAAGGTATGTTGCCTAAAAACAGATTAGGAGCTGCTTTACTGAAGAACCTTTACTTATATGAAGGGACTGAGCACAAACATGAAGCTCAACAGCCTAAAACCATTAATGTTAACGAATTTAAATAATTAATATGTCTACAGTTCACAAAATCGGAAGAAGAAAAACTTCTGTAGCAAGAGTTTACGTAAAGCCAGGAACTGGTAACATTACGGTAAACGGTAAAGATGCTAAAGAATACTTCTCTACAGATGTAATGGTTTACAAATTAAACCAACCATTTATCCTTTCTGAAACTGTTGGTCAGTATGACGTTACCGTAAATGTATTCGGTGGTGGAAATACAGGACAGGCAGAAGCAATCAGATTAGGGATTTCAAGAGCTTTATGCGAAATCAACGCTGAGTTCAGATTAGCATTGAAGCCAGCTGGTTTACTTACAAGAGACGCTAGAATGGTGGAAAGAAAGAAGCCAGGTCAGAAAAAAGCGAGAAAGAGATTCCAATTCTCAAAACGTTAAGAATTGCGATAAGCTTAAAGCAATATGCAATAAGCTTTTTGAAAAACTTATTAAAATTTTTAATTCGCTCAAAGCCTACGGCTTAATGCCTGAAGCTTAAAGCAACAATTGCCCGTTACGTTTAGCATCCAAACGCTTCTCCCATCTAAAGAAGTTGTTGATTGTTTAAAAGACGGAAAGTAAACTAACAAAAAACAAAGACATGGCAAAAGCAAATGTAAAAGACCTTTTAGAGGCTGGTGTACACTTTGGTCACATGACCAGAAAGTGGAACCCAAATATGGCTCCATACATTTTCATGGAGAAAAATGGTATTCACATCGTAGATTTACATAAAACAGCTGTTAAATTGGATGAAGCTTGCAGCGCTTTAGAAAAATTAACTTCTGCAGGTAAAAAAGTTCTTTTCGTAGCTACTAAAAAGCAGGCGAAAGAAGTGGTGGCAAAACACGCTTCTGAACTTAATATGCCTTATATTACAGAAAGATGGCCAGGTGGTATGTTAACGAACTTCGTTACCATCAGAAAGGCTGTTAAAAAGATGAACTCTATCGACAAAATGAAAAAAGACGGTACGTTCGAAACTTTATCTAAAAAAGAAAGATTACAGGTAGACAGACAAAGAGCTAACCTAGAGAAGAACTTAGGTTCTATCGCTGACATGGTGAGACTTCCTTCTGCGATCTTTGTAGTAGATATCATGAGAGAACATATCGCTGTAACAGAAGCTAAGAAATTAGGGATTCCTGTTTTCGGTATTGTTGATACAAACTCTGACCCAAGAAAAGTTGATTTCGTTATCCCAGGAAACGATGATGCTTCAAAATCTATCGATATGATCTTAAACATTGTTTCAGATTCTATCAAAGAAGGTCAGTCTCAGAGAAAAGCTGATAAAGAAAAATCTAAAGAAGAAGGAGAAGTAGTATCTGCTGATAAAGATGCTGACTTTGATGCTGAATAAGTAAAGATTTTCTTTAAAATATTAAAACCGCTGAATGAAAATTCAGCGGTTTTTTTATGTTCATTCATAGCAGATCAGCCGTGTTTATAATGTCATCAGCCTATATTTCACTGGATCAGCACGGTATATAGGTTTAGTTTGATACTGTAATGTGGGATGAACCTGTAATCATTTTTGTTTTCTGATAGACAGCATCACAGACCATCCCTGAAAGATTATAGGTCTGGTTTTTAGGGACGATAACGGCTCCTATTTTTCCGGCACCGATCGGAACTTTCCTGAAGTAATTGTTTCCGCTGATGGTCAGCACCATATTGCACCGGGATTTATTCTCAACCGTAAAAGATGCGGTTGTACTGCTGGGTGAATCATTAAGGAGATCTGTGAGCACAGCTGCTGTTTCAGGCTTATAGGTTTTGCTCAGGTTCTGGTACTCCCTTTCCGTTTGTGCTGCAGGCGAGTTGCTGCTTCCGTTGGCAGAAGGCCTGGTGACCGGTTTCCTTACCGGATATGTCCGTACCGGGGCGGTATTGCTGCCACAATTATACATCAGCATAGCAGCAGTTACACAAAGCCAAAGGTTAAAATGTTTTTTCATAAACCTGTTTTATCAGGTAAATGTAAGCTTTTACTTTCTTATATCAGCAGAGCCGCTGGCAGATGGTGTGGGATTCTGGATGGTAATGAACAGGCTTGACGTAATATTTTTGTTGGAAGAGTATGCTACATCGCATACATTGCTGGTAAGCTTATAATTTCCCTTATTGATGACCATGAAATTATCACCCTTTGCAGGAACAGCCAGGTTATAAAAATCCTTTCCCTGAATTCTTAAAATCATATTGCAGTCCGACTGGTTCCTGAACAGGATAATGACTTCTTTAGTGCTTATGTCCTGATCAAAAAGAGTATTGAGAAGTTTAAGCGTCTTAGCGGTATGACCTTCTCCGGTTGATGCAATCAGGCGTTTAAACTCTTCTGCTTCCGCAGAACCGGAATTCTTGATGGCATTGCCGGGGATTTCATACATCACCGGCCTGGCTTCCATAGGCTTGGCATCTTTACTGCCTTTGGTCCATGCTGCATTCTTTAAAGCAATGAGTTTAGGCTTCAGGACGCTTCTTCGGGGATCGTCGGGATAGGTGGATGCCAGGTATTTTTCAATCCTGCTGATGTCTGTTGTTGTAAGAATATCCTCGCTTTCTTTTCTGGTTTTGGTAGGGGAACAGGCTGTCAGGAAAGAAATAAGGACTACTAAAATTATAGTTTTCATCAAATGTTATTTCATTAGTGGATCCTGAATTTTATGTAAGTTATGGTTTTGCCTTTGGCAGAGAAAAGTTCTTCGTAGTAAGTCCTGATGTTTCTCAGGTGTTCTGTGTTCGGATCATATTCCGGAGCCCCGTAAATATCATGGTGAGCGGTGATGATCTCATGCCCGGCGCCCTGCAGGTATCCCAGCGTATAACCGTGAAGGAATTCGGAGTCTGTCTTCAGGTGGATGATTCCACCAGGTTTGAGGAATTTCTTGTACCGTGCTAAAAAGTCCGGGTGCGTAAGCCTGTGTTTGGTACGTTTGTACTTGATCTGTGGATCCGGGAATGTAATCCAGATTTCATCCACTTCGTTTTCTGCGAAGAAATAATCTACAAGCTCAATCTGCGTCCTTAAAAATGCAACATTGGTCATATTGTTTTCTACTGCTTCTTTAGCTCCGAACCAGAACCTCGCCCCCTTAATATCTATACCGATAAAATTCTTTTCAGGGAAGGTTTTGGCCAAACCCACGGAATATTCTCCTTTCCCACATCCCAGTTCAAGGACGATAGGATTGTCATTCTTAAAAAAATCAGTTCTCCATTTACCCTTCAGGTCAAATCCCTGTAGAGCATCTTCCCGTGTAGGCTGGATGACATTCGGTAATATTTTGTTTTCGGCAAACCGTGCTAATTTATTCTTTCCCATGATATTATAAAAACCCTGCAAAAGTACTAAAATTTATGCATATATGGTCAGCAGGAATGTGCAAGGATCATTTGGAGGCCGACATACCGAGGGATACCATAACAGGTTTCTGAATGGTTTTCTGTGAGGCATATTGAGAGCCGCATACGATACTGGTAAACAGATAGTCACCTTTTTGCACTACTATGGAATTATCGCTGCGTGCAGGAATAGGAAGTCTGTATTTGATGGTGCCGATACTTTCCAGCCTCATAATAATATTGCAGTCTGATTTATTTTCTATCAGAACGATACACTCTTTACTCATCGGGTCATTGTCGAACAGGGAATTCAGTATTTTAACCGTTTTATTTTTATGTTCCACCGGAGAAACGCTCATTAGCATATTGAATTCTTCAGCTTCCGCATCAGGGATAGCTTCCGCAACGGTGGCTGCCGCGCCGGTCACAATGGCATTATTGGGATTGCTGGGTGTATAGGCTACAGTAGGCTGTTTGGCTGCCAGTTCAGCTTTGTATTTGGCGATCTGCTTCTGCCGGATGATGGCATTCATCTCATCAAAAGTAATTTTTGTAGACGGCCTCCTTTTCAGCATGGCCAGCCATTCCTGCATCTGTTTGACTTTCTGGTCGCCGGGAAGGGCATCTTTGATGTACTCCTTCATCATTTCCATCACCCGGGGCTTGAGGACGGATCTGCGCGGATCATCAGGGTGGGCATCCCTGAGAAAGGCATTGATTTCGTAGATATTTTTACTTTTCAGAATATCACTGTAGTCTTTGCCCTTTTTCTGGGCAGACAGACCGGCACATAGTATTGTGCTGAAAATTAAAATAAATTTTTTCATTCAGGTCAAATTTTAAGAGATGAAAAAGCTTTGTGTTTTTGACCTTAGTTTAAAATAGCAAGAGTAACAATTACAGTTTTAAATCTATTCGGTTGAAACAAATTTAAAAAAATAATCTTTATACCAAACAAATGAAAGGTAAATTAACGATCAGAATATCAATCCCATAAGTGGGAAAAATTATGGTTTGGTAATGACTTCCTGAAGATGCGAGTTTTTCAGCCTTCTCTGATAGATCGGCACATACTTTTCAATAGGAATTTTCACAGCTTCAAAATTTCCTGCAGAGATATACGGTTCGATATTTTCCGAGGTGTAAACAAACTGCAGGAAATTATCAATAAGGTTTTCCGGTATCTTGAACTTAACAAAATAATCCTTGCCCAGATAATTTTTAATTTGTGTCACCGAACTGTTCATCCTTTCATAAGCCATGTACCGCTGTTTTTTCTTCCTTTCCCCTGAAAGAATATCATAGATGCTCTCCAGACTGAAGGTAAGGCCGCCATCCCTAAGCCCTGCCACCGGCAGTTGTGGAGGCGTACCATCTCCTTTGGGTTCCGGCAGCCCGATGACTTTTTTAATGGCCAGTCCTTTATCTTCTTTTTTCAGTGCGTTCACATCATATCTGAGATTGCCGGTAGGTTTAAACCTGCTGATGACTACTTCCTGAATGTCATGATAGGCAATTTTCAGCTCGATCAGATTTCTCTGATCCAGCATCTGAGGAGACAGTTTTATATCTTTTCTTTCTGTAACAATGGAAGTGAAACGGATGATATCCCCGGGAGCAGCCTGTAAGGTAAAATTCCCATTATAATTCGTCAGAACAGTTTTCTGGGTGTTAAGATTGGTTACATATACCTGGTTCAGATAGAATACAGAATTGTCCTTCAGAAAAACTTCTCCGGAAAATTGTTGTGCATTGATTTTGATCAGAAAAACCAGCAGCAATAGGGTGATACACTTGTTCATATAATGTGGCAAAATTACACAGAAATCCGTCAAATCATACTTTGAAAAAACCCTGATTACGGTTAAAATTATATTAAACTTTTCAGAGAAATGTTAATGTATGTTATGAGAATTTATGCTAGTACAGGTTTGATGCAAATTCCCGACCAATAAGGCTTATCTGTGTTTCACCAGAAGCCAGCTGCTGTATTTTACAGTAGTGGCGCCTCCAAACTCTGTCCAGCTGATAAAATACCAGTATGTAGCGGTACTTACAGGCCTTCCGCCCATATTTCCGTCCCAGGTATACCGGTTGGAAGGCGCTCCCCTGAAAACTTCAGCTCCGTAGCGGTCAAAGATCCTGAATTCAAGGTTTTTATTCGTCATCAGGGCTGAATAGTCTATATCGTCATTAGTACCGTCTCCGTTAGGTGTAATGGTATTGATCAGGTTAATGATCACGAAGGTCCGGGTCACATCCTGGCAGCGCTTGGAATCTCTTACATACAATGTATGGTTTCCTCTCGGTACATTATTGAAAACATTGGAGCTCTGCCATGTAATTCCGTCCAGTGAATATTCATACGGAGGATTTCCGCCGCTTGCACCTACCGTTACCACCTGGCCGTTGATTTCTATAGAAGTGATTAGCGGAAGCTGAGATTCGGTAACTGTTACATGTTGCCGGTATACGCATCCCTGATACGTAAGGTCTACCCAGTAGTTTCCGGCAGGAACATTGGTAATGGATTGTGAAGTAGCTCCTGTGCTCCAGGTGTAACTTTCAAAATTAGGGCCGGCATCCAGGTTGGTCTTTGCTTTCGGGCAGATTACCTGGTCAGTCAGAAGATCAGATTTTTTAGGAATTTTAATGGTAACATGTATAGAGGCAATATTCGGGCAGACCCCGTTTTTCTCAAATCTTACATATATTGTCTGGGATCCTGTGAGATTGATCGGATTATTCAATGGGTTCACATCATTCTGGGCATCCTGAAGGCTTCCGTGATAGGTCACTGTAACTGCCGGGTCTGTAGTGAACTCGCTGATGTAGGACGAAAGGCTGACCTGCTTTATGCCATCCAGATCATCATCGCAGACGCTTACGGACAGAGAGGTTTTTTGTAAAGGAATCTTGGATCCGATGGTAAAGTTCAGCGGTTTAATGACAGGGGCACATCCGTCTGGAGAATCTACACGGATGTAAATCGTAGTCGCTGCCGTATAGTTCCAGGTATTGGGGAGAATATTGTTATTTCCTGCTGTAGCATCGCTGAGATTAGCATAATACCTGACATTTGTGAAGTATGAAGGATTGTTCAGGACAATAGCGGTGATATCTGATAATGTTACGATCACCGTTCCGTCAAGATTGTCATCACAGAATGCTCCTGTATAATTTTCAGTTACTACGGCGAGAGGAAACAGGTTCAGGGTAATCTGGGCAATATTTTTACAGCCCAGGTTATTTTTTACGACTGCATATACAATCGTTCCGTTTGCAGCTGTATATGCTGTGGGATTGGTGATCAGGGCTGCAGGATTTTCGTTCTGTGCATCGGTTAATGTAGGGTAGTAGGTAATGGTAGTCCCGGAGCCGGACGTAACAGTAGCTGTAGTCAGGTTAAATGTTCCCTGGCCGTTTACCGTACAGGCAGATAGTGAAGCATTGGTTACGGTAAGCACCTGAATATTGATATTCACAGTAACCGTTTCACAATCCGGAAAGTCAATATTATTCCCGCAGAAAGTGTAGGTGAAGGTATCTGTGCCGATGGTTCCCGGGTTATTTACGGTGTAGGTAATAACTCCTGTAGTTGGATTTACGGTGGCAGTCCCCGATGTCGGAGCTGTTGTTATGGCAACTGTGGAAGGAACCGGAGCCTGTGTTGAGCTGCTGAACGCCGGGGTTATGGTTTTGGAAGTACAGACATCATAAATAGCGGTGCTCTGTTTGGTACAGTTTAATACTTTGAATTTTTCAGTGACCAGCGGGGCACAGCTTCCCATGGTTACCGAACAGGTGTAATATCCGGATTGGGTAGGGGTATAGGAAGATGAGGTTGCACCCGGTATCAGGGTGTTATTGACATACCACTGATATGTATCATAGATAACGGGATCTGCTGTAAGAACAATTCCCGGAACACAATCCCCGCCGGATTTCAGGATAACCGGCTGAGTAGGGAACCCGGCAAAAAAACCGCCATAGCCTACCGCATCCGTTCCTGCCGTAATGCCCGCTGTAATTGCTTTTGTGGAAGCAATCGTCAGTGTACCTGTCACATTGGGGATTCCATAGGTAACCCAATTGTTGGTCCCGGTCATGTCATAGGGCCCGGTAGAGGCTGGCGGAACAGCACCGTTTACGGTAACTACAGCTCCTCTTTCGGTAATCAGGTTCAGCTTTGTTGGAATATTCAGGACGCCGGAAGGATTATTGATGGAATAAACAAAATTTTCATTGATCAGCCCCAATTCGTCAATCTTCTTGGGAAGGTAACAGTTAAGCGCCGGAATAAAATTAAATCCGCCGGTGGCCACTTCATTGGTAGGATTAGAATCCCCTGCCAGGATCTGGTATACATAAGCATTTTTGGAGGTCCTGATGTACAGGTTATAATGGCTGCTGCCATGGAGCTGGTATTTTGAATCCGGGACAACGAAATATTGGCCGGTATTTAAAGTAGCCAGAGCAGCAGTTTCGTTATTAACGAATATTTGGGTATTATCTTCTGTAGCAATAATAATGGCACCTTCCATATTGGAGCCTATACTCCCGTTTCCTTTTACCAGGGCAAATTCATTTCCCAGTCTTTCCACAGGAACCGACTGGTCCATCAGGATATCTGAATTGGTCTGGAAATTTCCTGCATACTGGCCATTAAAGTTTCCGTTGGTGATATTGACCGGCTTGGTGGAAGTAATATGCGCTCCGATAAAGCCGTTAAAATTGCCTGCAATATTACCGATGCCATCTATAATATAAGACTGGCCTTTATTCAAAGTAAAAGTAAGCGTGGGATTGGTTGCTCCGGTTGTACCATTGGAAAACTGAACGGTATTTTTATAGCCGGTTATGGTTACCGTGGTATTGTCTTCGGTTGCCAGCACGCTGGTCATAAAATTCAGGATCTGGTTACTGACGCTGATGGGTGCACTCGCGACATAAAAATTTTTACCGGTAGAAGGAATCCCTTTAGAGGTTATGATTTCAGCATGGTTCGTAACAGAAAAGCGGAGATTGGCATAAAAAGGGAACTCTGCTTTGAGGTATAATCCCTTTGTTGTTGGAGTGAATAAGTCCGTCTGTAAAGTCGTAATGATATAACTTCTCAGTACATCAAATTTCTGCGGATTATTTTTGCTGATTATGACTGTGCCGATAAGTGTATTGTTATTATAAATATTTACCGGAAACGGTGTTGTCCTGTTGGTGGATAAATATAATTTCTGATAAGGATTATTTGCTGTGGTCCTGTCTATCATGGGTGCAAACCAGTGTTCTCTGTCCAGCTGCGCAAAAGTACAGGCGAAAATAAAAACCAGGAATATAAAAGATAGAATTTTCTTCATTCAGTAACTGCTTTTGACACAAATTTAATAATAAAAACTCTTAATTGATTGAAAAATAATAAAAAACCACCATTTAAAAACAGTGGTTTTCGAAAATAGGAGAAATATATTTTATCGCTGTTTCTTACTTTGATTTCCATATATGTTTATCCCAGCCTAATTACCTGTTATTGGTCAGTAGTTTTATGGACAGGTATGAGAGGAACGGCGGAATGCTATTGTTTTTTATGGCGCTTAGTATTTAATAATGGCTATTTACCTGCTGATAATAAAAAACCACGATTATGCCAATCGTGGTTTATTGTTATGGGATTATTCTATGTTTTTCACCATGATCCATCCGGTATATTTTACCGGCGTCTTCTGCTTATTCGGTTCAATCCAGTTGATATGGTACCAGTAGGTTCCGGTTGAAATTTTCTTCCCGAAATGCTTCCCATCCCAGGTATAATTGTTAAACCGGTCTCCTGTAAATATTTTGTTGCCGTAACGGTCATAGATCACAAAAGAAAGGTTTTCTTTATAGCCAAGCTCGCTGTAATCGATATAATCATTTTTGTTATCTCCGTTCGGAGTAATGACATTGATGAGGTTAGGTACCGTGATTTCCACAGAAATCGGAGTGGTACAGTCGTAAGCATCTTTAACGTGGAACGTATGTTGCCCTCTGCTAAGCCCGGTGAAAACATTGGATTCCTGCCATGTAGTCATATTGTCTACGGAATATTTATACGGTGCTTTTCCGCCTGTTACTATTACAGTAGCCGTATTGTTGGCAATCTCGATTTCCTTGATCACCGGATCCTCTGCTTTTTTGATATTGACAACCTGTTTAACGGAACATCCGTTATCTTTGAGGATAACCCAATAGGTCCCTACAGGAACTCCCTGAATGGACTGTGTAGTAGCTCCTGTACTCCACTGATACGACTGGTAACCCGGTCCTGCATCTATAGTCGTCCTGTCATCAATACAGATGTACTGGTCTACCAGTAGAGGAGATCTTTTAGGAGGAATGACATGAAGGTTGATCTTCGCAATAGAATAACATCCGTTGGCATTGAAAACCCTTGCATAGACTACGCCATCTGTAGACAGGTAGCTGTTAAAGTTGTTCAGGATAACATTGGTTCCGTTGCTTGCGTCAGTGAATGTCGGATAAAACATTTTAGTTACAGGAGTTTCTGCAGTAACATTGGCTGTGGTTAAATTGAATACCGCCATGTTTTCATTATTTTCCACAAAACACTCATTCAGGGTCGCTTCATATACTACAGGTGCAGGCAGGAATGCAAGAGTGATCTTGGCAATGCCGGTACAACCTTCATTCGTAGTTACTTTTACATAAACAGAGCCTTCTGCCGAAAAGTAATTATCCGGATTGTTGATTTCAACGGATGCAGTAACATCATTGAGAGTCTTATAAAACTTTTTAGTTACTGGAGTATAGGTTGTAACCGCTGCTGCTGTAAGGTCAAAGTAGGCATTTCCATTATACTGACAGGCTTTTACTGTTGCATCAGTTACGGTAAAAGGGACTACATTCAGATTCAAGGTCACCTGCTCACATTCTATGAATTCGGATGCGTTACCGCAGAATTTGTATACAATCTGATCAGCGCCTAAATACCCGGCCTGTGGGATGTAGGTGATAGCACCGGTTGCAGTATTGATAGAAGCCGTTCCATGAGTAGGATAAGTAATAATGGTTACGGTTCCTGGAACAGGAGTCTGTGTTGTAGTATAAGAGAATGCCGGATTGATCACCTTGGTGGCACATGCGTTCAGAGAAGTTGTGGTTTGCTTAAGACAGGCAAATACTTTGTATATAGGTGTGGTAACAGGAGGGCAGGTTCCCATGGTTACCTTCACCGTATAGTTTCCTGCTACAGTAGGAGCATAAGTATTATTGGTGGCACCGCTGATAGGAACACCGTTCAGGAACCACTGATAGGTTTCATAGCTGTCATCCACTTCCAGCGTAATACCCGGAATACATTCTCCGTTTTTCTTGGCAATAACAGGAATGGAAGAGAATCCGGCAAAATAGCCTCCGTAACCCGCGGTACTGTATCCTCCGTTAATTCCTGCTGTTACAGCTTTGGTGGAGGTAATGGTTACATTTCCGCTGATTCCTTCGATGGCATAAGTCTGCCATTGGGTATTTCCGGTTAAAGGATAAGGACCTTCCGCAGCACTTGGCGGATTCCCGTTAACCAGGACCGAGGCACCGGCTTCCGTAAGGATATTCAGTTTCAGGCTGATCGCGCTGGTTACACCCGGCATTTCATTGATCTTTCCGATTTCATCAATTTTTCTCGGTAAGAAACAGTTCAGGGGCGGAATATAGTTGAAGCCGCAGGTAGCATTACTGGTGCCTACAGCAACCAGCTGGTACAGGTACACGTTATGGGATGTGGAAATAAACATGTTCGCATGTGTTCCCGGTCCGGGCTGCGTGATATAATTTGTTTCGTTAATCCTGTAGAACTGGCCTGCATTAATGGTTGTGATAGGAGTAGTGGATCCGTTAAGGAATATCTGGGTATTGTCTTCTGTAGCAATGATGATTCCTCCTTCCATATTTTCACTGGGTGCGGTAGATTTGGTTTTAACCATGGCAAAAGTATTCCCAAGGCGTTCTACAGGTACCGACTGATCGAGTACTGCATCAGACCCTCCTGAAGAACCTAATCCGAAATTACCGTTGCAGCTTCCGTTGGTGAGCGATACAGGCTTTGTGGCTACGATTTTAGCACCCATGAATCCGGATAGATTGGCACTCGCTGTACCAGACCCTGCTAACAGGTAAGACTGTCCTTTATTCAGTGTAAAGGTCTGGGTATTTCCTCCCGGAGAACCCCCGAAAAAAGTTACTCCGGAATTATTCCACGTTACCGTAACGGAAGTGTTATCTTCTGTTGCCAGAACGCCGGCGGTAAAGTTGTATAATGAACTTGTGCTGGTATTTGGGCTGGTCGCAACATAGAATTCTTTGCCGATACCTGCTTTACCTTTACTGGTGATAATTTCTCCGTGTGAGAACTGTCCAAGTCTCAGGCTGCAATAGAAAGGTTTATCTGCGTTAAGATAAAGCCCTTTATTTATGACACTAAGTCCATCGGCAGAAGAGGACGCGAGAATAAGATTGTTATTAACCGTATATGTTGCAGGGCTGCCCTTGCTGATGGTTACTGCAGCAATCTGATTATTATTGCTGTAAATCTTTACTTCTACCGGTACAGTGGAGTCCGTGGATAAATATAAAGCATTGGTGTATCCACCCGATGAATCATAATAAGGAGCTATCCAGTGTTCTGTATCCCTTTGCCCGAATAAAGGCAAGGCTAAACAGATCAATATAAGGCTGAGTAGAAATCTTTTCATGAAATGAAATATTAGGATTTCTACAAAATTAAAATAATATTTGAAATATTTTTAATTATATGTTAATAAAAATTAAATTATTCGCGATTTTTAATTAATATCCAGCCTGAATATGAAACCGGCAATTTGGTGTCCGGCTCTATCCATTTCAGGATATACCAATAGGTCCCGGTGGACAAAGGTCTTCCTCCAGATTTACCATCCCATACGTAATTCCTGTCTGAAGATTTGTAGACAGGGGCACCATAACGGTCCGCTACCTCAATGGATACACTCTGCTTGATTCTTAAATCCGAATAATTCAGAACATCATTAATCCCGTCTCCGTTCGGAGTAATGGCATTGACTAAATTCAGTACCAGAAATTCCCTGGTAACCGGCGAGCATCCGTCTGATCCTAAAACATACACTGTGTGGAGTCCCCGTGATAAGCCGGTCAATACATTAGAAGCCTGATAATCTATGCCGTTCAGTGAATATCTGTACGGCGGAGTCCCTCCGGAAACAGATATGGTCGCATTAAATCCTGAAACGTCAATTCTGGTAATGGACGGAGCCTGCGCCGTTGTTACAGTAACCTGCTGCCGGTATACACATCCGTTAAAGCCTAGATCAACATAATAGCTTCCTGCCCCTACAGTAACAGTCTGAGTCGTTGCACCGGTACTCCATGTATAGGAAGTGAATCCGGTTCCTGCATCCAGTATTGCCTGTTCATTGGTACATACCACTATATCCCGGAGTTTGGCTGATTTTTTAGGCGTTTTAAGGCTGATGGTGATGGCTGCTGTATTAGGACACTCAGAAGTACTCGTTATCCTGATATAAAAAGTAGAAGCAGTAGTGATAACCTGTAAGGCTGGTACTGCATTGGTTCCTGTCTGGGCATTTGCAAGCGTGGAATAGAATGTCAGAGTTGCGGCAGGGTTAGCAGTGATTAAATTCTTATAATCGTTGAGGTTGATATTTTCAGAGCCGTTCAGGTCATTGTCACACACATCAGTTGTAATGGTATTGGTGAGCAGGGATACCTTGTTGCCCATGCTGAAGCTGATCTGCCCGAAAGCAGGAGGACAGTTATTGCTGCTGTCTGCGCGTACATAAACCGTTGTGTTGCCGGTAAAGGTCCAGTTCACCGGTAAGGTGTTATTATTGCCGGCATTGGCATCAGTCTGGCTCAGGTAATATCTGACGGTGAAATTACCTGAATTGGTAACGATCTGTGGCGTAACCGCAGCAAAATCAACACTGATGATCCCGTCAAAATTATCATCACAGAGTACACCGTTGAAACCTGAAGTGTTCACATTGGGTCCCTGATTGGCCGTAAGGGAAATCGGGGCCATTTTCGAGCAGCCGTATTGGGATGTTACATTGGCATATATGCTCCCGGAAGGACCGCTGTAAGCCGTAGGCGCCGCAATAGGTCCTGTAAGGTTGGAATTGGTAAAATAAGTAGTAACGGTACCCTGATCAGGGGAGGTGGTTAAGGATGTCAGATCGAAAGTGCCATTACCGTTGGATGCCGAACATGAAGTCATCGACAGTCCTGTGTTGATCTGCAGTACATCTACATTAATGATGATTTTGTAATACTCAAAATCAAAAGGATTTCCGTTACCCTGTATATAATAAATAAAGCTGTCAGTTGTATCTGAAGTCAGCCCCGGGTTAGGTGTATAAGTAATTTGTCCGTTGACAGGATTTACTACAGCTGTTCCTGAGGCAGGTGCAGAAATAATGGCTGTATTCGCGGGAGTAATGGTCTGGACAGAACCGGTGAAAGCCGGTGAGATAACTTTATTGCCGCATGAACCGATCGTATACGTTGTTGTCGTAATGGGAGGGCATACTGTATAACTATAAGGATTCGTCATCCTGGATTCACAGTTGTTCTTGGTCACAAGGCATGTATAGGTACCTGCTCCGTACAGTTCAGGATTAATAGAGAATGAAGTGGCTCCCGGAATGGGATTCCCGTTAAGGTACCACTGGTAACCGTCATAGGTATTGTCTACCTGCAGAAGAATACCTGCATAGCAGTCACCGGTTTTGGTAATGGCAGGAACTGAGGAAAATCCAGCAAAATATCCGCCGTATCCTACTGCTCCGCTTCCCGCGGCAATTCCGGCAGTTACCGATTTAGTGGAATTTACCGTAATATTTCCGGATATATTGGGAACAGAATAAGTAACCCAGTTCGGGTTTCCTGTTACGGCATACGGTCCGTTAGCGGCGGCTATCGGATTGCCGTTCAGGGTTACCGTTGCACCGGTCTGGGTGATAATATTCAGCTTTGTGTTGAATGTGGCTGTCCCGATTTTGTTGATAAAACCTATTTCATCAATTTTATTAGGCATAAAGCAGCTGAGCGGCGGGATAAAGTTCATGCCGCCGGTAGGATATTCGTTGCCTGTAGATACACCGGCAAGCAATTGATAAACATAAATATTTTTTGAGGCCGAAATATTCATGTTGTAATTACCGTTTCCCTGAGGGATGTAATTGCCGCTTGGAACCATATAGTACTGTCCGGCATTCAGGTTGATGGTCGAAGCATTGCCGTTAAATGCCAGTTGGGTATTGTTTTCCGTAGCAACAATGACGGCGGTTTCCATTCCTGAAGTAACAGACCCGTTGCCTTTTACCATTACAAAATCTTTCCCGAGCCTTTCAACAGGCACGGCCTGATCCATCAAGATGTCATTATTGGTAAAATTCTGGTTGGTATAAATCCCGTTGAAGTTTCCGTTGGTTACGGAAATAGGTTTGTCAGACTCGATTTTAGCGCCTATCAGGCCGGCGAGATTATAAAAAGAGTCATTGCTTACGACATCCATAATATATGACTGCCCTTTGTTTAACGTAAACGTCTTCGTTGGGGTGGAACTCCCGTCTGAAAACAGGACATTGGGATTATATCCTGAAACCACTACGGAAGTGTTATCTTCAGTTGCCGTCACTCCGATAGTGGAATTGACATAATATTCTGATCCTGTATTGGGTGCCATGGCAGCATAGAACTTTTTCCCAAGCCCGGCCAGCCCCTTTGAAGTAATGATTTCAGCGTGGTTGGTCACTGAAAAGCGGTAGTTGGCAAAAAACTTCTTGGATCCTTTTACATACATTCCCATAGAGGTGGGCGTAAACAGATCTCCCGGATTGGTTGCCAGCAAAAAATAAGCAGGAATACTTACCTGTACCGGGTTCCCTTTGCTTACCTGTACCGTACTGTAAAGAGTATTGTTATTGTAAATCTGCACCGGAAATGGGGTGGTTTCATTCGTAGACAGATACAGGAAGCTTTGCAGTCCGGCTGTTCCGGATTTGGCCGCCATAGGTGCAAACCAGTGTTCGGTATCCATTTGTGCATGAGCAGAGAGGCAAAAAATGGCAAAAATAATAGATAGAATTTTTTTCATACTCTAAAATAGGGCTGCAAATGTAAGTATTAATCTCTAAAATTTTGTGAAAGGTATTGTGATATATTAAATATTATGCTGATTTATTGAATATTTAATATTATTTTAATATTGAATCAGGTTTGACAGGGACAAAAAAATCCCGGTGAAACATTCACCGGGATCATTTTTATTATTCAGGGAAGATTAAGACAAGCTTACTCTTACAAATCCTGTTACTTTTAAATCTCCGTTAGCAGATTTTACATAGTCAGCAACAGACATGCTGCCGTCTTTGATGAAATCCTGGTGTACCAGAGTGTTGTCTTTGTAGAATCTCTGCATTTTACCTTTAAGGATGTTATCGATGATGTTTGCAGGCTTACCTTCCTCAGTAAGTTTATGTCTTTCGATTTCCAGTTCTTTGTCGATCGTAGACTGTGAAACTGCGTTCTCGTCAAGAGCGATAGGATTCATTGCAGCTACCTGCATAGAAACTGCTTTAGCTACCTCATCAGCACCATCTACTTTAGCAGAAAGGGAAGTGATGGCAGCAATTTTATTTCCTGCGTGGATGTAAGCTCCCAGGAAAGGCCCTTCGATTCTTTCGAAAGCACCGATTTCGATTTTTTCACCGATAACGCCGGTTTGCTCCACCAATTTATCAGCTACTGTAATCCCGTGGAAATCTGTTGCTAAAAGCTCCTCTTTAGAAGCCGCGAAGATCGCCATTTCAGCCAATTCATACGCCAGTTCAATGAATGCTTCATTCTTAGCAACGAAATCAGTTTCGCAGTTAAGAGAAATGATCGCTCCTAAAGTGCTGTCCTCATTTACTCTTGCGATTACCGCTCCTTCGGTAGATTCTCTGTCCGCTCTGTTAGCAGCCACTTTCTGACCTTTTTTTCTTAGGATTTCGATTGCTTTTTCGAAGTCTCCTTCAGCTTCTACTAAAGCTTTTTTGCAGTCCATCATCCCTGCACCTGTCGTGTTTCTCAATTTTGCTACGTCTGCAGCAGCTGGTGTATAAGACATAATATCTGTTATTTTTTTGTTGTAAATTTATTATAGATTTTTTAGCCTACTTTTAGAGCTGTGCAAAGATAATGATTTTAATGATAAACTAAAAAAGGACTTTTTGCGTTATTTGATTATTTAATAATATTTTATATTCCATTCATGAAAAAAATCCTTCTCCTTATATTAATGTGCCTGTTTACACTGGGGTTTTCACAGAAAAAGAAAAGAGCAGCAAAATCCAAAGCCATCGTTGAAAAAGAAACCGCCATCATTTATACGGAAAGCGATGCTGAAAATACCAAGGAAGCAAGAATCATTGCCGGATTCCTGAAACAAAATCCGGGTCATGCCAAGACCGATTATTTTAAAAGAAAGCTGATCGCGATCATTACAGCAGATAATTCCCCTGAAGCCAAGCCGGTCATTAAACCGCTCAGCAAAAATGAAATCGCAAAAATCACCAGCAATAATGAGCTGAATAATTCTAAAACATTAGCCTCCAATACAGCTGGTGCGTCCTCTAATACAGCGCGGACCGTCAATTATGCAGCCATGGGGAACACCTCAAAAAAGGCAGGGCCCAGTGAGAAAGATAAAAAGACAGCTTCCATGCTGACGCACCTGTTTAATAATGATCCGATGGATAAGGAAGCATATATCAACATAAAAAACAGGTCTAAGTGTAATCTGATCGTAAAGATCAGCGGGTTAAAAAAATATTACAACCTGGAAGTTCCGGCCAACGGACAAAACTACCTTTTGGTGGAAAAAGGGGAGTATATCCTCACTACCATGGTATGTGACGCCAAATATTCATCCCTGAAAAAAATCAACAAGGATATTGAGATCGAACTCAACTTAAGGGATTAGAAACTGAAAAGAATTCGTGTATAAATAATTGGTAAAGAAAAAGGTTAAGAAGAACATTCTTAACCTTTTTCGATTTTATCCTTTAAATTGCCCCATGGCAATAAATTTCTCCTGTCTCTGTGTTTCCAGTTCCTGCCCGGTAAACTTTGAAAAAGCTTTAATGTTCTGCAGAATGGAATTTTTCAGATTTAAGTATGTTGTTTCCGGATCATAATGGGCACCTCCCAAAGGTTCAGGAATGATACCGTCAATGAATTTCTCCCTCAATGCATCAGCCGGAGTAAGGTTCAGTGCATTAGCTGCATCTTCCTTATGATCCCAGTTTCTCCATAAGATGGAAGAACAGCTTTCCGGTGCAATCACGGTATACCAGGTGTTTTCAAGCATGTAAACTTTATTTCCTACACCAATTCCCAATGCCCCGCCGCTGGCACCTTCTCCAATGACGTAGGTAAAGATAGGTGTCTTTAGCTGTACCATTTCAAAAATGTTCCTGGCAATCGCTTCTCCCTGGCCTCTTTCCTCTGCTTCAAGTCCCGGATAAGCTCCCGGAGTGTCTACTAAAGTTACGACAGGAATATTGAATTTCTCAGCAAGTTTCATCAGTCGCAATGCTTTTCTGTATCCTTCAGGATTCGGCATCCCGAATCTCCTGTGCTGCCTTTCTTTGGTTGTTCTCCCTTTCTGGGTTCCGATAATCATTACCTTCTGACCGTCCAATGTGGCCAGTCCTCCGATCATCGCAGGGTCATCGGCAAAATTACGGTCTCCGTGAAGTTCCAGGAAACTGCCTTTATCGGTGATACCATTGATATAATCCAAAGTATACGGGCGATCCGGATGGCGGGATAACTGTACTCTCTGCCAAGGTGTGAGGTTACCATAGATTTCTTTTTTCTTTTCTATGATTTTATCCTCTATTTGGCTACATGCTAATTTTACATCAACACCACTTTCTTCTCCTACCAAAGAACAGGTCTGGTATTGATCCATCAATTCTTTAATAGGCAGTTCGAAACTTAAATATTCCATTCTTGAAGTAAATTAAATCTTTCAAATTTATGAAAAATTATGAAACTGACCGCTTAAAAATAATCTTTACAGGTCTTTAGCCTGTATAATTTTCTTAATATAAAAGGATATAATCCTTTTATGGCGCTCAGGTCAGGTTTGATTATTTTAATTGCTCAACAGCCGTTTTGATTCTGGCTAAACTTTCTTCTCTCCCGATGATTTCCAGGATATCCGGAACATCCGGTCCCTTCAGTTCACCCACCAGTGCAAGGCGGAGCGGCATCATCACTTTGCCCATTCCCAGTCCTTTGCTTTCCGCAAATTCATGGATGCTGTGTTTTACAGCTTCTGCACTGAATTCTGAGTGTTCAAGTCTTTCCGTAAGTTCGCTTAAAACAGAAGAGGTCTCATCATTCCAGGCTTTCTTAAGTGCTTTTTCATCATAGGAAGTCGGTGCTTCAAAGAAGAATTTTCCATTCTCATAAATATCTTTCGGGAACGTAGCCCTTTCTTTCATGAGGCGGATCACTTTCAGAAGTTTCTCATCCGGTGCTCCTGCAAGGTCAGAAACTGATGTTTTTAGGATTCCAAGCAGTTCTTCATCCGTTTTCACCTGCATATACTGATGGTTGAACCATTCCGATTTTTCCTTGCTGAAACGCGCTCCCGCTTTATGAACCTTATACAGGTCAAATTCTCTGGTCATTTCCTCCATGGACAGGATTTCCTTGTCATCCGCCGGGGACCAGCCCAATAAAGCGACCATATTGATGAATGCTTCAGGAAAATATCCGTTTTCCCTGTATCCTTTGGAAACCGTTCCCGTTGCAGGATCTTTGAAGTCCAGCGGGAATACAGGGAATCCGAACTTATCGCCATCCCTTTTGCTTAATTTCCCTTTTCCTTCCGGTTTCAGGATCAGGGAGAGGTGGGCAAATTTCGGTGCAGTCCATCCCATAGCTTCGTATAATAACGTATGCAGCCCCAGTGAAGGAAGCCATTCTTCACCGCGGATCACATGGGTGATTTCCATTTCATGGTCATCGATGATATTGGCGAAGTGGTAGGTTGGCATCCCGTCATTTTTCACGAGTACCTTATCATCCAGTGTATCGGTATTCACTGAGAAATTCCCTCTGATAATATCTTCCAGGTTAAGCGTCCTGTCCACGGGCATCCTGAACCGTACCACATAGGGCGTCTTATTATCCAGTAGCTGCTGAACTTCCTCTTCAGAAAGCGCAATGCTGTTTTTCAAACGGTTCCTGGTTTTATTGTCATAAGAAAAGACATCACCGTTGGCTTCAAATTCTGCGCGGATAGCGTCCAGCTCTTCAGGGGTATCAAAAGCCAGGTAGGCATAGTCCGTTTTCAGGATCTGCTCCGTATAACGGTCATAGATATCCCTTCTTTCAGATTGTCTGTAAGGTGCGAATTTTCCTCCTTTCTTGGGACTTTCATCAGGAATGATGCCACACCATTCCAGCGCTTCCTCAATATAATCTTCCGCTCCTTCCACATATCTTGCAGTATCGGTATCTTCAATTCTCAATACGAATTCACCCCCCTGATTTTTAGCAAAAAGATAGTCATATAATGCGGTTCTTACGCCTCCCAAATGCAATGGCCCCGTAGGACTTGGAGCAAAACGTACTCTTACTTTCTCCATTTCAATTTAAATTTCTGCAAATTTAGGTAAAGGAAATGAATTGCTGTATAATAAAAGAGGCTATTCTATTTCTAGAACAGCCTTAGGTATCGGTAAATACTGATTCAGTATTCCTTAGTAGATATTCGTTATTTCACTTACTGTAATTTCATGCCTTTCACTGTTGTTTCCTTCAAGAATGAATGTAGCATAATATTTAGGTGATGACGAATTCAATGAATTGGTCTTTTTAATCACCTGGATCTTAAATTTAGGATCTGAAACATTACCCGAATCTGTATTGGTAGCCCATACTGCATTAGCGGCAACGTATGGTGCACTTTTATACAATACCAGGTTTCCATCTGTTTGAGCGGTAAGGAAAGGCTGAACAGGATAATTGGTTGAAGTGTCAGATGCCCATTTTGCCGGATTCGGAGTAGGACCAAACCATTGTATAGGGCTTGCATACAATACAAGATTTCCATCATACTGAACGTCAAGATGCACATGAGCATTACCGGCATTAAGAACTAATGACTGTCCTGCACTCAAAGATGAAGCCCTGCCGCTCTCTGCGATAACTTCTGTCTTTACAAATGAAATTTTTTCCTGACCGTCTTTGCTTTTTGCTGATAGTACGGTAGGTGTTGGATTTGCTATATCATCATCTTGTGAACATGCTGTTAGCGCTAATCCTACTACTGCTAGCGTAGAAATTGTTAAAAGTTTTTTCATAAAATTTTATTATTCGGTAAAGGTATGAATTAATTTATTAATCACTAATTTGTGATTTTAATTTCATAATAGGTTATTTTTAAAACAAATATTAGGATAGGAGCTAGTATGCCCGTAAATCAGCAGCTTAAAATTTAAAGCGTTATTCTTCGTTTAAAATCAGCATAGATGTTAAATATCTGTAATCTTATTTATACTTTTGTACAATTACAAAATACAGGTTATGCTGGAAATCGGAGAAAGGCCCTGGGGCAAATATTATGTATTGGCTGATGAGCCGAATTATAAACTGAAAAGGATTGAAGTAAACCCGGGTCAGAAATTATCGTATCAATACCATCATAAGAGACAGGAACAATGGACCGTTATTGAGGGGAATGCTACGGTAGTTCTTGAAGGCAAGGAAATCAATCTGGGATATGGCGAAAGCATATTTATTCCTCTGGGTGCCAAACACCGTATGATGAACCTTTCTGATCAGCCCGTTGTTTTTATAGAGGTGCAGACAGGGACATATTTCGGTGAAGATGATATCGTCAGGGTGGAAGATGAATATGACAGGAAATAATTTCAATCTCTTTTGATGAGAATTATTTTCCACGAAAATCAGCTGTGCTATAGAGGGACATCCAATGCTATCTTTGATGATGCCTATTATAATGAGGAAATCTTACATAACGAATCACTCATCCTCTATCCAAAGAATAGCCCAAATAATATTGCGGAAGCAGTTGCCAGATTTGCAGGAAGGTTTAAGATTTATGGATATTCAGATATCTCGGACCGCGATGATTTCATAAAAAAATCAAATGCAGATATTTACTATGCCATAAAATCAGGCGAGAAAGAGCCCGATGCACCTGTAGACCTTATAAAAACGGTTATTCATGTTGTTTTCAAATATAACGAACCGTATGGTCTGTCTATGCTTACGTTTCAGAATGGCTGTCTGAAACGATGAGCGGTGGCCGGCTGCCCTTTGTTCCTCATATGGTCAGCCTTCCGGAAGTAACCGGTGATCTGCGGGATGAATTAGGTATTCCAAAAGAAGCGGTTGTTTTCGCAAGATACGGAGGTTCGGAAACTTTTGACATAGAATTCGTGAAAAATGCAGTCAAAAAATCAGCCCGGAAGAATAAAAATCTGTATTTTATTTTTATGGGTACCAATGATTTTGTGCAAAGAAATATCTTCAGACCGTACAGGAATATTATGTTTCTTCCTCCTACAGCAGATATTGAGAGGAAAGTGAAATTTATAAATACTTCAGATGCATATCTTCATACAAGAATTCAGGGTGAAAGTTTTGGTATTGCCATAGGTGAGTTCTCAATAAAAATAAACCCATCATTACATGGTCAGGCTCTGACGAGAAAGCACATCTGGAGATTTTAGGCCGTAAGGCGATACTGTACCATAATGAAAAAGACCTGTTACAGATACTACATACGTTTAAGCGAAATCCGGACGTGAATTGGGACTGTTATTCTGAACATTTCAACCCTGAAACAGTGATGAGGAAATTTGAGCAGGTTTTTATCAATTCAAATAAAATAAGGATTTCAGGTACAATTTTATCCTCTTCTTTAGCTTTAAAGGAATCCTTATTTCAGTTTGCGGATAACTTACTTCAAAGTTTGTTATGAATTCTTCAGTATTCTCAGCCTTTATAAACTGTAGTTCTTTCCAGTGATCAGGCGCTAAAGGATGAAAATCCTTAAAATCCCCATAGTTTTCTGCATTCAGATTATTCCATTTATTGAAGAATTCATCAATATCAAAGTCGTTATTATGTCCCCAATTATGGATCTTCTGGTATATTTCATCCTTGCTTCTTGCCCAGGACTGATGAATGATATTGAAATTCAATCTTAAATAATAAGGGTTTTCAGGAAGCCTTGCATTAACATACCTGGGTACATTGGTAATAAGGAAGCATGCCTCAGTATAGGGGGAAATAACGAAAAAGCCGTCCGGGGTCTGCTTAAATAAAGTGACAAAGCTGACAAAAAAATTCACTGGCGTTTTATGAGGATTCTTCAGCAGGTACTGATGCTTTTTAAGGAAAGAAACAAGCTTTTCAAAATGTACAGGGTATTCATCGCTGTCTATCTGCAAATGCCATCCTCCTTTTCCCATTTTCTCGGCAAGCATATTCCTTTGTCTTGTATCAAGTTCTATGGCCGTTTTTCCTTCTAAGTAAAAACGATCGCTGTAAAAAATGATTTTATTTTGGGAATCTAATTCTTTAATGGTATCAAAAACCTCTTCCGGGATGGTACAATCATTTCCTGCCCAGGTTTTGCCATCCTGATCGTAACAGATATAAATTTTATCTGAATACTCATATACCTGCCGTAAGGAATTGAAAATATATTTATAATCATAGGATAAAAGGTAACCAACCTTAATAATGTCTTGTTTGCATCTCATAACTTGCAATAAATACGTAATTTCGTTCCCTTGAAAAGATAAAGGCAAAATAATAAATTAAAAATGGGAATTAAAAGATTTTTTAAAAATAAAATCAAGGACCGTAATTTTATCAGGAATAAAAGAAAGATCAGCATTAATCATTTTGATACTGGCTTTTTCAAAAACTATCAATTTAGTTTTGCAGAGAATGAACGTCCTGAAGTTTCCATTATTATCCCGGTTTATAATCAGATCCGGTATACATTAAACTGTCTTTATACCCTTGATCAGTATGACACCCATATCTCAAAGGAAATCATCATCATTAATGATAAAAGTACTGATGATACATTAGATCATTTACGTAAAATTCCCGGTATTGTCATTATTGACAACCCTGAAAACCTCGGTTTTCTGAGGAGTGTCAATAAAGGGATCCGGCACGCAAAAGGAAAATATATTTACCTGCTGAACAATGATGTGGAAGTTCAGAAGAAATACCTTTCAAGTCTTATCAGTGTTTTTAAAACCAGGGCCAGTGTTGGTGCTGTAGGATCTAAACTGATATTTTCAGATAATACCCTGCAGGAAGCAGGATGCCTTATTTTTAAAGATTCTGAGATTATCAATATCGGACGCAGGGAGGCGATTGATGCTCCGAAATATAATTTCCTGCGAAAAGTAGATTACTGCTCAGGCTGTAGCCTGTTATTTAACAGGCTGGATATTGAGGGGAACCTCAATCTTCTGGATGAGGCTTTCCTGCCGGCATACTATGAGGAAACAGATCTTTGCCAGAGATTGAAATATGAGCAGAACCTGGATATTTATTATCAGCCTCTATCAGAAATCATTCATTTTGAAAATATATCCTATACCGGAAAAAAGAATTCCGGAAAAGAACTTTTACTGGAAAAGAACCGTGAGACGTTTCGCCGCAGATGGGATCATTATTTTAGGAACCAGATGTTTCTGTCGGGCGAAAAAATTAATTATAATGCTCATTTCAGGAAACCAAATTTTCTTTTCCTGGAAGAAAATATGCCTAAGCCTGATCAGGATTCGGGATCCAGAAGGTTTATGGAAATCGTGAAAATCCTGCAAAAAAACGGGCATCATATTATACTGGCTGTTAAATATTATGATGAGGAAAAAGATGCTGATTACATTTCTTTTTTTCAGAATGCCGGAGTAGAGATATGCATGGATTATGTGGATGAAAGGAATAAAATTGTAAAAGTTAAAGACCAGGTACTGGATGCTTTGGCCTACGTGGACGTTATCTGGATTTTCCGGCCTGTGGGCTTTGATTACTGGTATGATATCATCAAAAACAGGATAGCAGGAAAAAAGATCGTTTATGATATGGTTGATCTCCATTATCTCAGAATGGAACGTGAAAATAATTATATTGAAGTAACGAAAGACAGGGAAAAGCAAATTGCATTTTTTAAGGATAAGGAATATGTTGCTATGAACAGTGCAGATGCGGTTATTTCCATCAGTGATGAAGAAAAAAAAACTGTTTCCGATCATGGTGTAGAAATACAGAAAATTTTTACGGTAAGCAATATCCATCAACCCATGGATCTGAAACCCGCTGCATTTTCTGAGCGAAACGGGCTTCTTTTTATAGGAGGATATAATCACCTGCCTAATATAGATGCTGTAAAATTACTTCAAGATCATATTATGCCGTTGGTATGGAAAGAGGACCCTTCTATTAGCCTGTACATCCTTGGTCCTGATTTTCCTACCGATCTCAAGGAACGGTACCATACGGAAAGATTTCAGATCTTAGGGTACCAGGAACATGTTGACCATTGGTTTGAACATTCAAGGGTCTTTGTTGCTCCCTTACGGTATGGAGCAGGTGTCAAAGGGAAAATCGGTCAGGCACTGGAATATATGCTGCCGGTAATTACGACGGGAATAGGAGCAGAGGGAATGAGCCTGGAGGATGGAAAAACGGCCCTGATCTCAGATGAAACACCAGAAAATTTTGCGGCAAAAATCCTGGACCTGTACAACAATGAAAGCCTTTGGAATATACTGCATGCCAACAGCAGGCTGCCATTGGCAAAGTTTTCCGTGCAGGCACAGGAAGACAATATAGGGAAAATGTTGAACTATTTAGGGTTTGAGAACGAAGATCAACTTTTATAAATCCGGTTGAATTTTTTAGGTTTGAATAGTCTGTACATCATCTTCCTGTACCATTCATTGTAATATTTGGCTTTGTATTTCTTATTTTCACGGATGAGGCTCATGATCGTATGGAAATCGAGTCCGTTCTCCTGATAAAAAGCATAATGTTTTTTATAGATTTCAAAGAAATTATCAGATAACCTCAGCCGATTGTCCGAGCTTATATTGGTCAGTGAATCAGAACCGGTCCTTATCCTGTAAAAAAATAAAAACTCATCGATCTTATAGGTTCCAGCACCGTTTTTTATAAGTGTAATCCAGAAATCCCAGTCCTCATAATAATTAAGCCGTACATCAAACCCGCCTGCATTTTCAAAATCCTCTTTATAGATCAGGGCAGTGATCGGAATGCTGTTTTCAATAAGGAAGTCATATGTGTTGAATGGCCGCAATACCCATTCTTTATCTGTTTTTTCAAAAAACTTTCCTCTGGAATAGCAGATCCTTACCTCAGACTTTTGTTGCAGGATGGTGTAAGTCTTTGCTAAAAAGGTCTCGTCAATAAGATCGTCACAGTCCAGGAAAAGGATGTATTTTCCGGTAGCCAGTTTCGCACCATTATTTCTGGCTGCAGATTGTCCCTGGTTTTCCTGATGGATCACTTTCAGATTAGGGTGCAGCATATTTTGTATGCTGGCCTCTAAAACATTTTGATCCGATCCGTCATTGACTATGATGACTTCAAAATCCTGATGCGTTTGCCTGTAAACGGATTCCAGGGTTTCCCGGATGTATTTTTCTCCGTTATAATAGGGGATAATAATGGAAATCTTCTCGTTCATCTTGATGAGGTAAGGGTGTTGAACCAGCGGGTAAAGCTGTATTTGTTTTTAATGCCCTCAGGTATGGCCTTATACGGAGCCTGGATAAAGTCTTTAAGGGTAGCCTCAGGATCTTCATGAATGATAAAGATGTTCTCTCTGTCATAAAAATCATAGCTTTTAACAGCCGGATTATCTGTGATCAGTTTCCTGTCATACTTTAAGCCTTCAAAAAATCGGAAAGACAAACCGTTATGGTCTTTAAGCTTCAGGTCCAGTAAGGCTTTAGATTGCTTTACATAGTTCATATTATCCTGATAGGAGATAAATTGATCTGTAAATGTGATGTTTTCATCAGGATCCTTTTTATCCCAGCTGAATAACATCATCTTCTGAGAAATACCCTGCATGGAGAATATGTCAGAAATATTTTTTAAAAGACCGTATCTTTCCGGTACGTAAGTCCCTATATAGAATACATCCTGTTGTGCTCCTTCTGATTGAGCATGAAGATCAGTGTCGAAATCAAAAAAGAAATTGGTCAGGAAGAAGATATTCTTCTTTTCGTCAACGTCATCCTGGTCAAATACAAAAAAGCGGTCGAAAAATTTTATTTTGGAATAGATCTGGGGCGTCCTTCCTAAACCGTCCCAATGGTTGCCGATCAGTTGTGCCGTTTTGGTTCTGATGATTTCCAGAAAGCGGTCAGGGAATAAATCTGTATTCAGCATCAGGATAAGGTCATATTGTGGCATATGCTCTGCCTTTTTGATCAGCGTATCCTCTATAAATTGCAAGCGCAGATTTTCTTTATACTTTTTATCCTTGTAAATAATCTTCCTGTAAAAATTATTGATCTTTTGAGAAAGGTTTCTGTACTTAAACTTTTCTTCAGAATAGAACATAAAGTCTACATCATCGAACCCTGAATACGTCAGATTCTTTTTCATCAGATCAGGTATTCCTGCATAATCATGCATAATGATAAGAATCTTTTTCATCGGTATACATATTTAAAAAACAGGGAGTACAAAGGATGTTCCTTTTCCATCTTCTTAAAGAATACTGCCTTTTCAGATTCTATAAGCTTAAGCCATCGTTTTACTATCTGATTATTCTGAGTCTTCAGAAAGTCTTCAAGCCTTTTTTGTTTATCATTCAGTGTCCTTATTGTTACTTTGAGGTCCCTGAAAGACCTAACCGGATAATCGGGATCAAATTTATGATGCAGCTTTTCTCTTTCAGAAGCATTTTTCGGAAAACAAACGCCTCCAACCTGCTGATCAGCATGAAGCCTGTAGCGGAAAAGTTTCTCACTGAGAAAAGCGAAATTCTGCTGTTCTGCTGCTGCTATTGCGATCCATTCGTCGTGATGCAGGTTTTCAATTTGAGGGAATGGAATAATCTCTCTAACAAAAGATTTCCTGACAGCCATGGATGCTCCGGTAGCAATATTACCCACCGTTGCCAGCATGTGGTAATAATCGATGTTCTTATTGTCTAATAGGGCAGGGATGTCCCAAAGGGTATAATACTGTTCTTGGACAGTCCCTTTTTCATCAATCAGGTATCCGTTTGAACAGATGACCATTATTGATGGGTGAGCATGGAAATAACTGATGCAGGTTTCTGTTTTATTCTTCTCCCAGATGTCATCCTGGTCACTCAGGAATATGATATCATTACTGCAGAGAGCAATCGCTTTCTCAAAATTTTTTACACTTTTAAGGTTGTTCGGATTGCTGTGAATTCTGAAAAGATCAGGATATTTCTGTTGATAAGAATTCAGTATGTCCAATGTCCCGTCGGCAGATCCGTCATCGCATATGATAATTTCGTCTACAGCAAGATGCTGATCCAGAATTGAGTCGATCTGGGCATTCAGAAAACGTTCCCCGTTATAGGTGCAAAGGGCTACAGAAATTTTCATGTGGATAGTTTGAAAACTTTAGTTACCCAATGATCGAGAGTATAGGCATTGTAAATATCCTCCGGTACCTTTTCATAAGGCGTTTCAAAAAAAGAAGCATTGATATTGCTGATATCCTCGTTCAGGACCAGGATATTGTTAGGATTGTAAAAGTCATAATTTTTAATGGACCCGTTATCGGTAATTATTTTTTTTTCAAGTGCCATGGCCTCAAAGACTCTGAAACTGAGCCCATATTGCCCTTCACGCATCAGATCCAGCAGAATTTTTGAATTCATATAATAATGGGGAAGCTGCTTGTGGGATACCTTTTTGAGGCTGAAAACCAGAAAAACATTCTCGGGGATTTTCACCAGTATATTCTTCAGCTGGTGTTTCCACGACTTTTTTCCGATAATCATAATCTGGAATTTCATTCTCATTTCCATCAGCTTTTTGGCCAGCCTTTTAATCAGTGCCACTCTTCTGTTGTCATAGGAAGTGATATAGAAAAGATCCATCTGAGGATTCTGTTGTTCCTTTGGCATAAAAGGAAGGTAGATGTAATTCGTCAGTTTCCTGAACCCGTATTTTTCAATATCGGAATCATCAAAGGAAAATATGGTGTCAAAAAGATTCAGCTTTTCGCACTCTACCGGAACACGGTCAAGATTATCATACAGGTAAGTAATCATCACATCGGTGCTTTCCCGGATCTTTTTCAGGGTCGGCAGGTCGAAAGTATCCGGATTCAGGACCAAGATCTGATCCTGATGACCCAATTTCTCTAAGGAATCAAGAACGTATTGTTTCCTTTTTTCCTTTTTCAGGTTCTTTTTCAGGAAGGTTTTGCTGATGGCATTGATGACCCTTTCCTCGAAACCGGAATGTGTAACCGATGTGATTTTGATGTGATGCGCGTCAATACCTTTACGGCACAATGCTTCAACAATGTACTGGTCATAGTCCCAGAAATCATAGCTAATTACACTAATCCTCATCAATTATTTTGTTCTTTTCTTAAAGACTCATAGGTTTCAAAAACGCTTAGTGACTGAAGATAGCAAAGTTGGTACCCCGCCTTCCCGTCAAGAATGCCCAGTCTTAAAATGTATGCTTTGAAAAATCTAAATATTGTTTTCGCATACTGTATAACCATATTGAATCTCTTTCCTTTTAAAGCCAGCTCTTTTCCTTTCAGCATTCCGTAATGAATCATTTTTTGTCTGTACGACTCATAATCTGTTACGGAATAATGCAGCAGCTTGTGCTTCAGTGTACCGACAGATCCGCTAACTTCGAGGGTTTCATGGACCTTTTTTCCGGAAATATACCGTGCCCTGGACTTTCTGAACAACCTGAAGTTTTTATCAGACTGCGTGCCGGAATAATGGATTGGCTTGCCCTCAAAAAAGAATTTACGGTAAAAATAATAGGCATCTTTCGGTTTTGATGCATTCATTTCCCGGATAATCTCTTTTTTCAGTTTCGGAGTGATCCTTTCATCACCATCCAGAAACAAAACCCAGTCATTTTGGGCCGCGTCCACGGCAATATTCCTCTGCTTGGTAAAGTCTTCAAACTGATGCTGAATAATCTTTACGTTCGGAAACCGCCCCGCAATTTCAACGGTTTTATCTGTGCTGAATGAATCCACCACAATAATCTCATTGCAGAAATCAAAACATTCCAGTACCTCTTTTATGTTTTTTTCTTCATTATATGTTATGATTAAGCCACTTATCTTCATCATATCATTTGGATCATAACTTTATCCTATAACGGATATTTACCTAAAATAGTTTTAATTTTCCAAAGATAAGTTTTAATTTGAACTTTATCATCGAGTCTCCTCCCTTAATGTCAATCCTGCATAAAGTATAAGGAGGATCTGAAGGGAAACTATTTATTTTGTTTCCTATTCGTACGGCAAACTGTATGCCCAGGTCTGTTAAAAGACTGAATAATTGATGCTGTTTATCCTTTTCCTTAGGATATTTTCCATAAGGATAAGCTAAAACCCGGGTATAGGGAATATTTTCCTTTTCCAGAATATCCATATTCGTCCTGAGATCCTGTTTTATACAGTTACCGGTGATATTCCTGAAATTCTCATGGGCATGGCTGTGAAGGCCGATCTCGAAATAATCTTTATGCAGACTGCGCAGGTCTTCAAAACTCATCATTGCATATTGTTTATAACCTTCCTGAATGAACTTTGTTGAAATGAACAATGTAGCCTTCAGATGATATTTTTCCAGCAGTCCGGGCAGGTATTCAAAGTTGTCCAGGTAACCGTCATCAAAGGTGATGATTATATTTCTTTCTGAAGGCCGCCCAATTTCTTTGAAAAATTTTGAGGTATAGTTTTTTCTCCGGAGATAACTGAACTGCTTTTCCAGGTTCTCCGGAGTTACCGTCAGGTCGTCCGGCTGATTCCCGATCTGGTGGTACATCAGAATGATAAGCCTGTCTTTTGGGCTCAAAAAAAGATACAGCCTGAAATGCACGATGATAAAAATACCAACAACCGCTATAATAATGCAGAAAATCATCATGTTTTAAGGCTTTTTCGGATTTCATCCTGCCTGATTTTTTCACGCAGCTTACTGTATTTCAGAAAAGTATAGTATGACATGGTTTTAGCCACATAGAATCCGCCAAAGCCATCCAGAATTCCCAGTTTGAATATAAATACTTTCGTAAACTCAAACACAGGGCTGAATATCACTTTAAACTGGGTAATTCTTTTTCCCCGGTCATACATCTTTTCAGCCATCATATCAGAGTATTTATTGATTTTTACGATATGGTGATGAATACTTTTATAGGTATAATGATTGATCTTTCCCGTCAGTATTCCGGCCTTGCCTTTGTAGGTGAGGAATTCGTGAACTTTATCGTCAGAGTAGCGGGCACTGCATCTTTTGAACAGCCTTTCACGGAAGACATTGCCCCAGCCGCCAAATTTGAGGGTGTAGATCCCTAAATGATTAGTGAACTTCGCGTAATAAATTTCAGATTCGTTTTTGCTATTATGGATAATAGCTTTAACGGAATGTTTTAAAGCCTCATCAGGAACCTCGTCTGCATCCAGGAACAACACCCATTCCATGGTACAGAGGTCAAGGGCATGGTTTTTCTGTTCACCATACCCGTTGAATTTTTTTTCAGAGAATTTTACCTTAGGGTGTTTCAGACACAGCTCTTTGGTGCAGTCGGAAGAGTAGCTGTCTACAACCACAATCTCATCAACCATATCTGAAACCGAATCTAAAAGCCTTATAATGTTGTCTTCTTCATTATAAGTGATAACGGCTAAAGAAAGGGACATTACCGCTTGAATTCAGAAATGGTTTTTTCTATGATCGAAACACAATCCATGAGCTGTTCTTCAGTAATTACCAAAGGTGGAGCCAGCCTGATAATATTGCCGTGGGTAGGCTTGGCCAGTAATCCGTTTTCCTTAAGCTTCAGACAGATGTTCCATGCCGTGGAGCTGTCGGGAGTATCATTGATCAGAATGGCATTCAGGAGCCCTTTTCCTCTTACCTTGGTGATCAGATCCGTTTTTTCAATCAGTTTATCAATTTCGGAACGGAACGTTTTTCCCAGTTCTTCTGCGCGTTCAGAAAGGCGTTCTTCAGAAACTACGTCCAGAGCAGCCATGGCCACTGCACAGGCCACCGGGTTTCCGCCGAAAGTAGATCCGTGCTGGCCGGGTTTAATTACATTCATGATATGATCGTCCGCTAAAACGGCTGATACGGGATACATTCCTCCGGAAAGTGCCTTTCCCAAAATGAGAATATCCGGCTGCACGTTTTCGTGATGGCAGGCAATCAGTTTTCCCGTACGGGCAATTCCTGTCTGTACTTCATCAGCGATAAAAAGGACATTGTATTGCTTACACAATTCAGAAGCTTTCTTCAGGTAGTTTTCATCCGGTACATACACGCCCGCCTCTCCCTGGATTGGTTCCACAAGGAAAGCGGCAATATGTCCCGCATCCTGTTTCAGTGCTTCTTCCAGTGCTGAAAGGTCGTTGTAAGGGATTTTGATGAATCCCGGGGTGAAAGGCCCGTAATTCTGATTGGCATCCGGGTCATTGGAAAATGACACGATGGTGGTCGTTCTCCCATGAAAATTATTCTCACAGACGATGATCTTTGCTGAGTTTTCTGCAATTCCCTTTATTTCATAACTCCATTTTCTGGCCAGTTTCACTGCTGTTTCCACCGCTTCAGCGCCGGAATTCATAGGCAGCACTTTATCAAAACCGAAAAGTGAAGTAATCTTCTGTTCATATTCTCCCAGTTTTGAATTGTAGAATGCTCTTGAAGTCAGGGCCAGTTTCTGGGCCTGTTTAACTAAGGCATCAACAATCTTAGGGTGAGAGTGACCCTGGTTGACGGCAGAATATGCTGAAAGAAAGTCATAATATTTTTTGCCTTCCACATCCCATACAAACACACCTTCCCCGCGGTCTAAAACTACAGGAAGAGGGTGGTAGTTGTGCGCTCCGTGCTGATCTTCAAGATCAATAAAATACTGTGAATTCTTTACAGTTTCTGCTGTTGACATATCGTTTTGGTTTTCGGCAAATGTAAGTATTATAAATGAAATCCTTTTACCGGAATAAGATACTGCCGATGGACCGATATAAGAATTTTTAATCTTAAAACAAAAGACTATCAGAAATTATTGCTTACGTATATTCTATATGGAGGTATAATATCTTTACTTCACATTTTTTTTGAAGTATTAAATTATAATTAATATAAAAACCGTTTCATAGGAAACGGTCATTGTATTGAAGCAACTTGTATATTGTTTTACCCTTACGATTTCAGGATTACCTGGTTTTTATTCAGATAGTCATCTACATAAGCTTTTAATAATGCTTTCTTTTGCGGGTCTTTTACCAGATCATAGATAATGACCAGGCCATGATCCCCAAAATCTACCAGGACAGCATTTTTCCTTGTACACGTACTTTGCCATTTGCCAATTTCAATAGTCGGAGCTTTACCGCTGAAACTGTATATGCCTGCCATTGCCTCAGAAATGTCACCACCTCTGGTTCTGTAATAGACTTTTTTATCATAATTTTTTGCTGCATCCCGGGCATCGATGCTATTGGGTTCAAATCCTGTTTTTATACCGATACTTGCAGCACGTTCGCGGTCAGGGTTGGTAGTCTTTGCCTGGAAAAGGATATCAATTTTGGCTCCGATGTAAATGTCAGTTGTAATATGGGTTCCGTATTCACTGACAATCTGTTCAGGGGTTTTAGTCTGGATGTCCTGTAAGAAGCCGGGAGTAACATAATGGCTAAGTTCGCTTGCCGTTGCAAAAAAACGATATCTGCTGAGTCTTATAGTAGCGTTACGGCTGCCATAGATATATTCCGGATTAAAAGTCTGGTCACTCAGTAAGGCCGTACCAAAAGCTGAATAAATTGTCTTGCCGAACATTCTCAGCGACTGCGTAGCAGCAACTTTTCCGGACAGTACCGTTGAATAGGCTGCCGCATCCTTCCCATACTGTTCCTTATATTCTGCAGATGATACCTGTTCCTCATCAATATTTCTGTATTCTGCGTTAAATTTATCGGTATCGATTACCTGCAGGCCAATGGCATTTACATTTCCGTATTCCCCTGTAACATTATAACCATACCCAAGCGCGTTATAAGTTCCGAACTGTTTTGAATTTTCAGTAACGGGAAGCTTGGTATGTTCCATAAAATCAGCAGGACTTTCTGTATTTTGACTCTGTTCTAGCTCTTCTGATGAGCAGGATATAAGTAACGCTGTTAATACGCTGTATATACCGATCAGTAGGGATCTCTTCATAATATATCTTTCTCAAACAAATATAAATCAAATAATTGAGAAATATCATGGATTGATAAAAATCATGTACAAAAAAACCGCCTCCGGAAGGAGGCGGCTGATAAGTTTATGATAGTATGATCTTAGTGGTGATCATATTTTCTGTCCATTACAAAATCTTCCATGAATTTTGTCGTATAGTTTCCGGCAAGGTAATCCTCGTTATCCATCAGCTGTCTGTGGAAAGGAATGGTAGTTTTCACACCTTCAATATAAAACTCTTCCAATGCCCTTCTCATTTTAGCAATGGCTTCTTCACGCGTCTGTGCAGTGGTGATCAGTTTCGCGATCATAGAGTCATAGTTAGAAGGAATGGTATATCCTGAATATACATGCGTATCTACGCGTACTCCGTGTCCGCCAGGGATATTTAGCCCGGTAATTTTACCCGGAGACGGCCTGAAATCCATATAAGGATCTTCTGCGTTGATCCTGCATTCGATAGAATGCAGTTTTGGGTAATGGTTAATCCCGGAGATAGGTGTTCCGGCAGCCAGAAGGATTTGCTCCCTGATCAGGTCATAATCAATTACCTGCTCAGTGATCGGGTGTTCTACCTGGATTCTGGTATTCATTTCCATAAAGTAGAAGTTCCTGTGCTTGTCTACCAGGAATTCAATAGTTCCCACACCTTCGTAACCGATAAATTCAGCAGCTTTTACAGCAGCGTCACCCATTTGTTCACGAAGCTCGTCGGTCATGAACGGAGATGGGGTTTCTTCAGTCAGTTTCTGGTTTCTTCTCTGTACGGAACAGTCTCTTTCAGAAAGGTGACATGCTTTACCGAACTGATCTCCTGCAACCTGGATTTCGATATGCCTAGGCTCTTCGATCAGCTTTTCCATGTACATTCCGCCGTTCCCGAAAGCTGCTACAGCTTCCTGGATTGCAGAATCCCAGTGGTCTTTCAGGTCCTCAGCTTTCCATACCGCTCTCATCCCTTTCCCGCCACCACCTGCAGTGGCTTTGATCATTACCGGATAACCGATTTCTTCGGCTGTTTTGGCTGCCATTTCATAAGATTCGATCAGTCCGTCTGAACCCGGTACACAAGGCACTCCGGCTGCTTTCATGGTCGCCTTGGCGTTGGCCTTATCACCCATTTTTTCAATCTGTTCAGGAGTTGCACCAATGAATTTGATTCCGTTCTTCTGGCAGATTCTTGAGAAATTGGCATTTTCAGATAAAAATCCGTAGCCGGGATGGATGGCGTCAGCATTAGTAATTTCCGCTGCTGCAATAATATTAGGGATTTTAAGGTAGGAATCCTTACTCATGGCAGGACCGATGCAGACCGCTTCGTCAGCAAATCTCACATGAAGGCTGTCCTTGTCAGCAGTAGAATATACCGCAACCGTTTTGATTCCCATTTCCTTGCATGTACGCAGGATACGCATTGCAATTTCGCCGCGATTGGCGATCAATATTTTTTTGAACATCTTTCTGAAATTTTAAATTATAAATTTTGAACTTTAAATTATTTTAAATGACAGCATCATCTAAAATTTATAATCTTTAATCTAAAATTCCTTAAGATGGATCAACTAAGAATAATGGCTGGTCGTACTCTACCGGAGTAGCGTCATCCACTAAAATTTTAACAATTTTACCGCTTACTTCAGATTCGATCTGGTTGAAAAGTTTCATGGCTTCAATCACACATACCACTTTACCGTTAGAAACTTCATCTCCAACATTGATGAAAACATCTTTGTCCGGAGAAGGCTTTCTGTAGAAAGTCCCGATCATTGGTGATTTGATGGTTACATATTTACTGTCATCAGAAGCGGCTTCCTGCTTTTCAGCAACCGGTACGGCAGCCTGAGATGGGGCAGGAGCAGCAGCTGGTTGTGGAGCGGTATGGTAAACCGCAGGCTGTGCATACGATACTTCGCTGCCGGCCAGTGGGGTCTTAATGGTAATTTCGAAATCCTTGGTTTTGTATTTTACTTCAGAAACCTCAGCTTTAGAGACAAACTTGATCAGGTTTTGTATGTCTTTAATATCCATAAATTTAATATTTGATTTTGGGCCAAAGATACCAAAAAAACGTAAAAAACAACAAAAAACCGCTTAATTTTATTAAAATTGAGCGGTTTTTGTATTAAAATGAAGTTTTCCGTAGGAAAAGACTTCTTAGTTTTCTTCAGTAGTCTCAACTGCTTTTTCCAATACTACTTTACCTCTGTAGTATAATTTTCCTTCATGCCAGTGTGCTCTGTGGTACAGGTGAAGTTCACCGGTAGTTGCATCTTTAGCTAATTGAGGAACTACAGCCTTATAGTGAGTTCTTCTCTTATCTCTTCTTGTTGACGACTGTCTTCTCTTTGGATGTGCCATTGTGTAATAACTTTTTTAATTGATGAGCGATGAGATTCATCATCTCATCATATTCAAATTATTTTTAATTTTTATCTTTTAATTTTCTCAGAGCATCCCATCTCGGGTCGCTTTCATGCTCCTGATCTTCACTTTCCTCTATGTCTTTAGGACTGAACTGATCAAGAAGCTCAAGGTCTTCATCTTTGACAGCAGGGGAAATCTTCTTCATCGGAACAGACAGCATTACATTTTCATAAATAAGCTGTGCTGCATTAAATGCATGGTCTCCCGCAGGAATGGTGATTACGTCTTCTTCGCTGTCATCATATTCCTCTCCGAATTTCACCAATACCTTAATACGGTTCTCAATAGGATGATCAAAATTTTCATTGGTAATGTCACAAACCAGTTCGATCAGCCCATGTATTCTGATTTCAAATTCCAGAAAAGTCGTATGCTTATCCAATAGGATATCTGCCGTAATTCTGGGATTTGTAAATTCCTGCTCGGTGTCAAATAATTGAAAGAACGTTTTATCTATCTCAAACTTGAACTCGTGTTTTCCGTTTTTAAGTCCGGAAAAGCTTACCTCATAGTTTCTTAACTTGTTCATAAAATGAGTGTGCAAAAATATGCAATTTTTTTATAATAACAAATAAAAATGATTAACAAATTATTTTAAAGCTAAATATTTGACCTTTAGGCATTGTAATCATCCGGAAGATCCTCGTCAACTCCATTATCCACCACCATTTTTCTGGGCTGGAGTCTGTTTGATCTGAGGTCATTATATTCACTTCTGTTCTTGAATATTTTCACGGCAGTAAAAATAGCTTCCGTGAAACTTTGCTCGTCCGCTATATTTTTTCCGGCAATATCATAGGCCACACCGTGATCCGGGGAAGTCCTGATAAAAGGAAGGGCCGCAGTATAATTGACACCCTCTTCATAAGCCAGTGTTTTAAAAGGAGCCAGGCCCTGGTCATGATACATGGCCAGTACAGCATCAAAGCTCCGGTATTTATTAGGCTGGAAAAAGCTGTCAGCCGGAAAAGGTCCGAATGCCATAAGTCCATTATCTGATACCTCCTTAATCGCCGGTGCTATGATCTCTATTTCCTCGTTACCGATGATCCCTCCGTCTCCCGAGTGCGGATTAAGCCCAAGGACTGCGATTTTCGGCTTCTGGATGCAGAAATCTTCTATCAGTGTCTGGTTAAGCATCCTGAGCTGCTTTTTAATCTTCTCCTTGGAAATATTTTCTGCCACCTGTGCAATAGGAATATGATGGGTGGAGACCGCCACTTTAAGATCTTCAGTCACCAGGAACATCAAACCTTTTTTATTGAACTTTTCTTCAAAATATCCTGTGTGTCCTGCGTGTTTGAAACCCGCTTTCATCATTTCGTCCTTGTTGATCGGTGCCGTTACCAGAACATCAATTTCCCCTTTCATTAAAGCTTCGGTAGCAGATTCCAGAGACAGGATCGCCAGCTGTGTGGATTCTTCAGTAGGAGTTCCCAGTTCAACATTCACATTATCCTTGACCAGATTCACCATGTTGAGCTTACCATCCTGAGCCTGTGATACCTCATTGATATAGTTGAAGTTCAGGTTGAGCTTGAATATGTTTTTCTGATAGGTAAACAATTTTCCCGAGCCAAAAATTACCGGCGTAAAAAAGTCCGTAATCGTTTTCTCTTTCAGTGATTTCATGATGATTTCCGGACCGATGCCGTTGAAGTCACCTATTGAAATTCCTACCCTTACCTTATGGTTTTTTGGACTCATTTTGATTATCTTTGAAGATTAAACTACAAATTTAGCAAAAAATAATATGTTCACAGGAATTATTGAAGCAGTTGGTGTAATTGAGAAGATGGAAACAAGAGGAGGCAACATTGATTTCACACTGACATGCCCTTTTACGCAGGAATTAAAAATAGACCAGAGCCTTGGCCATAACGGGTGCTGCCTAACGGTAGTAGATATACAGGATAACCAATATGTGGTAACAGCGATTAATGAAACCCTGGAAAAGACCAGTCTCTCCCAATGGAATATCGGTACGGAAGTCAATCTTGAGCGATGCGTGAAGATGGGCGGCAGGCTTGACGGACATATCGTCCAGGGGCATGTGGACACAACAGGAAAAGTAGTGAGCATAGAAAATAAGGACGGCAGCTACTTTATTACGATTTCGTATGAAGCTGATGATTTTGTTACCGTTCCACAGGGCTCTATCACCTTAAACGGTATCAGTCTTACGGTAGCCAAGAGTGAAAATTCCCGTTTTTCAGTAGCAATCATTCCTTACACCTGGGAATTTACCAATATGAAACATTTGCAGATAGATGACAAAGTTAATCTGGAATTCGATGTGATTGGTAAGTATATTGCTACGATAATAAAAAAACAAAATGGCAATCAGTAAATACAAAGGATATAGCTTAAGAAACCGTGTATTTTTCGGTTTTCTTCTGGTATGTCTGTTATGTGTTGTTGCCACTTCATTGGTTCTTTACTTTGTTTTGAGGGATAATTCTCTGAAACAGAGCAAGACGGATATGCAGGAGAAGACCAATGCCGTTATGCGGTATCTGGATTATGCGGTAAGCCGCTCCCTGATAGAAACCAAAGACCTGCCGCAGGTTTTGGGAAATAAGATTTACGAAATTGCAGATATCAATCAGCATGATATTATCGTTTATGATTTGCGGGGGAATTATATCCTTTCCAATAAGGAAAAAAGTATGGTTGTCCAGCAGAAAATCCCGGTCAATATTGTCAATAAGGTACTAAGTACGGATGCCCGGGTGGATATCAAAGGGTACGACCGTGTAAAGGATGTAAGCCTTACATCCAGTTATCTTATCCTTAAGAATAATGAACTCCAGCCGATTGCCATTATTTATATTCCGCTGTACCATGATGAATCCGCATACATGAATATTGTCCATGACTATGTTAAATACATCCTTTTTGTAGATATTTTTCTTATCCTCTTCAGTATCTGGGTCAGCTGGGTAACCTCTAACGGCCTCGCCAAAAATATTACGAAATTTTCTGATATGATTACCAGAATCACCTTATTTGAAAATGAGATGCATCCGATCCGGTATTATAAAAATGATGAGCTCAATGCCCTGGCCAGGGCTTACAACCGGATGATCCTCCAGATCCAGGATCAGAAGGAACGGCTGCGTTTCAAAGCCTCTGAAGAAGCATGGAGGGAAATGGCCAAGCAGGTAGCCCATGAGGTTAAAAATCCTTTGACCCCAATGAAGCTGACCATCCAGAATTTTGAAAGGAAATTCAATCCTGAAGATCCTAACATCACAGATAAAGTAAAACAGATGAGCAAGACCATGGTAGATCAGATCGATCTTATCGCTACGGTTGCTTCTGCGTTTTCAGAATTTGCCAAACTGCCGGAAAAAAATAATGAAGTAATCAATGTCAATGCTGAACTGGAAGATATTCTCAGGGTATTCAGCGATGATAATGTTTTTCTTCATGCCAATAAAAGCAATATCATGATCAATATGGACAGGATTTACCTTTCCAGGATCATTACCAATCTGGTAACCAATGCCAGGCAGGCAAAAAGCGATGACCGGAAGCTGATCATCAACGTGGATATAGAGCAGCACCAGAGGAGGGTTATGATATCCGTACAGGATAACGGAATTGGCATACCTGAAAATATGTACGAGCGGATATTTGAACCTAATTTCACTTCAAAAAACAGCGGCATGGGACTGGGGTTAGCTATGGTCAGGAAAATGGTGGAAGATTACAAAGGGGAGATCTCCGTGAAATCTGAAGTAGGAAAGGGATCTACTTTTACCATTACGCTCCCGGTAAATATGTAGGATGAAAGCATTCCGTTTTAAAAATTTCGATATACAGCAGTCTGAAAAAGTATTTAGGGTAGGAACCGACGGAGTCCTGCTGGGTGCGTTGGCACAGATAGAGCAGGCAAGGAATGTCCTGGAAGTCGGCACCGGTACCGGACTGATTTCCCTGATGCTGGCTCAGAGAAACCCATCCGCTCAGTTTCTGGGTATTGATATCAATGAAGAAGCAGCTCTGCTTACCAGGAATAATTTTGAGCATTCACCGTTCCGTTCAAGGCTTACGAATATACATCAGGACTTTAAGCAATTCGAAACTGATCGCAAATTTGATCTTATTGTATCCAATCCGCCTTACTTTGAGGCTTCAGATTCATCCAAGGATAAAATTGCCCGACAGACTGTAGAGCTGAATTTCCTGCAGCTGATCTCCAGGTCGGTAGCACTGCTTACTGGAGAAGGGATTTTTTCCGTGATCATTCCTTATGAGGCGGGAGAGAGCTTTACTGCTGTTGCTGAACAGTCGGGGTTGTTTATGAACAGGAGAGTGGAAATAAGGGGGATTCAGCAATCGAAACCTAAAAGACTGATCCTGGAATTTTCTCTTAAAGAAAGACCTTTAACGAAACTTGATTTCACCATAGAAAAAAGTCCGAGACAATACTCGGACCAATATCTTGAACTTACCAAAGATTTTCATGTATTCAAAAAAGCCTGAAATCACAATCCGGCATTGCTGATCTGTCAAGCTTATTGACTCTTAAATTAAATTATTCAAATAATTCTGCCGTATTCAGTACGAATACCTTTCCGTCTTCACAACGGATGGCTTCTCCCGGGAAATTCTGGATCATATGGTAATCATGGGTAGCCATGATAACGGCAGCTCCGTTTTCCATTGCAACCTGTTTCAGAAGGGTCATAATCTCATTGGAAGTTTCCGGGTCCAGGTTTCCGGTTGGCTCATCGGCAAGGATGAGGTCAGGATGGTTCAGCAGAGCCCTTGCGATAGCAACACGCTGCTGTTCTCCTCCGGACAGTTCATGAGGCATTTTATGCTTTTTGCTCTTCATGTTTACGCTGCCCAGAACCTCGTTGATACGGTCTTCTATTTTTACTTTATCGTTCCATCCGGTAGCCTCCAGGACAAATCTCAGGTTCTTTTCCACTGTTCTGTCAGAAAGCAGCTGGAAATCCTGGAACACGATGCCCAGTTTCCTTCTGAGGTTGGGGATATCTGAAGTTCTCAGTTTCGCAAGGTCGAAACCTACGACTGATCCGTGCCCTGCTACCAGGGGAATATGCCCGTATAATGTTTTCAGAAGGGAACTTTTTCCGGAACCGGTCTTACCGATCAGGTAACAGAACCTTCCTTTTTTGATGTTAAGGTTAACATCAGAAAGAACAGTAAAGTTTTTCTGCGCAATTTTAGCATGCTGCAGCTGTATAATGTTCTCTCCGGAAATATGTGTATGTGGCATAGCTCAGTGGTATAAGGCTTTTCTAAAAGATTTCAGAGTCTAAAAATAAAAAAAAGAAACGTAAAAGACGTTAATTTTAGTAAATTTTAACAACAAAAAATGCCTGAAAAACTTCTTTTCAAGCATGATTTGTATATGATAATGTTGAAATTATCTCTTAGCGCGTGCAGCACTTACAGTTAATCTCTTTCTGCCTTTAGCTCTTCTCGCAGCCAAAACTCTTCTTCCATTTGGCGTAGACATTCTTTCTCTGAAACCGTGTTTGTTTCTTCTCTTTCTTTCTGATGGCTGGAATGTTCTTTTACTCATTACTTTATGTTTAAATCGTAATTATCTGTTTAATTTTCAGGTTGCAAAGATATATAATTTTTTAGAAGCTACAAATTTTAATTATTTTTTTTTGAAATTATTTCAGTCACTATTGCGATGTGCCGGTATCCATATTTTGCCATGCGCTTCGTTCTTAATGTGTAAAAATAATATTTACGGTTGGTTGAAAAGCTCTATCTTTGGAAACTCAAATTTAATGAAATAAACATCCTATGTTTACCCCCGCAGAACTTTTAGAAATCAATACCTTACTTATTCCGGAAAACAAAGTCGTTATTCTTACCCATTACAACCCGGATGGGGATGCTATAGGTTCAAGTTTAGGGCTCAAACATTATTTAAGGCAGAAAGGAATAGAAGCCGATGTGGTGGTCCCGAATGATTTTCCCAAATTTCTGAAATGGATGCCGGAAGCTAAAAAAGCAATTATTGCCGAATATAAAAGAAAGGTAGCCTTTGAAATCATCCAGTCTGCAGATGTTATTTTCTGCTTGGATTTCAATTCACCCTCCAGGATCGGATTATTAGGAGACTGGCTTGTTAATGCAAAGGGAAAGAAAATCCTGATTGACCACCATCAGCAGCCGGAATCATTTGATTTTGTTTATTCAGATACGGTCATTCCTGCTACCTGCCAGATGGTCTACCATTTCATCGAAGCAATGGATGATGAAAAACTGGTGAACCACAATATTGCAGAATGCCTCTATACAGGAATCATGACCGATACGGGCGGGTTCCGTTTCCGTTCCACAAGTGCCACGACCCACCGGATCATTGCCAACCTCATTGAGAAAGGCGCAGACCCTGCCATGATTACCTCTAATACCTGGGATACGAATACGGTTTCCAGGCTTCATCTGCTCGCGCTTATTCTCGGTAGGATAGAAGTGGTACATGAAGGTAAAGTTGCCGTGTTGTACCTTACCCGAAAAGAATTACAGGAGTACGGTTTCCAAAAAGGGGATACGGAAGGCTTTGTAAATTACGGGCTCAGCATTCTGGGCGTAAAGATGGCCGCATTTTTTATGGAGGACTTGTATGATGATTTCATTAAGATCTCGTTCAGAAGTAAGGATGATGTGGATGTGAATCAGTTTTCCCGCAAATATTTTAGTGGCGGAGGGCATATCAATGCTGCCGGAGGAAAATCATATGAATCGTTACACGGAACGATTGAAACCTTCAAAAAAATGATCGAGGAAGAGAACATGTAAAGAGAAAAGGCTAAAGGCCTGATAATCTAATCAGTCGAATAAATAATATCGTATCCGTAATAATTTGCTCATCAGGTTATTCCGGCAATCCGAATTATGTTCATGTAAAACTTAAAACATTCAATTCCTATTACACTCAAACCCTCCATCTCTCAAACCCTCAGACTCTTTTATACCCCTTCTCCTCAAGTTCATTACAGGTATATGCATAGACTTCCTCGCACATGACATCAATAAATTTTTTATTGAACAGGCTGAATTGTGTCATTTTGGGAGGATCCAGGAAAATATCGCAGTGCTTCACTTTTGAATAGACAGATTTGGCAATAGCCAGGTGTAAAATCCTGTCGAACTCTTTCATGAGGCTCATGTTGCTCAGTTCATCATAGGTGATCGAATTAACGTGGGATGCGATCAGGAAATCACATTGATCCATGATCGGCTCTATTGGAAGGTTATCCAGGACGCCGCCGTCTACATAAATCTTTGTACCCATCCTTACGGGAGGCAGGACAAACGGAACGCTGGAAGAAGCTAATAGCGGGGCAAACAGCTCACCTTCTGAAAAGAAATCTACAATACCATGAGTCATTTCTGTGGCAGCAACGTATACCGGCATTTTCAAAATGCTGAAATTGTCTTCCGGAAAATGTTCGGTCAGAAGTTTAAGAATAAAATTGGAACTGAAAATCCCGTTTTTTGAAAGCCTTAAATAGGAACGGGAGAAAAAAGTGGTCTTCCTTACGATGTCAAGCATCTCGTCAGGCGTTTTTCCAAATGCATAAAAGGCTGCAATCAGAGAGCCTGCGCTGGTCCCGGAGATGATATCCGGCCTGAGGTTGTATTCTTCCAGCGCCTTAAGCACTGCAATATGGGCAATTCCCCGCATTCCGCCACCGGAAAGCGTAAGTCCGATGACCGGTTTCTTTTTTTTAAAGGAAAACAAACCCATGCACTGCTATTAGAGGACCAGTTTTTTGGGCAGGTTATGGAGCAGCTCTGTATTGATGATCTGCGCGCATATTGCAGGCTTTTCCCAATGGCCGTTGTGCCCGCAGTCTACGACATAGGATTTGATATTGGTACGGTCCGGCAGGCCTTTGATAACAGCTTCTGTTTTTACAGCCTGGTCGTGCTTGCCGGCCAAAACTAAAATCTTAGATTCGAGAGAATCCATAATGTGCTTCTTATCCGTCCTTTCCACCATGCCTTTTACACAGGCTAAAGCGCCGAGAGGATTCGTAGATAAGGCTGTTTCCAAGGCTGTTTCTATTTTGCCTTCCAGGATGTCCTTTTCGTTGGGATTGAATAAATTCGGGATTCCTGCTTTTGCATAATGACTGAATGCATCTTTAATGATGCGGTAGCTCTTGATGCGCTGTTCTTTCTTTTCATCATCATCAGCCAGGTAGCTGGAGAAGAAAAGCGTCAGGCTTTTTAAGTTCTCCGGATATCGTTCTGCAAAGGCAAGGGAAACATAGCCTCCCATAGAATGCCCCAGAAGATGAATTTTTTCCAGATGGTGCTGATCCACCACGTTTTTCACCTCTTCTGCCATCATTTCCATTGTATGGGTATCCGCAAGGATATCCGACTGCCCGTGGCCCGGAAGGTCTATTTTTAAAAGTGAGAAATCTTCAGACAGGTAAGGCTCCATATCTTTCCATACTGAGAGGTTTTCCATGAATCCGTGGAGGAGGACCAATACCTCTATTCCGTTTCCTTTCCTTTCAAAATTCAGCATATCTTTATTTTAAAAATGAATATCAATATAATCAACAAATCCCGAACCATTCACCATATCCTGAAGCCTGTAGGTTTTACCGCCGTCTTTGGATGAAAACGTTTTGGTGCCTTTCCTGGTGTAAGCCTTTCCGTCTTCACTGATGTTCTGGGATATTTCTCCCGTAAAATTCATGTGATTATCTGAAACAACGGCCATGAAACCTTTGATGGTCACTTTATTTTTACCGGATGTGATGGTTCCGGAAACATCGTAATGATCTGCCTCTCCGCTGATTTTGCTGAAGTTCACGGAACCAGGCGTCTTGATCAGATTATGGGTAAACTTGTGGCTTCCGCTGAAATCCCTGAACCGGTTTTGTGAGCGGATGCTGTCATTGATCTTCGTTCTTGCCTTGTTAATGGAATCAACAATCTGTATGCTGTCTTTCTCCTGGGAGCCAGGCTTTGTCTCTTTTTTAGAACATGAAATGACCAGTGCTGTAATAGCCAATGCAGGTAAAATCTTTTTCATCAGTATAAAATATCTTTCTCAAAAGTAAACAAAAAAGAGCATCTTTAAAAATGCTCTCAGTGGTTATTTTGTTAAGTCTTCGTAAACTTTCTTTTCCCAGGGTTTAATGTCTGTAACGCCATACCGGTCTTTCTTGGAAATAGCGATATTATCCAGCATATCTACAAAGTTTTTGTAACTGGCATCATCGGTAGGTTTGATGATAATAGTGAAAATATCTTTGTTAGGGGCCTGGTCATACGCTTCTGAGATAATCTTTGAAATATGGATCCCGTTAAAATCAGTTTCTTTAAGATTCGTTGTATTCAGGTCATTCTTATTGCTCTGATGGTAAAAAACTTTATTGTCTTTGCCTAAAATAAAGGTAACCTGGTTCAGATCCTTGATCACAGGAAGGTTCTTAAGATGGGAATCCGGATCTTTTGCTGGCAATCCCAAGTCCATGACGTTTGGTTTGGTAAAGTTGGTGGTGAACATAAAAAAGGTAATCAGCAAGAAGCCCAGGTCCACCATAGGCGTCATATCCACTCTGATGAGTTTTTTTCTCTGTTTGCCGCCCTGTTTCTCTTGTGCAATAATTTCAGCCATAGTTTGTATTTTTAAATGTTAAACGTTTATTGATAAACGATAGATAAATGACATTTATTTTGTTTTTAAAATACAAAATCCATACCTAAAATAAGTAATTGGTAGTTTGTGTATAAATTCATTTTGTGTATCCGGAACATCACAATAAAAAAATGCCCTGTCATTCAGACAGGGCCATGTATAATCTTTAAAACAGGATTATTTATTTTTCTTGAAGTAGCTCACACCGCATTCCAGGAATTTTTTGAACTTATCTTTTTCCATGTATCCTGAAACCGGAGTATTGATTACTTTTCCGTCCGGCGTAAGCAGTACATAATGCGGCTGCGAATTGTTGTTGAAATTAGCCGTCTGGAAGAGGCTCCATCGGTCTCCTATAGTCTTTACTTTTTTCATTTGCCCGTCGCCAAGATCAATCTTGGTCTTCTGATTTTCCGGAAGCTCTTCTTTATCATCCACATACAAAGAAGCGAGGACTACATCATTCTGGAGGATCGGCAGGATATCCGGTTCGCTCCATACAAATTCCTCCATTTTACGGCAGTTTTCACAGCCATAGCCGGTAAAGTCGATCAGGATAGGCTTGCCTTCTTTTTTAGCGAGGTCAATTGCCGTAAAGAAATCGTGTTCCGGGTGCATGCCCAGGATGCCGTCTTTTTCATCATGGAAATAGCTGACATTCAACGGGGGTAAAATTCCGCTCAGCAACTGCAGTTTCGGACGTTCAGCAGGAATCATTCCCTGGATCAGGTAGATCACAAAACCGATCCCGAGCAGTCCTGTTATTTTTCTGGTCAGTGAAATCTTAGGTTTTTTATCATCATGCGGAAACCGGATCAGCCCGAACAGGTAAATCACCAGTCCTATGGCAATCACAATCCAGATGGCGATGAAAAGCTCTCTCTTAATAAAGAACGTTTTGGAGACAAGGTCTGCTTTAGAAAGGAATTTCAGGGCAAGAGCCAGTTCCACAAAACCTAACACTACTTTTACTGTATTCATCCAGCCGCCGGATTTCGGAAGGCTCTGTAAAGCTTGAGGGAATAAAGCCAGAAGCCCGAAAATCACTGCCCATGCCAATCCGAAACCTGCCAGTGCAAAAGTAAGCAGCATCGGTACATTAGCCGAACCGGTAATTGCGCTTCCTAATAGGCTTCCCAGGATAGGCCCGGTACAGGAGAATGAGACAATCACAAGCGTTAAAGCCATAAAGAAAATCCCGATGATCCCACCGGCTTCTTCTGCCTTGGACGATTTGTTGGCAATAGAGCTTGGCAGCGTTATATCATAGTATCCGAAGAAACTTCCTGCAAAGAAAATAAAGATGATGAAGAATGCGATATTCAGCCACACGTTGGTGGAGATTTCATTGAAAACATTCCCTGCAATACCGTCAATCAGGTGGAAAGGTACGCTGAGCAATACAAAGATCAACAGGATGAAGAACCCATAGATCAGCGCATCACGCTTGCCCTTAGCCTTATTTTTATTCCCTTTCGTAAAAAAGGAAACTGTAAGAGGGATCATCGGGAAAACGCATGGCGTAAGCAGTGCGATCAGCCCGCCGATGAATCCTAATAAAAGGTATGTCCAGTAATTTTCATTGATTTTCGAAGATCCTGTACCGCAGTCTGTCAGTGGATTTTTGATATCGATAGACTGTATTTTCAGCTGTTTCGGATCGAGTGCTGAACTTTCCGTAACGGTAATAGCCGTCTTTGAAGGATTTTCCGTAACGGTTTCAGTGGTTGCAACAGAATCTTTTGTTTCCGGTGCTGTTTCTGCAACAGCGGTTTCCTCCACAGCTCCTTTAGGTGTTACTTTCTGATTGAACTCAAGCGTATTCGGCGCAAGGCATACTCGGTCGTCACAGGTCTGATACATAATTTCAGCCACTACTTCTCCGGGCTTGGCAGCATCTTTAAGTTTAAACTTCTGTTTAAACCCGGCAGCGTTGGAGTAATAGACAATCGTACCACCAAAAGCCTCGGAAAACTCTTCATGCTTTTTTCCGGTCTCCGTAAACTTTCCTACCAGTTCGATATTTTTTCCGGAAACCTTATATTCCGTAGGGATTCCGGTATCTTCCGGAAGGTCTTTGGAATAAATATGCCAGCCGTTTTCAATGGTAGCATTCAGGACCGCTTCGTATTGGTTATTGCCTAAGTCGTTGACCGTGAGTTTGAATTTTACAGGATTTTTTATCTGTGCATTAATCCCGGTAGCTAAGAATAAGAGGATTAATAAAAACCAGTTTTTAAATTTCATGTTGTCTCTTGTTAAAAATTTTGAGAATCTTAACGGTATTCCCATCACCTTCATATCGCCTGTCCTGTCTTAAAGGAACAACCCCGAGTACGGTATTGTTGCCATCGGCCAGGATCCATATTTTTTGCCTCGCTAAAATAGATAATTTTTCGTCCCTAAAAAACTTGGAGACTTTCTTTTTACCGGAAAATGCTGATGGGTAAAATTCATCACCGGCCTGCTGCCTTCTCAGCTTCAGGGGAAACGTCAGTTTTTCTGCGTCAAAATCCCATTCAAAGGAAATATCCGTTTCCCTGTTGGTATTTATATTATCTTCGAGATTAATCGCCATCCGGTTTTCAGAAAAGTCAAAATTTTCAGTCAGGATAACCGTCTCATTTCTCTGATCCTGTTTTTCATAATTCGATGTAAAGGTCAGTTCATCCCTGTATACGGTAAGCCGATACTCTTTTGAAAAGAAAATGCTTCCGTTTTCAGCAGTGAAAATTTTAGGTATTTCTTCTTCAGCCGTAAAGCCGTATTTTTTCAGGATTTCAAATTTTACGAAATCACTTTGCCGGCTGAGCTGTTCCTTGGATAGTATTTTACAGTCTTGGTTAAAAACAGAGATCAGATTTTCTATCGCTGTGATCTGTTCATCCACAAAATCCTTAGCCTGGTTCAGGTAAGAAATGCTTTTCCTGAAATTTCCAAGGAAATCATCATGCGTTGTCATCAGTTTCGGAACTATTTCATTCCTGATACTGTTTCTCAGATAATCATTTTTAGCATTGGACCGGTCTTCCCTGTATTCGATGCCGTTGATCCGGGCAAACCTATAAATCTCTTCTTTTGAAAAGGGAAGTAAAGGTCTTATGATGCCGTTAGCCGAAGCAGGAATGCCGCTGAGTCCCCTGATTCCGGCTGCTTTGGAAAGATTGATGATGAATGTTTCCAGCTGGTCATTCAGGTGATGGGCGGTAACCAGGAATTCAAGTTGGTGCCGGTCCTGTATTTCCCGGAAAAAACGATACCGGATTTCCCTGGCCCAAAGCTGAACGGAATGTTCAGGTTTCCGGTCCTTTTCTGTAACGGTATAGAGATGCATTCGGATGTTGGACCGGGAACAGAAATCCTGCACCACTTTCTGATCCAGGTCCGAATCTTCCCCGCGGAGCCTGTAGTTGATATGAGCGATCTCAAACCTCTGCCCCGTGAGTTTAAACAGGTGTGCCAAAACCATGGAATCTGCCCCGCCACTTACCGCCAGAAGGTAGGTGTGCTCTGATGGTGATGCGACCAGATTTCCCAGCTGCTGTACAAAATTCCCCTTTTCCAACATGAAACTGCTGATTTCTTTCTGCAAAGATAATTCTTATAATTAAAATGAATTTCCATAACTTTGGTTCGTCTAAAAAGATTATTTATGAAGATTTTTAAAATTTTAGCAGCTTCTGCAATGGTGTTGGGAATGACATCTTGTATCAGTAAAAAGCAGTATGATGCTTTGAGCAGCAATTACAAGCAGTGTATTGAAAATGTGGGTGAAAGACAACGGGAAATTCAGGACCTTAAAGCACAGAATTCCGCTTTAACCGGGGAAAACAATTTGCTGAAAAGCCAGCACGATGCTTTGAAATCCTCTCTGGATGCCTGTCTTTCGAATACGGGTAAAAGTTCAGCCAATATTGACAAACTTGTGGGAGAGATCAATGCCTCCAACTCGTATATCAAACAGCTGATCTCCACCAATGCTAAAAATGACAGCCTGAACCTTGCCCTGTCAAACAAACTGAAAAGATCCCTTGATAATGTTTCAGATCAGGATGTACAGGTGAAAGTGCTGAAAGGAGTGGTAATGATTTCCCTTTCAGACAAGATGCTGTATAAAACCGGAGATTACAATGTAATGCCTGCAGCCATGGAGGTACTAGGAAAAGTAGCCAAGGTAATCAATGATTACGATAAATATTCCGTACTAATTGAAGGGAACACGGATAATGCAGCATTAAGCTCTGCTAACCTGCCTAAAGACAACTGGGACCTTTCTGCTTTAAGAGCTACATCGGTTGCCAAGATTTTACAGAGCCAGTTCGGGGTTGATCCTTCAAGAATTACTGCCGGCGGACGTTCAGAATACAATCCTAAAGCGACGAACATGAGCGTTACGGGAAGAGCGGAAAACAGAAGAACAGAAATCATCATCATGCCTAAGCTGGATGAATTCATGAAGCTGATGGATATTACGCCTAAGAAATAAATACAGTTTATCCTTATATAAATAAATCCCGAATTGCTTCGGGATTTATTTTTTGATCAAATCGTTCTATGAAATAGAAATGATTTGTTGCAAAAATGAATAAGATATTTCGGTCGGTTCTTTTCTTACAGAAACAGCATTGCCCGAGGGCAATGCTTGTTTTGATTCTTAGTTAATTTTGTTTTTTTCCCCTTCATGATGTTCCTCTAATTGTTTTTACCCGTTGTTCTTTTGCAAAGGTATATCATTGCTCAATGCAAAAACATCCGGGTTTTCACGGTATTTTGCCTCCGGGTTTTCCCGGTTTTTTCCAAAAAGTGGCCTTTTTTTGTCGCTATGATAGATGAACTCTATGCCTTCCTGCTATTTTTTAAGTACATTTGACTGTTCAAAGAATAAATTAACATGAGCTTTTTTGAAGAGAAAAATCCGGAAATGGACCGGTACCTCGAAACCCATGCTTCTTCGGAACCCGAAATCCTGAGAAGGCTACGACGCGAGACCTATCATAAAACCACCCAGCCGCATATGATTTCCGGCTATCAGCAGGGAAGGCTCCTGACCATTATTTCCCAAATGCTTAATCCTGTGAACGTATTGGAAATCGGGACCTTTACGGGGTACGCTACCTTATGCCTGGCTGCCGGTCTGTCCAAAGACGGAACAATTACTACTTTGGATATCAATGAAGACCTTGCTTATCTTCCGCGTAAATATTTCTCAGAAAGCGAATATGCAGACCGCATTGATTTCAGGCTTGAGGATGCCAAAGAATTCCTAAAAGAAACAAATCAGGTCTTTGATCTTGTCTTCATTGATGCAGATAAAGAAAACTATGCGGAGTATTTCAGGCTTATTAAGCACCGGTTAAAATCCGGTTCTGTGGTTCTGTTCGACAATGTACTCTGGTACGGGAAAGTGCTCGAAGATCAGCCGAAGCAGAAAGCAACCCAGGTCATCAGGGAGCTTAATGATTTGATTGCAAAAGACGATGATTTTGAAAATCTTATTTTACCTTTGCGGGACGGGGTCAATTTTCTGAGAAGGAAATAAATTTAGATTAAAAAATCCTGAGGTATCGGAATTAATAAAATACAATTCTGATCTCTGAATTTCTAAATCTCTTAATCTCTAAATGTAAAAGATGGATAAAGGAATTTGTATGGTTACGGTAGCACCGGTGCGTGCGGAAAACTCGGATAAAGCAGAAATCGTCACAGAGATCCTGTTCGGGGAAAGCGCGGATATTCTTGAGGTGAATAAAAACTGGACCAGGATCAGGATGCATTATGACGGGTATGAAGGATGGATGGATACGAAGCAGATCCGTCCGGTACGGGATGAGGAATTGGCCAGAAGAAAGGTCACCCTTATTACGGAAGATTTTGCCTCGGTAATGATGAAAGACGGTAAGACCCTTCTTTCAATGGGTTCCGAAGTGGAATTTCCTGCGGTAGCTTCCCGGAGGAGCCATGATCTTCGTGAAAGTATTGCCTTAACGGCACGGGAATTCATCAATGTGCCTTATCTGTGGGGCGGGAAAAGCTTTTTTGCCGTTGACTGTTCCGGCTTTACGCAGCTGGTCTATAAAATCCATGAGGTTAAATTGCCCAGAGATACTTCCCAGCAGGTAGAAGTCGGGGAATCGCTTACTTTTGTGGAAGAAAGCCAGCCGGGAGACCTTGCCTTTTTTGAAAATGCGGAAGGGAAGATTATCCATGTGGGCATCATGCTGGAAAACCAGAAAATCATCCATGCATCCGGAAAAGTAAGAATCGATACACTGGATTCTACAGGAATCTTCAATAAAGAATTAAACAAGCATACACATAAGCTGAGGGTCATTAAAAACGTATTGTAGCCTATGAAAATATCCAGTATTTTATTAGCAATTAATATTGTAATGCTTGCTTTTATCTGGATTTTCACGGCAGTAAACTATTCGGCGCTGCCTGATATGATCCCTGCTCACTTTGTATTCAATGGTACCGCAGACGGGGAAAGCCCTAAAAAGATCATCTGGTTTTTGCCTTCCATCGCTACACTGATGTTTCTTATGTTAGCCGGGATTTCAAGGGATCCGGATTCTCCGATGCTTAACATTCCTGAGCGTTTCCGTAATAAGGAAAAGCTGAAACTGTTTTCATGCTCCATATTGCTTCCTTTAATGTTGCTGTTTTGCGATACTATTGTTGAAACCATTTTAATATCCCGGGGGAAGCTCAGTGCACTTAGCCATATGACAGAAGTTTTATTGGGGATTCTATTGATTACGATCTGCATTTGGTTATTGGTGATGATGAGAAAAACGAAGCCTGTTTAATTTTAAGAGTATTGTCAGATAGTAATACGATATAAGATCCTTAAACACCGGATTGTTTCTCAAAGAATCAGTCACCACAAATAGACAGTAACTGAACCATCAATCATTTTTAATGGCACTATTATACAACCTATTCATCCATCTGCTCATCTTCGGAATGAAGGTGTTCTCGCTTTTTAATGAAAAAACTAAAAAAGGCGTTCAAGGCAGGAAAGAATCTTTACAGAAAGTAACATCAGCGTTCAGGAAGTCTGATCAGGTCATCTGGATGCATGCTTCAAGCCTGGGGGAATATGAGCAGGGGCTTCCTGTCCTTGAGCAGCTGAAACAGCAGTTGCCGGGGCATAAAATACTGGTTACCTTTTTTTCCCCGTCAGGATATGAAAATGTTGTGAAGAAAAAGCATATCGCAGACGTCATCTGTTACCTTCCGTTTGATAAAAAAAGTCTTGTCAGGGAATTTACAGCACAATTCCGGACCGATCTGTTTTTCACCGTAAAATATGATTACTGGTACCATCTCCTGGAAGAGCTGAAACGTCAGAACGCCAGGGTGTATGTAATTTCGGCACTGTTTTATGAAGGACAGTCTTTCTTTACCTCATATGGCAAATGGATGGTGGCGCAGCTCCGGAAAAATATCGATTGGTTTTTTCATCAGACCGAACTTTCGTGGGCGCTGGCTAAAAGTATCGGACTCAACAGGTCCTCTGTGACGGGAGATACCCGTTTCGACCGGGTAAAGCAGCTGAGGGACCGTGATAATCATGTTGAACATATCAAGGAATTTATCGGGAATGATAAAGCGGTGGTTTTCGGAAGCTCATGGCAGGCGGAGGAAAAAATAGCGGAAGAGGTGCTTGAGGGTAATCCGTATGCTAAAATCATCCTGGCTCCGCATGACCTGAAAAGAGTGCCGCATCTGAAGCAGATCTTTCCCGAAGCCGTTGTATACAGTATGATTGATGGCTCACAATCCGCCGGCTTTTCATCGAGGGTACTTATTATCGACAGTATCGGCCTGTTGTCCAGGCTGTATTCTTATGCGGATATTGCGGTTGTAGGAGGAGGTTTCCATGATGCAGGCCTCCACAATATCCTTGAGGCAGCCACATTCGGGGTCCCGGTACTGTTCGGAAACCATTATAAGAAGAATCCGGAAGCGGATGACCTTATTGCTGCGGAAGGCGGAAAGGCATTTGAGAAGGAAGGCCAGGCCGCCGATTTTGTAATGTTCCTGATCAATAATGAAGACGCGCTTGATGCAATGGCGGGGAGTGCTAAACAATTTATTGACGGCAAGCCGGATGCTACCCGGCAAATCATCCAGAAAATATTACTTTAGGAAACCCTGGTTTCTGATGTCCTTTACAACAAGGTCCATATGATCCGGAATCTGATCTGCCTTAAGCCAGTTGAAGTCCAGCCCGTTGTTGATGCAGAGTTTTTCAAGGTAAGGTATGCTGTGGATTTTGCTTTCAGTCTCCGTCAGCAGCATATCAATTTCCATCCAGTAATCTTCATCCAGCTTTTGTATTAAAATCAATGCCCGGAATATTTTATTGATGAGGTACAGATGAAGTTTATACACCGCATCAAACCTTTGGCTGTTAAGGTCTTCACTATAATCCAGAACCTTATTTACCAGCAGCAGGTTAAGCGAAACTTCCCCGAATTTATCGGTAGTAATTTTCACATGTTCCGTAATTTCAGCACTGATTTTTCGGATGATGCTCAGGAAATATTTATAATTCCGGATGTATCCGGAAGCCAGCTGTACCTTTTCCTGAACAATTTCTTCCATGGCGTCGCGTTTGTCATCCGTAGTTTCAGGATCTATCAGCTCAAAGTAGAGTTTTTTGGACAGCAGCCTGTCTTTTTTCAGGAGCCTGAAAATGAGGCGGTCTTTTTCGATGCTGGAAAATGCGCTTAAAGCAGCTTTGAATTCTTTAGAATATTCCATCAGTTAAAAAATTTAGAATATTTCATAAATCCGTTGGCAGCCCAGTTGGCTGTGTAATATAATGATTTCAAAGTGGAGAACCCCATGAAATCCTTGTATACCAGGTATTGGTCTTTAATGATATTTTTCTTTTTGCGTGACACGCTGTTTTCCCGCATCCTGTATTTGGCCAGGGTTTTCTGTACCGGATATCCTTCAGGGATTTCTTTCAGGAGATTGAGCCACATCACATGGTCTTCACGCTTGCTTTTGATCGGGAAAAAGAATTTTCCGACTCTTCGGGTATCATACATAGTAGAAACCGGTGCCAGCCGGCAGGTTTTCAGCAGGTTTTTAAAGGTAACGGGAATGTCGGCAACGAAGTCCTTCAGTACAGGCTGGAGCTGTTCATTGCATCTGGAATAATTACAGTATACCAGCTCTTTGTGTTTACCCTTCATGGTACTGACCATCGTTTCGAGGTAGTCGGGGTACCAGTAATCATCTGAGTCCAGGAATGCAATATATCTTCCCTGAGCTCTTTCAAGGCTTTTATTGCGTGCATTTCCGGCTCCTCCATTGCGCTCGAGAATGTGAACTTTAATTCTGGGGTCATTGTATTCCCTCAGGATTTCAACCGTGTTATCACCGGAAAGATCGTCTGTAATGATCCACTCCCAGTTTTCATAGGTCTGGCTGAGAACAGACTGGATGGTCTCTTCTATAAATTCCGCAGAATTATAGCAGGGAGTAATAATGGAGACGAGTTCTTTCATGTATAAAGTTCGTAATCAGTGTTAGGGCAATGCTGTAAAATTATAAAAATCTTTTTTCATACAGGTGCCAGGATGCAATTCCTACCGCAATCACCAGCAGCATGCAGACAAGGCTCATCAGGAAAGGGTTATAGTGTTCAAAAAGGCCTAGCGTGGTGAATGTCCTGATGATAGGAAAATGAAAGATATAAATTCCGTACGTAAAATCCCCGTATTTCCCGAAATTGTTCAGGAAACGGAACGAATAAGCAATATAAAGGACGATTATACTGATCATAATAGGGGAGAAAAGCCTGATGTTGAAGATCAGGTCGATCCATACCGTAACCATGGCAATGATAAAAAGGACATTTTTGTTTTTTATGAACGTATCAAAGTTGAAATAAATAAGCATTCCCCCAATAAAGTAGCATAAAGAACCGGGGATCTGCCTGGACAGCTCTGCATGTCCGGTGAGACGGAAATAATTAAGGTATACCAGGGAAAGGAAATACAATACAGTGAGACTGATGTTCCTGTATTTATTATTTTTCCCGAATAACAAAAACATCAGCGGGACCGCAATATAAAAGCACATCTCAATTTTAAGCGTCCACAAAGCCCCGTTGACGGCGCCATTGCCGAATACGCCAGGAAGGTAAGGAGCCATAAAATTCATGAACAGGGAATTCCACAATACATATTTATAGACCTGAGGGTTGGTGAAATATGCGGTGAAGGAATAGGTGCTCACCATACTCAGCAGAATAGCACATAGAAAGACGACAAGCAGATAGGCAGGCACAATCCTGTTGAATCTTTTTTTGGCATACCGTGAGAGGGTGGACGTTCTCTCATAGCTTCGGGCAATAAGAAATCCGCTGACGATAAAGAAGGCAAAAACGGCAATCTCAACCGGGCTGTTTTCAAGAAAAGCGAGCTCCTTTGAGGCGCTCAGCGTTCCCAGGTGGCCTAAGAAGACAATAAACGCGAGGAGAACACGGATAAAGTCAAAATTATTTTTCGTTATATCTTGCATTTGTATTTATTTCTCTGCAAAAATAACTTTTTTAAGACAAGATGGGCCGCTTGCTGGCTTCAATATTTATTAAAGACCGGCTATATTATGATTCATAACCGGCAAATAATCAGAAATAAACTGCTGATGAATAAATTTTGATAAAATATTATTAATTCAATCAAAAAAATCATAATTTTAGCGCTTGAAAAATTTGATACATGAAGAAATTAGCATTACTATTTGCAGGTCTGTCATTATTTGTAGCTACCGGATGTAACGATGATGACAACACTCCCATGGAATATCCGATTGTAGGCACATGGCAGCCTGTAAAACAAGTGGTAACCGTTGTTCCTGTTTCAGGTACTCCTGTTTCAGACGGGATTTCTTTTGATACGACCTGTCAGAAAACATCCAGATGGGTATTTAAAGAAGGGAATACAGGGAAAAGGACCGATAATGGAGACAGTGCTACACCAGGCCAGTGCCAGGCTACTTTCGACCGTAATTTTACGTATACGTATGACAAAAGCAGCAAAGCCGTTGAAATGAAATACCAGGGAATTGTAGCACCGGACAAAGGCAAAGTGGTTACTCTTAATGATACTACACTGAACATTGCTTTTGAAGATACTACAGATCCTACCGAATATAAATCCGTAACCTATACCCTGAAGAGAATCCCTCAGTAAGGCGCAAGGTGATATGATACCTATTACAATCTCATCCCCGGATGGGATTTTTGTTTTCATATGGATTTAATTTAAAATTAAATTTTGATTTCTTTTAAAATTATTATTTTTGTGCATCCTGATTTCATAATTTGATATCTGACTTCAGGGCTAACATCTAATATCTACAACAAGTGTTTTACGATCATCAGCAGATAGAAAAAAAGTGGCAGAAATACTGGGAAGAAAACCAAACCTATAAAACTTCCGATACTCCCGAAAAACCTAAATTTTATGTTCTCGACATGTTCCCATATCCATCCGGTGCAGGGCTGCATGTAGGGCACCCGCTCGGGTATATTGCTTCGGATATTTATGCGCGGTACAAAAGGCATCAGGGATTCAATGTGCTTCATCCGGTAGGGTATGACAGTTTCGGACTGCCTGCTGAACAGTATGCGATCCAGACCGGGCAGCATCCGGCTGTGACTACAGAGCAGAATATTACGCGCTATGAAGAACAGCTGAGAAAGATCGGTTTTTCTTTTGACTGGAGCAGGGAAGTGCGAACTTCGGACCCTTCCTATTATAAATGGACCCAGTGGATTTTCATCCAGCTGTTCCACTCATGGTACAATAAAACTGCGGATAAGGCAGAATCAATCGATACGCTGATACAACATTTTGCCGCAAAAGGTACCCAGGGACTGGATGCCCAGCAAAATGACGTACTTGAATTCACTGCAGAGGAATGGAATGCGGCCTCTGAAATAGATAAAGAAGATATCCTGCTTAATTACCGTCTGGCCTATAGAGCGGAAACCACGGTCAACTGGTGCCCTGCACTGGGAACAGTCCTGGCCAATGATGAGGTGAAAGACGGAAAATCTGAAAGAGGCGGATATCCAGTGTACCAGAAAAAGATGATGCAGTGGAGCATGCGGATTTCTGCTTATTCAGAAAGGCTGTTGCAGGGACTGGATACTCTCGATTGGCCGCAGCCGCTGAAAGATGCCCAGGAATACTGGATCGGAAAATCACAGGGTGCCCAGGTGAAATTCAATGTGGAAAGCCATAACGAAACGATTGAAGTGTTCACGACAAGGCCGGATACGATTTTCGGGGCGACATTTATGGTGCTGGCTCCCGAACATCCTTTAGTGGATACCATTACTACTCCCGAGCAAAAGTCGGAAGTCGATCATTATATAGAGGAAACATCCAAGAAAACGGAAAGAGACAGGATGTCTGATGTGAAAAACGTGAGCGGCGCCTTTACAGGAGCATATGCTGTAAATCCGTTCAGCGGCAAGGCAATGCCGGTCTATATTTCAGACTACGTTTTAATGGGCTACGGAACAGGAGCCGTAATGGCAGTACCGGCTCATGATGAGCGTGACCACAGGTTTGCTAAGAAATTCAACCTGGAAATCAGAAAGGTTGTGGAGACGGATGAAGACATCCAGGAAAATGCCTTCGATTCTAAGGATTCCGTTTGTGTAAACTCTGATTTCTTAAACGGATTGAGCTATCAGGAAGCCAAAGCCGTCATCATTACTGCGATTGAGAAAAAAGCTATCGGAAACGGAACAACCAATTACCGCCAGAGGGATGCCATTTTCTCAAGGCAAAGATATTGGGGTGAACCGGTTCCTGTATATTATAAGGATGGAATGCCGTACACATTACCGGCCTCTGCATTGCCTCTTGAACTTCCGGAAGTGGAGAAATACCTTCCTACGGAAGATGGTGATCCGCCTTTGGGTAACGCAAAAATGTTTGCGTGGAATGAGGTGAACCAGAAAGTAGTCTCTACGGACCTTATTGATGAAGAGACGGTTTTCCCGCTGGAATTATCCACCATGCCGGGCTGGGCAGGAAGCTCATGGTATTTCCTACGGTATATGGACCCGCACGATGCTGAAGTTTTCGTTAAAAAGGAACTGGCTGACTACTGGGGACAGGTAGACCTGTATATCGGAGGGAGCGAGCATGCTACAGGCCACCTGCTGTATTCCCGTTTCTGGAACATGTTCTTAAAAGACAGGGGATATATCAGCCATGACGAACCTTTCCGGAAGCTGATCAACCAGGGGATGATTCTCGGGATGAGTGCTTTTGTGTACAGGATTGAAGGGACGAACCAATATGTTTCCAAAAATTTAGCAAAAGAGTATAAGACCCAGCAGATCCACGTAGATGTATCCTTATTAAAGGGAGCATCGGATGAACTGGATACTGAAGCATTCAAAACCTGGAGGCCTGACTTTGCCAATGCGGAATTTATCCTGGAAGACGGAAAATACATCACTGGCCGCGAAGTAGAGAAAATGTCCAAATCCAAATATAATGTAGTGAATCCGGATGATATCTGCCAGGAATACGGGGCAGACGGACTGAGACTGTATGAAATGTTCCTGGGACCTTTGGAACAATCCAAGCCATGGAATACACAAGGACTAAGCGGAGTGTACGGTTTTCTGAAAAAATTCTGGAATTTATATTTTAATGGCGAAGTTTTTGAAGTGTCCGATGAGGCTCCGACAAAAGCGGAATATAAAGTCCTGCATACCCTGATAAAAAAGGTGGTGTATGATATCGAACATTTTTCATTCAATACTTCGGTATCGTCCTTTATGATTGCGGTTAATGAGCTTCAAAAAATAAAATGCAATAAACGCAATATTTTAGAACCGTTGTCCGTTATCATTTCTCCATATGCGCCGCACATCTGTGAAGAGCTCTGGAGCCTGCTGGGACACGGTACTTCCATCGAGTTTGAACAATTCCCGGTGCTGAATGAAGACTATCTGGTAGAGGACGAAATCGAATATCCGGTAAGCGTTAACGGGAAAATGAAATTCAAATTGCCGTTATCTGCCCAGCTATCGGTGAAAGAAGTGGAGGAAATGGTGATTCAGGATGAAAAAATGCAGCAGATCCTGGAGGGGAAAACCCCTAAAAAGATCATTGTAGTGCATCACCGGATCGTTAATATAGTAATTTAAATAAAAATTAATATTGGTGATTTAAAAAAAATGTGGTCTTAAATTTTCTGATTTTTTAATGTATTTTTGAAAATCAGAAAATATTGTTAAAAATAGACATGATAATTGAAATATCGGAATCGTATTGAAATTTCTTTGTCAAAAAAAAGTAAAATGTTTATTTAAGACTCTTGCATTTTAATTAATTTTGCCTTTAATTTACATCTTGTAAAATTTTAAAACAATATAATTTAGTTAAATATGGAAATGAATGTTTCAAAAAATGATGAGCAAGTAGTTGCTAGAAAAGCGGGAGGTTTAAACCCAGCTGTAATTATTCCTATTCTGTTTTTAATAGGAGTTGCTATTTATTTATTCGTTCTTGGTAATCCAGGAAATTTCAAGGATGCAGATAAACTGGGAGGTGGCTCTGTAGCTTTTTCAAGTGTTGAGGGGAAGGACATTCACCCAGAATCGTTTTTAGGAATTATCTACAAAGGAGGGGTAATTGTACCGATCCTGATTACATTTATGATCACTGTAATCGTGTTCTCTTTTGAAAGATATTTCGTGCTTAGCAAAGCTGCCGGAAAAGGAAACTTAGACAATTTCGTGATCCAGGTAAGAAGCCTGTTGAACCAGAACAGAGTTGACGAAGCTTTGGAAGAGTGCGACAGACAGCAAGGATCTGTAGGTAACGTTGTGAAAGAAGGTCTTACGACGTACAAGGCCCTTTCTCACGATACTACATTAAACAAAGAGCAGAAGATGGTAGCGCTTAACAAAGCGATTGAAGAGGCTACTACTCTTGAAATGCCAATGTTGGAGAAAAACATGATGATCCTTTCTACATTAGGTACTGTTGCAACATTAGTAGCGCTTTTAGGAACCGTAATCGGGATGATCAAGGCATTCTTCGCGTTAGGTTCAGGAGGTGGTACTCCGGATGCTGCTGCACTTTCTACAGGTATCTCCGAAGCATTGATCAACACGGCTTTAGGTATTGGTACTTCAGCAATCGCAATCATTCTTTACAACTTCTTTACTTCTAAAATTGACGGATTAACTTATAAGATCGATGAGATCGCTATGAGCATCCAGCAGTCTTTCGCTGAGTTCAACTAAGAACCGGCCGAGATTGGTAATCCATCCAATCATCAAAAGAAGTTTAATTAAAAAATCATAAATAATAATGGCGAGAGTCAAACCTAAAAGACATGGAGTAGTGACGGATATGACGGCAATGTGTGACGTTGCGTTCCTGCTGCTTACATTCTTTATCCTGACCACTCAGTTTAAAAAGCCTGACGTGGAGCAGATTAAACCGCCATCTTCAATATCAGAGAAAATACTTCCAGATGCCAGTTTGATGACCATTAACGCTACACCAGACGGGAAATTCTATTTCCAACCGGTAGAGAATGCATCAGAAAGACTACAGCTTTTAGACAAAATGGGTCAGAAATACGGACTTACTTTTGACAACAATGAAAAAGCTGCATTCCAGAAAGTACAGGCGATTGGGGTTCCTATGAGCCAGCTGAAGAGCTATCTCGATTTGTCAGATGAGGAGCAGAAAAATTTCAAGAGTCCTACTGGGATTCCTATGGATAGTACAAATAAGCAGTTAGTAGATTGGGTACAGCAGAGTCTGAGCGTTAATCCGGATTACAAGTTAGCAATCAAAGGAGACGTAACGACACAGTATCCAAAAGTAAAAAGCTTATTTGAGGGTTTAAGAGACATCGATTTTCTTAAATTTTGGTTGATTACATCACAAGAAGGTAAACCTAATGAATAATATCGTTTAGAAATGGCAGAAGTACAAGTACAGGAAAAAGGCGCCAAAGGCGGCAAGGTACGTTCCAAGAAACAGAGTACCAGAGTCGATATGACTCCGATGGTGGACTTGGGTTTTCTATTGATTACCTTCTTTATGTTTACAACGACATTCTCTAAACCGAATGTAATGGATTTAGGTCTTCCGGCAAAACCGAAAGATGAAACCAAAAAACCACCCCCGACAGAAATTAAACTTTCAAATTCCATCTCTTTATTGTTAGGTAAGGACAACAGGATTTTCTGGCACCAGCAGGATAATACTTCCTTGACGGATCAGAACCTTAATGAAACTACCTTCGACAGAGACGGAATCAGAAAAGTGATTGAGCAGGCAAAAGCCAATGCAGCTGATAAAACGAAATTTACCGTTATTATCAAGCCGACTGACGATGCCGTATATAAGAACTTTGTAGATATTCTTGATGAAATGGCCATTACCAAAAGCGAACAGTACGGTGTGACTGATCTTAAGCCTTGGGAAAAAGCTATTTACGACAAGAAAGTGGGTAACACAGGAGCTGCAGCAGCTGCTACAAAGTAATTTAATCCATTAAATTGTAAATCTATGGCAGATGAAAATGTATACAATTCCAATCTTACTTTAGATGAAATTGTATTTGAAAATAGAAACAAGGAGTATGGTGCCTATGACCTGAGAAGTCAGTATCCTAAATTACTGACGAAATCTTTCATCATCGGGACTGCATTATTTCTCGTTGCGGCTTTGTCTCCTTTTATTTATCTTACCATTCAAAGGCTTAATGCACCTGAAAAACAGGAGGTTAAAGCTGACCTTGTAGAGGTTATCCAGGAAGATAAGATTATCGAACAGCCGAAAGAAGAAGAACCACCACCACCTCCGCCACCAAAGGAAGAGGAGAAAATTGAAATTATCCAGAACGTGGTTCCGGAGCCGGTAAAAGCTCCAAAGCTTGAAACACCTCCGCCGCCGATTTCCAAGCAGTTGGAAACGACAACGGGTCTTGTGAATCAGGAAGGGGTAAAAGCTCCGGCTTATACACCACCGCCACCGCCGCCATCCACAGGTACAAGAACTTCCACTGCGGAAGTGAAACCTCAGGTAAGCGATACTCAGGTATATACGGAGGTAGAGCAGACAGCTGAATTCCCTGGAGGAATCAATGCTTTTCGAAATAAATTTCAGAATAGTTTCGATGGTTCTGCAATGAGTGGTGATGAAGGTGCCGTTAAAACTGAAATTACTTTCGTTGTTGAAAGAGATGGAAGTATTACTGACGTTAAAGCTTCCGGAAAAAATTCAGACTTCAATGCTGAAGCGGTAAGAACGATCAAATCTATTAAAAACAAATGGGCTCCGGCTAAAATCAACGGTCAGGCAGTACGTTATAGATTTAGATTCCCCGTATCCATGAATTTTGAAGGGTAATTCATATTATCTATCTTTAAATAAAGTTTAAAAAAGAGAAGCATATGCTTCTCTTTTTATTTTTTTTGGTATTTTTGTTACATGATGTTCAACTGGTTGTCCCTGGTAACAGGAATATTTTATATCGTTCTCGGGATTGTAGTCATGGTCTACAAATTCTTCTTCACTATCTTAGACCCTACCGTTGCCTACCCTTTGGGAGGGCTGCTGATTATTTACGGAATTTTCAGAATTTTCCGGGCTGTTACAAGAATCAAGAAATCAAAAGATGAAGAATAGTTTTAAAGTCCTATCCATAGTATTGTGCAGTTTTGTACTGCTGAACTGTAAGAAAGAAGAAAAATCACCATCGTATTACAAAGGAGAAATGACCATTCTTACGGATGAGTCTTTCAAAAGTGTTACGGAAGCCCTTGCAGACGGATATATGATCAGTTATCCCGATGCTAAGATTAAGGTGGTTACCAAAAAAGAAGACCTAGGCTTCATAGACCTGCTGAATGATAAAGCGCGGGTTGCAGTCATGTCCAGAGACCTGACCCCGAAAGAAATCAAGACCTATGAGGAGCATGTAGAACTGAAGTTCCTGCCTGCAAGGTTTGCAGCAGATGCTGTTATTTTTATCGTTCCTAAAGAATCTTCCAGACAGAGTATCTCTATGGAGGAAATCAAAAACGGAATGATGTCTGAAAGCAAACCATTTATTTTTGACGGAACCAATTCAAGCAACTTGAATTTTGTCGCTCAGAAACTGAAAAGGCAACCGAAAGAGCTGCAGTTTTCAGTTATTCCTGGAAATCAGAATATCATAGAAGAACTGAGTAAATATCCGGATAAAATAGGTGTGATCGGCCTTAATACCTTCAGTAGACCTTATGATAAGCTGTCTGAAGAATTAAGGGATAAAGTGAAAATTCTTCCTGTTCAAAATGGTAAAGCTTCCTATCTGCCCGATTCTGAAGGACTCCGGAAAATGAAATATCCTTTTACAAGAGTATTGTATTTCCTGACCAATGAAGGAAACTTCAATATTGCTAACGGGTTCATCAGGTATTCATGTACCCAACTGGGTCAGATGATTGTACAGAAGGAAGGGCTTCAGCCTTACAATCTCTACAGGAGAGAAGTGCAGATGCGTTAAAAAATATTAAAGTATAACTGTACTCCGAATAATTACAGTATTTTGGTCTGAAAATTGTGAATAAATAGTCGTTTAGAAAAATATAAAATGAAAGATATAATGAATATGAGTATGAATGTAAAAAAGATTGCTTTAGGAGCAGCCGTAGTATTTTTTACCGGTTTTGCTTCTGCGCAAACATTACAGGACGGTATTAACAGTATAGACAGTGATAAATTTGCCCAGGCGAAAACTAATTTTACTGATATGGTTGCCAAGGCACCAACGGCCGAGAATTATTTCTATCTTGGGAATACATACCTGAGACAGTCTGAGCCGGATTATGCCAAAGCCACTGAAAGTTTCAACAAAGGACTTGCCGCAGACAGCAAAAGCTACCTGAATAAAATAGGATTGGCTGCTGTGAAACTGGGAAAAGGCGATAAAGCTGCTGTTGCAGAGATACAGAAAATTGTTACCGACTCAAGAGAAAAGGATGCTGAAGTGCTTTTCAGAGCCGCTGAAGCCTTAACTCTTTTTGATAAAAATAACTCACCGGATTTAGCGATCCAGTACCTGAATAAAGCAATTGAAAGAGCTAAGAAAGATGTTCCTGCGTACTACTATTATACATTAGGTGACGCTTACCGCTTAAAGAAAATTCCTGGTGATGCGATGACTGCATACGATAAAGCTTTGCCATTAGCAAAAAATAAAGCGTCCGTATATACCAGAATCGGTACCCTATGGATGGCTGCACAACAATGGCAGCAGGCTAAAACCAGCATTGAGAAAGCCATTGCAACGGATCCTACTTATGCCCCTGCCTACAAAGCAATGGCAGCGTATGATATCCGATACCAGGAAAATGCAAAAGCTACTCAGGATCTGATCAACTATACCAAGTATGCTGATGAAGATCCGTATACTCAGTTGGAAATTGCCAAGTTGTATTTTACCAATGAGGATTATACCAATTCAAAAGCGATCTTAGATAAGATTTTTGATAAGATTGATGATCCGATCAAATTTAAATTAAGAGCTTATCAGCTGTATGCTGAAGGTAAGTATGCCGAAGCGAAACAGAATATGGATAATTTCGTGTCAAAAGCTGAAAAATCAAGGATCCAGCCGGCTGACCAGGGTCTTCAGGGATTAATCGCTGCAGGACTTGCTAAGACGGAAACCGATGCCGCTAAGAAAACAGCTTTAACTACTGAGGCACAGCAGAAGATTGCTATTGCTAAAGCTGCAAAAGATGAAACAATGAAGTGGGACATGGAGCTGGCTAAAATCTCAGGGGGAGGAGCAGCCTCTCAGGCTACTGTTGATGCAGGGCCTACCAATCCTACCATTGAAGGATTGAAGCAGAAAGTGGCTGCCAATGCTCAGGATACAGATTCTCTGTTTAAACTGGCAACAGCATACCAGGATGCTAAAAACTGGAACGGAGCGATCCAGACATGGCAGAAAATGAATGCCCTTCTTCCTGACTGGGCTCCCGGTTACTACAGCTTAGGATACTCTTATCAGCAGTCTGGTAATAATGATGCTGCAAAGGCTGCCTATGAAAAATTCATCAGCACCGTTAAACCTGCAGATCAGGAAGCCAATAAGCAGACGCTGGCCTATGCCTATTTTGCCGTGGCTTATATGGAGAAAGATTCAAATGCGGCTAAAGCAAAAGAATATGTAGCAAAATCAATACAGTTGGATCCTGCTTACCAGGATGCAGTGAAGCTGAATGCAGAAATCAATAAATAATTTAAATCATATACAACAGAACTTCCCAATCGCAATGTTTGGGAAGTTTTTAGTTTAAGGCGTACCTTTGACTCTATGAAAACAGATATATTAGCTTTCGGGGCACATCCGGATGATGTAGAGCTGGGATGCGGCGGAACGATTGCCAAATTAATCTCAGAAGGGAAGACCTGCGCAATTGTAGATCTTACCAAAGGGGAACTTGGAACCCGGGGAACTGACCAGACCAGAAAAGAAGAAGCTACACGATCAGCAGCAATATTAGGCGTCTCTGCCAGAGAAAACCTTGGAATGAAGGACGGCTTTCTTGTCAACTCCGAGGAATACCAGATGATGATCGTAAAAATGATTCGCAGATACCGCCCGGAAATCGTCCTGGCCAATGCTATTGATGACAGACACCCGGATCATGCAAAAGCGGCGAAATTAGTATCGGATGCGTGCTTTTTAGCCGGCTTAATGAAGATTGAGACCGTTGATCAGGGGGAAAACCAGGAAGTGTGGAGGCCAAAGCATATTTTTCATTACATCCAATGGAAAAATATCACGCCTGAATTTGTCATCGACATCTCTGAGCATCTGGATAAGAAAATTGAAGCCTGTATGGCATTTAAAACCCAGTTTTATGATCCTGACTCTAAAGAACCGGTAACACCTATCGCCACAAAAGATTTCCTTGAAAGCCTTACGTATCGTGCACAGGACCTCGGCAGGCTTTCCGGAGTCACCTATGCAGAGGGGTTTACCACTGAAAAGTTAGTGGCACTGAAAAATTTTGACGGAATTGTTTTGTAGTTTAAAAATTATTCCTATATTTGCAACCACAAAACGGTGATTGTAGCTCAGTTGGTTAGAGCGTCGGATTGTGGTTCCGAAGGTCGTGGGTTCGAGACCCATCATTCACCCAGATTTTAAAATCCTGTCAGCAATGATGGGATTTTTTCATTTCAGCCCCTTTCTGACATGAAATATTTCTAAATCAGGAAAATATCAAATTCAGGTGAAAAGATTTTCCAACGCATGGATTTTTCTTTTATATTTGTTTCTGAACACCATCTTTAAACTAATATTTTACCAATGGGAATATTTGATTTTATAACGAATGAATTCATCGAAGTTATCGAATGGGTAGATAACAGCAACGATATCCTGATATGGAAATTCCAGGATAAAGGAAATGACATAAAGAATGGAGCAAAGCTCACCGTACGTGAAAGCCAGGTTGCTGTGCTGATGAATGAAGGGGAGTTTGGGGATACTTATTATCCGGGCCTTCATACCCTTTCCACGAATAATATGCCGATCACCACCACATTAAAGTCATGGAAATATTTATTCAATTCTCCGTTTAAAGTAGATATTTACTTTGTCAACACCCGGCAGTTCACCAATCTGAAGTGGGGGACATCTTCGCCGATCATCATGCGGGATGCGGAACTGGGGCAGGTACGCTTAAGGTCCTTCGGCAATTTTGCCATTAAGATCATTGATCCGAAAAAGCTGATTACAGAGTTTGCCGGAACCAATCCTTACGTTAAGATCAGCCAGATTGAAGAAACCCTTAAAAATATCATTGCCAGCAAAATGGCGGAAGGCTTTGCTGAAGCTAAGATTACGGTGCTGGACCTGTCCATGCATTTTTCTGAACTGGGTGATGCGCTGCTTCCTGTTTTCCGTCAGGAATTTGCCACTTACGGGATCAGCCTTGAAAAGTTTTTTATAGAAAGCGTTTCGCTGCCTGAAGAAGTGGAGCGGATTCTGGATAAGAAAACACAGATGAATGTCCTGAAAGGCAGCCTTGATGATTTCAACAAGATGCAGGCCGGGATTTCCCTGGAGAACATTTCAGAAAACGATAACGCAGGTAATACAATGGGCATGGGAGCCGGCGTGCTGATGACTAATTTCATGAACCAGTCTGCGCAGAATACAGAGAATACCACTTCAAAAAGCAAGACGGAACTGATGGATGTGTTAAAGCAGCTTGGCGAACTGAAGTCACAGGGTATCCTTACAGAAGAAGAATTTACCCTTAAAAAACAGGAGATCCTGAAACAACTATAGATCATATGGCCCACACCATAGAGTATCCCTGTCCCAACTGCAATTCGGAGCTGAACTTCGATTCTGAAAGCCAGAACCTGAGATGCCTGCACTGCAATACACAGATTCCTATTGCTTCTGGAGCTGAAGTTATTGAAGAATATCAGATCAGCGAATATTTTCAGGCGTCCCATTTGCCGGTTAATGAACTGCAATCCATGACTTACCGGTGTTCTAAATGTGGAAAAGATAATATCAGCACGCAGGATATTGCATTTTTCGAATGCCAGTATTGCGGTAATAATGTCATCAATACCGAAGCCTACCGCACAAAACCTGTTGTTCCGGCTTCGGTAGTACCTTTCGAAATATCAAAAGAGGAAGCATTGAATGCTTTTCAGGCATGGATCGGCAAAGGATTCTGGAATGATTCGGATTTAAAGAAAATGGCGCTCAATGATGCCATGCGGGGATATTATGTTCCTTTCTGGACCTTTGATTCACACACGGAAAGCGAATGGTCGGGAGACTCCGGCAGGTATTATTATGTGGATGTGACCTATACAGATTCCCAGGGGAAAAGCCAGGTAACGCAGGAACGCCGTACCGACTGGACCTACCGGTCAGGGCATTTCAGCCATTTCTTTGATGATGTGCTGATATCGGGGTCAAAAGAGTTCGATCAGGAAATCATCCGGGAAATCTATCCTTTCCACCTGAACAGCCTGAAACCATACCAGCAGGAGTATTTATTAGGCTGGAGTGCCAAAGCCTATGATGAAGATATGACCCGTTCCTACAACCTGTTTCGTCAGTATATTGATGGCAGGATTGAGCATGCGTGTAAGGAATTGCTTAGTGAGGATACGTTCAGGAATTTATCTATTGAGACGCAGTATAGTAAAGAGACGTTCAAACATATGCTGCTTCCCGTATGGCATTGCCAGTACCTGTTCAAAGGGAAACCGTATTTTTATATCGTCAACGGACAGACCGGAAAGATCCACGGAAAAAAGCCGTTATCTGTAACTAAAATAACCATTGCGGTCATTATTGTGATTGCCCTTATTGTGTTGCTTATTCTCGCTCTTTAATAAAGAAAGGGCGGCGGGCATAAAAAAAGCATCTTTCTTCAGATGCTTGTGTTTTTAGATATTGGTATGATTTAAACTTCTTCGTCAGAATCTATTGTATATGATCTGCTCTTGAAGTCTTTGTCATGCTTTTCTGAAATTACATCCTCTCCTTTTTCGTTAATGATGAAATCTGTGGATTCATTAAACATTTCCTGGAAACTTTTGAAATCCTCTTTATAAAGATAAATTTTGTGCTTTTCAAATGTAGCTTCTCCATTGTCTCCGAAATTCTTTTTACTTTCGGTAATCGTAAGATAATAATCTCCCGCTTTCGTCTCGCGCACATCAAAGAAATAAGTTCTTCTTCCTGCTTTTAACACCTTCGTGAAAATTTCATTTTCGTGGCGTTCCTTGTATTCACTCATTGTTAGATAATTTTTAATCTTGTTAAGAACAAATATATAAGTTTTCTTTTAATCACAAAATTTTTTTTATGATTTATTTAACAATTGAAAATGAAATGACTACGATGTTACAGAATTGTTAATTTCGGTGAGATTAATGATCTGGTGCGCTTTCTGGGCGCTAGACTCTCTGTGCGTGATGATTATAGAAGTGGCGTTCTGTATTTTAGCTTCGATATTTTCCAGGATATTGTGTTCTGTTTCCGTGTCCAGTGCAGATAGGGAATCGTCAAATATGATGATATTCGGGTCCTTGATCAGGGCACGTGCAATACAGATCCTCTGTTTCTGTCCACCGGAAAGCATCACGCCCCGTTCTCCTACCATCGTTTTATACTGTTCCTTGAAACCGATGATGTTTTTATGGACATCTGCAATTTTGGCATATTCCACAACGCGTTCATGGGAAGGATGGTCAATGGCAAATCCTATATTATGTTCTATGGAATCCGAGAACAGGTAGCTTTCCTGCGGGATGTATCCGATGAATTTCCTGTAGTTGTCCAGGTTATGTTCCTTAAGGTTTTTCCCGTCGATGAGTATCTCCCCGGAAGTAGGGTCAATAAGGCGGCATAACAATAAGGCAATCGTGGATTTTCCGCTTCCCGTCTTACCCATAATGGCGAGGGATTCTCCGGCTTTTACTTTGAAACTGAGGTTATCCAGCGCTTTGATGCCCGTATTCGGATACACATAGGATACATTTCTGAATTCAATATCTCCTTTAATGGTGTATTCGTCAAAGTTGGTGTTGATGATTTCGGTTTTCTTATCCATGAATTCATTGATTCTCTGCATGGAAGCTTCCGCCCTCTGGTTCACGGAGGTCACCCATCCTACCATTGAGAATGGCCAGATCAGGATATTGATGTACATAAAAAAATCTGCAATCTTACCCACACTCAGGTATCCGCTGATATATTTCTGTCCGCCAATCAGAATAATTACCACATTCAGCAGCCCGATCACAAAAAGGATGATCGTGAAAAAATAGGCTTCGGTTTTAGCCAGGTCCAGGGCTTTATTCTGATAATCGGTAACCTTAATGCCGTAGTTCTTTTCAATATATTTTTCGCGGGCAAAGAACTTAACCACCCGAATGCCCGAAAAACTGTCCTGGACAAAAGTGGAAATCGCCGACTGGCTTTTCTGCATGATCTTCGATTTCTTATTGATGATCGAGCTTACCTTAAATATAATAAAGGAAAGGATGGGTAGAGGAAGCAGGGTCCATACGGTCATTGACACATCTGTTTTCAGCATATAAATGCTCGTAATGATCAGAAGGATGACAAGGTTGACGACATACATCACGCCTGGCCCCAGATACATCCTTACAGCAACCACATCTTCACTCAAACGGTTCATCAGGTCACCGATGGTGGTCTGCTTGTAATCCGTTAGAGACAGTTCCTGGTAATGCCGGTAGATTTTATTTTTAAGATCGTATTCAATTCTCCTGGAGGCCACTATGATGGTCTGCCGCATCATAAAGGTGAAAAATCCTGTAAGAAGGGAACATCCTACAATAATGGCTACATAGATCAGTACCTGCCGGTTAAAGCCGAGGTTGCCGCTTTTCGTAAGTTCATCCACGGATTTACCGACAAACTGGACTTTATAAATGTTGAAAAAATTACTGGCGAAGATGAACAACAATCCCCAAAACAATAATAATTTATGTTTCCAGAAATAGGGATTTAAGGTTTTTAGTGCTTTCATACAGAATCACAAAATTACAAAAATAGGAGCAGACTACGAATCCGTGAATTTTAAATTTTGTATCTTTGCCGCCATATAAAAGCTCTTTGAATGTTAGGAAGACGACAAATCCGTGAAAAAGTGGTAGAGAGTGTGTACTCATACTACCAGAATCCTATTAAGTTTGATGTTTTAGAGAAAAACATGTTCTCCGGAATAGAAAAAATCTATTACCTCTACATCTATCAGCTCAATTTTCTGGTTTCTTTGAAAGAATTGGCAGAAAATCAGATTGAGATCGGTAAAAACAAATTTCTTAAAACCGATTCTGATATCAACCCGAATCAGAAATTCATTAACAATCAGATTCTGATCAAGCTGGAGGAAAATCCTGAACGTCTTTTCTTCACAGGCCAGCACAAACAACTGAAATGGGACCTTCATGATGACCTCCTGGTAAGAACATTCCAGAGAATCACTGCCGGGAAGAGGTATCAGGATTTTATGCAGGAAGAAGGGTATTCTTTTGAGGCAGATCAGAAATTCATCGGAAAACTTTTTCTGAGGTATATTGCCGAGAATGATGATTTTCATGATTATATCGAGGATAAAGAACTTTCATGGTCCGATGACATCCACATCTCCAATTCCATGGTTCAGAAAACCATCGGTTTTATGAAAGAAGATGAAGAGAGCAGGACCCTGATCAAGATGATCAAAGATGAGGATGATAAGACTTTTGCAGCCAAACTTTTGAGGGATACCCTGAACAACTGGGAGAACAATGAAAAGAAACTCTCCGAAAGGCTTGAAAACTGGGATCTTGAAAGGGTTGCCCTGATGGATAAAGTAATCCTGTCTACAGCCATTTCGGAACTGGACAACTTTCCTTTCACACCTTCAAGAGTCATTATCAATGAATATATTGAGATTGCCAAAGTATTTGCTACGGAACGGTCCAACATATTCATCAATGGAATCCTGGATAAATATTGTAAAGATAAAAACAGAATATAAATTAATTATATGAAAAAGACGTTATCATTAATCGCCTTATCTATCATAGGCTTTGGTTTAGTTTCTTGTAAGAAAGAGCAGAAAGAAACTGCAGGTACTGAAACTGCCGTTACGGATTCTGCCAATACAATGACTGCTGCTCCTGGTGATTCAGCCATGGCTCAGACACCGGCAGTTTCCGGTGAAACACCTGCCGCTGCACAATCATCCAATCAGCCTTTAACAACGATTGCATTATCTGAAAGTAATTTCGATTTCGGAAAAATCAAAAAAGGAGACAAGGTAGAGCATGTATATGAAGTGACCAATACCGGAAGCAATCCGCTGGTTATTTCTGAAGTAAAACCGGGATGCGGATGTACGGTTCCTGACTTTACCAAAGAACCGATTATGCCGGGTAAAAAAGGAAAAATCACTTTGCATTTCGATTCTTCCAATTTCGACGGTAATGTGAATAAATATGCAGACGTTTTTGCCAATGTGGAAAAAGCGCCGGTAAAACTAACGTTCACAGCTAACATTCAACCATAATACAATGAATATATTATCCATATTTTTACAGGCACCTGCTGCAGGAGGGAGCTCTCCGATGATGCTGATCATGATGGGAGCGATGTTCGTAGGGTTCTATTTCCTGATGATCAGGCCTCAGATGAAAAAGCAGAAGCAGGAGAAAAACTTCCAGGAAACCCTTAAAGTTGGCGCCAGAGTGGTGCTTACCTCCGGTCTTCACGGAAGGATTGCCCAGGTTCAGGATGACGGTTTTGTGATCGAAACTTTATCAGGAAAACTGAAATTCGAGAAAGCGGCTGTTTCCAGGGAGTTTACGGAAGCCCGTTTCGGAGAGAAAGCCAAAGCTGCGGAAAAAGCGGCAGAGAAAAAAGAAATTGAAGCGGATAAGAAGTAATTTCTTACTGTTTAAAATATTTCGTTTCGGCGGGGTGAGCTTTGCTCACCCCGCCGAAATTTTTATGACCACTGAACTGGTGCTCACTACATCGATCTGTGCTTGTACAGCCGTTAAAATGCCATTTATTTCGCAGCCACATTAAAAATTTGCGGTAAACCTCTAAAATAAAATATCTTTACCGGATGGAACACAATAAAGCCAAAACCGTTCTCATTCTCGGCGCCAATTCAGATGTAGCCAAACAATGCATGAAGCAGTATGTTCAGAAAGGGTTTTCTGTTATGGCTGCTTCCAGAAACATCAGTTCCTTAGAAAATTTTGTCCGGGAGAATAACCTGAGTCCTAAAGTTACGGTACTCAGTTTCGATGCAGTGAATTTCGATGCCCATCAGAGCTTATATGACGCGCTTCCTGCCAAACCCCATATTGTGGTGTATGCGGCCGGATTCCTGGTGGATAATGAAACTGCCTTGAAGGATTTTGCCGGAGCCAGACAGATGATGATGGTTAATTATATGGGTGCAGTTTCCATACTGAATATCATTGCCATGGATCAGGAAAACAAAAACCTGGAGCGGATCATCGGCTTATCTTCGCTTTCGGGTGTCCGGGGAAGGAAAAGCAATTTTGTCTACGGAAGTACCAAAGCGGCTTTCACCACTTACCTGGCCGGATTACGACAGGAGCTGGCTTCCCGGAATATTATGGTCAATGCTCTGGTGATCGGGTATATCAGGACCAAAATCAATGCAGGCCTGCAGCTGAACGAATCACTGATCATGGAGCCGGATTATGTGGCAGGATCTATTGTGAATGCCGGAAACTCTTTTACGATTGTCCCCAATTTTAAATGGAAGATCATTTATTTGATCCTGAAAATATTGCCGGAAAGTCTGGTAGCGAAACTGCCTTAAATTATTGATTAACTTAATAAACTAATTAGTATCTTTATTTCAATAAACATAGAAAATAAACAATGAAACGTGGAATTATTACTAATACTGGTAAGACAAAGAGAATTAATTCAAGTACTATTTCAATATCCGGAAATTTGTCAACAGCAGATCTAAATTATTACATATTATATTGGGATAGAATTGTAATGCCAACAAATAATATTATTCATCAAGCAATTCCAAATGAAGAATATCTTATTAAATTAGGAATACTTGAAAGACCAATTGTTAGATTTAATAGTTGGTCAACAAATGTTGAAAATGGTTCTTACGATCCCTTTGTAGTATCTCAAGGAATTATAGCAAATAAATTATTGTTGGAAGAAAAAGATACTGATTGGACAATACATCAAATTGGTGAGGAAGTAATTATTGCAAAAGACTTTCAAAAAAAATATGCATCCTTGAAGGTTGGATTATTAAATTGTCTTCCTGTTCCAATAGAAGGTGTCAATTCTGAAATTTTATTGGAATTCAAAAATAAAAGAAAAGATGAATTTGAAAAGTTACATCAAAGTATTGATCATTTATACTTGGAAATTTTGAAATCTCCGGATATTGATTTACAATATAAAATATCCAAATCAGAATTTATTAAAGCCCTACAAGATATCGAAAAAATATCAACAGAGAATTTTGCTAAGACACAAAAATATGATCTGACAACAGAAATAAATATTAATGGAAAAGATTTTTTAACTGCAATTGCAGCAGGCTCAATACTTGATTTTACACAAGGCTTCACTTTTCCATTTATGTCAGTTATTTCTGGTTTGATTTCAATGGTTAGTATTAAGGCAAATAAAACAACGAGTCTTGAAGCTAGTAACGAAAAATTAAAATTATCATATATTGCAAATGCTAGTAAGGAAAATATAATCTAAGTAATTTTACATTTACTGAATACAAAGTTAATTAATTATTCCCTTAGGTTTTGCTTAATTTCCTAATAATTCCAATGCTGCCATCATATCAATCCCTTTTCCTAAAACAGGTTTAAACAAATCTCCTTTTTTCTTGATTCTCTCCAGGGCATTATGAATGGTAAAATCTGTAGGTTTCAATCCGGGTTTCAGTTCATTCCATTCCAGCGGCATGGAAACCGAAGCACCTTCTTTTGGCCTAATGCTGTACACACTGGCGAGCGTCTGGCCCTGCCGGTTCTGAAGGTAATCCAGATAGATTTTATTGCTGCTGCGCTTTTGCAGGCTTCTTTCCAGTGTGGTCAGTTTTGGAAGTTTTTCGTTAACCTTCTTCATTAAAATGTGGGCAAAGTCTTTTACCTGGTCGAAGTCATATTCGCCTCCCATAGGAACATAAATGTGGATGCCGGTGCTGCCCGAAGTTTTGCAGTAGCCTTTTACTTTGACTGCCTCCAATACTTCATGAACCTGCAATGCAGTCTCAATGACATTATCAAATGTATTGTTCTTTGAAGGGTCCAGATCCAGCACCAGGTAATCAGGATGCTCCAGGTCGGGGAGTGAGCTGTTCCATGGATTCATATCAATACAGCCTAAATTATTCAGGTAGGCGAGGGTAGCTTTATCATTGCAGATGATATAATCAATATATTTATCCGTAGAATCGGAGAATACTTCGGTAGTTTTGATCCATTCCGGAATATTGTCACTCGCGTCCTTCTGATAGAAGCCCTGCTTTTCAATGCCGTTTGGAAAACGGTTGAGCGAAAGGGGACGGTTTTTCAGATGCGGCAAAATATATTCTGCGACCGACTGGTAATAATCAACCACTTCGCCTTTGCTGATGTCATCTTCAGGGAAATAGATCTTATCCTGGTTGGTCAGTTTTACTTTATGGCGGTTCAGGGTGATTTCAGTTTCATTTTCAGGAGCTTTGGTCTTTTTTGCTGCCGTAGTTTTAGGTTTCATATCTTCAGGTTTTTCAGTGATGGATCGGGGAGTACCCTTGATTTCTTCCGGTTCCTTATCCTCACGGATCGTTACAAAAACCGGATGACGGAAAATACCGTCATTGGTAATTTCAGAGTATTTAATTTCGCAGACCAGTTCCGGCTTTACCCAGGTTACCGGTGAATTGGTTTTAGGGGTGTCTTCAAACGGCGATTTCTTAACAACGATCTTTTCCAGCCTGTTACGGATCTCCAGCAGCGTTTCATGGTTGAAGCCTGTTCCCGTATGGCCACAGTACACCAATTCGTCATGGATATATTTTCCAAGAATCAGGGCACCGAATCCCTTTCTGGATCCTTTAGGCTCTGTAAATCCGCAGATGATCGTTTCATCCGTATTGGAAAATTTCACTTTAAGCCAGTCGGTAGTCCTATTATTTTCCACATACACGCTGTTGGATTTTTTAGCGATCATGCCTTCCAGCTGTAATTTCTGCATTTCCTTGAAAAAGCTGATCCCTTTTTCTTCCACATGGTCGCAATAACGGATCACATCCGTTTCTTTCAGTGCTTCTTTCAGCAGTTCTTTTCTTTGGATCAGAGGAAGGTTTTCAGTAGAATGCCCATTCAGCCATAAAAGATCGAAAACCTGATAGACCAGTGCAAGGTCGGGATTATCCCCAATCTGCTGCAACAACTGGAAATTTGGCCGTCCTTGGCCGTCGTAAGCTACTATTTCGCCATCCAGGATCATCTGATGCTCCTGCCTGCTGAAATCTCTGGCTACTTTTTTAAATTTGGACAGGAATGAAATCCCGTTGCGGGAGTAGAACTGAGGTTCATCTTTACTCAGATCGGCAACAGCTCTGTACCCGTCCCATTTGATTTCGAAGATCCAGTCTTTATGATCGAAAGGCTCGTCATGAAGTTTTGCGAGCATGGGATGGATAAAGGAAGCAAGCTTTTTCTCTTCGCTTAATCCGCTGGGATCATGGAAGGCTTTAGGGTGTGCTATGTTTTCTTTTTGCCGGTTTTTGGGCTTTTTTTTTCCTCCAGGAATTCGGTGACAAGCGATTTTGAAGACGTATGTTCCTCTGCATCGTAACCGCTTTCTGCGAATTCGTCTTTATGCTTGATCAGAAGCCAGGCATTGCCTTCTGAATTTTTCATTTTTACCAAAGCAAATTCACCTCTAAGCTTTTTGCCGTGAAGGATGAATTTCAATGATCCTGCTTTAAGCTCTTTCAACAGTTCTTTTTCATCTGATAGCTTGCTGGTGTCATCCAAAGGCTCATAAGTCCCGCTGTCCCATACTTCTACCTGTCCGGCCCCATAGTTTCCTTCCGGAATGTTTCCCTCAAAGTCCTTGTAATCATACGGGTGGTCTTCCACCATCATCGCCAGTCGTTTGTCTTTAGGATCCAGTGAAGGTCCTTTAGGAACTGCCCAGCTTTTAAGGACACCGTCCATTTCCAGCCTGAAATCATAGTGAAGGCGTGACGCAGCGTGGCGCTGAATTACAAAAATCAACTTGTTTCCGCTTTTCTTTACGGCACCTTCCGGTTCACTCGTTTCGTCGAATTTTCGTTTGTTGTGATAATCTTTAAGAGCCATCAGGATGCATTTTTAGATTTGGAATTCTGTAAGCTTGCTTTCAGTTGGGCCATCAGGTCAACTACTTTTCCGTCTTCGGCAGGCTGGATCTTTTTCGCCTTGATGCTTTTCCCTTTTGCTTTCTGATTAATGATCTTCATCAGTTCATCAGAATAGGTGTCTTTATACATAGCCGGATCAAACTCCTGGGAAAGCTGTTCGATAAGGCTGACCGCCATTTTAAGCTCAGCGCCTTTAGCCGCTTTTTTAGCCGGGATTTTCAGGTCGGAATAATCCCTGATTTCCTGATCAAACCGTAGCCGGTTCAGCAGTAAAATATCATTGTTATAGGGCCGGATCATACCGATGGTTTCACTTTCACGGAGGACAAAAGTGCCTATGCCGACCATTTCGGTCTGCTGAAGCGCTTTCAACAGAAGCCTGTAAGCACTTTCACCGTTTTTCTGGGGTTCAAGGTAGTATGGAGTTTCAAAATAGATGCTGTCCACCTCGTCTTCCTTTACAAACTGGTCAATGGAAAGGATCTTTGATTTTTCCGGACTGGCCGCTTCATAGTCATCTTCATCCAGAATGATGTATTGATCATCGATGCGGTATCCTTTCACAATGTTTTCCCACTTCACTTCTTTTCCTGTGGATTCATTCACCCGTTTGAAACGGATGTTGGAATAATCAGACTTATCCAGCATATCAAGATCCAGCTTGGTCGTTTCCGTTGCCGAGTAGATCTTTACAGGAATATTCACTAGGCCAAAACCGATGGCACCGTTCCAGATTGCTCTCATTGTACTGTATTTGAGGCATAAAGTACAATGATTGTGCCGTGCAGGGCATTATAAAAATGATGTGGTACCTAATTAAATCTGTTGAAAGCGGGCATGATGTTGGAGATACGCAATGGTCTGATCAAAATGTTCATCATCAGTATTTTCCTTACTGATCACCACATGCATCAATGATTCAATGGTGATATACAGGTATACATTATCTAACAAGCAATAGCTGATTTCTTTCCAGGCTACTTTCAACTCAATTCTATGATCTGAAAATTTGAAATGGGTTGGTGTCAATTCCCAAAACATAGGCTTTGGATATTGCCGTAGCTTTTCAGCCTGTTTCTTTTCTACAGTTTCAGCTTTTCTTTTGGCTTTTCCATACTGCGCAACGTAATTGAAAAACATCACCAGGTACATTAATCCACTGCCGATAAAAAAGTATCCGAAAGGTTGCCGGTAAAACAGTAAAAAAGATCCTAAAGCCAGGAATACAATTCCCCAAAGCATGTTTTTCTTATTCTTAAGCAGATTATTTTTCCAGATCCTTTTGAATTCATATTGATATATCCGCGACAATGATTCCGGGGAACTCAGGGCAGTGCAGGTTACGATTTCTTCGGTCATAGGGCGTGGGCAGCAAAGTGCTGTGCTTTTTTTGGTAATGAAATAAATAAGATAGCAGAATAAAAAAGCGGAGAAAAATCTCCGCTCAAATTTATGCTTTTAAATCCAGTTTCAGTTCAAGCTCATCCAACTGTTCATCGGCGATGGAAGCCGGTGCATCAATCATGACATCCCTTCCGGAATTGTTTTTAGGGAATGCGATATAATCCCTGATCACTTCATTTCCGTCAAGAATAGCAACCAGGCGGTCAAACCCGAAAGCCAGCCCACCATGAGGCGGCGCACCGTATTTGAAGGCGTTCATAAGGAATCCGAACTGGGCTTCCGCTTCTTCTTTGGTGAAGCCTAGCAGATCAAACATTCTGGACTGCAAATCCTTATCAAAAATCCTGATGGATCCTCCGCCGATTTCATTTCCGTTCAGGACCATATCATACGCATTGGCTCTCGCTTTCCCCGGATCTGTTTCCAATAAATGGATGTCTTCCGGCTTCGGAGATGTGAACGGGTGGTGCATGGCATGGTAACGTCCGCTCTCCTCATCAAATTCAAGCAACGGGAAGTCTACGACCCAAAGCGGGGCGAATTCATTCCCTTTTCTCAGTCCGAGACGGTTTCCGAGTTCCATCCTTAAGGCAGAGAGCTGTGTTCTCACTTTATTTTCGTTTCCGGAAAGGATCAGCATCAAATCGCCTTCCTTCGCCCCGAACTTTTCGGTGATTGCTGCTAAATCTTCTTCATTGTAGAATTTATTGACTGATGAGGTCTTCACTCCGTCATTCTGGAATTTTACCCACACCATTCCGGACGCTCCAATCTGCGGGCGTTTTACCCAGTCCACCAGCTCGTCGATCTGCTTTCTGGTATACTCTGCACAGCCTTCCACATTGATCCCGACTACCAGTTCCGCATCATCAAATATTTTAAAATCTTTTCCTTTGACCAGGTCATTCAGCTCCACGAACTTCATCCCGAAACGGATGTCCGGTTTATCGTTACCGTAAGTCTGCATCGCATCGGCAAAAGTCATTCTCGGGAACCCCCCGAATTCCTGTCCGGTAATGTCTTTCAGTAAGGTTTTCGTCATGCCTTCAAAGACATTCATAACATCTTCCTGTTCCACGAATGCCATTTCACAGTCGATCTGGGTGAATTCCGGCTGCCTGTCCGCCCTTAAATCCTCATCACGGAAACATTTTACGATCTGGAAATATTTATCCATTCCGCCCACCATCAGCAGCTGCTTGAAGGTCTGCGGAGATTGCGGAAGGGCATAAAACTGTCCCGGATTCATCCTGCTCGGCACCACAAAATCCCTTGCCCCCTCCGGAGTAGATTTGATGAGCACCGGAGTTTCCACTTCGATGAAGCCATTGTCTGAAAGGTAATTTCTTACCTTCTGGGCCATTTTGTGACGGAAAATAAGCTTATCCTTTACCGGATTCCTCCTGATATCGAGGTAACGGTATTTCATTCTGAGTTCTTCTCCGCCGTCCGTTTCATCTTCAATGGTAAACGGGGGAAGCTGGGATTCATTCAGGATGGTTAATTCTTCCACTAAAATTTCAATTTCCCCGGTAGGAATATTAGGGTTTTTACTTACCCTTTCGATTATTTTCCCTTTCACCTGGATCACGAATTCACGGCCCAGCTTTTTGGCTTCTTCCATCAGCTGCGCTGAAGAGCGTTCCTGGTCAAAAACCAACTGTGTAATCCCGTACCGGTCTCGGAGATCGATCCAAATCATAAATCCTTTATCACGGATGGTCTGTACCCATCCTGAAAGTGTAACGGTTTCATTAAGATTTTTTAGAGACAGTTCTCCGTTGGTGTGCGATCGAAACATTGGTTTTTAGATGTTAGATATTAAACGTCAGATATCAGATTCTTATAGCTGATTTTAGAGTGCAAAGATAGGATTTTTGAAGGTTTTTGAAATAAAAACTTTTTCTGCATTTGATTTAAAAGTTGAATCGTATTGACTTCATTTACTATGACACTATTTATTCATTGGTGACTTTAAGATCACCAAATAGGTTGGTCAATACCATTTTTACCAAAATTTTAAGCCTCGGCTTTTATTTTTGCGCAGTTTTTTCTAATTTAGTGCTTCACCAAATAAATATTTGCCATTATGGGAAAAGGAGATAAAAAATCCAAGAGAGGAAAAATCAACAATGGAAGCTATGGGAAAAGAAGACCAAGAAAAGCTTCAAAATCAGTGGTCGCAACAGAAGAAAAAGCGAAAAACTAAGAATAAAAAGGCCGGAGAATTTGTTTCTCCGGCCTTTTTCTATGTAACAAAATTAAATTATTTTCCGCCCAGGAAGCTTTCCAGGATATCCCCCAGTCCGCCTTCACCCTGCTGTTTTTTCTGGTCTCCGTTATTCCCGAGGATATTCCCCAGTATGTCGTTCAACGGATTGCCCGAAGAGGAATTGTTGCCTCCGCCCAGCACTTTTCCGAGAATATCATTCAAAGGACTGGACTGATGAGACTGAGCCTGGTTTGAAGCGTTTCCTAAAATGCCGCCCAGCAAATCACCTAATCCTCCTGATCCTACATTATTCTGTTGCTTTTCCTTTCCGATATATCCCATAATTACAGGAGCAAGCATAGCCAGTACAGGACCGATCTTATCAATGGAGATTCCCGTATTTTGCGAAAGCTGGTTTTCAACATTCTGCTTATCATTTCCGAAGATATGGTTGAGGATAGAACCGCCTTCTGACTGCCGTGTTTCCAGTTGGGAAGGATCATCCAGGATACTGCCATCATGGTCCTTGTCCAGAGCATTATTGAGTGCTTCTGCTTCTTTATTGTCTTCGGATTTTTTTCTGAGGTAAGAAATAATCAGAGGAGCTGCTACAGCAAGCAATGCAAGCACCTGATTCCTGTTGATCCCGAATTTGTTTTCTGCCTGGTCGGCCACCTGAGTGCCGGTATTTCCTGTAAGTAGATCGATTAAGCCCATAGTTTGTGTTTATTTTACTGGTTAGTACATCATCAATACCAAAAATTATTCCTCAATCTCAACCGGTAGAAAATTTTTCCGGACAGCATTAATTCTTAAGGATGGGAACATTAGAACATGCCTCACCGAACATCAGCGATTTAACGATCGGCTGTAACTGTTCTACCAGCTCTATATATGCATTTTCTGGAATTTCTTTGTCTGAACAGCCCTTAACCAGTACCCGTTTCCCCCTCATTTCACTGAAATCATAGTTCTGAACGGCATTGTGCATCAAAATCACTTCCAGGTCTTCACGGTTCCCAAAGACCACTTTCCGGGTTACCGGCGACAGTTTCGCCGTAATCAGGAAATAGGCCCAGAGCGGAACAATGGCATCTGCTGAATTGTATATATACACATAGGCGTCACGGTATTCTTCTGCATCCAAAGCCACTACCTTTTCGCGGAAATCTTTTTCTTTGAGGATCATCTCCATAAAAAGAAAATCTTTAAGGTCTATGCCTTTACGTGCCCCTCTGGGGACGAGATCAGTAAGATCAAAGTTAATCAGACCGCTTTCTGCAACCTTATTCCGGATTTCAAAATCTTCTGCCATTTTTATTATTATCTTTGAACAAATTTACAAATTAAGATCTTACGAAATCCTAATTTGTCTCTATCCTTACCATAGAAATGAAGTATTATATCATAGCAGGAGAGGCCTCGGGAGACCTTCACGGCAGCAATCTCATGAAAGCCCTGAAGCAGAAGGACCAGGATGCTGAGTTCAGGTTCTGGGGCGGTGACCTGATGAGCCTCACAGGAGGCACACCGGTGAAACATTACCGGGACCTTGCCTTTATGGGCTTCCTGGAAGTTGCTAAAAATATCAGGACGATCCTGAATAATATCAGGTTCTGCAAACAGGATATCCGGAATTACCGACCTGATGTGCTGATCCTGGTCGATTATCCGGGATTCAACCTGCGGATTGCTAAATTCGCCAAAGGGCTCGGCATTAAAGTGGTGTACTATATTTCGCCGCAACTCTGGGCCTGGAAGGAGAGCAGGGTAGAGATCATTAAGAAATATGTGGATGAGATGCTGGTCATCCTTCCTTTTGAGGAAGATTTTTATAAGAAGCACGGCGTTCATTCCCATTTTGTGGGCCACCCGCTGCTGGATGCCATATCCAATCTGGAACCTATAGATCCGGGGACCTTTAAAAAAGAGAACGGTCTGACGGATCAGGACATTATCGCCCTTCTGCCGGGTTCCCGGAAACAGGAAGTGGAAAAAATGCTGGAGCTTATGCTTTCGGTACGTCCGCATTTTAAGGACTATCAGTTTGTCATTGCCGGTGCACCCAGTCTGCCTAAAGAATTCTATGAGAAATACGTGGATGATCGTGTGCATTTTGTTTCCAACAAAACCTATGACCTGTTGAGGTGCTCCAAAGCAGCTTTGGTGACCTCCGGAACCGCTACCCTGGAAACAGCACTCTTAAATGTTCCTGAAGTAGTCTGCTACCGCGGAAGCAAAATTTCCTACGCCATTGCCAAGCGGCTGGTGAAAAACATCAAATATATTTCCCTGGTCAACCTGATTATGGACCGGGAAGTCGTTAAGGAGCTGATTCAGGATGAGCTGAATACCCCAAACCTTATTAATGAACTGAGCCAGATCATTTCCGGAGATAAAAGATCTGTTATGCTGAAGGATTATGAACTGCTGAGGGAAAAGCTTGGCGGAAAAGGGGCAAGTGAGAAAGCGGCGGAAGTGATTGTGAGTGTTGTATAAATATTCCAATAATAAAGCCCCATTTTCGGGGCTCACGTTATTGTTTAGTTAAAATAATTTCTTTAGGCAACGGCTGGGGAAATGGATTGGCATTATAATATTGACATGAAGAATCAATAATATCGGTTGTATCTGAAAACTTCCAGTCTAATTGTGTTGAAGTATTATTTAAAAACTTTATTAAGATATCGCCAGTAGAATTACAAATATCTGGATCCAAATAAAATAAAGAATATTTCTTATATGGCATAGAAAAAAAACGAGTTCCTTCAATCTTAGCATCGTTGTCGGCTAGATTAGTATTATCAAATAAAATCTGATTATTGGAATTTATAACTTTAAATTTTCCAACTAAGACATCTTTGTAATAAGGATTGTTTTCTTTATGATCCATATATTTCTTTATTCTTTTGAAATAAATAAACAGTGTTTTATTGTCCCAAGTTCCCTTCCACGTTCCCTCATAAGGAATAAGTTCGTTATTAAGATCCTTAATATAAGCATCGGTTGGTACATCAGTATTGGTGTTCAGAGAGTATACCTGAGCACAACTTAAGAGTATCAAGTGAATGGATATAAATAAAAATATATTTTTCATCATCAGATAAAGCCCCATTTTCGGGGCTTCACATTATTGTTTAGTTAAAATAATTTCTTTAGGCAACGGCTGTGGGATACTTGTATTGTAATAAGGGCAATCCGATGTTATGATCTCATTGCGATAAAAGTATTTCCATTCCAGCTTTGTTTTGGTAGAATCTAAAAAATTAATAGTTATAGTGCCTGAAGTATTGCACAAATCTGAATCATTATAATATAAAGCATATCTATTATCATCTTTTATAAATTTACCTCCCCATATTTTTGCTTTATCATCCGCTAGATTTGTATTATCAAATAGTATGTTTCCATTGGTATCTAAAACTTTGAATTTTGCAATCAGATAATCTCTATATTTTTTTAGAACATCATCATATTTATTTGTAATTTTTTTGAAATTAATAAAAATCGTTTTATTATCCCAAGTTCCTTTCCAGGTTCCTTCATAGAAAGGCAGTTCATTGTTAGTATCCTTTAAATAAGCATTTTCAGGGATATCTGTAAATGTTCTCAATGGATAGGTTTGTGCTGTACAAGAAATTGTAACAGTAAATAGTAAAAATAAAAATATATTTTTCATTATCAGATAAAGCCCCATTTTCGGGGCTTCACATTATTGTTTAGTTAAAATAATTTCTTTAGGCAGCGGTTGTGGAATGCCTGTATTGTAATATGGGCAATCCGATGTTATGATCTCATTAGTGTAAAAGTATTTCCAGTCCAATTTTGTTTTGGTAGAATCTGTGAAATTTATGTAAATACTACCAGAAGTACTGCATAGATCCGGATCAATATAGATTAAAGAATATTTATCATCTACTTTTTTAAATTTTCCTCCCCATATTTTTGCTTTATCATCTGTTAAATTTGTATTATCAAATAAGATGTTTCCGTTAGAATCAAGAACTTTGAATCTTGCTATTAAAAGATCTTTGTAATATTTTAAATTTTCATTATATTTTTTATTTATTTTTTTAAAATAAATAAAAATGGTCTTATTATCCCAGGTCCCTTTCCAGGTTCCTTCATAAGCAGGAAGTTCATTATTTGTATCTTTTAGATAAGCATTTTCAGGAATATCTGTAAATGTTCTCAATGGATAGGTTTGTGCTGTACAAGAAATTGTAACAGTAAATAGTATAAATAAAAGTACATTTTTCATCATCAGATAAAGCCCCATTTCAGGGGCTTCACATTATTGTTTAGTTAAAATAATTTCTTTAGGCAACGGCTGTGGGATACTTGTATTGTAATAAGGGCAATCCGATGTTATAATCTCGTTGCGATAAAAATACTGCCAGTTCAGTTTTGTTTTGGTAGAATCTGTAAAGTTTATTCTTATATTTCCAGAAGTGCTACATAAATCTGAATCAATATAAATTAAAGAATATTTATTATCTAGTTTCCGAAAGCCGCTTCCGAAAATTTTTGCTTTATCATCTGTTAAATTTGTATTATCAAATAAGACATTTCCACTTGAGTCTAAAACTTTAAATTTTGCAATCAGATAATCTCTATAATATTTAAATACATCATCATACTGATTAGTCAACTTTTTAAAATAAATAAAAATGGTCTTATTATCCCAGGTTCCTTTCCAGGTTCCTACATAGTCAGGAAGTTCATCATTCGTATCTTTTTCATAAGCATTTTCTGGAATATTTGCTTCAGTCCTTAAAGGATAAATTTGAGCTTTACAGGAAATTGTAATAACAAATAATATTAATAAAAGTATATTTTTCATAACAAATTGTTTAATTGATTATTGAGGACAAGGAATTGATTGAACAGGGTTATCAGTACCATTATATTGTAACTTACTTGAAGTACCTGTGTTTTTTTCAGACTTGTATACTTCAAGACCATTAATATTTACTTCTTCTTGTAAGAACTGAGTAAAGATTTTCTCTACGTTAGATTGGGTTAATAAATTTTTATCTATCAATTTAGTATATTCTTTCTCATACCAACTTTTCCAACTTTCAAGTTGACCTACCGTAACAGCAAAATTACCATCTCCCGAATATTTCAGGATATAATTTCCTTCTGAAGTTATCACCATGGCATAGGCATCAGTCATATTGCCTTTCAGCTTGGCATTTGCGACGCAGCTGGTTAAAAACGTGGCCACATCATACGGCGAAAAAATCTTTACAACCCCCTCCATGTTAAGATGGGTATGCATATACCCGAAATATTTATTTCCTTCCGGAAATCTTACATTTCCGTTACTGCTGTTGGCCAAAGATTCGTAAGGTACAGTGCCGTAGGCTGCGGAATAGCCTTTTTCCTTATCTTCCTTAAAAACCTCATCCTTATCCAATGCGGCTACTTTGTCTTTAAAACCCTGGTTCTGGTTCTGGGCTTTCATTTTCTCACAGGGATCTTCCGGTTGTTCAGGCTCCGGCTGCGGATCTTCGCCTCCTCCTCCGGGATAAGGATAGCCCGGATCATTCCCGCCTCCTCCCAGGCATGTCCCGTCAGGAAGCACTTCACCCACACAGCTCTCCAGCTGCTGGCTCTTACATTCCGTCACATGATGCGATTCCCAATGCCCGGGACCATCAGGATCACTTTCATTATCCGGGTAAAACATTGAAATGGTCTTGGTTGTACAGACTAACTTTCCCGCTGTATTATCCACAAGAGTCGTCCCTGCCCTTTTGAGCCTGGAGGACATCAGGTTCTGAAAGAATTCCATATCATTCTGTACCTGGGTATAGGTAAAATAAACCTTCTGTCCTTTCCTCGGCACATTCAGTACCGCAACAACTTTTCCATTTTCAGCTACCGGAACCATCAGGAAGCTTTCATCAAAGCGGTCCATGGTCATTGCATAATCCCATATCGGTTCACCGGCTCCCTTCTTTATTTCTTCATGGTGTTCTGAGTAGACCTTTATGACATTTTTAATATACTTCTCATCTTCTTTCCACAGGCTTTTGGAATGGTATTCCTTAGACGCCGGATCGGAAGGAGTATAGATCTCATCATGGACACAGGAAAGCAGTACAAGGCAGAAGGCCATCGTAAAGGCCAGCCAAGAAATTAATTTTCTCATCATAAGTTTTGGTTTTTAGTAGGTTAAAGATATAAAAATTATCACTTCAGCGTGATGGTTTCAAAGCTAAAATATTTTTTTTCCGGATATCATTAATATTTTAATATTTTTGACAAAAAAGATTAATATAGCCCAAAGTGGCTAATAAAGAGTAGTTTACAAGAACCGGAAGTGCTATCGGTAACGATTTAGTAATGGTGCTTACTGCACTCGTTTTCATCTGATTACCTTGTAAATCATTGAAGCAAATTTAATAAATAAAGGGTATAGTCTTATTGTACTTATCCCTTTTTTTTTGTTTTTACCTTTTCAATTTATATACTTCCTTAAAAAAATCTTTCCCAATATGGGGGAAACTGTGAGATTGGTTTCAATATTAATTCCAAATTTTGGCATAACAACAACAGTCGCAACTCCGAAACAAGTAGTGATGCCCTCTAAAAGACTATGCTATGGAAATCGTGTTGAGTAAAATATTATCAGAAATTAGACATCAAGAAGACAAGTTATCTTCTCAAATGATGCAAACTGCGGATGAGGCTTACCAAATGACTTTATTCCTAAAGGAGATGTTGTGTACCATAAAGACCAACGTCTTACAAGATGGGTTTAAAGACGAACACCGTGAGATTGACTTTTTCAAGAATATTAAACCGCAAATATTAGGGAAGCTCATTTACTATAACAAAGTATTCCGTATAGAAACTACCTGCCCTGTCAGCAATGGCAAAATACATCAAAGCTATTATGAGAACCAATTAAAAGCCCTCAAATCAGAATATAAAGAAAGCATTTGCAATGAGGATTTTTACAGATACTACCGTGCTGACAGAACAGACCGTGACCATATTTATTTCAGGCTCGGACAAATCAATTACCACGATGGGTTAAAGAGTGGCGTGTTTGAAATCGACCTAAGTTTCTCCACATACTTTGATAACAAAATAGCCCACATTATAGCGAATGAATTACTTTACACCTATATGCTTACTAAAATTAACCCCGAAAAAAATCCCGATACCATTTTAATGAACGGAGATACACACAAAGACATTTCGTGGACTAATTCACAAAATGCGCTTATTGAATTGATTTACGCCCTGTATGCTTCCAAATCTATTGCATACGGTAAAATAGGTATCAGAAAATTAGCATTGATTTTTCAAATCTTATTCCGAACTCCCTTAAACGATATACATCATTCTTTCCACCGAATGAAAACAAGGGCAGGCTCCCGGACAGCGTTTTTAGACCAGCTCAAAATTTCCCTCGAAGAGTATATGGATAAAGACCTTTAGCAACATCAGCACGGGTGTTTGAAAGCAGTACACAAAATGTACTGCTTTTTCTTTGCCCATATATGCCAATTGGCATATATGGGCAAAAGGCTACTACAAAATAACCGAAACACGCTAAAACCCTTATTAAACAAGGGTTTTTCTCATTGCAAAAAATTTGAAAAAAAGTGCCAAACCAATGGGTACGCATTGGCAGACAAACACTGCCACACTTCTGAATTTTGTACTGTGAATATTAAACAATAGTGCAATGAACATTATAACAGTTGACGAAGAAGTGTGGAAGCACCTCAACGAACGGTTGAAAGCCATTAGCGAATATATCCTCAAACTGGAAGATACAAGCTACGATAGCTTATGGCTCAACAACCACGAAGTCTGCCAGTATCTCCACATCAGCGAAAAAACGTTGTGGCGTATGCGCACCAACGGGCAGATAGCTTTTTCAAAAATGTACGGGCAGTATTACTATACGATTGGTGCTATCAAGGAAATGCTCAACGCTAACGCCGTGCAGACGACCGATGAATATGTGGAGCAGCTTATGGCGAAAGGCAAAAGCTATATCGAGAAAGGCAGAAAGCTGAAATCAGGTAATCATTAAAAGCGTACCCGTATGAATATCGACAAAATGGAATTTGTGGCGTGGATGGAACGCATAATGGACAGGCTGGACATTCTTGGCAACCACATAGACGATTTACAAAAGAAGCGCAACAGCATAGACGGCGAAGAGTTACTGGATAATCAGGATTTATTGCAAATGCTGAAAATCAGTAACCGTTCCCTGCAACGGTATCGCTCCATAGGTAAGCTCCCTTATTATACCATTAGCGGAAAACTGTATTACAAGCTATCCGATGTGCATCAGTTCATCAGGGAAAGTTTTAACCCTCCGTTACCTAAACTGGATGCCAATAAGTGACAAACGCTGCCTTTGAGTGCCACATAAAGCAAATCAGTGAAGGCTTCCTTTACATTCGATCGTGAAATTTTGAAATTTTCAGATTATGAGCGAAGAAACAACTAATAAACAGGAAATGCCCGAACAGCTTTCGGACATCTTACTCGTACTGGATAAAGAGAAAATGAAAATCCAGGCAGTAAAGAGTATAGACGAAAACGGGAAAATGGAAACCGTTGACCCCACGAAGAAAAATCAAAACCAGTTTATGCGTGTGGATAAAAGCGGTGATTTCTTTTCCAACTTCTTTTCCAATTTTTTCAGCCAGTTAAAGAACCCTACAAACTTTACTTTCTTCAAAGTGCCTGCCTCGGTTGCTGCTGAAAAAGCAGAGGAATTACAAAAGCACGTAGATAAGCCCACTCCACAGGGCGAAAAAGTGCTGAAAGAACACGAAGTGAAAGCAGAACCCCAACCCGATAAAAAACAAGAAAATCAAAATAATATGGCAACAGCACAAACAACAACGGAAACAAGCGAATATCGCTACAAGCCGGAGCAGATTGATTGGGACACAATGAAAAACCTCGGATTGAGCAAAGAGTATCTTGAAAAAAGGAACCTGCTCGACCCTTTGTTACGAGGTTATAAAACCAATGAGCTTTTACCGATAGGTATCAACCTCGGGGGCTCTATCCTCCGCACGGATGCCCGCCTGTCTTTACAGCAAGCGGAAGACGGCAATGTTATCGTGGCAATACACGGTATCAAAAGAGAACCTAACCTCCACTTTGAATTTTTCGGTCACAAGTTTACGGACGAAGACAAGAAAAACCTGCTCGAAACGGGTAATATGGGGCGTGTCGTCAATTTGGTAAACTCCAAAACAGGCGACCTGATGCCGTCCATTATAAGTATTGACAGGCTGACCAATGACGTGGTTGCACTGCGCACGGAGTTTATAAAAATTCCCGATGAAATTAAGGGCGTAAAGCTGAATGACGAACAAAAACAAACGCTGATGGAGGGCAAACCGCTCTATTTAGAGGGTATGATTTCCTCGAAAGGAACGGAGTTTTCGGCAACTGTACAATTCAATGCGGACAAACGGTATGTTGAGTTCCTGTTTGACAGAAGCAACAACAATCAGCAGGCGCAAACGAACCAACAGAATACCCAACAAAGCAATCAGCAAAGCCAACCGCAAGAAGCTCCAAGAACTTTCAGGGGCAAAGAACTGGATGATGAGCAGTACAACAAGTTCAAAGCCGGACAAACCATATACGTTGAACTGAAAGACAAAAAAGACCAACCGTATAAGGGTTATATCACGTTCGACAAAGATACCGGAAAGACCAATTTTGAGTTTCCCGGTCAGTACAAAGCACGGGTAGAACCTGCCGAAACTCATAAAACACAAACTGCCGTCAATTCGGAGGGTAAAACCAACGAAGCGACCAAGAACGTCCAAGAGCCTTTGAAGTCCGGGCAGCAAAGACCGAAAAACGAGAAGCAGCAGGAGCAACAGGATAACAAGCCTGAAAAATCCAAAGGCAGAAAAATGTAATACAGTATGAAAACAATCATTGCAGAAAAACCAAGCGTAGCAAGGGAAATAGCCGGACTTGTGGGAGCATCCGATAAAAAGGATGGCTACCTGACAGGTAACGGCTATTTTGTTACGTGGGCATTCGGTCATTTAATAGGACTGGGAATGCCCGAAGATTACGGCATTTCGGGATTTGATAAAGCATCCCTGCCGATATTGCCCAACCCGTTTTTATTGACCGTCCGCAAGGTCAAAAAAGACAAAGGGTACACCGCCGATACTGGCGCATTAAAGCAACTGAAAGTCATTGAGCAGCTTTTTAAGCAAAGCAACAGCATCATCGTTGCTACCGATGCAGGTCGTGAGGGCGAACTCATTTTCAGGTACATTTATGAATACCTGAAATGCAACAAACCTTTTGAACGCCTTTGGATAAGTTCGCTTACCGAAAAGGCAATAAAGCAAGGCTTCAACAACCTAAAAGACGGGGCAGCATTTGACGGACTGTATCAGGCAGCGCAAGGCAGAAGCCGTGCCGACTGGCTTGTAGGCATCAATGCTACACAGGCATTGAGCATTGCCGCAGGCAATGGTATCTATTCGCTTGGAAGAGTGCAAACGCCCACACTGGCTTTGATATGCAAACGTTACCTCGACAATAAGAATTTCACGGTAAAGAAATACTGGCAGATACAATTAACGCACAACAAAGCCCAGGTTGATTTCAAAAGTATTTCCGCAACCAAATGGGACGAAAAGCAACTTGCTGATGATACCCTTAAAGCTATTCAGCGTGGCGCAACGGCAACCTTTACATCAGTAGAAACCAAAAGCGTTACAGAACAACCGCCCTTGCTTTTCGACCTGACAGGCTTACAAAAGGAAGCCAACAAAAGGCTGAAATTATCTGCTGAAGCAACGCTCAATATTGCGCAAAGCCTGTACGAAAAGAAGTTTATCACGTACCCACGTACCGGGAGCAAATACATCCCTGAAGATATGTGGGCAGAAATTCCAAACCTCGTGCGGGCATTGCAAAATCGTGAGGATTGCAAGCAAGCCCTTACCAAAATCAAATGGGGACGGTTCAACAAACGTATCGTGAATGACCTCCGTGTAACGGACCATCACGGTTTGTTGATTACGGACAAAGTGCCGTCCGTACTTAATGCAGACGAAAACAAGATTTACAATATGATTGCGCTTCGCTTGCTTGAAGCCATATCGCAAGCCTGTGTCAAAGAAATAACCGATGTATCATTACAGGTATTGCATTACGACTTTACGGCAAAAGGCTGTAAAATTCAGGAAGCGGGTTGGCGTTCCATAAAAGGAAGTTTTACCGATGACGGCGAAGAGCCAGTGCAGGAATTACCTGAACTGCATAAAGGCGACGAACTTGCCATAAAGGAAGCCGCAGTTTTGGAAAAGCAGACCAAACCACCAGTGCTTTACACCGAAGCCGGGCTTTTGTCGGCTATGGAAACCGCAGGGAAAGAAATTGAGAACGAAGAAGAACGCAAAGCCCTCAAAAATATCGGCATCGGTACTCCTGCAACAAGAGCCGCCATTATCGAAACCCTGTTTACCCGTAATTATATCCAACGGGATAAACGTTCTTTAATCCCTACGGAAAAAGGATTGCAGGTGTACGGGCTTGTAAAAGACCGGAAAATTGCAGACGTGGCAATGACTGCCGAATGGGAATTGGCGTTACAGAAAATAGAAAATAACGAAGCGGATGCCGGAACATTCCAAAAGGAAATGGAAACCTATGCCAAATCTATTACCGATGAATTGCTACAAACCTCTATTGCAAGCACCAACCAACCCAAACTAACCTGCCCGAAATGCAAAAGTCAGCAGCTTATTATCCGTGACAAGATTGTGAAATGCCCTGATGAGGCTTGTAACTGGGTACAGTTCCGCACCGTCTGCGGTGTACAAATCAGTATCGAAAATGTAACAAACCTTGTCAATAAAGGCAAAACCTCTCTTATCAAAGGAATGACAAGCAAAGCCGGAAAGAAATTCGATGCTTACATCATTCTGAAAGAAAACGCTGAAAGTTCCTTTGAGTTTGAAAAAAACAAAAGCAGTAAACGCAATGGAAAATAAACCGTCAATCGTACCCAAAGAAATCAGGAACCTGATTTATACTATCCGGGGCAAACAGGTAATGTTGGATAGCGACCTCGCTGCCTTATATCAGGTAGAAACAAAGAACCTGAACAAAGCTGTTAAAAGAAATATTAAGCGTTTTCCTGTATCATTCTGCTTTCAACTGACCGAAGAGGAAGTTGAAAACTTGAGGTTCCAAATTGGAACCTCAAGTTTAAATTACGGCGGCAGACGTTATTTGCCCTATGCTTTTACGGAACAAGGCGTTGCAATGGCATCTGCCATACTTCGTTCTGATATAGCCGTTAAAATGAGTGTGGAAATAATGGAAGCCTTTGTAGAAATGCGGCGTATGCTCATCAGCAACGCTTCTTTGTTTCATCGTTTGGACAATATCGAGTTAAAGCAACTGGAAGCCGACCAAAAATTTGAAGAGATTTTTAAGGCTTTGGAAAGCGACAAGCTGCACAGCGAAAAAGGCATTTTCTACAACGGGCAGATTTTTGATGCCTACGCCTTTGTTTCCGATATTATCCGTAGTGCCAAAAGCTCTGTTATCCTGCTTGATAATTATGTGGATGATACGGTGCTTACCTTGTTGGGTAAGCGTAAGACTAATGTAACCGCTACAATCCTTACCAAAAGTATCAGCAATCAGTTACGGTTAGACTTACAACGCTACAATAGCCAATATCCTCCGATAGAAATTGAAGTGTTTTCTGATGCCCACGACCGTTTTTTGATTATTGACCATTCAGAACTCTACCATATCGGGGCATCGCTCAAAGACCTGGGCAAAAATTGGTTTGCCTTTTCAAGAATGGATATTGAACTTGGTAGAGTTTTGCAGATTTTAAACAAGTAAAAAAATCCCCTCCGATATTTCGGAGGGGAATGGTGCATAATCCTTAATAATTTAGTGACAGCCCTATACCCAAGCCCATATCACTATCATAGTGTGTACGAATACCTATATTCTTATTGATGATATACTTCAAGTCTGCCATATATTCCATATCGGTATTGACCATAAAACCAGCTCTTAATCTTTTTGAAATTGGTATATCTTCTCGCATTAAAGACAGGCGAACGATACCATCGTGATATACTTCTGCCTGAAAATTGACTAACATTGGCAAGGTGTACATAAAACCTAAACTAAAGGCTCTACGTGTATCTTTTTCGTTTTTCTGCCCGAATAAATTGGTTTCGTGTTCATCTATTCCCATTTTACGGTAACGCCAGTCAAAGCCTATAAATGGCATAAACCACTGCATTTTTCCGATGTATCTTCCTAAATGTGTTTCTACTTCGTAACCGTGCATATCATTGTAACCTAAACGCCATTCTGTGCCTAAACTCCATCTTGCATTTTGAAACATTGCCTCGCCATCATTACCATTGGTTGCAAAATCGTTCTGTGCCATAAAATGTGGCATATTGCTCTCTCTCTGTAATTTATTGTATGCTTGTTTCTTGTTGGGTAAGTTTGGATTTTTATAGTCATCCACAGCAAAAACCCTGTTCATCCCCGACATCATATGATATAGGATATGGCAATGGAAAAACCAATCTCCTTCTTCGTTTGCCAAAAATTCAATGGTATCTGTTTCCATTGGCATTATATCTAACACATTTTTCAGTGGTGATTTTTCGCCTTTTCTATTAATTACTCTAAAGTCGAAACCGTGCAGGTGCATTGGGTGTCGCATCATTGAGTTATTGTAAATGGTGATGCGTAAAATTTCTCCTTTCTTTACAGGAATTTTATCAACTTCTGAAAGAATTTTGTTATCCATACTCCACACATAGCGGTTCATATTTCCGGTAAGTGTAAATTTTAGTTCTTTTACGGGTGCATCTTTGGGAAGTGAAGTATTGTAGGGCGATTGCAACATTGCATAGTTTAGGGTTTTAATTTCTCCTAAAGCATTTGCATTGTAACGATTGGGGTCGTTATCCATATTCATATTGTGTTGGCTATGGTCTTGCTTTTGATTGGCTTCTCCTGTAATTTCGGGATACATTACCACGTTCATATCCATTTGGTTCAGGCTCATTTTCATTCCCATATCGTCCAAATCACCATTCATCTTCATCATATCGTTCATCATCTTCATCCCTTCAAAATATTTTAATTTGGGCAGTGGGGAAATTAATTGTTTGATACCATTACCTAAAAAATAACTGGCTGATTGTGTTCGGTCTTCAGTAGTGGCTAAAAATTCATAAGAAACACCTTCTTCGGGGATTGTTACAACGACATCGTATGTTTCAGAAACTCCTATAATTAACCTATCTACTTCAACAGGTTCTACATCGTTACCATCATTGGCTACTACGGTAATTTTACCTCCGGCATACCGTAACCAAAAGTAAGAGGATGCGCCACCATTTGAAACTCTTAACCTTACTTTATCACCTGCTTTTAGTATTTTGCCGTCAACGGTTTTTAAATCGGTAGTATGATTTCCGTTAATTAATATTTTGTCATAATACACATCGCTTACGTCCATTGCCAACATACGTTTCCATTCGTTGGTTAATTTGGTTTTGAAATGCCCTTCTCTAATAGCTTCTGCATAAGATTGTGTTGCACCTTTTTTGATAGCTGCCCAATCATTGGCGTTGTGCAACATTCGGTTAATGTTGTTGGGGTTATAATTTGTCCATTCGCTTAAAATAATGGGTACGGTAGGCAAATCATCAATGCCCTTTCTAAAGGTTTTGTCGTCATCCCGCTTTTTCATTACAAAACTGCCATACATTCCAATCTGTTCCTGCAAACCTGAATGGGAATGATACCAGTGCGTTCCGTGTTGGATAATTGGAAAACGATAGGTGTATGTTGCTCCGGCTTCAATAGGCTTTTGTGTAAGCCAGGGCACACCGTCCTCTTTGTTGGGCAAAAATACGCCGTGCCAATGCAGTGATGTACTTTCTTTTAACTGGTTATGCACTACAATCTCGGCAGTGTCGCCCTCTGTAAATGTGAGCGTGGGCATAGGTATTTGCCCATTTACGGCAATGGCTCTTTTTGTTTTTCCTGCATAGTTGACAAGCGTATCTTTTACATACAAGTCGTAATGCACTACTTTCTGTGCAAATAGGGATTGCGAACATAACAGTATAAATACTGCTTGCAGCAACCTTATTTTACTATTTATGGGTATATTCATTTTGATATTTTTTTTTGAAACTCATTCCTGTTCTTTTAGCCAATTGATTAATGTTTTGATTTGCTCATTATTCAATTTTGCATTTTTGTGCATCAGTGTATATGAGGACAGAGGCATTTGCTTCGTTTCTATTTGTTCTTTAATTGAGTTTAGTAATCTTTCCTGCTTTCTATTTGAGTATGTACCCCATTCATTGAAATTCAAATCTTCTTTTGCATTTTTGATATGGGTTCCTACCAATGTTCTTGCAGGCTGTACATAGTCGTACCAAACATAATTGGTATTGTTGCTATGACAATCGTAGCAAGACGTTTGAAACATCGCTTTTATTTCAATAGGCATTTTATAGACTTGTGTAAAATCGGTTGTGTAAACCTGCCCTTTATCTACATTAAGGGCAGGCTGATAAAATTGGATTGCAATAAAAATAAACAGCACTGTTGCTAAAATTATCTTTAATACTTTCTTCATTCTAAAATTCTTTTTTTACAGAACCGCAGGTAAGCATCTTACTACCATAGTAAGGATTTTTGATTGTCTTTGCTTCACTAATCCAAATAGCACCTTTGCCATCATTGTACATCGGGCAATAATCTTGATACAATTTTTGGGTAGTTCCGAACAATGCTATAAGGTCGGAAACATCTTTGCTTAATGATGCTAAATGCTCTCTTTGGTGGTCTATCTTTCCGGCATTGTCGCCAATATGCTCTGCGTTTTCTTTTGCATTTTCTGCAATATCCATATACTCCTTATGTTTGTTTGCAGGTATGGTTTTCATATCTACATTTTTCAAGGTAATGAACAACTGTTTGCCTGCATTGGCAGCAGCTTTGTCATTGTCTGAAGCAAGGGCGTTTTTTAATGACAGATAATCGGTAATTATGGGTGCAATAGAGAAGTTTTGCGCCTGCTTTTTTACATCTGATTTTTCTGCAGCTTTAGCTAATGTATCAACTGGAGCAGTAGAAGTTGCCGTATCATTTTGTGTTGATGATGGCACATTTTGAGCGTCAGACACCACTGTACTATCATTGGCTGTTTTGTCGCTGTTTTTACTGGAAGACTGATTGCAGGAAACTGTTATTGTTGCAACCGTTGCCAGTGCGATGATGAAGAAAAATATATTTTTCATTTTAATTCTATTTAATGTTATTAAAGAAATTTTTGTGGTTTACTTGTTTTCAAATTCTTTCAGCTTTCGCTTCATAAATTCGATTTCCTTTGCCTGTGTTTCAAGTATGTTCTTTTGCAATGCTATCAGTTCGGGGTCGGTTAGCGTTGCTTTTTCAGACATCAGTACTGCTGCTGCGTGGTGCGGTATCATTCCTTTTACAAATTCTTTGTCGCCCACATTTATCTGCTCCCTGATGCCAAACCAGGAGAAGATGCCAATTGCAAGGGAAAATGCAATGATTGACCAGTTTATTTTTTTGTTTTGGTACATTCCTTTCATTATCCATAATTCAATGACCAACATTGCCGAAACCATCAGCAGGGTCATATACAAATTATTGATGTTCGGGATAAGATTATCCAATCTGTCAATCATAGCATACATCAGGAAATACATTGCTGCGAACATCGCAACAGCCATTATGGCAAACCGTTTGTACATTGCCAAAGAATGTTTGGCATTATGCGCTTCATTTGCCGTATGGTGCTGCATATCGTGTTTGTTCTCTATATTTTCCATAACCTGATTTATTTATTATTAATGGTTTGCTGTACACTACCGCAGGTAAGCATTTGAGAACCGTAATATGGATTTTTGACCGCTTCTTCCTTGCTTAACCAATTTGCACCTTTGCCATTATTGTACATTGGGCAGTGTTGATAGTAAACAGGTGTTTCCTGTTTCGATACCTTAGCTAATTCATACATATTCTTAGAAAGCAAAGCGAATGTTTCCCTTTGTTTTGCAACATCTTTGGAGGCGGCAATCTTTTCGGCATTTGCTGTCAGGTCTTTCATTACCTTCATCCAAACTGTATGTTCGTCAGTAGAAAGTTTTGTCATTTCTACCGCTTTGATGGCTTTTACCAATTCAGTAGCTTTTGCGGATGACGTACCTGCATCGGTTTTTACCAAAGCATCTTTCACTGAAAAATAAGTATCGAAAACGGCTTTCAGTTGTGGTGCATTTTGTGCATCGGCAGTATTCGTTGCAGCCATTTCGTTATGGTTATGGTTGGCGTGTCCGTTTTTCATATCCATACCCGCATCATTAGGTTTTGCGACTGGCTTTAATTCCCTACTGTACTGGCAACATCCGGGCAGCTTTGCATATACGTCGTCCGGTGCTAAGAATTTTTCGCTGTCGTAACCTGCCAAAGCGATACGTTTCAGTATTTCATCCTGATTGGTCTTACTGCTGTCATAAGTGAGCGTAGCCATTTTAGTGTCTTTATTCCATTCCACATTGGCTACCTTATTCACGTTGCCCGCTTTTTCGATGGTAGCTTCGCACATACCGCAATTGCCGTAAATTTTTACGGTTTCTGTTTTCGCATTCTTGATTTGTGCGAAACTGTTTATTGATGATAGTAATACGGCGATTACCATCATTATTTTTGATAATGATTTCATTTTGAAAATTTTTAATTTAATTAGATATACGAGGGGTTGCGAAAACTGCATTTAGTTTTCGACAAGACATACCTGTGGCTGTCAAGCAATAGCTTTAGCTTATTTTAGGCGGTAGCCAAATGGAGAAAAAGCCCGAAGAATAATAGGCTTGTTTGAAACCGAATTTTTGCTTTTTGGCTGCTGCAAATAGATTTTTTGCTTTTAATTCGATTACGATTGGTAAATTTAGAGAAGTGGTTGAAGCACCGCATCTGCAAGAGCTGTGCTTACAATTGCCCCCGCAGTCGTGACCATCCTTGCATTTTTTGCAGGACTTATCCTTGCAACTGCTTTTATGCTCTGATTTTTTGGAATGCTCTTTTTCGCAGGAAGCCTGCTCTGTCCTTGTTGATTTTTTTGAACAAGCATAGCTCTGAGTGGGGATTAAAAAGAACCCCAAACAGATTAATGTTATAATGCCAATATGTATTCTCAAATTTTTCAACACAGCAAAGTTACAAATAAGATTATTTTTTTTTGATGGATTTCTCCGATTTTTTGATATTTTACTAAGAATACCTGTCAAAACTGTATTCTTTTTGCTATTTTATAGAGGTAGAATGCCCTTTTCAAAAACCTCATCAGATGAAAGACCAGGTTTGAAAAGGGCATTTAAATTCATTGCTTTAAACGTTCAAAGGTTCTATTTTAAATCCTGCCTTTTGCACTGTTTCAATTACCTGTTCTTCGGTAATTCCTTTGGATTTTACGGTCAGCACTTTGTCATTGTTCGTAGTGTCCACCTCCCAATGGCAAACGCCTTCGGCTTCATTCAGGAACGGGGTTACTTTTGCCACACATCCCCCGCAATTAATGTTCGTCTTAAATTGATATTCTTTATTTTCCATCGTCTTAAAATTTTGATTGTTGTTTGATACCACAAATTTCAGCACTATACCGTTCTGTATTATTGTGGAATTTCTTATTTGATTTGTGATATTTAATGTTTTACTTTTTCCACTTCAACCGCAGGCTGTTAGTTACCACGCTCACGCTGCTCAATGCCATTGCCGCACCTGCAATCATCGGGTTTAGCAGGAAACCGTTTATCGGATATAAAATACCTGCGGCAATGGGAATACCGATTAGATTATAGATAAACGCCCAGAACAAGTTTTGCTTGATGGTGTCTACGGTTTGTTTTGAAAGTTTTATTGCCTGTGGTATTTTGGTAAGGTCCGATGAAATGATGGTCATTTTGGCAACGTCCATTGCAATGTCCGAACCTTTGCCCATTGCAATGCTCACGTCGGCTGTTGCCAAAGCCGTACTGTCATTGATGCCGTCCCCAACCATTGCTACAACTTTGCCTTTGCTTTGCAACTCTTTTACAAAATCGGCCTTGTGCTGTGGCAATACTTCTGCCTTGTAATGCCCAATTCCGGTTTGCTGTGCAATGGCTTTTGCAGTGGCTTCATTATCGCCGGTGAGCATATACAATTCTATACCCATATCCTGCATTTGCCGGATGGCTTCTACGGATGTTTCTTTGATTTTATCGGAAATGGCGATAACGGAAAGTGCCTGTTTGCTGTCGGCAAACCAAATAACTGTTTTGGATTGTTTTCCCCATTCATCCGCTTGCTTTTGCAGTTGCTCCGCAATGGTAATGTTGTTTTCTGCCAATAGCTTTTTATTGCCTACAAAATAGGTTTCGTTGTTGTGATTGGCTTTTGCACCTTTTCCTGTAATACTATCGAACAGTGATAAAGTAGTGGTTTGTACACCGTCTAAATGTTTCACTACCGCTTCTGCCAATGGGTGTTCGGATTGCTTTTCGATGCTTAATAAAATATCTTTCGTTGCATCATCATTGTTTAGCCATTCGATACCTGTTACCTCTGGTCTACCCTCTGTTATCGTTCCTGTTTTATCTAAAATAATGGCATCAACTTTTTTGGCTAATTCCAAACTTTCGGCATCCTTTATCAGAATACCGTTTTCAGCACCTTTGCCAACGCCAACCATTATAGCGGTAGGCGTAGCCAATCCCAAAGCACAAGGGCAGGCAATAACCAATACCGTAACAGCCGCTAACAATCCCTGAACTATGCCATTGTTGCCGCCTAAAATAAACCATAGGATAAATGTGAGAATAGCAATCCCTATCACAACGGGAACAAAAATTCCTGCAATCTTATCTACCAACTTTTGTACTGGTGCTTTACTGCCTTGCGCATCCTGAACCATTTTGATGATATGGGCAAGCATTGTTTCCCTTCCGACTTTAACCGCTTTGAATTGGAAACTTCCTTTTTGGTTAATCGTTCCCGCAAATACTTTTTCGTTTTCTTTTTTCTGTACAGGTACAGGCTCGCCACTCAACATACTTTCATCAACGTAGGAACTGCCCGAAGTAACCATACCGTCCACCGCAATCTTTTCGCCCGGCTTTACAAGAATAACATCGCCTGCGTTTACCTCTTCAATAGCGGTTTGTTTTTCGGTTCCATTCGCTTGTATAACAATAACGGTCTTGGGTTGTAAGCCCATCAGTTTTTTAATGGCTGAAGAGGTATTGCCTTTGGCTTTTTCTTCCAATAGTTTCCCTAACAGGATAAATGCGACAATTACGGCTGCTGCTTCAAAATATACGTGGGCGTGTAGTCCTCTCTGATGCCAAAAATCTGCAAACAACATATTGAATACGCTGAACAGATAAGCGATACCTGTACTCAATGCTACCAGTGTATCCATATTGGCTGAACGATGTTTTGTCTGCTTCCAGGCATTGATGAAAAAATCCCTGCCTAACCACAATACAACAGGAGTAGAGAACAGCCACATTATAGGGGTTGCATAGGGCATATCCATAAAGAACATTGCTATCAATACAACAGGCAATGACAGCGCAATAGCCCATACGGTTTTAGTCTTTAGCTTTTGGAACTTTTCAGCGTGGATAGCTTCTAATGTTTCCTGCTGCTTATTTTCTTCTTCTACCAGTAAATCGTAACCTATGGACTGTATCGCCTTTTGCAGTTTGGTGGCATCGGTCATATTGAGTAGGTATTCCACGGTAAGATTTCCCGTAGCAAAGTTTACGGATGCTTCTATAACGCCCTCCTGATGCTTTACAATACTTTCTACACTGCCTGCACAGGATGCGCAGGTCATTCCCAATACAGGGAATGTATGTTTTACAGTAGAAACGCCGTAACCTAAATCTTTGATTGCTTTTACCGCTGCGCCTATCGCTGCGCTGTTATCTACCGTGATAGCTGCCCTGCGGTTGTTTAGCTCTACTTTGTGGGTTTCGATGCCTTTGACCTGTGCCAATCCTTTTTCAACGATTAACGCACAATGTTCGCTTTCTACATCTTCTAAGGGAAGATAAATAGTTTCTTTATTATTCGTTGCCATATTTGCCTGATTTAATTAACAGTACAAAATTGGCTATTATATGGGTGGGTGCTATTGTGAAATTTTGGAATTTATGTGTAAGATTTACAAACTATCCAATGGCTTCCTTTTATCTTCTTTTATCTGTTTGAAATAGCTCGGTGTCAGCCCTGTAACTTTTTTGAACTGGTTGCTTAGGTAGGACACACTCGAATAGTTTAAACGAAAGGCAATTTCACTCAAAGAAAGCTCATCATATACCAATAGCTCTTTTACCTTTTCTACTTTTTGGGCAATAAAGTATTTTTCAATGGTAGTACCCTCTACCTCCGAAAAGAGATTAGATAAATAATTATAATCGTGGTGCAGTTGACTACTTAGCACATCCGAAAGATTGGTTTTGGCGTGGTTGTCCTGATGATGCACAAGGTCAATAATTATATTTTTTATCTTTTCAATTATGCGGCTTTTTTTATCGTCAATAAGTTCAAAGCCTAATGGAATTAAAACCTTATCTACATTATTTTTTTCTTCGGATGTAATCTCTTTATCCAATACTACCTCTCCAAGTTTGATTTTTTTTACGTTCAGACCTAACTTATCCAATTCATTTTGCACCACCATAATACAGCGGTTGCAAACCATATTTTTAATAAAGAGTGTACTCATATATACCTTTTTACGACCTTAACAAAGGTACAAATTAATCTTTGGCATCATACCATTCTACGCCAAATCCCGCCTTTCAAAGCCAAACCCTGCCACTTCTGCAAAGGGGCTTATGTACTGCTATAATTTTAGGATTTAAGTAAAATTCTAAACAAAATAAGTATGGATGTACAGCAAAAAGACCTGTCGTATTTCAGATTACGACTGCAAGAATTATTAAACAGCAGCTTTCCTGAAAAGGCGCACGACCAAAAATTTATTGACCAACGGTCTTCGTGGGCTGCCAATGCTTATGAGGGTGCTTTCCGTTCGGGAAACGCCATTGAGCAATGCGACGAAATAGCCAACTACATACTTTTTGAGGGCTTGCACTTCTCCAAGTTCAACACGGTTTTCAAAGTGGTATGCAATGAGTTTGATGCCATAATGGCAGACGAGGAGCTGCGACCGTTCGCCCTTAAAATGTTCCCCGTTTGTGAGCCTGTTTTCGCAGGATATGAATTAACCGATGATTTCGCCAACGGAAATGAGTTTGATGTACTCTATACCGAACTGACCGGAACCATCTCAATATGGATTGAGGAAAATGGGCTTCAGTAAGCGGTTCCATCTCCAACAGAATATTGATGCCCTGCGAATTGTTTTTAAACTGGAAAAGGAGAAACGGCAAGCCACCGTAGGCGAAAGACTGCTAATGATGCGATACAGCGGATTTGGCGGTCTTAAATTCGTTCTGAACCCCGTAGAAAACGAAATAGACATCAATCATTGGAGAAAAACAGAACACGACCTTTTTCCACTCACGCAGGAACTCCACCAACTACTCAAAGAAAATTCCGAAGACGATAAGCAATACCGCAAGTATGTGGATAGTATGAAAAGTTCCGTACTGACGGCTTTTTATACCCCACCAAAAGTTATAGATGCCATTTCATCTGCCTTGCGGGATAATGGTCTGCACATTGATAAATTCCTCGAACCCTCCGCAGGTATCGGTTCATTCATCCAATCCTTTTCGGAAAATCAGAAAGCCAGTGTTACCGCTTATGAAAAGGACTTGCTTACAGGCAAGATTTTAAAGCAGCTTTACCCCGAAATCAATATCCGTATAAACGGCTTTGAGGAAATCCCCGAAAGGGAACAAAACACCTATGATGTAATCGCCAGTAATATCCCTTTTGGCGATACTTCCGTATTTGACCTTTCTTATTCACGCAGTAGAAACAGCGCAAAGGAACAAGCTGCCCGAAGCATACACAATTACTTTTTTCTGAAAGGTGCTGATATGCTCCGTGAGGGCGGTTTGTTGGCTTACATCACTTCACAGGGCATTCTGAACAGCCCTAAGAACGAACCCATACGCAGGGCGTTGATGCAGGATAATAATTTGGTTTCGGTTGTAAGATTGCCTAACAACCTGTTTACCGAATATGCAGGTACGGAAGTCGGCAGCGACCTGATTATCCTGCAAAAAAATACGGCAAAAGAAAATCTGACCGACAGGGAAGATCTGTTTTGCCAAAGCAAGCCATCTGAATACAATACGCCTGGCAATGCGCTCTTTCAGGACAGTACAAGAATTATCCATACCGACCAAAAATTAGATACCGACCCATACGGGCAACCTGCCTTAATCTATACGCATAAAGACGGTGTTGAGGGCATTGCCAAAGATTTGAAGCAAATGCTTTCCGAAGATTTTGGAAAGCATCTGAATTTGAGTTTATACAAAGGCGAACAGAACGACGAGCCTGTTATACAAATTCCTATTGAACCAAAAGTTACACCTCCGGTCATAGACCCTGTAATCATTCAGCAAAAGCCGCAACCTGTACCTACTCCGGTAGTCCGTCAGGAAAGCCCGCAGGAATTAAAGCAACTAAGCATTTTTGACTTGTTTGAAAGTGCGGGAGAACCTGTAATGGTTCTTGCTCCACCTAAAAGAACTACCCAAGCCAAAAGGCAAAGCACTAAAAAAAGAAGAGGTACAATAGGTCGTCAGCCCGACCTGTTCAGCAGTGCAAGGCAGCAGCCCTATACACCGCTAAAATCCAATGGTGATATTAACGGAACCGACCAGGTTAACGGCAAAAAACAGGAAGCTATCAGCGACCTGTTTTCACAAATAAACGGAAATGGCCAGTCTGATAAGACAGCCATTACCGCTATCAATATTAATGCTATTCCTGAACCTGCCCCGTATAGTGGCGAACTGCAATCATTCCATCGTAACGATTGTCTTGTGGTGGATAACGGTTGGGTAGGTTATCTGCAAGAAGTAGAAAAGGAAGATGCAAAAGCAATCTTTCATCCATTGCAATTACCATCGGCACAGAAAGCAAGAGCCGAAGCCTACATAGCTGTAAGGGACAGTTATATCAACCTGTACCAAAAAGAAGCTGAAAAGCAGACCGAACACAAGGCAGAACGGGAAACCCTGAACCTCCTGTACGATGGCTTTGTCAAAAAATACGGTAATCTCAATGCTGCCGACAATGCCAAGCTGATAAAGACAGACAGCGCAGGTAAAGAAATTCCTTATCTGGAGCGTATCATTGGCGGCATAATCCATAAAGCGGATATATTCAGCCGTCCTGTTAGTTTCTCTACGACCACGTTAGCAACCGATAATCCCGAAGAGGCATTAGCCGCCTCGCTGAATAAATACGGCAACGTGGATTTGGACTTTATGTCCGAAATCAGCAGCCTGCCTGCCGATACCCTGAAAGAAGCCTTACACGGGCGGTTGTTCTACAATCCGCTACAACAGGAATACGAAATAGCCGAACGGTGGATTGCAGGCAACGTAGTTGAGAAAGCCGATGAAGTAAGAGCCTATCTTGAAAACAATCCTGATGATACCGAAGCCAAAGAAAGCCTTACCGCTTTAGAGGAAGCCCGACCAAAACGGATTGAATTTGAGGAGTTGGATTTTAATCTCGGCGAACGGTGGATACCTACCGGAATTTATGCCCGTTTCGCTTCGCACCTGTTCGATGCGGATGTATTGGTTCATTATTCCGAAAGCTCCGACGACTTTTCTGTGAAATGTCATCGGGGCAATATGCACATTTGGGAAAAATATGCTGTCAAAGCGGAAAGCCGAACATTTGACGGTATTGCCCTGCTCAAACACGCCCTTGTCAATACTACGCCTGATATAACCAAAAAAGTGATGGTTGGCGACCAAGAGGTCAAAGTACGGGATATGGAAGCCATACAAATGGCGAACACCAAGATTGATGAAATCCGTACCGCTTTTACCGACTGGCTACACGCACAGAACGATGAGTTTAAAAACAGGCTGACCGACCAGTACAACGACACCTTTAACTGTTTCGTTCGCCCGAACTATGACGGAAGCCATCAGGAATTTCCGGGATTAGACCGCAAGGGTGCAGGCATTGAAGACCTGTATTCAAGCCAAAAGGACACGGTTTGGATGATAAAACTGAACAACGGTGCTATCTGCGACCACGAAGTAGGCGCAGGAAAAACGCTGATAATGTGTACCGCAGCGCAGGAAATGAAGCGTTTGGGATTAGCCCATAAACCGATGATAATCGGACTGAAAGCCAATATACCTGCTATTGCTGAAGACTACCGAAAAGCCTATCCACACGCAAAAATCCTTTATCCAGGTATTGATGATTTTACGCCTAAAAAACGCCTGCGCATTTTCGGGGATATTAAAAACAACGATTGGGATTGTGTGATACTCACGCACGACCAGTTCGGAATGATACCTCAATCGCCCGAAATACAAAAGGAAATCCTCGAAATAGAATTAGACAGCGTAGAGCGCAACCTCGATGCCCTGAAATCGCAAGGCAAGGAAGTGACAAGGGGAATGCTCGCCGGGGTAATCAAACGAAAAGAAAATCTTGAAGTAAAGCTGAAAACGCTGCAACACGATATTGAAAACCGCAAAGATGATATTGTGGACTTTAAGATGATGGGCATAGACCATTTGTTTGTGGACGAAAGCCACCAATTCAAAAACCTGATGTTCAACACCCGTCATACACGGGTTGCCGGATTGGGTAACGTGGACGGCAGCCAAAAGGCACTGAACCTGCTTTTTGCAATCCGCACCATTCAGGAGCGTACCAATGCGGATATGGGCGCAACCTTTCTTTCGGGTACGACCATCAGCAATTCATTAACGGAGCTGTACCTACTGTTCAAATATCTGCGTCCCCGTGCATTGGAAAAACAGGGCATTCATTCTTTTGATGCGTGGGCAGCTATCTATGCAAGGAAAACGACCGATTATGAATTTTCGGTAGCTAACAATATTGTCGCAAAAGAGCGTTTCCGCTACTTTATCAAAGTGCCGGAACTGGCGCAGTTCTATTCTGAAATCACGGATTACAGAACGGCAAAGGATATTGGTATTGACCGACCGAACAAAAACGAAATCCTTTATAACATACCGCCAACGCCCGACCAAGAAGCCTTTATTCAAAGCCTGATGCAATTTGCCAAAACAGGCGATGCAACATTGCTCGGAAGATTACCACTATCGCAAAGCGAAGAAAAAGCAAAGATGCTCATTGCTACGGACTATGCCCGTAAAATGTCGCTCGATATGCGTATGGTAAGCGGTATTTACGACGACCACCCCGACAACAAGGCTTCGCATTGTGCGGCAAATATCGCCAAGTATTACAACCAGTTCAACGCACAGAAAGGAACGCAGTTCGTTTTCTCTGATTTGGGAACTTATAAGCCGGGCGAATGGAATGTGTACTCCGAAATCAAACGCAAGCTCGTGGAAGACCACGGCATACCTGCGCACGAAGTAAGGTTTATTCAGGAAGCAAAAAATGATAAGCAACGTAGGGAACTTATCAACGGGATGAACGAGGGCAAAATCCGTGTGCTGTTCGGTTCTACGAGTATGCTCGGAACTGGCGTTAACGCACAGAAAAGAGCCGTTGCCGTTCATCATTTAGATACGCCGTGGCGACCGTCTGACCTTGCCCAAAGGGACGGGCGGGCAATTCGGAAAGGCAACGAGATTGCCAAATTCTTCGCCGATAATAAAGTGGATGTGATTATCTATGCCGTTGAAAAATCGTTGGATAGTTACAAGTTCAACCTGCTGTACAACAAGCAGCTTTTCATCGACCAGTTAAAGACCAACAATCTGACCAAAAGAACGATTGACGAGGGAAGTATGGACGAAAAATCGGGAATGAACTTTTCAGAATACGTGGCAATCCTGTCAGGAAATACAGACCTGTTGGATAAAGCCAAACTGGAAAAACAAATTGCCGGACTGGAAAGCGAAAAGCAGGCTTTCAACCGTTCAAAATCCAGTGCTAAGTTTAAGGTGCAGGATTATACGGAAATGCTGCAAAGCACTCAATCCCGTTTGAACCGGATGAGTACAGACTGGGAAAACTTACAGCAACGCCTCCAAAAGCGTTCGGACGGTACAATCGAAAACCCTGTGCTGTTGGATGGTTTGCCGCCCAATGCAAATCCGAAACAAATCGGTGCGAAGCTGAACGAGATTGCGGACAAAGCCCGCACCGCAGGTCAGTATGAAGAGATAGGCAGCTTGTATGGTTTTACGCTGTTGGTCAAAACAGAAATGTCGGAAAAAGAGGGTTCGGATATTCGGGTAAACCGCTTTTTGGTACAGGGCGAGGGAAATATCAAATACACCTACAATAACGGTCTGATGGCAAAGGACCCTGAAACTGCCACAATGAATTTTTTAAGGGCTTTGGAAAAGCTGCCGGGCTTTGTAAAACAGGAACAGGAAAAAATCGCTGAAATACAGAAAGACCTACCTATACTTCAGGAAGTGGTTAACGGTACGTGGTCTAAAGAAAGTCGATTGAGTGAACTTAAAACGGAACTGGCAGCCGTAGAAAGGAAGATACAGCTTTCAATAGAACCTGTTAAGCAAGGGGAAGCAGTCCCGGAGCAGGTAGAAAAGCAGAAAGAAGCTCCAAAGGTTCAGGAAAGTATTATACGGACGAAAGGTGTTCATCTGTCGCGTGGCGTATTGTAATGGTCGTTTACTTTTCGTCCTGTTCGTCCATTTTCTTTATCAGTGCTTCACACAGGCTGTCAAGGAATTTCGTCCGGTTTATCTTACGGGCTTTCAGTTCCATAAATGTGTGGTAAAAATCGCCTAATTCAATATTGAAGGCATCTTCAAAAGTTTTAGCTATCAATTTTATGTCTGCATTCCCATTGTTAAATACACCGTGGGAGTACAGTGCATAAATCAATTCTGTAAGTGCTGTTTTGCTTGCTGTCCATTTCAATGAATTGTCCGAACCCTTTTTCACATTGATGTTATTCAGCCTGTCTTCCAAATAAACTTGTATCAGGTCATTGGCAATTATCTTGGCAACCTTATAATCGTGCGAAGTAGAAAAGCGGTGGTCTGCCTCGAAATAAAAAGTGTCCAACCATAACCTTATATCGTGCTTCCCACGTACAAAAAACTTCTCGTCAACGAAAGAATTGTTACTGCGGTAATACTTGTAAAAATCAAGGTTATTCTCAAAGAACCTTTTTAGCTTTTTTAGTTCTTTGGTAAAATATTTCTTGGTGCGCTTGTTTCCATACGGTCTTCTCGTTTCTATTTTATAGATGGAATTGTAGTAAATGAGCTTTGAAACAATAACAGGTTTCTGATACTTGAAAAAATGGATTTCCTCTTCCATATTTTTAAAGTCGTGCTTCAATACAAATTCCTTTAAATCGGCAAGGCTTTGAATGATAAGCTCTATAACCGCTTCTATTCTTTTTATCGGGCAGTCGGTTTCAATCTCCAGTTCCTGAATTGCAGTTTCTAATTTATGTAATATTTCATTATAGAATTTGTCCATTTAATTTACATTGGATGATGTTCCGGTTATTAAAAAAATGCCTAAATCATAATATTTAGGCATTTTCCTATTTGTTGAATAGGAAAATCAGCATTACATCTAACTCGTCTTTTTATAATTCCAAATCGCCAAGCCGTTCAATAAAACAGCAAATCCAATCATAATAATAAAATGATATTTGATGTCGGAAAAACCGCTTCCTTTCAAAATTATCATTCGTACTACCTCAATAAAATAAGTTACAGGAATACTCTTTGCTATGATGTAAGCCCATTGAGGCATTCCGTCAAGCGGAGTGAACAAGCCACTCATCAGCATAAAAATCATAATGAAGAAAAAGGCTACCGACATTGCCTGCTGTTGTGTTTCGGCAAATGTGGAAATGAGTAATCCCAAACCCAATAAAGCAATCAGATAAATTGACAAATAACCATACAACAAAAGCAAACTTCCGACAGGAACAATGCCGTAAACAAAACGTGCTACAATGAACAAGCCGATACTAAAAATTAACATTCCGATTGCCCAAAACGGAATGAGCTTGCCTAATACAAACTGATATTTCTTAATCGGTGTAACGTTGATTTGTTCAATAGTGCCGACTTCTTTTTCTTTTACAATGTTCAATGCACACATATAAGCCCCTACCATTGTTACCAACACAACCAAAATGCCCGGAACCATAAAAAAACGATAGTTCATAAATGGATTGAACCAATTTGATGAAGCAACGGTAATAACAGGTGCAGTATTATACTTATCGGGTTGTACCCATTGCAAGCGAATATCATTATTGTATGCCGAAATAATCTGTGCGAGATAAGCACCGCCCAAACCTGCTTTTACACCATTGATTGCATTAACAGCAATAAATAATTTTTGCTCATTTTCACGAACTAAGTTCTTTTCAAATCCCTGCGGTATTTCCAAAATCAAATCGGATTTATCTTTTTCAATCTGATTAAATGCACTTTGAAATGAGTTTCCGTAATCTGCCAATTGGAAATATCCCGAAGCGGTAATTTTTGAAATCAGTTGTTGCGAATAAGTAGAATGGTCGTGGTCAACGATTGAAATGTTGATGTTCTTTACTTCGTAATCGGCTGCCAACGGAAGTATGAGCAACTGAACTATCGGCACAACAAAAATCAACGGTAACAACGCTTTATTACGAAAGATTTGTTTGAACTCTTTTTGCAATAAAAATTTTAGCGTTCTCATACCAATCGGGTTTTAAATTTTTTGAAGCTCACTACCAATAAAAAACAAGTCATTCCGAAAAGCACCAATATTTCTTTCCATATAGCACTAAATCCAAGCCCTTTTATCATTATTGATTTTACAATGGTGTAATACCATTTTGAAGGAATGAGGTTACAAATGACCTGCAACGGAACAGGCATATTTTCGATAGGGAACATAAAGCCTGTAAATAACATTGTAGGTACTAACATACCCATCATTGAAATAAGCATTGCTGCTTGCTGCGACTGTGTTACGTTTGAAATCAATAAGCCCAAAGACAAAGCACAAATAATCAACAAGGTGCTTGTTGCGAATAGTAGTAAAACGCTGCCATTTATAGGCATATCCAAAAGCGTAATGCTTAATACAAGAATTATCGTAAGATTGATTAACGACAAAAACAAATACGGAATGGCTTTTGAAATGATAACCAAAAAGGGATTGAAAGGTGAAACTAACAGCACTTCCATTGTGCCTGTTTCTTTTTCCCGAACTATGGAAACGGAAGTCATCATCACACAAATCAGCATTAGCACCAATGCCATTACGCCTGGCACAAAGTTGGTTGCTCCTTTCAATTCGGGATTGTACAACATCCGCAGTTCGGGAACTATACGGAATGGCATTGCATTGTTTTTCATCAACTCCTGCTGATAATCCATAATGATATTGGTTGCGTAATTAGTTAATGTGTTGGCAGTGTTGGGGTCGGAAGCATCGGCAATAATCTGAACTTGTGCCTGATTTAAGTGCAATAAGTCTTTATTGAAATTGGTAGGAAAAATAATTGCCAATTTTGTGTTTCCTTCCTTAAAGGCTTCTTCAATCTGTTTGTGGCTCATTAATGCTTTCTGAATTTCAAAATTCCTGCTTGCTTCTATCTTGTTGATGATTTGTTGTGTGGCTTCATCTTTTGCATAATCGCAAATAACTATTTTGGAATTTTTGATTTCGTTTGTGAGTGCAAAACCAAACAGCACAATCTGCACTATAGGCAAGCCGAATAGCATTAACAGCGTTTTGCTATCACGGAATACGTGATAAAATTCTTTTCTTACAAATGATAAAAACTGTTTCATCTTTAATCTGATTTTCGTTTTGCTCCTCTTGCCAACTTATAAAATACATCGTCCATTGAAGCGGCTGAATATTGTTGTTTTAAATTGGCAGGTGTGTCCAATGCTTTTATTACTCCGTCCACCATCATAGAAATACGGTTGCAGTATTCGGCTTCGTCCATATAGTGGGTAGTTACGAAAATGGTAATACCTCTATCGGCTGCCGAATAAATCAAATCCCAAAACTGCCGTCTTGTTACAGGGTCAACGCCTCCTGTGGGTTCATCTAAAAACACAATTTTAGGTTCGTGTATTACGGCAACTGAAAACGCTAATTTCTGTTTCCAACCCAAAGGCAAAGAAGCCACTAATTTTTTTGCTTCGCTCTGCAATCCCAATGTTTCAATCAGTTCATTGCTTTTTGCGTTTAGTTGCTTATCGGATAAACCATAAATACCGCCAAAGAATTGAATATTTTCTATTACCGTTAAATCTTCGTACAATGAAAATTTTTGGCTCATATAACCGATGTTCTTTTTAATTTCTTCGGTCTGCTTGTAAATGTCAAAACCTGCAATGGTAGCATTGCCCGATGAGGGTTTGGAAAGCCCGCAAAGCATTTTCATTGCGGTTGTTTTTCCTGCACCGTTTGCACCTAAGAAACCGAAAATTTCCCCTTCGTACACTTCAAACGTAACTTCGTTTGTAGCGATGAAATCGCCAAAACGCTTGGTTAATTTCTCTGTTTTTATTACTACTTCGTTTGTCATATCAGTTCATCAGATTTATAAAGCAATCTTCAATGCTTGGTGTGATGTGTTTGAGTTCAATGTCTTGAAAATCGGCTTCCTGCAAGGTTTGTATCAGTTCATTTTGTGAACGCTCATTATCATTTTGAAACGTGATGTGATGAAAGTCGCCAAATGAAAAACAACTTTTTATCTGTGTGTTGTTTCGCAAAGCATTCAAGAGTTTACCCATATCGTTTGCCTTTACTGCAAACAACTTGTCGGGAAACTGTTTGATGATAGTATCGGGCGTATCAATAGACATTATGCTGCCGTTTTGTATCAATGCGATGCGTTCGCAAAGCGTGGCTTCGTCCATATAAGGGGTTGAAACCAAAATGGTAATGCCCTGCTGTTTTAAGCCTTTCAGCATTTCCCAAAATTCTTTTCTTGAAACTACATCTACGCCTGTGGTCGGCTCGTCTAAAAACAATACTGTTGGGCGATGAATTAAAGCACAACACAAAGCCAGTTTCTGCTTCATACCACCAGACAATTTTCCTGCTCTTCGATTTTTAAACGGCTCTAACTGTACATAAATATCCTTTACCAAATCGTAATTTTCCGCAACGGTGGTATTGAATACGGTTGCAAAAAAGTTGAGGTTTTCCTCTACTGATAAATCTTGATACAATGAAAATTTGCCGGGCATATAACCTACATTTTTGCGAATGGCTTTATAGTCTTTTACTACGTCAAAACCATTTACGGAAGCCGTACCGCTATCGGGAAGCAATAGCGTAGTAAGTATGCGGAAAATGCTTGTTTTTCCTGCTCCGTCTGCTCCAATCAAGCCAAACAATTCGCCCTTGTTTACCTCAAAAGAAACATCGTTTACTGCCTTTACTTCGCCTTTATTGTAGGTCTTTACAATGTTATTTAATACAACGTCTGCCATTGCTATTGGAATTTTATTTCGCCATACATACCTACTTTGTATAAACCGTCATTTTTAACTTTTATCTTCACGGCATATACCATATTTGCCCTTTCGTCTTTGGTCTGAATGGTTTTGGGTGTAAACTCCGCTTTGTCGTTTATCCAAATGATTGTACCTGCGGTTTCTTTGTAACCGCCTTTGCCGTCATCGGTAAGCACTTTTACTGTTTGGTTCAATTTTGCCTGTGGTAGTTGGTCGCCTGTGATGTAAACCCTCAAAATAATGTTGGATAAATTGGCGATTTTGTAAAGCGGTTTTCCCGCTGACGTCATTTCGTTGGCTTCGGCATATTTGGAAAGTACCGTTCCACTTGCGGGATTTATGATATAGCATTTTGCAAGCTGGTCGTTCAGTTGCTCAATCTGCACCTGCAATGGCACAACGTCTTTGCCTAAGCCCTCGCTTGAAATGCTCAACGTTGATTTTTGTGCTTCGATTTGTTTTTTCAATACTTCAATCTGTGCGTTGATGTCATCTAACTGTTTGGGTGTGGCTGCATCGCCTTTTACCAAATTAGCAACTCTTGTCCTTTCTCTTTCAGCCGTTCTAAGCTGTTCCTGCAAGGCAGATAGCTGAACAGGTATATTGGGCTTTTTCCCCAAAATGGCTGTAACCTGTGCTTCCAACTGCTTTTTCTTCAGATACAACTGCAAGCTGTCTATGTAGCCAATGGTTTGTCCTGCTTCCAATGTTTGCCCCTCTTCGATGCTGAACTGCTTGATTGTGCCTGTGGCTTCCGATGAAATAATGGTTTCTTCTGCCTCAAAACTTCCCGAAGCATCAAATGAAACTTTGTTATTGTTGCAAGCAGTAAGCACTGTTGCGATGCTTGCTATCAATGCGATTGTTTTTATTTTATACATTGTTCTACTTTTTTTATTGTTACTAATTTCCTGCTGTTGTTTGAGCGTTGTACTCTGTCATTAAAAGCTGTATTTCGTGTAAAATCAAACTTTGCTTCGCCTGGTCTTCGGCATTTACCGCAATGAGGTAATCGTTTGTGGTTGCCGTACCATAAGTAAGTTGATTTTGTGTGGTGTTCTTTACGCTTTCACGAAGTATAACAATGCTCTTATCGGTTTCAATCAAATCCTGCATTTTGGTTATATCAGCGTTTTGCTGTTTCAATGTGAGGTTGGTATTGAACAAAAAAGTTTCTCGTTGTATGTCTATCAAACTTTGATTGTTAGCAAGCATTTTCTTTTCGTTCTTATAAGTATAGAAACCTGTAATGTTCCAACTCAACCGTAAACCACCGATATAGTAACCTTGAAAATCATTATCCAGCATATTCAAACCAGGTCTGCCAAAACCGCCTTGAAAAAATGCACTCAAACGAGGCAGGTTTTTAGCGGTAATCAGCTTTTCCTGTACGTCAAAGGATTTTTTCTGTAAGTCGTAAAGTTTCAGTTCGGGGCGGTTGATTGTGGGTGTAAGCATTTGCCTATGTGGTTTTTCAAGAACGGTATTTTCATCAATCGACTTGCCGATGAACAAAGCCAGCATATCGGCATAGCCTTTGCGTGTGGCTTTCAGTTCAATGGTGCGCTGGTCTGCTTTCAGCAACTCGGCTTTCAGGTTGTCGGCTGTGCTTTTCAATGCTACGCCGTTGGCAATGGCTACATTGGTTTTTTCGATGCCGCTTTTAATATCCTTTTTAAGTAGTTCGGTCTGCTGGATTTGGGCATCAATCAATAATATTCCGAAATAAAGGTTGTTGATGCGTTCCCTTAGCTTGTATAGTTCCACTTCTGTTTTTTGTGTTTCTATTTCCGAATTGGCATTGATATATTCCTTTTGGTCTTTAACGGTAAACAGGTCGGTAATGGACTGCGATACCTCGCCATATAACCTGTATTGGTCTTTGCTCATTGTAGGAATATCCACATTGGGCAATGAAATCGGGACTTGGGTAACAGCCGATTGATAGGTTGCCTGTCCTGCTATATTGAATTGAGGTAAAACCCCTTTTTGAGCGTTGGCAATAGAATATTCCTTTGTCTTTTCTATCAGCGTGTACTGCTTTATCAAAGGATAATTCTGTTTTGCCATTTCAAGGCAGTGGTCAAGGGTCAATGAATTGTTTTGTTGTGCCATTGCCCAATGGCTGCACATCAGCAATAAGCCTATCAGCCATTTTGATTTTTGTTTATGAATTACTTTAATCATTTTATTTAATTTTTAGTTTCAATCATTTGATTAACTTATGGACAAAAAAATTTATTTCGCTTTCATCATCGCTTTTATCCAAACAGGTATCAATCTTTTACGCTCCTGCATCAGCTTGTTAAACTGTGTTTCATCCAACCCGCTTATTCCCTGTAACAATGGTTGTCCGATAAAAGGAAAAACAACCAAGCTCAATAAATTCATCAAAAAATGCAATGGGTTTGGTTCGGTAATTTTTCCTTTTGCAACAGCTTCCTGATGTTGTTTGACAAATGCATAACTCATTACTATTTGTTTGATTGGTAATTTTTCTAACAGACCGCCCGAATTGTTACGGATTTCGTTCAACATAAAAATGGGGATATTCGGCTCTTGGGTAATAAAGTCTATATAATGGGAAGCAACCAATTCTACTTTCTTTTCTAAAGAGGTTTTCTCGTCATTCAATATCGTTGCCATAGTGTGCATAAAACCCGTTACGGTTTCAAGCATTATAATATCAAACAACTTTTCTTTACTGCGGAAATAATAATTGAGCAAAGCAAGGTTAATGTCTGCTTCCTCTGCAATGTCCCTTGTACGTGTTGCCGCAAACCCTTTTTTATGGAATACGATACGAGCAGCGTTCTTTATCTTTTCTTCAGTAGAAGTGTCTAACTTCTTTACTTCTTTACTTTTAGCCATTTTACATTAAAATTCTTTTCAGTGACAAATGTAAAAACTTATTCTTGATTTATCCAAATATTTTAATCATTTGATTAAATTTAGTTTTCGAAATTATTCTTGAAACTTGATAACGAGAAGGTTAGTAATAGTGCTGTACAAAAAAACAGGGCTGTAAAAAGTACAGCCCTGTTTTTGATGGATATATCCTAAAACGCTCTTATTCTTGCTGCACCAAATGTTGCAAATCCGGGTCATTTTTGATACGCTCCAATTCCATTTCGATAATCTGTACAATGTCTTGTTTTATCTGACGGTAGTTGCTTTCAATCTGCTGTTTCATTTTATCCTCGCCCTGCTCGTTTACGAAAGAAAGGATTTGCGGTATTTGCTTATAGGCTTTGGTTTCTGCTGCTACCTTGTCATTATCCACCACGATTTCAGCGTGGAAAATCTTTTGCTCGATGCGCTCATCAAAGTTATCCGATACAGAACCTACGAACATACCCTGTGTCAAAGTTGAAATTTTGGAAGCCGGAATAAGGCTGTCTAATTGTGTGGAAATTGAGGTAGATTTATCGTTGCGGTTAATGGTCATACTCTGGCGTTTCTGCAATACTTTTCCGAAGCGTTCCGAAAGGCTTTTTGCCGTTTCTCCAACCACCTGACCACTGAATATATTGCCGACGGTATTCTGTATTACCTTACTTTCTTTGTCGCCGTAATCCCTCGTTAATTGCGAAAAGTCTTGAAAGCCCAAACATACAGCCACCTTATTACTTCTCGCTGTTGCGATAAGATTATCCAGTCCCCTAAAATAAATTGTGGGCAGCTCATCTATGATTACTGAACTCTTTAATTGCCCTTTTTTGTTGATGAGCTTAACAATACGGGAATTGTACAAACCCAATGCTGCGGAGTAGATATTTTGGCGGTCGGGATTATTACCCACGCACAAAATTTTAGGCTCTTTTGGGTTATTGATGTCGAGCGTAAAGTCATCGCCAGTCATAACCCAATACAACTGCGGGCTAATCATTCTTGACAAAGGGATTTTTGCCGATGCAATCTGTCCCTGCAATTGGTCTTGTGCGCCACCTTGCCAGGCATCCATAAACGGAGAAAGATAGTTTTCCAAATCGGAATATGAGGTCAGAATGGTAAATACGTCCGAATACTTTTTATTCAGCAATTCAATGGCGTGCGGGAATGTACAATACTTACCATCCTCATAGATTTTCAGATACCAAATAATGGCAGCCAATAGGATAATTGGGCTTTCCACGAAAAAATCCCCTTGCTTCTGTATCCAGCTACGGTTGAGGTTCAGCATTATGGTGTAAGCCGCTTCGTAAGCGTCGGAAATGTCTGTCATAAAATCGGGATTGAGTGGATTGCACCTATGGCTCTTGCGTGGGTCATCGAAATTTATCACATAGAATTTTGGTTGAACTTTGTACTTATCCCGATGCTTCAATAAATGATTGTAGGCAATGGTGGAAAGGTCGTCAAATTTAAAATCATATATATACATACTAAAGCCTTTCTCAATCTGCTGCTTGATGTAGTTGTTTACGATGGCATAAGATTTACCGGAACCCGGAGTACCCAACACGATTGATGCCCTGAAAGGATTTACAATGTTTATCCAACCGTTGTTCCATTTGCCTTTGTAGTAAAATTTGGTGGGCAGGTTAACGGAATATTCATTTTCCATCAGCTTTGTTTCCTGTTGAAAGCTCTCGTTCTCGTTGTTGAAAACATCGTCCATTAAGTTGGTACGAAGCAAGCGGCTCATCCATACGCCCGCCATCAGCAAAGCAATATAACCTAACGAGATAGTAAGGATATACAGAAATGTGCCTATTACCGGAGATAGCTTTAACAACGGCGTGTTCAGAAAGAACAGCACAAAACCAACGCCCAAAGCCACGTAGATTTTAGCCCAGGTTATCTTCTCATTCTTTACGCCTTTCGTTCCCAAACAACTCAAAGCAAGCAAAACCAAAGCGAACGCCTTGGTATAAAGGGTATGTGAAAACAAGCCCGCCGTCCGGTCGAAATTGCCTAATATCTTGTTGATTATTTCCAACGTCCAACCACGTTCTAAAAAGAACCCGTAGCAGAACCAATAAAGGTGCATCAGCACCAAAAGAATACTGACTGCCCGCATAAAAGCCATTATTTTGGCTAAACCTCTTAAATCGTCTTCTCCCTGCATTCTTTTTTAGTTTTAATGTTCGGGCGTGAATTTAAAGGCTCTACACAGCGGCTATAAGAATGTGGCAGTCAATGGCGGTACGTGGCAGTGTTTGGCGAAGTGATAAGAGTTGTAGCTTCTATGATCCTTTTGTATCGTAACATTTATGAAGCATCCAAATAAAAAATACTTTTAGTTGCTCTTCTGTTTTCTGTCCGTCAGCAACATTTTTTGTCCTGCTGAATTGGTGGACAAGGAACACTTCCGTAACTACAATAAACACAACAGTCTCCTTGTTTTGGTTTAAGAACTTGTTTGCATTTTTCACATTCGTAGAAATATTGGCAAGCGTCTGTCGGCATTGTTTCTTCTTTCTTGTGTCCGCAGTTGGGGCAAGTAATTGTTGATTGCAATATGATTTCCATTTGGTTTTATTTTTTGTCGGTTACAGAATATCCTGTTGAGTTAATTGCTTTTTCGACCTCAGAAATATTCGTTTTTGAGTTGTCAAATTCCACGATTGCGTTTCCTTTTTCGTATGAGGCGTTTGAACTTATTATTCCTGTCAATTTATTTACTTCGTGATTTACGTGTTCGCCACAACTTGCACAAGTCATTCCGCTAATCGTAAATTCTACTTTTTGAATATTGGATTTGTCCACCGCTATAATTTGCTTTTCTGTCTTTGGGTAGAAAATGCTTGAGTAGTATGGAAAGGCAAGCATTACGATTGCAAATGCTGTTACAATTCCTAAAAACATTTTTGACTGAATGAATTTTGGTTTTTCTTCTGTCTCACAATTGCAATCTATCTGCTTTTTGGGTTTCAACTTTTGATACCAAGCAAAACCAAGAACCAAAATTGTCAACCCGATAAAATAGGGTCGAAAAGGTTCAAGCCAAGAAAAAGTGGAAGCAAGACCGCTTGTTCCTGCAATAAGAGCCAATACTGGTGTGATGCAACAAAGAGAAGCTGCAATTGTAGTCAAAAGTCCTGCACCAATTAATTTTTTGTCAGTTTTCATATTGTTTCTAATATTTTGTTTTCGTCAAGTATTTTGAAAAATGGTTTCAGCATTTTTTCATACTCTTTAGTCAGTGAGTGAAAAATAGTTTGAGCTTCTCGTTCGGTTTCAATAAGTTTTCTGTCTTTGAGTTTCCGCAAGTGTTGTGAAACCGCTGAAATTGTCATACCAAGAATATCACTTATATCACAAACACAAAGTCGTTTTTCTTCATAAAGTAGAAAGAGTATTTTCAGTCTTACATTGTTTCCCGCTAATTCAAGTCCGTTCGATAAATAGTCAAAAGAACCGTTGAGTTCTGAAACTCGGTCTTTACAGCGGTTTATTTGTTTAATGTCTGCTTGTTGTCGTATGCAAGAATTATTGTCCATAGCACAAAGATAGTCAATTTGTTTATTTAAGCAATTACTTAAATACAACTCAAATTCTTTCAGAATTATAAAGTGACAGCTCAATAAATCTTTTTAAAAACAGATTTTTAATTCCAAAATCTGACCTCTTACAGTCTTCTTTTTTTTTCTTCTTCATTTTGTTAGCAAAATCCTGTTCCTCGTAATCATCGCCCTGTGCTTCGGGTAACAAACCGCCAAATGCCTCAATCAAACCGTCTTCGTGTTTTTCAGTAGTATTCAGGAAGTCGAACAAATGATGAGGTTCTTCCGCAGGAAGATCTGCATCATTTGATGTGGATGTTTTTGGAAGTTGTACGACAGGTTCTTTAATCTCCGGTTTGATATTATTGTTCCAATAATCATTAAAGGTATTGGCAGAAAGTTCCTTTGCTAAGCGTGAACCGTTCCAAACCGCCTTTGAATTGTGGTCTATGAAAGTGATACCATAAATACGACCTGTATCGTTCCGGCGGACCACTACATTAATGCCCTGTTCACTCAACTGCTTTTTAAAAGCCTGCTCATCATTTGTGGATTTCAGAGCAATAGAAATTGCAGCTTTTAGGGTCTGCTTACTTGGGTGGTCTTTTAAATCCTCTTTGCATTTTGCAAAATGCAGTTCCAAAGCCGGAAGCCCTGCATTTTTACCAAACAACGAAGCCTTGAACGGATGCCCGGCTCTTTCGCCTTTCTCGTTTAAAGGAATATATAATAAGCCTTGCCGCATTTTTCCCTGCAATTCGCCCTCCACTTTTTCGGTGGTAACATTAAACAGGGAAAGCAAGGCATTGTATTCGCCCAAAGTCTGAAACTTATAATAATTCGGTAGGTGGCGGACAACCCAAGCGATTTGGCTTTTCACATCGCCTGCCCGATAATCTACCGGACGGAAAATCTTGTCGTTCTGCTTGTGTTCTTTATCGGTTGCGGGTATCAAGCCGTGTTGTCTTTCCAGTTCACGGCACACATTCATAGACCGCATTTTCTCGAATTTGTCCGAAATCTTTTTGCCCTGCTCGTCCACGCAAACCGATACAATGTGTATATGGCTGCGGTCAATATCCGTGTGTTTGAATACCACAAAAGGCTGTTCGCCGTAACCCATTTCCCGCATATACTGTTCTGCCATTTCCCTAAACTTATCATCGCTTACCTTGTCGTTCGGGTCAGGATTAAGCGAAATATGCAACGTATGTTTCTCGGTATTGCGGTTCGCTATCAGGTAAGGGGCAAAAGACTGGGCTAATTGTGCCACGGAATAATGACCGCTTGCGGTTTCAATCATCTTATTGGCAAACAAAATCTGCCCGTTTTCATTCTCTACTTTAAGCTGATTGTACGCCAATGCTCCGTATAAATTTGCGCTTCTTCCGATTTTTGCTATCATTTCTACCGCTATTTTTTCAGGTGTTTGGCTTCAAATTCCTCGCTTATTTGGATGATTTTCTGACATAGCATTGCCATTTCAGCCGTCTGCTTTTCCAGTTTGTACAGAAACGCTGCGGCTTTTTTCTCGGAAAAATTCTTGTACAGCAGCTTTACAATTTGGTTATAGTTTACACCTATGGAACGGAACTGGCTATGAAAAGAGGTCAGCCGCATATAAAAATCAACCGTTCCCTTGTCAATCTGAATGGTCTTTATGGTCTTGTTAAAGATGCAGGACGTTATAAAGTGCGCCTTTACCTGCATACCTGATTTATCAAACAGGGCAAGAAAACGGGCGTGTTCCTGCTCGTTAAAGGAAATGGTGTACCGTATTGTCGCCGGGTCTTCTTTGGGGCGGCGTCCGGTCTTTTTCAATTGCTTTTTGTTGTTATCGTTCATCACTAATCCATTTTAAAATCCATACAAAACCCTGACTTCGGAAGGTGTTTTCTGCCCCCTGCAAAGGGCAAGTTGTTTTGAGCATCGGAAATCATTCCGAGATGCTCAAAACACAACTTGCCGTGTTCCGGTGAACACAAAAATCCGCCCTGCGGGACGGATTGAATGTAACAAGGAAAAACGGCTCGATGCCGTTCCCGTTACCCCCTGATATGTCAAAAGACTTTTGCATAAATCCGTTAATAAAAATCACAATACAAAGTAAAGCCCTGTTTACGATAGCGTTGCACTGTGCCACTGTGCCAAATGCAACCTCTGAACGCCAAACACTGCCACCTCTATACAACCGAATGATTTTGATGAGTTCTTTGCCCCTGAATGTTGGCAGGCAGGCAGACAGCCAGTACTTCAGGACGAGCAGACGACACACATTCAAGATAGCGGGTTATCCTGCCTGCAAGATTGCAAGATTGCAGGAATGCAAGAAAGCAAGAGCGCAGGAATGACGGAAAGCGTGCTATCAGCATATCACGCCTGCCCGATGGATGGAATGGCGGACGGAACGAATGAAAGACCGAAATCCTGCCTGATAAGATGCCTGAATGAAGGCATTGCTGCTGTACCGCAGGAAATCAGGCAATCAGTAATTCCCGCAGGCAAGCCTGATGGCTATACTGCAAGAAAGACAGCACGAAATCAGGACTGCACGGCTGATAGCCTGCAAGCCAGAAAACTGGAAGATGTAAACTTTAAATTTTAAAAATATGGACACAAAAAAGAAACCTCTGTTCGTTGCCTTTTCTTCTCAAAAAGGCGGTGTTGGCAAAAGCACATTTACTACGCTTGTCGCCAGTACGATGCACTATCGGTTGGGCTACAACGTAGCCGTATTTGATGCGGATTTTCCGCAGCACAGCCTGATGAAAATGAAAACCCGTGATTTGGCAATGGTAATGGAAAATGAGGCTTTGAAAAAACTGGCGTATAAGCAGTTTACCACCATCAACAAAAAAGCCTATCCCATTATGCAGCACAAAGCGGACAGCGTACTCGATGCGGCGCACGAATTTGTAAACACTTCTCCCGTTCCGCTTGATGTGCTGTTCTTCGACCTGCCCGGAACCGTGAACACGCCCGGCATCCTGAAAGCATTGGCGGGAATGCACCACATTTTTACGCCCATTACGGCAGACCGTGTGGTAATGGAAAGTACACTCATCTTCACGCAGCTTTTACAGGATGTGATTATGAAAAAGGGCGAAACTTCCATACAAACCATTAACCTGTTTTGGAACCAGGTGGACGGCAGGGAAAGCACACCCTTATATGACGTGTACAATCAGCTTATCGGGCAACTGGGATTAAGCCTGATGCAAAGTCAAATCAAGAACAGCACCCGTTTTCGCAAGGAAAGCGAAGCGGACAGCAAAACGGTTTTCCGTTCTACGGTAATGCCACCTGATGAGCGTTTGATGAAAGCCTGTCAGTTAGACCTGTTCATCAGCGAATTTTTAAACATCATTCAATTGTAGTGCTATGGAAAAAGACAATAAAAGAAAAGTAACGCCGGACATTAACGAGGAAATGATGATGAACCTGATGGTGGATGGTATTAAAAAGGATGGTTTGCAGCTACCGCCTGAACCTGCCGAAGAGCAGGTAAAGGAAGCTGTAAAAGACGAGGTGCAGCAGGAAGAATTATCACAAAGCAAACCCGCACAACGGGAAAGGAACCGCACCAAGAAAAACCTTGACGGAAGCTACGGCGAACACTTTTTGAAAACCCACTCGATGACAAAGCGGGGCGATAAAAGCATTTATATCCGGCAGGAATACCACGAACGCCTATCCCGCATTGTACAGGTCATTGGTAAAGATGCCATACCCTTGTATGCCTATCTTGATAACATACTGGAGCATCATTTTGAAATGTTTGAAAAAGCCATTACCGATGATTTCAACGAAAAGTTTAAACCCATTTTTTAAAGCATCAGATTATGGAAATAGTAATTGTGATTTGCCTGCTGATAGTCATTGTCCTGCTTTTGCAGGATAAGATTGTCATTCATAAAAGGTCGGAGCAAAAGCCCACACAGGAAAAAGTTAACCCGAACCTGCCCGATATTATGGGGCAGCCCAAGCGAGTAAGAAGCCATTCCCTGCCAAACACTGCCAATGAAAGCCAAATAACGGAACCGGAGATAAACCCTGATAATTTAGACATCGAATACGACGAAAACGAAAACGTCAGCATTCAAATTCCGCAGGAAGAACTGGACGAAGTTTTCAGCAATATGCCTGATTTGGAAGAAGAGGAAGAAGAATGGAACAGGTACGGAATATCCGGTGGCGATAACGGTTTTGCCCAAGGGGTTACCTACGACGAACTAAGCTCCGTAGGCGCATTGCTCCAAAAAGAGAATTTGGAACAGGCTCAAAAGGAAACAGCGGTAGCCATAGTTCAGAAATTACAGGGAACCGAATTATTCAGCTTACTGGAAAATTCCATTGAGGGTGCTTCCCGAAAAATTGCCGAGCTTTTGGATAGCACACTTTCATCTGAAAGCGACGACGGTTCTTCCACCTTGCGGAAAAGTGATTTGGGTGATTTTGACATTGGGGAGTTTGTATAGCTCCTCAATGTTCTTATGAATAAGTTTAACCAATATCAATTACATTTTCTTCTCCAAACCAAACTTTGGCTTTCGCTATTACATCTGCATCAGGATTGTGAAAGAAGACTGCTAAATTTTCTTTAGCCCTTGTGCAACAGACATAAAATATCTTTTGTGTTCTGTCTAATACAGTTGCTGAACCTGTTTCTAAAAAGAGATTACCGAAATTATAATTGTTCCAACCTCCGTTATCAAGAATAACTAAAACATTATCAAATTCTGTTCCTTTGGTTTTGTGCTGTGTTGAAAATGGTGTTTGTCCTTCAAGGTATTCATATAGCTTTTGAAATTCACTAAACTTAACATCCTTCACTCGATTATACAAATACTCCTTGTTCTCTTTAAAAGCAATCAGCTTATCATCAATTAAATAAATTCTCTTTTCGTTAGCATCATTAATGACTTGTTCGATTGTATTATCTCCAACATTCACAAGGCTTTCAATATTTTCTTTTAAGGCTTTTTTACTTGCGATACTTGTTATTTTAAAATGATAATCTGTAGCTCTTAAAAACTCATTGTACTTTTTATTTTGATACAGAGAAATATTATTCTGAATTTTAAATAAGTGTTTTACAAGATTATCTCTTTTTGAACCTTTCTTGTTTTCATCATCTTTGTCTTGCTTTTTATCATCAAGTAATTGGTCTTTGTCAATATACATTTTGGAAAATTCAGTATATTTTATTGCTTTAGCATAATTATATAATTCCGCATTACCATCAATAAAAACCTGCATTGTGTTTGTAGGACGCACTGCGTTTAACTCTCTACCACTTTTTCCTTGCTGTAATGCTTCAATTACTTCTCCAAATGTATTTTCTGAAAAGTCAGTTGCAACATTGTTATCTTTAATATATTTCTTAATTCTATCTCTAAAACTTAATATGTGGTCTTTATCATAAATATCCATCAAGGTTCTAAAACCTGCTTTGCCTGCTATTAAATTGTGAGTGAGATTAAGTTCCTTAGTTTCCTTTGAATTATTAAAATCCCAGCCATAATTCGCGGCTAAAAATTCTTCAACCTTATTGACATCTCCATCAGTGGAATGCAAAAACAAAACAGTACCTTGCTTTATTGCACCATTAGCCATATTAGGAGCTTTCGGGTCGGCGGATGGTTCTTGAATTATACCATCAGTACGAAGTTTGTTCGCCAAATTGATTACAGATTGGGGATTTCTTCTATTTTGCTTCTTTGGAATTTCATTTACTTTTTCGGGTTCATCTCCTTTATAATCGTTTAGGTTGCCAATGCCATCTTCATAAATTGATTGCATTGCATCCCCAAAGAAACCTATGATATTCTTTCTTTCACTTTTCTTAAAATGTATAAGAAAAGTTTCTACGACAGCTTTGCTTGTATCTTGGTACTCATCTATGAAAATGAACTTGTATTTATCTTTTACAATACTGCTAAGTTTGGGATATTTTTCAAAAAGATAGTTTGCTACTATAAGCAATTCATCGTGAGATATTATTCCTTCACGTATTCTAACAAACTCTTTGTACTGTACACCATCAGGCAAAACTGCATAATAATTATCCGGAACGGGATTGACTTCTTCAATAGAAATTTTGATTACTTCCTCATTGTTCGCTAAGGAAACAAGTGCTTCTTTAAGCTCTTTTTGAAAGTGTTTAATACTATCCCATAAGAAATCGTGTATCGTAGATACATTAAGGTTTTTGTGGTTTACTCTTTCCTCAATTTCTTTGACTGCTGCATTAGTATAAGTCATACAAGCAACCTTAGCCGTCGGGTTTTCAGCTATTGCCTGTCGAATTACATTTACTAAGGAATAGGTTTTTCCACTTCCTGCACCTCCGCTTAATAAAAAGTTCCTGCCATTATCAATAGATTGAAAAATTTCCTGTACTTCCGGTTCTAAATTTAATCTTCCTTCAACCATAACAAACCATTTTTAATGTAATCCGGAATATTCCAATTGCTAAATGTTTCATCACTATGATATAATATGTCTAAAGCGAAATGTGTTTTCTTCTTAACACAATTCGCTGCTAAAACATAAGGGCTTTTCGCATCATCATCAAAATCAGCAGCATTTTTTATCCCTTGGAAAGTATCTTTATTTTCTTTTACAAATGTTCTATTCAGATGTATAAAAGCATCTTCAAAACTTCTTGCGTGATAAGTATTTTCTTCCTGTTGGTAACATATACAAATTGTGGAACTTCCTACAACAATTGTTCTATTTCCAACCGGTAAATTTTTTAAATCATTCCAAGTTACAGCCGACAAAAAATGATTAATTGCCGAATTACTCGTTTTAGTCCCTTCATTTACTGGGCAGGCTCCCCATTCGTCTTGCCCTTTTGCATTTTGACCTGTTACCTTTATAGCGTCAATATCTGTTAATATCAGTGACTTTATACCCAGGAAGTCAATAAACTTTTCAAAGATTTGTGAGTATGCCCCAACTTCGATAGTTGATATATTTTGTGACAGAAGAGGCAAAAATGTATCTGCATTACCTGCTGCTTGTAAACGTGCTGCTTCTTCCAAATCAACCTTTCTCATAAAAGTTGGTATCAAAATTCTTTCGGTATCTCCTTCAATAAGTATAGCCTTATCGGCAAAAAAGATTTCCGCTCTGCTAATTGTTAGATATTGTTTTAGGAATTGATATTGTTTTGGGTCGGCATCATATTGGGCTCTTAAATCCTTCAGATTTTTAGCGGTTACGTCATTCTTTGTTATTGTTTTTAAGTATTTTATATCATCGAAATCGCTATCTGCAACAATATGTGATGAATGCGTTGTGATTATATACTGTAACGGTCTTTCTATTCCATCATCTCTTTTGATACCCTCTCCAAGCAGTTTCTTTATATTTTTTATAAAGACATACTGCATCTGGGGATGGGTATGTGCTTCCGGTTCTTCTATAATAAGTAAATTAATATCTGCTGGCTTTTTGTCTTTATCTCTCTTGAAATCTTGTACTAAAATTTCAATTTCAAAAATCATACTTATTAGGTTCATATAGCCTAAACCATTGTAATGCTCCGGCAATCTGTGGTCATCGTGAGTGTACACCACAGTAGTGTTTCCTTCAAGCAATTCTCGGTGTTGCAGTGTTGAAATAATTGCGATATCAGTGTCATTCAACTTAACGCCACCAAAATCCTGAACCTTTTTTATTACGTCTTTAAATAAGTCTTTATAGATATCGCTTAATGTACTGTCGGTTTCTGAAAGCTGGTCTTTAAAATCTTCTGTAGCCTGCGTCTTATCGCTACTATCTTCTTTCTTTTTATAAAGGCTTGAAGTTTGTTTTGAGAGCGTGTTTTCCTTTTCTTTATTTGTCACATCTCTTCTTGCACTAATGTATTTGAAGCTGATGATATCTTTTAAATTAATGTTCTCACTAATAAGGTCAATTGGGTTAGTTTCGGTAATCTTGTTTGTAGCCGTATTATATTCAAAAGAGAATTTATGAATTTTAAAATAAGCTTCTAAATTTTGCTTTAAAAAATCTTTTAATTCCCTTTGCTTATATTCATTCTTCTTAGCATTCTTAGCATTTTCACTGGCGACGAAGCCTGCATAATCAGCTTTTATTCTTAAAAAGTCATCATAAATTACCGTGTATTCAAAACCTAAAACAATATTGTTATTGTCAGGGTCTAAATCCATTAATACTCTACTGACATTAGATAAGTCATCGGTATCGTTATATTCAATATAAATTTTCAGTCTAATACCTTTGGGTGGAAATTCTTCAGGAACATCAGCCGACTTGATTAAAACTTCTAATTCATTTTTAAAATCAATATTGAAATCATCATAAGAAAATTTACTTTTCTCATTTATAAATTTATCAAGAACTGACAAAATAGAAGTCTTTCCTGTATTATTTTTCCCGATAACAAGAGAAAGTTCATTTTCAAGGTCTATTGAGAAAGTCTTCAATAATCGAAAATTTTCAACTTCAATTTTTTTTATCTTCATAATGACTGGTTATAGTATTTGATTAGTTTTTATTCTACTCTTTTTTTAATCTTTTCCTCGATATTTTTAAAACTTGTTCGGCTACAGGCTCATTTTGTAGCAATTCAATTATTTTATCTGAAAACCATAAAATCAATAGCCCATCAACTGGGGTATTCAAAAAGTCTGCAAGCTTTTCAATATGTTTTCTTGGCAATGGTCTTTCTTCATTTTCGACCTTACTAATAAAAGCACTATCCAGTTCCAATGCAGCCCCAACTTCCCGTAAGAATAAGCCTTTACTTTCTCTTAGTCTTTTTATGTGTTTTCCAAATGCCATTTTGCTTTTTTAAGACTTGTCTAAATATGTCAAATTTAAACAAAATAGTTTAATAAATATGGTTTTAGACTTTCTATAAAGCCACTCACAGCCAAACACTTCCTCTGACTGCCACTTTCTTATAACGCCTCTTTTTCCATAAGACATTTGTCCCGAAAGCTCGCAAGGTGCGGGATAAACAGTAACAAATTAATGTGTTTCAATTATGGAAAAACAAAGAAAAAAAGTTTTGCTGGCAGCCGTGGCAATGCTGTCAGGAATTGGTGTCTTCGCACAGGGAAACGGCTCGGCGGGCATCAACGAAGCTACCCAAATGGTAACCTCTTATTTCGACCCCGCAACGCAATTAATCTACGCCATCGGTGCGGTAGTTGGGTTAATAGGGGGCGTTAAGGTGTACAACAAATTCAGTTCCGGCGATCCCGATACCTCGAAAACGGCAGCTTCGTGGTTCGGGGCCTGTATATTCCTGATCGTTGCCGCTACCATCCTGCGTTCATTCTTCCTTTAATCCTTTGCCTTATGAGTAATTACAATATCAACAAAGGCATTGGGAGGACAGTGGAATTTAAGGGGCTGAAAGCACAATACCTGTTCATTTTTGCGGGTGGCTTGCTCGGTACGCTCATTTTCGTGATGATACTGTATATGGCAGGCGTAAACTCTTACATCTGCCTGTTCCTCGGAGCAGGCGGTGCTTCGCTCATTGTATGGCAGACCTTTTCGCTGAACCGCAAGTACGGTGAACACGGGCTGATGAAAATTGCAGCCAATAAAAGGCATCCCCGCTACATCATCTGCCGCAAGCCTGTACACCGCTATTTAAAATTCACACCTAAACAGAATGCCGTATGAGAAATGTAGCAAAGACCACCACACTGGAAAACAAATTTCCGTTGTTGGCAGTAGAGAACAACTGCATCCTTTCCAAAGATGCGGACATTACCGCCTGCTTTGAAGTGCGCCTGCCGGAACTGTTCACGGTAGCTTCTGCGGAATATGAAGCGATACATTCCGCCTGGCACAAAGCGATTAAAACCCTGCCTGATTTTACGGTCATTCACAAACAGGATTGGTACATCAAGGAAAGCTATGCGCCCGATCTGTCAATAGAAGACCAAAGTTTTTTATCAAAGTCTTATCAACGCCATTTCAATGAGCGACCGTTCCTGAACCATTATTGTTACCTGTTCTTGACGAAGACCACTAAGGAAAGAATGCGGATGCAAAGCAACTTCAGTTCGCTTTGCAAAGGCACACTGATACAAAAGGAAATCAGGAACAAGGAAACGATACATCGCTTTATGGAGGCGGTCGCCCAATTTGAGCGTATCGTGAACGATAGCGGTTTTGTAAGCCTGAAATGCCTGACCGAAGATGAAATCATCGGTACGGAAGATACACAGGGATTACTGGAGCAGTACCTCACGCTATCGAGGGGAGCCGGAACACCAATGCAGGACATCGCACTTGGAAACGAAGAGGTACGCATCGGCAACAAAAGGTTAAGCCTGCACACGCTTTCCGATACGGACGACCTGCCCGGAACAGTATCAGCAGATACCCGTTTTGAAAAGCTATCAACCGACCGTAGCGACTGTCGCCTGTCATTCGCTGCACCTGTGGGTTTGCTGTTAAGCTGCAACCACATCTACAACCAGTACATTTTTTTGGATAACAGCGAAGACAACCTTCAAAAGTTCGAGAAGTCCGCACGGAATATGCACTCACTGGCAAGGTACAGCCGTGCCAATCAAATCAACAAAGAGTGGATAGAAAAGTACCTGAACGAAGCCCACAGCTTCGGGCTGTCCTCCATCCGTGCGCACTTCAACATTATGGCGTGGTCGGAAGACCCTGCGGAACTGAAACAGCTAAAGAACGATTGCGGTAGTGCATTGGCACTGATGGAGTGTAAACCCCGGCACAACACTACGGATGTGGCTACCTTGTACTGGGCAGGAATGCCGGGCAATGCAGGCGACTTTCCGAGCGAAGAAAGTTTTTACACGTTCATTGAGCCTGCATTGTGCTTCTTTACGGAAGAAACCAACTACCACAATTCGCCCTCGCCGTTCGGTATCAAGATGGCTGACAGGCTTACAGGAAAACCTATCCATTTGGATATTTCCGACCTGCCTATGAAGCGTGGGATCATCACGAACCGGAACAAGTTCATACTTGGTCCCTCCGGCAGTGGTAAATCATTCTTCACTAACCATATGGTACGGCAGTATTACGAACAGGGCGCACACGTACTGTTGGTAGATACGGGTAACTCTTATCAGGGCTTATGCGAACTCATCAAAGGAAAGACCAAAGGCGAAGACGGTGTTTACTTCACTTATACCGAAGATAACCCGATTGCCTTTAACCCTTTCTATACCGATGATGGCGTGTTCGACATTGAGAAAAGGGAAAGTATCAAGACTTTGATACTGACTTTATGGAAACGTGATGATGAGCCGCCAACCCGTTCGGAAGAAGTTGCCCTTTCCAATGCAGTAAGCGGTTATATCGAGCGTATCAAAACGGATGCTATTTATCCATCTTTCAACGGCTTTTATGAGTATGTGCAGGGCGATTACCGTAAGGTACTCGAAGAAAAACAGGTAAGAGAAAAAGACTTTGACATTGCCAATTTTCTCAACGTACTCGAACCTTACTACAAGGGCGGTGAGTATGATTATTTGTTGAACTCCGATAAGCAATTAGACCTGCTATCCAAACGCTTCATAGTGTTTGAAATTGATGCCATCAAAGACCACAAAATCCTCTTTCCCATAGTCACAATCATCATTATGGAGGTTTTCATCAACAAGATGCGGAGGCTGAAAGGTATTCGCAAACTCATTCTGATTGAGGAGGCTTGGAAAGCGATTGCCAAAGAGGGAATGGCAGAATACATCAAGTATTTGTTTAAGACTGTCCGCAAATTTTTTGGGGAAGCGATTGTCGTAACGCAAGAGGTCGATGATATTATCCAATCGCCCATTGTGAAAGAAAGCATCATCAACAACTCCGATTGTAAAATCCTGCTTGACCAACGAAAGTATATGAACAAATTCGATGACATACAGGCGATGTTGGGACTTACGGACAAAGAGAAAGGACAGGTACTTTCTATCAATATGAACAACGATGCAAGCCGACTTTACAAAGAAGTTTGGATAGGTTTAGGTGGTACGCACTCGGCAGTCTATGCCACCGAAGTTAGTTTGGAGGAATACCTCGCTTACACGACTGAAGAAACCGAGAAAATGGAAGTAATGCAATTGGCTTCCGAACTGGACGGTAATGTAGAACTCGCCATTAAGCATATCGCAATGCAAAGGCGGGACAATTCAAATCAATAGTCATTAACAATTTAAAAATTCAGAAACAATGAAAAAAGTATTGTATCTGGTGTGTACGGCACTGATGCTCGCCGTAGCACCGTCAGCAAAAGCCCAGTGGGTTGTAACCGACCCGGCTAATTTGGCTTCGGGCATTATCAACTCTGCAAACGAAATCGTGCAGACTTCTTCCACCGTAAGCAACGTGATAAAGAACTTCAACGAAGTGAAGAAAGTGTACGAGCAGGGCAAGGAATACTACGACAAGCTGAAAGCCATCAACAACCTTGTAAAAGATGCCCGTAAGGTGCAGCAAACGGTATTGTTGGTCGGGGATGTGTCCGAAATGTACGTGCAGAATTTTGGCAAGATGATGAACGACCCAAATTTCACACCGCAGGAATTGGTCGCTATCGGCAACGGTTATTCTGCACTGCTTAATGAAAGTACCGAACTGCTAAAAGAGTTGAAGCAGATTATAACCGCCACAGACCTTTCACTCAATGACAAAGAGCGTATGGATGTTATTGACCGTGTGTACAAAGAGGTAAAGGATTACCACAGCCTTGTACGTTACTACACCAACAAAAACATTTCTGTAAGCTACCTAAGAGCGAAAAAGAAAAACGATGCCCAAAGAGTGCTTGAACTCTACGGAACTGCTAACCAAAAATACTGGTAAACTATGGAATGGGATAATCTTCACGAACTCCTGCGGTCGCTTTATGATGATATGATGCCACTTGCAGGCGATATGGCGGCAGTTGCTAAGGGTTTGGCGGGATTGGGAGCATTGTTCTATGTGGCATTAAAGGTTTGGCAGGCTTTAAGCCGTGCCGAACCTATTGATATGTTCCCTTTGCTGCGCCCGTTTGCTTTGGGGCTTTGTATTATGTTCTTCCCAACCATTGTACTGGGAACCATAAATGCGGTATTAAGCCCGGTGGTGGTAGGAACCCACCAAATACTCGAAGACCAGGTGCTTGACCTCAACAAGCTGCAACAGCAGAAAGACCAGTTGGAATATGAGGCAATGGTCAGGAACCCCGAAACCGCCTATATGGTATCAGACGAAGAGTTTGATAAAAAACTGGACGAACTGGGATGGTCGCCCTCCGACATTGGTACGATGGCGGGTATGTATATGGACAGGCAAGCCTACAAGATAGAGAAAGCCTTAAAAGATTGGTTTCGCAATCTATTGGAAATACTCTTTCAGGCGGCGGCTTTGGTCATTGATACCATACGAACGTTTTTCCTGATAGTCCTGTCCATACTCGGACCAATAGCCTTTGCTATTTCCGTATGGGATGGCTTTCAGTCCACGCTCACGCAATGGCTCACGAGGTACGTCAGCGTTTACCTGTGGCTTCCCGTTTCGGATTTGTTCAGCTCAATGTTGGCAAGAATACAATCCCTCATTTTAGAAAGGGATATAGCAATGCTTGCCGACCCCACCTATATACCTGATACAAGCAATACCGTGTACATCATCTTTATGATTATCGGCATCATCGGGTACTTCACTATCCCGACAGTAACAGGTTGGGTAATCCAAGCCGGAGGCGCAGGAAACTTTACCCGCAATGTAAACTCCACAGCAATGAAAGCCGGAAACATCGCCGGAGCAGGCGCAGGTTCAACAGTTGGAAACATCGGCGGTAAACTGATGAATAAATAATCATTAATCATTCTAAAAAATGGAATTTAAAACGCTAAGAAATATCGAAAACAGCTTTAGGCAGATAAGATTATATGCCATTGTGTTTGCGGTTCTCTGCATTAGCGTGGTAGGTTACACCGTATGGCGTTCCTACCGCTTTGCAGAAGAACAACGCCAAAAAATCTATGTACTGGATAACGGCAAATCCCTGATGCTTGCCTTATCGCAGGATGCGAGCATCAACCGCCCGGTTGAGGCAAGGGAACACGTAAGGAGATTTCACGAACTGTTCTTTACGCTTGCGCCCGACAAGAACGCTATTGAAAGCAATATGAGCAGGGCATTCAACCTTGCCGATAAAAGTGCTTTTGATTACTACAAAGACTTGTCGGAAAAGGGCTATTACAGCCGTATCATTTCGGGGAACGTGCAGCAACGCATCGAGGTGGATAGTGTCTTGTGCAATTTCGACAACTACCCTTATGCAGTGCGTACTTATGCCAAACAGTTCATTATCCGGTCAAGCAACGTAACCAGGCGTAACCTGATTACTTCCTGCTATCTCGTCAACTCCGTTCGTTCCGACAATAATCCGCAGGGCTTCAATATTGAAAAATTTGCAGTCGTGGAAAATAAGGATATAGAGGTCATCGAACGCTAAAAAAACAATCTTATGGAAGCATTATCAGATTTAAGCACGTTCGCAAAAATCCTTACCGACAAAGGATATAACGGGTATTTCCATACGCAGGGAGCGTATGCCGGAAAGCTGAAAGACAGCATCAGCGAATACCTCGAAAGCTGCCAAAAAGGTGCAGACAGTTTGCCTAAGCAGGACTTACTGCTGACAGGCTACCTACAATGGTCGGGCGATGACAAGCCCTGTGTAGAATGCAATATGTGGGTAAAATACCTGAATGGAAAATTCTCTCTTAGCCGAATGGAAATAGCCAAGAAAGACGGCTTTGGGCAATTACTCAAAAAAACGGAACTGGCAAACCTGTCCGTAATGTCCGCACCCAAATTAACGGAAGCGGTCGCACTGGTTAACGATGCGCCGAAGCAACAGGCGGGTAAAAGTCCTAAGCGTTTCAAGCTGTAACACAGAAATAGTAAGGCTATGAAAAAATTAAGAGCAAATATGGACAGATACTTTGACAAGTTGGACGAACGTTGGCGGGCGTTGCCCTTGCGCAAACAGCACCGATATACGCTGTACTTCTTTGTGGGTTATCTGCTGCTTACCGTAGCGGTCATTGGCAAAGTGATGTACGATACCTCAAAGTCCGGTAACGGTATGGTCATAGAGCATATCGAGAACCCTGTCCTTAAAAGTAAAAATCCTGCAAGGTTGCAGGATAGTGTATCAACAATTTTAAAAAATCAGATTTATGAAAGAAAATGAAAAAAGGGTCAGCTTTCTCGTTGAGGGAGAAGACCAAAACGGAGCATCAAATCTGCCGGATAATAAAAAGAGCAATAAGGATAAGCTCAAAAAGCCAATCATATTCCTTTTGATGGGCGTGGTATTTCTCGGCTGTATGTACCTCATATTTAAACCGTCGAAAGATAAAAAAGCGGTTGAAAATATCGGGTTGAACGATGCTGTACCGCAGGCTACCGGAGCAGGGATGCCCGATGATAAAAGCAAGGCGTATGAGCAGGAAATGCTCGAACGCAAAGAGCAGGAAAAGCGGAATGCGCTAACCACGCTTTCTGATTATTGGAATACTGAAGACAGTGCATCTGCTGACAATGAAGAAAACTTACCTGAAGAAGATGAAGAAAGCAACGGCTTTGGCGGTGGTGGCAGAAATTCGGGACGAAACGGAAATTCTGCATTGAACAGCTACCGTAATGCACAAAGCACACTGGGTTCATTTTATAATAATGACAATGCTGAAACAATGGAACTCCGTAAGCAAGTGGACGAACTGAAAGCAAAGTTGTCGGAAAAAGATGTGCCACCTGTGGCCACCGTTGACGACCAACTCAAATTAATGGAGAAATCCTATGAAATGGCAGCAAAGTATCTTCCCCAAAATGCCAATACCGGAAACGCTGCTCCTGCCATCGGTGCAACTCCTGCTGCTGCGGGTGCTAACCAAAAAGAGCAATTTGTATCGTTCACACCAACAAGAAAGAACATTGTATCAGCCTTGTACCGTGAACCGTCGGACAGTGCCTTTGCAGCCGATTGGAGCCAAACAAAAAACAGGGGGTTCTATACCGCAGGTTCTACTGAAGAGGTGGTACAGCCTAAAAACAGTATCAAAGCCTGTGTACACGAAGCCCAAACGGTAGTTGGCGAAACGGGTGTGCGTTTACGCCTGTTAGAGCCTGCCAAAACCCCGCAACGTACCATCCCCAAAGGAACAATTGTAACGGCTAATGCCAAATTTCAGAATGGCAGGTTACAATTAAAAGTTACTTCGGTAGAACTGGAGGGCAATATCATCCCGGTAGATATTACTATTTATGATTTGGACGGACAGCAAGGTTTATATGTTCCGTATTCGCCTGAAAGAAATGCGGTTACGGACATTGTAGCCAATATGGGCAATGCCACAGGTTCGAGCTTCAGTATGAGTTCTACTCCTGGACAGCAAATTACTTCTGACCTAAGTAAAAGTGCAGTGCAAGGTATTTCGGGCTATTTCGCTAAGAAAGTAAGAACGCCAAAGGTTGCACTCAAAGCAGGCTATCAGGTCTTTCTTGTATCTAAAAAATAATGTTGAACTCAAATAAATAAAACAATGAAAAATCATTTAAAAACCTTTTGGGCTATTGCCCTTATACTCGGCTTTGCTGCACAATCTAATGCACAGGACAGCATCAGAACACCACTTGCATTGGGCAAGATAGAGCCGTACCGTATGGAAGTTACCTACGATAAAACCTCGCACCTGATTTTCCCGACTGCCATTCGTTACGTGGATTTGGGCAGCGAATACCTTATTGCAGGGAAAGCCGAAGATGCGGAAAACGTGTTGCGTGTAAAAGCATCTGTAAGGGACTTTGAGCCGGAAACGAATTTTTCCGTTATTACGAATGACGGACGTTTTTATAGTTTCAACGTGTATTACAGTTCCTACCCGGAGGCAATGAGCTATGACCTGCTCACGATGCAAAAAGCGGTGGATAAAGCCAAAGGTAACGATGTGCTTTTTGAAGAACTGGGCAACAATTCGCCGTCACTGGCAGGCTTGCTTTTGGAAACCATTTACAAGAAAGACAAACGCATTGTAAAGCATATCGGTGCTAAGAGTTTCGGCATTCAGTTTATCCTAAAAGGGATTTACATACATAACGGCAAATACTATTTCCATACTGAATTGAGAAACCGTGCCAATGTTCCTTTCGAGATTGATTTCATCAATTTCAAAGTAGTGGATAAAAAGGTAGCTAAACGCACCGTAGTCCAGGAACGCCCTTTAACTCCTTTGAGAACTTACAAGCCATTGGACGGTATTTCCGGAAAATCGACCGAACAAAATGTGTTCCTGTTAGACCAGTTTACCATTGCCGATGATAAGGTACTGCTGATTGAGATTTTCGAGAAAAACGGTGGCAGGCATCAAACATTGCACGTCGAAAATTCCGATTTAATCAAAGCCCGTTTGATTGACGATATGCACCTGAAATTTTAATAACCCTTTAAAGCAAGAATATGAAAAAGTATATCTATACCGTGCTGTTTGTCCTGATAGGCATCACGGCTGCACAGGCGCAAAGAATGCTGCCGAAGCAGAAAGGATTGGAAATAAGTGCAGGTGTATTGTCCGATGATAAGATTGGCAATGATTACTACATCAGCGCAGCAATGACGGTAAACGGTAAGAATGGTAACTATCAGCTTTGGGCGTTGGAATATACCCACCAGTACCACGGGTATAAAGACCTCCGCATACCGCAGGAAACCTATTCCGCAGAGGGCGGTTACAGCTTCTTTTTGTTGGGCGATGCCCGTAAGAACATCACGCTGAATTTCGCCGTAACAGGTGTGGTCGGTTACGAAACCATCAACCGGGGCGAAACAATGTTGTACGACGGTGCGAAGATATTGAGCGAAGATAATTTTATCTACGGTGCAGGCGGTCGCCTCACTTTTGAAACGTACCTGTCAGACCGTTTTGTATTAGTCCTGCAAGGGCGTACAAAAATCCTTTGGGGTACGGATTTACAACAGTTCCGACCGTCAGCAGGTGTGGGATTAAGGTTTAACTTTTAAAACGTAAAAACGATGATAGCAATATTCAATAAATTCAGAACGGGGCTACTGCCACTATATGTATTCCTGACAATCCTCACAGCTTCGGTTACGTTGGTATCTTGCAGCAAAGATGATGACCTCGAAATACAGAACAATTTTCCTTTCGAGGTCAATGTAATGCCAGTGCCTAAAGATGTTGCAAACGGGCAGACCGTAGAAATACGCATTACCATACAGCGTACAGGCAATTACAGCAATACGCAGTATTTCCTCCGTTACTTTCAATTTGACGGGCAGGGAACATTGCAATACTACAACGAACCGCCGTATCAGCCCAATGACCTGTACCAATTACCAACGGAGCAGTTCAGGCTGTACTACACTTCAACGTCTGCCGTTTCACAGTCTTTTGACGTTTGGATTTCGGACAGCTTCGGGAATGAAAAGCAGATAACTTTTCAGTTTAACAGCAGCGATTAAGAGCAGTATTTCAATTCAAAAAAAAACGGCTTATCTGATTGGTAAGCCGTTTTTAATTTTCAGCCGGGCAGTGTATTTCAAAAGAAATAATTTCTTATCCTTGTAATCTATTTCAGTGTTGAGTAAGGTTTTATTTCCATAAACAATGAAAGAGGCTTGCCTTTTGGGGTAAGCCTCTTTCGCATTTAATTCACATCGTTTACAGGCTGAAACAAATATTTTTCGTAAATTCAAACAGTGGAAATAAAGTGTTTTTGTTATGGTCGCATCATTGGTTATAGGTATCATATTTTTGGTTGCAGGCTTGGGACTTCGTTACTGGATTAACCGCAGGAAGTTTTACAGGCGCAGCCCTATGGGAGCAGAGGGTTTCTCATCTTATGAAAGTTCGGTTTTCATTAAATTGATTGAAAGGGTTGGTAAATGGATAGCTTACGCACTGATTATTTTCGGTCTGTTGTCACTGTGGGTTTATTCCCGTGAGAAAAAGGAAAAACAGCAGCCTGAAGTAAAAACCGAACAATCTCGATAAAAAAACTATTCGCTTTAACTACCTCCACAAGATTTGTGAGCTAACGCAATTAATTTTTATTTAACTTTGTATGGTGAAGTTTATATCTTTAATATTAGCCGCCTATGTATTGCTTTTATCAGCAGTACCGACTTTTATTGAGGATAAATGTATGCAGAAGCATACTACCGAACAAGGACAAAACGGACAGGATGACCAAGATTGTAATAAGGGATGTTGCTCGCCTTTTTTTAGTTGCAACACCTGTACAGGATTTGTTTTAACTACTTTTCATTTCTCTATTGTCCATTCAGTAAAAGAACCGCAACGGAAGTTAGGAAATATGCTGACCCCACCTGTTTCTGATTTTCCATTTTCCATTTGGCGTCCCCCGCAACTTGCTTAATGTATAATGCTTTCAGCACAAATTAATTAAAAAGCGATGTCTTTGCATCGTCATAGCTTATTTATATACATTAAGTATCATTTTTACAATGAAAAAAATACTCATTGTGTCATTTTTTATGGCACTCAACCTTTGTGTATATGCACAAAATACATTAAACATTGTTGTAAAAAACAGTGAAACAAAAGAACCCTTGATTGGTGTAACAACATCTATAAAAGGCACCTCAATTGGAGGAACCTCGAACGAAAAAGGACAGATTATATTATCGAATATTCCTGATGGAATACAGGAGATACATTTTAACTACGTAGGCTTTGAAGAGTTTATTGAAAAAATAGAATTTCCACTAAAGGATACCAATGTTATTGAAATTCTGCTCAAAGAAAATTCAGAGGAATTAGAGGGTGTTGTAATTACATCTACCCGAAGTACAAGAAGCATACAAAATATTCCTACACGTATTGAGTTTATTGGAAGTGAGGAGTTGGGAGAAAAAGGGAATATGAAACCGGGAGATATTCGTATGCTTTTGGCAGAAAGTACAGGTATTCACGTACAAACTACGTCGCCCACAAGTGCCAATGCGAGTATCCGTATTCAGGGACTTGACGGACGATATACACAAATCCTTAAAGACGGTTTTCCGATTTATTCGGGAGCTTCAAGTGGTTTGGGCTTATTACAAATTCCGCCACTTGATTTAAAGCAGGTTGAAGTTATCAAAGGCTCAACTTCTACACTTTACGGAGGTGGAGCAATAGCAGGATTAGTCAACTTGATTTCCAAAACGCCAACTGATGAAAGAGATTTACGCTTTCATATCAACGGAACATCAGGGAGAGGTTTAGACATTAATGGTTTTTATGGGCAAAAATTCAATAAAATTGGAACAACTATTTTCGCTTCGCACAACAGAAACGGAGCTTATGACCCTGCAAAAATTGGTTTTTCCGCCATTCCAAAGTTTGAACGCTTCGTATTGAACCCTAAATTATTTGTTTACTTCAATGATAAAACGAAACTGAATTTTGGCATCAATACAACCATAGAGAACCGTTTGGGCGGCGATATACTTTACATCAAGGGCAAAGGGGATAATACGCATCAATATTTTGAAGAAAACAAAACACAACGCTATTCCACACAATTTGTTTTTGACCATTTAATTAATGAAAACAGTTCTTTTCAAATCAAAAACAGTGTAAGTTATTTTAAACGCAATACGGCTATTCCCACTTACGAGTTTGAGGGAACGCAAACAGCCACTTTTACGGAAGCTAATTATACTTACAGCAAAGAAAAGTCAGAATGGGTAACAGGCGTTAATATTTGGACGGACAATTTTAAAGAAAAGCAGATTACAGTATTTCCGTTAAGAGATTATAGCCAAACCACATTTGGGGCTTTCGTCCAAAATAATTTTAAAGCTACGGATTGGCTTCAATTGGAAGCAGGTTTAAGAACGGATTATGTTATAGATTATGGGGCTGTATTCTTGCCAAGAGTATCGGCGCTATTCCATATTGCAAACGGATTAACATCAAGGATTGGCGGCGGATTTGGATATAAAACACCCACTATCTTTACCGAAGAAAGCGAACGCTTACAATATCAAAACGTAATGCCAATTAACAATAAAACCAATAAACTGGAAAAAAGTTATGGTGGAAATGCAGATATAAATTACCGCACTAATATTGGCGATGGTTGGTCATTCAGTATCAATCAATTATTCTTTTATACCTATTTGAATAATCCTCTATTACTTGAAAATCCATCAGCTAATCTCTATCAATTTGTAAACTCTACTGGTTACATCCATACAAAAGGAACAGAAACCAATATCAAAATCGGTTACGATGATGTGAAATTATTTTTAGGGTACACTTATACAGATGCACAGTTACACCAAAATGCAACAACTACCGAAAGCCCGTTAACCCCAAAACACCGTATTAACTCGGTTTTAATGTATGAAATCGAAGACAAATGGAAAGTTGGTTTAGAAGCCTACTATTTCAGCCCGCAAAAGCTGAACGATGGAACAACAGGAAAAGACTATTGGACTTGTGGATTTATGGCTGAAAAGATTTGGGAAAGGTTTTCGTTATATGTCAATTTTGAAAATTTCCTTGATACAAGGCAGACACGTTTTGGCAACATTTATACAGGTACAATTAGTAATCCTATATTTAAAGACATTTATGCACCATTGGACGGATTTGTCATTAATGGCGGAATAAAATTTAGACTTTAAGAAGATGAATAAAACCATATTCAATATAACTAAAATGGATTGCCCAAGTGAGGAGCAATTAATCCGTATGAAATTGCAGGATTTCGATATGGTAAAGTCATTGGAATTTGATATTCCCAGTAGAAAACTAAATGTTTACCATAGTGGAAAACCAGAGCCGATTTTTTCGGCTTTGGAAACATTAAACCTGAATACGTCATTGATTTCAACTGAAGAAAGCAATGCAGTTCTTGAAACAGATACAAGCAATGACCAACGGAAACTACTTTGGACTGTACTGATTATCAATTTCGTTTTCTTTGGATTGGAAATGTTGTTCGGTATTTTTTCCAATTCAATGGGATTGATAGCAGACAGCTTGGATATGCTTGCAGACAGTATTGTTTACGCTTTGGCATTGTTTGCTGTTGGGGGTACGATTGCAAGAAAAAACAATATCGCCAAATTTGCAGGTTACTTTCAAATTCTGTTAGCCGTTATCGGTTTTGTTGAAGTTATCAGACGTTTTATCGGAATAGAAGCGATGCCTGATTTCAAAACAATGATTGTTGTTTCTGTTTTGGCGTTGATTGCAAACGTACTTTGTCTTTATCTATTACAAAAGAACAAAAGCAAAGAAGCCCATATGCAGGCTTCGATGATTTTCACTTCCAACGATGTTATAATCAATTCGGGTGTTATCATTGCGGGATTATTGGTCAATTGGCTCAATTCGAGTTATCCGGATTTGATTATTGGGGCAATTGTATTCGTGATTGTGGCAAGAGGTGCATATAGAATACTGAAGTTGGCAAAATAAAATAGCAGCAAATCATAGCCCCGAAATTCGGGGCTTTTTTTGTACCAAATCTTACTACTAACGCCAAACGCTGCCTTTCAAAGCCAAATCCTGCAACATTCTCCAACGCTGCAATAAGCCTTTATAAATTCGACTTCCACAGCAAAATTGAGCAAACTATGGAAGTAATCACAATACAAAAGTCCGTACTGGAGGGAATGAAAAATGAGCTGAAAGCACTTTTGGAACTGACCGAAAATGCTACGAAAAAATACACGCCAATTTTCAAAGAAGAAAAATGGCTCGATAACCAGGAAGTGTGTCTGATGATGAACATTACCAAGCGGACTTTGCAGACGTATAAGGACAAAGGACTATTGCCCTATTCCCGACTGAACCGTAAGAATTATTATAAACGCTCGGATGTACAGGCTTTGCTCGAAGCCGGACAGCCGTACAATACCGTTGAAAATGGATTTATTCGAGAATGACGAAATCATTGCCCATCAGGAAATGATAACGCTGCTAAGAACCCGTATCGAAAGTATATTGAAAAATTACCGTCCTGTAATGAACGGGGAAATATACCTGTCGGGCGAAGATGTGTGTAAGCTGCTCCATATCAGCAAACGAACTTTACAGCAATACCGTGATGACAATATCCTGCCGTATATACAGATAGGCGGTAAGATTATTTATAAGGAAAGCGATATTCTGACAATACTTGAACAGAATTATATTTCACAAAAAACAGTTTGACTGTAATCTTTTTTGTACTATATGCAGTCAAAAAGGCACGAGTTTAGTATCTTTGTTGTCGAAAATATAGAAAATACTTAAAGTGTTTTTGCTTTAAGTCCCACATTGAAAACTGGTAATTTTTAGACAACGGGACAGATAAGTAAGAACGCTCACGTCAAAAGGCGTGGGCGCTCGCTTATTCGTTGTCGGGCATACCAGTGCCTCAATGTGCGGTAAGTGTAGTTGCCTGCGCTCTTTTTTTGTGCCAGGCATCCACAACCTAAAACATTAAGGCTATGGAGAATGAGCATATTTTTTACCCCGAATTTGACTATCCTGCATCCCATCTATCTGCATTCACTCTCTGCATTGATGTTTTTATCGTATCTCTTAAAAACGGGGAAATTGTTCGTTTCAAGCCTCACGAAATAGCACACTTTAAAGAATGGCTTAATCATTTTAAGGTCAGGGACATTACGGTTAATAATGGCTTACCTCACGTTGACAGAACATCTGATTTATCTAAGTCTAAATACGGATTTTTCAATTTTATCAAAAGAAGAAAATGGGTAAAGAAAAAATAATTAAGATAGGAATGATAGACGACCACGACTTACTTAGGAAAGGTATCTGCGATTTTATACGGGACGACGATAATTTTGAAATCGTATTTGAAGCGGAAAACGGCAAATTAGCACTGAAAAAAATGGAGCAAATTGAAGTTATTCCCGATATAATGGTTGTTGATATAAATATGCCTGTAATGAATGGTTTTGAAACTGCTAAAGCATTGCTTGAAAAATATCCGCAAACCAAAATCTTGGCTTTTAGTATTAACGATGATGTGCAGGATGTGGTTAAAATGCTTAATAGCGGGGCAAAAGGGTATATCCTGAAAGGCGCAGACCCCGAAGAACTCAAAAAAGCCATCACGGTACTAAACGACGGAGGGCGTTATTTCAGTGCAGGTGTAGCTGAAGTAGCAAAAGAATATTACAAACAGTTTCCGCAATAGCAGGTTTCTTTGTTACTTTCTTTTCCGCTGAACTCACGAAAGAAAGTAATCACTCTAATCTAATTATGGGATAACGAATATCCCACGCAATAACGCTGCAACCTGTTTGGTAAAATGAAAAGGATTTGTAAGGGTGCATTTTGCTAAAGGGGATTGCACCAATTTAAAGCAAAAAGACTGCCCGACCATCGGGAGGATCTGTCTTTTTGCCGCCCGACTTTTCGGGTCAGGCGGCTTGTATTAGTTAATCGTTTTTAAATACTCGTAGTATCTTTCCGTTATATCCTTTCCTTTCCTGAAAGTGTCATTGGTATAACTGTAATGCTCTTCAAAAAACTTAACTTCTTTAGTGGTAAGGTCTATTAAATAGCGGTAATATGCGTTTATCCGCCTTTCATCCATCGTGCAATACTCTTTAAGCATTAAGAGTTCTTGCTCGCTGTTATCAAGGGATAACAAGGGCAAAAAAAGCCTTTCAACGATATAGCCCTGTTCGGGTGCGCTGCTGCTGTCGGCAACGCATACAAGGGATTTACCGTTACTCAATTTGATGTGAAGATTTGAACGTGTCATAATTTGAAATTTGATTTTTCTGATTAAGCAATTAATTGGGTTAATAAAAATTCTTCCGTCCAAAATTCTTCGCTCGTATGCTTCCCGTATGCTGTATAGTAGCCTGTACCGTTTGCCCTTAATACAAGCCTGTAACAGTCCAGTCGGTTTTCAGGTACGGTAAACGTTTCCTGCTCTTGCTCGTCAAGCTCCACAAATATCCATTCATTACCGTTTAGCAATTCTTCAATATTCGGGTTGTCGTTTTCGCCTGTCCTATAAAAATCTACTGCTGTATCATAGTAATTCATTGAGCAGAAATAGTGATTGCCCTCTAACGGCTTAACTAATGCAAGCCGTTTTGCCTGTTCTGTTTTCCATTCTTCGGATAGGTGGATAATTGCAAACTCGCAATTATCCCATTCGCTGTTGGCTTTAACCAAAATATGTGCTGTCGCTTTATCTGATAGTTTCATCGTTCTAAATTTTAATGGTGTTTAATTGATTTTCGCTTTTACGCTCTAACAAAGTGTCGAGTATTTCCCATTCGCTGTCGTACTCTGTTCCCTCAAAATGGTAGGTGTCCGTTTCCTCGTCTAATTCATAGCTGTCAAAGTCCTGGCTATCTAAACAGGTATCCGTTAGTATTCCTTCTTCAAATATTGCCTGACCATATACTAAGCATCCTAATTCCTCATAGTCCTGTGTGAAATTCACTTTGAAATGTTCGGCTATCTGCTTAACGGCATCCGTATTTGGCGACCATTTTGTTTCATACTGGAATACACCCGCACTTTCATTGTCCTGACTGATATTGTAGAAATAATCTCCGTGCGTGTCCTGTACGAAATGGGGTAAATGCCCGCAGTTGTCTTTCTGTTCCTGTTCAGCCATTGATTTGAATAGCTGTGTTATCTGCTCTATTGCTTCGGCTGTTCCCTCAAAAACAACCCAGTTGTTGCACCAATTAGCCATAATTATTTATCGTTTAAGGTTATCTGTAAAAATTTGTCGTTCCCGAAAAGCAGGTGTATCGCCTGTTTTAATTGCGGGTCGCATTGTGCATCCTCTGTATATTCAATCAGGCAGTGGATAGCGAAAATTGAATTGTGTCCGTCAAAAAAATGGTCTGTAAACCAGTTCGGGCGTTTCCAAAGTGGTTCATTCTTGTCTATGCCTTTTTGTGCATTCTGCACAAGCCTGTACCAAAATTCAGCGGTAAAAAATCCCTTTTGATACCAACCCTCACGAAAGGCGGTTTCATTTTGCAGGAAGTAGTCGCATTGCGTTTTTATAGCGTTTTGCAGGTTCTCCAGTTCTGCGGGAAACAATTTGCACAACAAGCCCGCTTTATCGAGGTTGTCCATTTTATCTAATGCTTTCATATCTTTTGTTTTTAGTAGGCGACCACCTTTGCAGGCAGTCGCCTTTGATGATTAATTGAAGTTGAAAATCTCTGCTCCTGAATAGGCAAAGTCTGTACACAGTTCAAAGGCTTTTTGTGTCTTTAGCTGTGCTGTACCGCCCATTACAATAGATTGTAGTTTGGCTTCGCCATCCCTGTAATTGCGTACATTCTGAAAGTAACCTGTAACAGCATTGTAAGCCCCGAATAATGTGCCTTTGGTAGTTGCCATTTGTTGGGTGTCGCTTATCATAGCGTATTCAAAGGCATCATCTACGGTGTTTTTAAACACGGTGGAAACTTCATCTTCCGCACCTTTTTTGAGCAGGTTAAGCGTTTCTTTGTTCGGGCAAAGTGCCAACTGGATTAGCTTTCTTACTTCTCGGTCTGTTACCCTTACTTTAGCCCAATCGTTAAAGATGTTCTCTAACTGCGTGCTTAGTGTGTTGGCAAGCCCCATAACCTTGTGAGCATTTTCGAGGCGTTGTTTTGCTCCTGACGTGTGTTTGATACGCACTACATTGGTCATACTCCGCAATGATGCGTTCAGGGTGTTTTGACATACGATACGGATAGGTGTAAACGCTGCGGTAATACTTCCACTACCGTCGTGGCTTGTGGTTAAGAAGATGTACTTTTCTGTAACATCGTCGCCGTTACCTACACGGATATAGTCGGGCAGCTTGGCAGTAATAAAAATACGCTCCCCGTTACCCAATGCTCCTGCGGTTTCGTACAATATTCCCTCGCCTCCGCCTACAATAGCATCAAAGAAATTGAACGCCTCACGGTTTTGTACAATATGGTAGTCTTTGCCTACTACACCCAACGGTGTATTGGTGTCGGTGCGGAGGGTGGCGAAACTGTTAGGTACTAAGATGTCATTGGCTTCAATCAGTTCTCCGTTTTCGCCTATGCTCATTGTTCTGCCCTGTGTAAACAGTGGGGATTTGATAACCTCGTAATCTAAACCTGCGTGTACTATTGCTTCCTCGCTTGTTGGGTATTGCTCTACGATTTGCCCCAAACCGTGCCACGCTTTTTGTTGAACGCTAAAGAATGAATGACGTCCTGTTTGCTCGTTGAAATTGATGTTGTGTGCCATAATGCTAAAATTTTGATGTTTGAAAAAATGTTATTTACTCACTCGCTTTTCTCGTTTCCCGCTTCCCGTTGTGGTTTGCTCCGCTTCGCTTCGCATAAATTTTTCCAAAAGAAAAACCGGAAAAAAGAAAGCAGATAATCCAAGCGGGCAACAGCGTAAAACCGAAAGGAAACGGAATAAGTCCCGGAGGGTGGCAAGGCAACACACAGCAATTCGGCGAAGCCAGCATTTTGCCTTGCCATTATGCCGTAGTCTTTTGGTTGGGCGTGTGAGGTGGCTGCCCGCTATAACTTAGCTGCCTTTTTACCGGTTGATTGTGGAAATTTTCTGTTCTAAATTTTTATGGCATTAATGACCAGGCTATGATAGCCTGTAATAGGGATTTGAAAAATGGAATAGCAGGGAGCGTTAGATAAGGGTTTCGTTTTTCAATTTTCTATTTCTGAAGTAGGTAATAAGCTCTTTTACAGCGTTGGATTGCGTAGAGGAAAATAAATGTGCTTTACCTACACAAAAAGATAGGCATAAAAAAAGCAGAACCGTTAAGTTCTGCTCATTGAGATTAGATAAAAGCTGATTAGATTGCCATCATAAACGCTTCTTCCATTGCCTTGAATTTAGGGGTAACTAAATCCATATCCTTACTGATTTTTTGGCTTGTGATTTTAGCGTAAATCTGTGTGGTGGAAATATTTTTATGCCCCATCATTTTGCTAAGACTTTCAAGCGGTACGCCCTCGGTCAAAAACATTGTTCCGAAAGTATGCCTTGCCGTGTGAAAAGTTACTTTTTGCTCCGTAATGATTTCTGCCTTTTCAACCAGTTTGCCTATGTGAGTATTGCAGGTTGCATTGGTCGGAACCGGAAAGATAAATTCATTCCTTGTCGTACCCTGATATTTCTCAATGATACGTTTAGGGATTTCCATTAACCGAACATTTGAAGCAATATCTGATTTCTTTCTCCTGCTGATAATCCACTGATGACCGTCAAAGAATGATTGAATGTTGTTCCTTGTCAGTTTCTTAATATCCGCATAAGCAAGTCCTGTAAAGCAACTGAAAATAAACAGGTCTTTTACAAGTTCATACCGTTGGTGCGATGGTACGCACATCATCAGCTTTTCAACATCTTCTTTAAGGATATAGCCCCGGTCGGTTTCTTCCATATTGATTTCGTAATCCTGAAAAGGATTATCACGTATCAAGCCTTTTTTAATAGCCAGTTCCACAAGGGCTAATACAGGCATCGTGTACACCCAAACTGTATTGTGGGAGGACTGCAAATCATACCGGAGGTAAAAATCAAACTCCCGGATAAAATCGGAAGTCAATTCCCGAAAAGCCATATCGTCACGATGATAGCGTTCCTTTATAAACGTGGTAAGATGATTGTAAACTGTGATATACTTGTTGTAGGTGCTTTGTGAGCGTTCTTCCTTTTCGACCAATTTTTTAAAATCCTCATTTTGGTCGTTGAAGACTTTAAGTATTGCATCATCCATTACGCCAACACCCAAAAACGATAGCTTTACTTTTTGGGCGGTTGCAAAGCCCTCGTGCTTCAACATATCTTCATAAATCTTGTCGATACGCCCACGTATATTATCCAGTTTTTTATTGATACTTAATGCCTGCGCACTCTTGCCCTGAACTCTTCCGTGTTTTAAATCCCAATTATTGGGGTCAATTTCTAACTTTGTTCCGAAAGTTTTAGGGGTTCCGTCAATGGTAATACGTGCCATAATCGGAGCATTACCGTTCTTTTTCAATTCGTTCTTTTTTAGGTAGAAAAGCAGTTTGAACGTCGATTTTTTTGTCTGTTCCATAACTCAAATGTTTAACGTTTAAAATTAAATTACATTGAGTTACAAGGGAATGTAAAAAGAGGTGCAAAAGACTGAAATATAATCGGTTAAGCTATATAGTTACCTTTATCAATCGGTAACGAATTAGTAACCTAACCTTGTCATTTTAAGCCCAAAACCTATCAGACACCGACTTCCGAACTAAGACTACTATTTTTATAAAGCCTTGTATAGCAATGGTTTTAACCGTTTTGCTTATTTTTGCTTTTTACTAATCTTTTTTGATTAAAATTTTAATATCATGAGTTTAGGGACGAAAGTGAGGAAATACAGGGAAGCCAAACACTGGTCGCAGGATGACCTCGCGCTGCGCCTGGACGTGACCCAGGGGACGATCTCAAATATCGAATCGGACAAGACCATTCCAAATTCCATGCTTTTAAATAAGATGGCTAAAGAGCTTGAAGTGGATATCAATGATTTGTTGAATGATGCTTCAAATAATATCATGACTAATAATGAATTTAGCGATCATGCCGTTGCTGCTGTAAATCAGTATAATCCCATCTTTAATATTCAATCGAAAGAAATCACAGAGAGTATTTTGAAAAATCAGGAGCAGCTTACAAAATTGATGGAAGCCCAGACGAGGCTTATTGAGAACCTGCTTCATCCTGGGCATCTTGTTCCAGGACAGATTCTCCTTATCAGATGCTGTAGTCTATAGTATTGCAGGCGTATGTATTCTGGCATTTACAGCTCAGTTTTTAACATTGTACGTATTGCATAAGCTAAGGCCGTATGTATTGGGTATGTTATTCTTCGGAGCGGGGATTACGGCACATTTTATCCATGCTTTTTCTGAAGGTGATTTCCGGTTGAACGCTCACTCGAATGTGGTGTTCAGGATTACGAAAAAGCTTAATTCAACCGGGAAAAATAGAAAGTATGAGATTGAGGGGCAATCCGGAACAAAAGTTTTCAATGCCGTGCTGTATATTCCTAAAAATCATGAAGAGCTGGACTTTAACCACTATTACCAGGCCCGCGGATACATCAGCAGGCCTGAATCGCCAAAATCAGATTTCCAGTTTGATTACGCCCGCTACCTGAATCGGAAAAATATCAGGTATCAATGTTATATCCGTGATGAGATATCTTCTGCGGTGCGCAAAGATATAAGTCTTACAGAATCCATCCAACAGAAAAGGCTTGAGGTCCTGCAAAAGATCGACCGTGCAGGATTGTCGAAAACAACCCGGGAATTTTTAAAAGGGATTATCCTGGCAGACCGTACGGAAACGGATGCCGTTACCGCTCAGGATTTCAACCGGTCCGGCCTGATGCATTTCCTCGCTATTTCAGGAACTCATATCGTCGTCATTTTCGGTGTGGTGTACATTATCCTGACACGTTATGTGCCGGCTTCTTTCAGGAAGTACGCGATTGTGCTGAGCCTGGTGTTCATATGGATATTTGCTGCCTTTATAGGATTCGGGAATTCTGTGGTACGCTCCTGCATTATGCTGAGCATCTACTATATATACGTCCTGTTGCAGCGGAAGCCGGATCTGCTGCATTCCCTTTCCTTATCTGCCTTTATCATCCTGATAACAGATACCCAACAGCTTTTTGATGTAGGTTTTCAGCTTACTTTTGCCGCGGTTCTGGGGATTTTCTGGCTGAACAGGCCGATCTTGCAGTATTTCCCGAAGCAGGATCATTTCATCAAGAAGATTATATTCAATACGGTTTCTATTTCCATTGCCGCCCAGCTGGCCACACTGCCGCTTGTGCTCTATTATTTTCACCAGTTTTCTTTCATCTCCATCATTGCTAATTTTGTCATCGTCCCGTTTTCAGAGGTAATTATTATTTTCTCATTTGTCATGACGGGAATCATAGCACTGGGTTTTGATTTTACTTTTCTAAATGTTATTTATGATACTGTAATCCGCTGGCTGCTCCGGACCATTCACTGGTTTGCCGGCTTTAAAGATGTTTTCCTTGAGGACATTCCATTAAACCTGATCGAAATGCTGCTGCTTTTCATTATAGTGTATCAGTTGAGATATGCAGTACTTAAGCCTGATTACAGGAATGCTGCCAGAATGATTACCGTAATCATTATTTTTCTGATGATCAGAACTGTTTTTAACATTGCAGAGAACCGGCGTAAGGAGGTTCTTGTCCACAGATTGTATAAGAATACAGTATTTTCTGTAAAGCACGGAGCGAAAGCCTGTTTCTGGATCAAAGAAGGATCAGATAAGGAACATATCATGAGATATATCATCCATCCTTATACCGCATCAAGAAGGCTCGATGAAGTGGTGGTGAAAGTTTTTCCTGCCGATGCAGAGCAAGTCACTTATAAAGGTAAAATCTATCCTCTGAATTAGGATTTTATTTTTTTTGTTTTCCCTTTATTCAGAAGACTTTAGGTCTTATTTAGAAAGATTACAAACTGGGTAATTGTGAGATTTCTCACTTCTTGATGTTATTAACATTTCTTAATTTTGTGGAAATTCAAATTTAAACTTATATGGCAGGTTTAACGAGTTCTACAATAGGTAGAAAGTATGCTATGGCATTGTCAGCTATTTTTTTGCTGATCTTTTTGGTAATGCACCTTGCAGTCAACCTTTTATCGGTTTTCGGTGAAACGGCTTACAACAATGCTTCGCAGTTCATGGGATATAATCCTCTTATCCAGTTTATAATGCAGCCGGTACTGATCTTTGCTGTGATTTACCATTTTGTAATGGGATTTGTTCTGGAAATCAAAAATAAAAAAGCACGTCCTATCAATTATGCAATGAACAGGGGATCTGATAACTCATCATGGTCTTCCCGTAACATGATCCTTTCCGGAGCGGTTATCCTTGCATTCCTGGTACTGCACATGTATGATTTCTGGTTTCACGAAATGAATTACAAGTATGTGAACGGTCTTCCGATTGAGGAGTCCAGATTCTGGGGAGATCTTCATGCAAAATTTGCGGATGTGTGGAGAGTAGTTTTATATGTGATTTCATTTGTGCTTTTAGGGCTTCACTTGTCTCACGGGTTCCAGTCTTCTTTCCAGTCCCTTGGAGCGAGACATCCGAAGTACATGCCGATGCTGAGAAGGGTAAGCATCTGGTATTCTATCCTTATTCCGTTAGGATTTATTTTTATCGCAATTTATCATTTTATAACTCAATAATATCAATATACTAATATGAGTAAGTTAGATTCAAAAATTCCAGCAGGTCCTTTAAAGGATAAATGGAAAAATCATAAAGACCATATGAACCTTGTTGCCCCAAACAACAGAGACAAAATTGATATTATTGTTGTGGGTACAGGTCTGGCAGGAGGTTCTGCAGCAGCTACACTGGCTGAGCAGGGCTATAATGTGAAAGCATTCTGCTATCAGGACTCTCCTAGAAGAGCGCACTCTATTGCTGCTCAGGGAGGTATCAATGCTGCCAAAAACTATCAGGGTGACGGTGACTCTACCTACCGGTTATTTTACGATACCATTAAAGGTGGTGACTACAGGGCCAGGGAAGCGAATGTTTACAGGCTTGCTGAGGTTTCTGCAAATATTATCGACCAGTGCGTGGCACAGGGTGTTCCTTTCGGAAGAGAATACGGAGGTCAGCTCGATAACCGTTCATTTGGTGGGGTTCAGGTAAAAAGAACTTTCTATGCGAAAGGACAGACCGGACAGCAGCTTTTGTTGGGAGCTTATTCCGCCATGAGCCGCCAGATCGGTAAAGGAAGGATCAAAATGTACAACCGTCATGAAATGATGGAACTTGTTATCGTAGACGGTAAGGCCAGGGGGATTATTGCAAGAAACCTGGTAACCGGAGAACTTGAGAGACATTCTGCCCACGCTGTGGTGATTGCTTCAGGAGGATACGGTAACGTATATTTCCTTTCTACGAATGCCATGGGATCCAACGTTTCCGCAGCCTGGAAAATCCATAAGAAGGGCGCTTATTTTGCGAACCCTTGTTATGTACAGATTCACCCTACCTGTATTCCGGTACACGGTACTCAGCAATCCAAGCTGACCCTGATGTCCGAGTCATTGAGGAACTCCGGAAGGATCTGGGTGCCTAAGAAGCTGGAAGATGCCATTGCCATCAGAGAAGGCAAATTAAGAGCGGAAAACATCAAAGAAGATGACAGGGATTACTATCTGGAAAGAAGATATCCTGCTTTCGGTAACCTGGTTCCTAGGGACGTAGCTTCAAGAGCAGCCAAGGAAAGATGTGATGCCGGCTTCGGAATTGAAAACAATGATACCAAAGAAGGGGTATACCTGGATTTCTCTACAGAGATCATGAAGAAAGGTAAGGAGGCTGCCATTGAAAAACATATCCATAATCCTGCAGACCAGCAGATCTATGATCTTGGTAAGGCATGGGTAGAAGAAAAATACGGAAACCTGTTCCAGATGTATGAGAAAATCACAGCCGATGATCCGTACAAAACCCCAATGAAGATTTATCCTGCGGTTCACTATACCATGGGAGGAGTTTGGGTGGATTACAACCTTCAGTCTACCATCCCGGGATGTTTCGTTATCGGTGAAGCCAATTTCTCGGATCACGGAGCCAACAGGCTGGGAGCATCTGCACTGATGCAGGGACTGGCAGACGGATATTTCGTTCTTCCGTATACTATTGCAGATTATCTGTCTGCGGATATCAGAACAGGAGCTATTCCTACCAACAGCGCGCCTTTTGAGCAGGCTGAAAAAGAAATAAAAGAGAAAGTGGATTTCTTTATCGATAATAAAGGAACGCATTCAGTAGACCATTTCCATAAGAGACTGGGACATATCATGTGGAACAAAGTTGGAATGGGAAGAACTCCTGAAGGGCTTCAAGAAGCCATCAGGGAAATTGAAGAAGTAAGAAACGACTTCTGGAAGAACGTAAGAGTTACGGGAGATAAAGAAGGTATGAATACTGAGCTGGAGAAAGCGTTCAGAGTAGCCGACTTCCTGGAGCTGGGCCAGTTAATGGCTATCGATGCACTGAAGAGGAATGAATCCTGCGGAGGTCACTTCCGTGAGGACCATTCCACACCGGACGGAGAAGCAGAAAGAGACGATGTGAATTACAAGTATGTTGCAGCCTGGGAATATCAGGGGAAAGACATCAACCAGGAAGTAATGCACAAAGAGGAGCTGATCTACGAAAACATCGAGGTTAAAACAAGAAGTTACAAATAATCTCCAACCTATAAATATATCATTATGAGTTCAAAAAAAGGCTTACATCTTACGCTGAAAATTTGGAGACAAAAAAATAATAAATCTAAAGGTCAGTTTGAGACCTACAAAATATCGGATGTTTCCACAGATTCCTCTTTTCTGGAAATGCTGGACATCCTGAACGAAAATTTAATTAACGAAGGAAAAGAGCCGGTAGCTTTTGACCACGACTGCCGTGAGGGGATCTGCGGAATGTGCTCCCTGTACATCAATGGTAGAGCGCATGGCCCGGATACGGGAATTACTACCTGCCAGCTTCACATGAGAATGTTCAAAGACGGTGAAACCATCGTTATTGAGCCATGGAGAAGCGCTGCTTTCCCGGTAATCAAAGACCTTATTGTAGACAGAAGCGCCTTTGACCGGGTGATGGCTGCAGGAGGTTTCGTTTCCGTGAATACCTCAGGAAATACGCTGGATGCGAATGCTATTCCGGTTCCTAAAGATGATGCGGACAAAGCAATGGATGCTGCGGCGTGTATTTCATGCGGAGCCTGTGTGGCGTCTTGTAAAAACGGATCTGCAATGTTATTTGTGGGTGCTAAGGTTTCCCATCTGGCACTGCTTCCTCAGGGTAGGGTAGAAGCCAAGAGAAGGGTTCTTAACATGGTGAAAGCCATGGATGAGGAAGGATTCGGAAACTGTTCCAATACCGGAGCCTGCGAGGTTGAATGTCCTAAAGGAATTTCCCTGGATAACATCGCCAGAATGAACCGGGAGTATATGGCTGCCTTCATTGATAAAGGATAGTATTAATCTTTTCAATACAACAGAAAATCGTCTCCTTAAAGGATGGCGATTTTTTTAGTTAAATCTTTCATAAAAGCATTTTTTAGTTGTATTGAGTATATTGAAAAACTTATTTTTGCGTAATTATAAAATTGAAATGAAAAAATATCTTTTATTGTTTATCATCGCAGTGTTTGTGATGTCTTGCTCTAAAAAAGTTGAAGTAAAAGGAAAGATTACCGGCGGATCTCCATTGGAGAGAATTGAATTCATAGATCCTACCAATATTTCCATGCTGCCTGCAGTAAATATGGGAGTGGATAAGAGCGGGAACTTCTCGGGAAGTTTTGAAGCGCCTAAAAGCGGAATGTATGTAATTTCCTACGGAGGCAAGCAAAATGTAATTTACCTCAAAGGAGGAGAAACACTTGATATTTCAGGTAACGGAATGACTTTCCCTACCGAATTTGTAGTGACAGGGGATGCTAAAAAAAATAATGATTTTTTTACCGCGACCCAGAAATACCTGGGAACCTATGCCCAGACCATCAATATGAATGACCTGATGATGAAGGATGAGAAAACCTTCCTGAAAGGCATCCAGAAGGTGGAATCAGATATCAATAAAAATATTGATGAGAATGTGAAGAAATTCAATCCTGATAACGGCGTGGTTGAATGGAAGAAAAATGATATTGCCAGTACTTTGCTTACCATTATGACACAATATGAAATGAGCCATAAGCAGATGGGTAATCCTTCTTTCAAAGTGACCAAGGCATTCACGGATTATGAAGATAAACTTCAGGCCAACAAAGACGACATGATTAAGGAAAGCCCGGCATACAGAAGCTATCTCCTGACTAAAATGAGCCCGGACTTCCAGAAATATGCTGAAGCTAAAGCCAAAGGTAAAACGGATGTTACGACTTCTGAACTGTTCAGCCAGTTTTTGAAGGACAAAAAAGATATTCCACAGGCAACCAAAGATTACCTTCTTGCCTTCGTGATGACACAGTCGGATCTTCAGAATCCGATGCTTACCGATAAGTCACTGGCCAAAGTAAGAAAGATCATTGATGAAGAGATTAAAGATTCAGGACTTAAGCAGGACCTGAGCAGACTTCAGTTAGCGATGAAGGGGCTTAAGGTTGGAGAGGCTGCTCCTGATGCTTCACTGGTAAAACAGGACGGAAAAACATACAGCCTTTCTGAAAACAAAGGAAAGCCGTACCTAATGATGTTCTATGCTTCATGGAACCCGTATATTGCGGAAGGGACAGTACCTGTACTGAAAGAGGTTGTTAATTTTTACAAATCTAAAATGAATTTCGTATTCGTGAATATGGATGACAGCAAAGACCAGTTTGTAAAGACCAGCAATGCTCTGTTGAAAGGGATCAATGGTGTCAATGTCTATGCTGAAGGCGGACTGAATTCAGACATCGCTAAAAAATACGGTATTTACGGATTCAGGTTGCCATCATTTGTTATTGTAGACAAAGACGGTAAGATTGCCAGCAAACCTTATGTAAACTTAGGTGAGCAGGAGCTGGTAACCCTATTGGATAAACTTACCGGACTGAGTGCGCCGAGGGTAGACCCGAGAGTACAGCTGCAGGTAGGAAATAACGGCGCAGTTCAGCAGGCAGCTCCGCAACAGGCCAATCCTCAGCCTGCCCAGACAAAATAATCAATTTAGAAACAGATTAAAAACCTTGTCTACGGATAAGGTTTTTTTTATTGTATTTTTGCAATGCGAAGCCGGGAGGTTTCATCGTTATAAATATCAGAATGAAAAAGAAGAAAAACAGGAATATTATCCTCGAAAATATAAAGCTTTTAAATGCAGGAGCAAAAGGAGTAGCCATCGGAAAGACGGAGGACGGGAAAACCGTATTGGTATCCGGCGCAATCCCGGGAGATGTGGTTAATGCAAGGGTGAAAAAATCAAAGTCCAAATATTATGAAGCTGAAGCTGTGGATATCCTGGAAAAATCGCCTTACAGGGTAGATCCCAAATGCATTCACTTTGGCGTTTGCGGAGGCTGCAAATGGCAGAACATGAGCTATGAAAAGCAGCTGGACTTCAAGCAGGAGGAAGTATATAACAATATCAAGAGAATCGGGGGGATCGATGATTTTGAAACCGTTCCTATTCTCGGTTCTGCAGAAGAATATTACTACAGGAATAAAATGGAATTCTCCTTTTCCAATGCGAGATGGCTTACCCAGTATGAGATCAGTTCTGAAGAGAATTTCGGCAGCAGGGATGCGCTTGGTTTTCATATCCCCGGGATGTGGAGCAAAATCCTGGACCTGAAAGAGTGTTTTCTTCAGGAAGATCCTTCCAATACGATCCGATTGGCTGTAAGGGAATATGCCAGCAATAACGGACTGGATTTCTTCGATGTAAGGAACCATGAAGGCTTTCTGCGCACCCTGATGATGAGGCAGAGCTCTGCCGGGGAATGGATGGTGCTTTTCCAACTGTACAGGGAAGAAAAGGAAAACAGGGAAAAGCTTTTTGAATTCCTGCTGGAAACTTTCCCTCAGATCAAAACATTAGTGTATGCCATCAATCCAAAACCGAATGATTCCATTTACGATCTTGATATCCATATCTATCACGGAGAAGGTTTCTTAATGGAAGAGATGGATGGTCTCAGGTTTAAGATTGGCCCGAAATCTTTCTTTCAGACCAATTACAAACAGGCTCTGGAACTCTACCGTAAAACATTGGAGTTTGCAGACCTGAAAGGTGATGAAGTGGTCTATGACCTTTACACCGGTACCGGAACCATTGCCCAGTATGTTGCCAGAAAAGCCAAGCAGGTGATCGGAATAGAATCCGTGCAGGAAGCGATTGATGCAGCCGTTGAGCATGCAGAACTGAATGGCCTTACCAACTGTACATTCTATTGCGGAGATATGAAGGATGTTTTCAATGATGAATTCCTTGCTACCCACCCGAAAGCAGATGTCCTGATTACCGATCCGCCGAGAGACGGTATGCATCAGAAGGTGGTAGAGCAGATATTAAAGCTTTCGCCGGATAAAGTGGTTTATGTAAGCTGTAATTCCGCAACGCAGGCAAGGGATCTTGCCCTGATGAAAGAACAATATACCGTAGTAAAGATTTTACCGGTAGACATGTTCCCGCAAACCCATCATGTGGAGAATATTGCTTTGCTGATCAAAAAATAACAGATGTAAATTTGAACCCATCCTATACCTATGAAATACCTTAAAATTTTTCTGTTGACCCTTATCCTCGGCCTGGTTTTTTCCTGTGGAGGGGATGATGATATCTGTGAAAGCGGGGAGGGTACCCCAAGAATGAAAGTATCCTTTAAAAGAGAAAGTACAGGTCTGCCAAGAACACTGGATTCGCTGTATGTGGCAGTTGATTACGGATCGGGTAAAGTACAGCTGGGAAAACAGACTAATATCAATTCCCGGCTGATTCCTCTGAGGGTTGATGATGCTCCGTATACAGATGTCTATTTCAGGTTATCGGATAAAGGGGCAGAATCCAAAGTAAGGGTGAGTTATACGACCAAATCCACTTATGTATCGCCCGGCTGCGGAATCAAAAAGAACTACGAAAACCTGGACGCACAATTAACCAATACCAATCCGGTAGTGAAGCTTGAAGCCGGTCAAAATTTTATAGAGAATGAAGACAAAACTAATCTTTACCTTCTTTTTTAGTACCCTGAGTTTATTTTGCCTGTCGCAAAATAAACAGACCGATACTGTGAAAACAGAAAAGGCAAAATGGAAGTATGAACCGAATTTCATGGTGGGCTTTGATCTTCTGAATGCCGGCGTTTCTTTCTTTTCAGACCGGAAAGTATATCAGGGATTTATTTCATCACGAGTGAAGGGAGACATCCATGCCGTTGCTGAAGCCGGGTTTGAATCCAATGTCTATAATAAAAACAGCTATGACGGTAAAGCCAGTGGACCGTTCGTTAAGTTGGGTGCATTTTACATGCTGGCCAAGGATAGTGAGAATCCCTTCAACGGATTTTATGCCGGAGGAAAACTCGCCGGGTCTTTCTATACCCAGGAATATATGGCCGTACCGGTAAGAGGATTTGGAGGGAGTAATTCTTCTGTAGCTTTCCCTTCTTCAACCCAGTCCTCATTTTGGCTGGAAGGCGTTTTAGGCGGCCGCGTACAGCTTTTTGAATCCAATTTTTATATTGACGTAAACCTTCAGCCTAAATACCTGGCCTATACGACCAAACAGGATGATATCCAGCCGATGATTGTCCCGGGTTTCGGGAAAAGCTCCTCCAAATTTACCATGGGGTTTGCCTGGAATATTGCGTATAAGTTTTAAAGATTAATCTTAACTGTAGATCAAATCTGATATCCGTTTTCCGGTTTAATAAGCTTTTTTCATATTAACACATTCTGGTTTTCTGAGGAAAATCCTTTTTTTATCACTTCATGAAACGTAATGATTTTTAGCTATTATTTATTATAATTGTTTGATGCGGATCAAATATATTTGTTATAATCTTAAACATAATTTAAAGTTTAACATAATATGTCTGATTTTATTCTTGATAACAAATCATAAATATTTATATTTGAAGTTATAAAACAATTCATAAATAATTCATAAAAATTTAAATGAAAAAACTTATTACTGGTTTATTGTGTAGCCTCATAGGCAGTAGTGCGCTTGCTCAGTGGACGCCTGCAGCTGCGGCTAAGAGGAACACCTCAGAGGTTTCTCTTGCAAACAATGTTTATTACAAGTTGGATCTGAATATGATTAGGTCGCAACTTGAGCGTGCTCAGGAAACCGGGCCCAATGCAAAAGCTGTTGAAATCTCGTTGCCAACGATGCGAGGGAAAATGGAGCGTTTTGCAGTCTACAGTTTTCCTGTTGTAGTTAAAGAACTGGCAGATCAATATCACCTGGGATCTTATGTAGGAGTCGGTATCGATGACCCTGCAAAGTTTTTGCGATTTTCAGTATCGCCAAATAATCTTCAGTCTATGATCATCAGGGGAGGTGAATATGAATTTATTGAACCGTCTAATGCTGACAAAACAATTTACGAAGTTCATGCTAAATCAAAACCTACCGGTGGAAAAAGCTTTATCTGTAGTACAGATGAAAGTCCTGCTGCCAAAGAACAGATAGAAGAGCTTCTTCAAAAGGGCCAGTCTTTCAGTAACCAGCCGACCGACTTTTCCAAGATGTCTGATAAGAAGTACAGGACCATGCGCCTGGTTATGTCTGTTACCGGAGAATATACGACTTTTCACGGAGGTACCGTTGCAGGTGCTTTAGCAGCGATTAACGCCACAATGACAAGAGTAAATGGTGTTTTCGAGAAAGATTTTGCACTGCACCTGAATTTGCAGAATTATGCTAATATCATATTTACGGACGCTGCTTCAGACCCATATTCTGATGCAGATACAGGAGCTGCAGGAGCGTGGAACCTGGAATTGCAGAATACACTGACAAGTTTGGTTGGAAATGCCAACTATGACATTGGACATTTATTTGGCGCTTCCGGAGGCGGAGGAAATGCAGGATGCATTGGATGTGTTTGTATAAACCCTTCTACAGCAGTACCCAAGGGTAAAGGATCAGGCTATACTTCTCCTGCAAATGCAATCCCTCAGGGAGATACCTTTGATATTGATTATGTTGCCCATGAACTGGGCCATCAGTTAGGAGCAAATCACACATTTTCTCATGCAATTGAAGGGTCTGGGGTTAATGTTGAACCAGGCTCAGGATCTACCATTATGGGGTATGCTGGTATTACCGGAGCGAATACAGATGTCCAGGCAAATTCTGATGCCTATTTTCATAAGGCAAGCATCAGCCAGGTTCAGAATAACCTGAATGTTAAGAGCTGTGATGTTGAAACAACTATAACAAATAATCCTCCTGTAATTGCAGCATTGCCATCATATACAATTCCCAAAGGAACCGCATTTGTATTAACGGCTTCTGCCACAGATGCCGAGAATGACCCGCTTACCTATACATGGGAACAAGTGGACAGTGGCCTTACCGCTGCACAGACCATCAATAAAAATAATATTGGGACCACAACATATGGAGCTGCATTCAGGTCTATAGCGCCAACAACCAGCCCAATGAGGTATTTTCCTAAATTATCTTCTGTTATAGCAGGTGTTTTGAATAATTCCCTGAATACCTGGGAGTCTGTTCCTCAGGTCGCTAGAAATATGAAGTTTGCTGTTACTGTAAGAGATAACAATGCTACATCCACACAGCAGCAGACTCAGTTTGCAGAGCAGAATATTACCGTTGGCGGGGATGGGCCGTTCAGAATAAGCTCAGGTAACTATTTATATTCGAACGCAAGCAGTACCTTAACATGGGATGTAGCCAATACCAGTGCCGCACCTTACAATTCCGCTAATGTTAAACTTGATTATTCAACAGATAATGGCGTGAACTGGACGACCATTACTGCCACTACTGCCAACGACGGAACAGAAAGCATTAACATGCCGGCTTCGTTAAACGGACAATTTGTAGTAGTAAGAGTTTCCTCCATCGGAAATGTATTTTATGCGGTAAAAAAAGTAATGGTAACCACTCAGGTAGGTTGCGGAAATGCAGTTACCGGAGTGTATGTTGATAATATAACCAACACCGGAGGAACTGTAAACTGGGCGCCTGTGAGCGGAGCAACTTCTTATGTTATCCGATATAAGAGAACTTCGGATACCACATGGCAGCAAACCACCTCAACTGCCACAACTGTAAATCTCACCAATATTATTTCTAATGCATCATATGAAGTACAGGTAGCTTCGGTTTGTGGAACTCAGGGATCTTTTTCAGCAAGTACTATTTTCTCAACGCTTAACCCTACATATTGTACAGTTGCTGTTACCAACAGTGCACCACAATATGAATATATCTCTAATGTAACTTTGACCAGCAATACTGGAACAGTGTTGATGACCAATTCATCCGGGCCATCTGCCTATTCGGATTATACAGGCAATACTGCACTTCAACCAAATCTTACTGCAAATAGCACGTATACATTCTCAATGACTATAACAAATGCTGACTATGATACTGCTGCTGTTTTCATTGATTACAATAAAAACGGTGTATTTGAGGCTTCAGAAAGAATATTTAATTATCCGGTAAATCTTCCTACAGGACCAATTACTGGGACATTTACGATACCTTCTACAACTATTACCAATCAGCCTTTAAGAATGAGGGTTATCTTATTCTATGGAGGGTTGTCTCAGGTTGGCGGATCTCTAGGTGCAACATATGCAGGTTGTGGTGCAATCGGTTATGGTGAGGCTGAAGATTATAATGTAGTTATAGCCAGTACGCTTGCAACATCTGAAGTAAGTGTAAATAATGGAATCAACATTTATCCTAACCCTGCTTCTGATGTACTCAATGTTACTAAGGTTTCAGATAAGGCTACCTTTAAAATATATAGTGCTACAGGACAACTCATCCAACAAGGAACCATTAATGGAGGAAAAATTAATGTTGCTGAGCTGATTAAAGGCGGATACATAATTTCAATTCAAGATAAGGACAAGGATCTTTTCAAATCTAAGTTCATTAAAAAATAAATCCTTCATCAAGGTAACTGATCCCCGGCTTTCAACCGGGGATTTTTTATTTTGAATGGAAAATACGTTATCATTAGTTTTATATAAAAAAAATACTTGAACTCATGTGATATTAATAAAAAATGATTAGATTTGTACGATTAATATAATATTGAGAAAGTTATGAAGAAAATTTTTACTTCTTTCTTTTTCCTCTTTCTGTTTGCGATTACCAGTGCACAATGGAGTCCGACGACATTCAGGGGAGAAAAAATAAGAGGGAACTCCGACATCAGGGGCTATTACTCTTTGGACATTTCCTTATTAAAATCTCAATTGGCAAACGCACAGCTGACCGGCAGAAATGCTAAGGCGGTGACGATATCGTTGCCAACTTTAGATGGGAAAATAGAAAAGTTTGCCGTGTACAGCTTTCCGGTTGTCGTAAAGGAACTGGCAGACCAGTATCAATTGGGGTCCTACGTAGGTGCCGGGATTGATGATCCAAGCAAATACCTGAGATTCAGTCTCGCTCCGAATGACTTCCAGGCGATGATTATTAAGGACGGGAGATATGAATTTATCGAGCCGGTAGACAAAGACAAAACAGTTTACGGTGTGCATCCGAAAACTGATAAAAGCAAAGAAGGCTTCCTTTGTTCTATGAATGAAAATGCGCTTTCCAAAAAAGAAATAGCTAAGCTGTATCAGAATGGAAAGTCATTTGCAAACCAGACTACTGATTTTGCAAAATCGTCCGATAAAAAATACAGGACCATGCGTCTTGCGATGTCGGTAACCGGTGAATATACCCAGTATTTCGGCGGAACGGTTGCAGGAGCATTAACGGCAATCAATGCTACCCTTACCAGATGTAATGGTGTTTTCGAAAAAGATTTCGCTTTACACCTGAATTTACAAAACTTCCCGGGTGTTATTTATACAGACCCGAATTCCGATCCGTATTCTCCAGCTGCTCAGATGAACAACTGGAATGTACAGCTTCAGCAGACCCTTACCGCAAATGTCGGAAATGCCAATTATGATATCGGGCATTTATTCGGTGCTTCCGGAGGAGGGGGTAATGCAGGATGTATCGGATGTGTATGTATAGACCCTGCCAGTAGTACGGCTACACAAAAGGGTTCGGGATACACTTCTCCTGCCGATGGAATTCCGCAGGGTGATAATTTTGATATTGATTATGTAGCTCATGAAATGGGCCACCAGCTGGGAGCTAACCATACGTTCTCCAATAACCTTGAAGGTACAGGGGTAAATGTTGAACCGGGATCCGGCTCAACGATCATGGGATATGCGGGGATTACCGGTCCGAACACAGATGTTCAGCCTCACTCAGATCCTTATTTCCATGCAGCCAGTATCGCTCAGGTTCAGACCAACCTCAACAGTAAAACGTGTGATGTTGAAACGGCAGTTAACAACAACCCTCCGGTAATTGCTGCTTTACCTACCTATACTATTCCTAAAGGAACTGCATTTGTATTAACCGCCTCGGCAACCGATGCGGAAAATGATCCTATGACGTATACGTGGGAAGAAATGGATAATGCAAGTGTAACCATTAATAAGAATAACCTTGGAACGACTGCTACCGGTGCAACTTTCAGATCCATTGCCCCTTCAACAAGTCCTACAAGATATTTCCCTAAGTTATCTTCTGTACTGGCCGGAGTTTTAAACAATTCTAACAACGGATGGGAATCTGTTTCTACCGTAGCAAGAACCACGAACTTCAGAATAACGGTGCGTGATAACAGCCCGATTGCTAGCCAGCAGCAGACGCAGTTTGCCAATCAGCAGATTGTGGTAGGCAATGACGGTCCTTTTAAAGTTACTACTGCTACCGTATACAATAACGGCGCAACCAATGTAACCTGGGATATTGTGAATACCAGCGCAGCACCTTATAATGCTGCTAACGTTAAAATAGATTACACCACTGATAACGGACTTACCTGGAATGTTCTGTCAGCTTCCACAGCCAATGACGGAAATGAAACCTTAACATTTGGTGCCCTTACAGTAGGAGCAACCGTTAAGATCAGAGTAAGTGCAATCAATAATGTATTCTATGCCATAGGTAATGCAACAGTAGCCGCTTTAGCTGTCTGTACAAGTGCTGCACCTACAGGAGTTACAGTATCTGCAATTACCCAGACCCAGGCAACAGTGACATGGTCTGCTGCTGCCGGAGCTACTTACATCATACGTTACCGTCCGACAGGAAGTACGACATGGACTCAGGTAACGGCAACGACAAACTCTGTTATACTGACCAGCCTTACAGACGGAGTTCAATACGAAGTACAGGTTGCTAATGTATGTTCAGGAACTACAGGGAACTTCTCTGCCTCCACTACATTTACTACATTAGGTTTAACGTACTGTACAATGCAGTCCAGCAATTTTACCGATGAGTATATTTCCAATGTAACAGTGACTCCAAACGGTGCTGCAGTAATGAGCAACACTTCTCAGGGAAGTACTTATACAGATTATTCAAACACGCCGAGTGCATTGGTTAATCTTGTGATCGGTTCTGCTAACAATACGGTTTCCGTTTCCAAATTCTGGACAGGAACAAATTATAGTGAAGCAGTAGGTGTGTGGATTGACTTTAACAGAAATGGTACTTTTGAAGCTTCAGAGCAGGTGATGAACTCTGCTGCCAGTACAACAACACCAGTTACCGCAACATTCTCAGTCCCTGCCGGTGCGTATAACGGGCCTGCTACGACAAAAATGAGAGTGGTACTGCAGTTCAGCGACTCGCCTGTAATGTGTACAAGCTTTACATACGGAGAAGTTGAGGACTATGCCGTGAAGCTGGTACAACCGATTGCATGTTCAACAAACGCCCCATTAAATCTTACGGTAACTAATATTACCTCTACATCAGCGTATGTAATGTGGGATCCTGCTGCCAATGCAACTTATATATTACAGTACAGACAAGTAGGCGCTACTGCATGGACCAATGTTCCTTTGACAGTAAACTCTTATACCATTAATAACCTTACTGAGCAGACTCAGTATGAAGTTAGAGTAGCTTATATATGTTCAGGTACTACCGGAACCTATACTACACCAACGCAGTTTACCACTCCGGCAGTAAATTACTGTACCATCACATCAGGCAATAACAGCAACGGATATATTTCCAATGTAATGATAACCCCAACCAACTCATATGTTATGAGTAATACGACAGGGGCAAACTCTTACACGAACTATTCTGCGAATGCCAATAACCTGGTTACCCTGGTACGCAGCTCAACAAACAATACCATTTCAGTAAGCAAATCATGGTTAACCACTACCACATCTTCATTAGCTGTAGGAGCGTGGATTGACTTTAACAGAAACGGTATTTTCGAGACATCGGAAAGAGTGCTTTCGTCTACGGCGAATACAACCACACCGATTACCAATACATTCACAGTTCCGGCAACCTCTTATAATGGTCCGCTAACCCTGAGAATGAGAGTGATTGTTTCAACCAGCACCATCAATGATCCTTGTGTAAATATTACCAATGGTGAAATAGAGGACTACGCTGTTAAGATCGTCGATCTGCAGCCTTGTACTTCTGCGGCGCCATCGCCAATTACAGTATCTAACGTTACAGCTGCATCAGCAAATGTTTCTTGGTTAAGTGCAACAGGAGCAACGTATACTTTAAGATACAGAACAGGAACAGGAGCATGGACAACGATCAGTCCTGCCACCAATCCTTATACAATCGTTAACCTGAATGCCCAGACCACGTATGAAGTACAGGTGGCAACTATTTGTAGCGGTACGACGGGAGCCTGGTCAACTTCAGTAAACTTTACTACACCGGCCTCTACCTATTGTAATTCCGGTACAGCAACAGTTACCGATGCTTATATCAATAATATAACCGTATCAGGAACCAATACTCCGGCAATGTCCAATAATTCCGGGCCAAGTACTTATACGGATTATTCCAATGATGTAACGAAAACCATTACATTAGCACGTAACTCTACCAACAATACTTTATCTGTAGGAAGAACCATCCTGTCCGGTACGTATTCTACGTATGCATGGATAGACTTTAACGGTGACGGAGTATTCAATAATAATCCATCAACCACTGCTGGCGGTGAAAGAATCATGAACCTCGGTTATTCTTCTACAACACCGGTTACAGCTACATTCAATGTGCCTGCCAATGCTTATACAGGAGGTAACAAAGTGAAGATGCGCGTTATCGTATATTACCTGACGCCTACTGATGCCTGTTCACCGCTTACCAGCAATGGTGAGGTTGAAGACTATCAGGTGAAGTTTGTGGATATCCAGCCTTGTACTACGGCTCCTCCAACAGGAATCGTGATGAGTAATATTGCAGCGACTACAGCTACCGTATCATGGATTTCCTCTACCGGTGCTACGTACCTGGTAAGATGGAGAACGACCAACCCGGTAGGAGCATGGAATGTCTCTCCGGCACCAATCAACGGTAACAGCTACAACATTACAGGCCTTAATGAGCAGACTGCTTATGAGGTACAGGTAGCTACGATCTGCGGCGGTACTCAGGGAACATGGTCATCATCTCTGCCATTCACGACAACACCGATCACGTATTGTAATATGACCGGTACCGGAACTACGGATTTCATTTCCAACGTAACGGTTACTCCTGTCAACCTGGGTATCCCGGCAATGACGAATACATCAGTACAGACCAACTATATCAGTTATACTACACCAAGTACACTGGTAACACTGGATATCGGTTCCACAGGGAACAAACTTTCTGTAGCTAAAGGATGGTCCGGTGCTACACAGAGTGATGCAGTTTCTGCATGGATCGATTTCAACAGAAACGGTATTTTTGAAGCTTCAGAGCAAATTATGGCATCTGCATCCAGTACGACAACTCCGGTAACGGCATTGTTCAATGTACCGGCAACCGCATACAACGGTCCGCTTACGACTACCATGAGAGTGGTGCTTAAGCGTTCAAGTGCACCGGTAATGTGTCAGGTGGCCACCAATGGTGAAGTTGAGGATTACACGGTTAGATTAAGGCCTTGTAGTACTGCAACACCTGGAGCACCAACCTTTACGGTTACCCACAATACCGCTACGGTTACATGGACGGGAGCAACCAATAATATAACTTACCTGGTTCAGTACAGGGTGTCCGGAACAACAGCTTGGACTAACGTATATGCATCTACGCTGATCGGAAATATCCCGTTAAACATTACAGGACTTACTCCGGCGACAACATATGATGTACAGATCTCTGCAGTATGCAGCAATACAGCAGGGACACCTACAGCAATCAAGACGTTTACCACACGTTGCGACCCTACACCTCCGAATGTTACCATCAGTAACGTTACGGCAACTACAGCAGTAGTGACATGGGCGCCGGTCGCAGCAAGCTCAAGCTATGTATTGAGATACAGAGTAGTGGGAAGTACCCAGTGGATTGATGTAACCACCATTCCTACAACACCGGGTAACACATATACACTGACTAACCTGTCGCCATATACTACTTATGAAGTTCAGGTGGCCAACAAATGTAACGGAGAAACTACTGTAAACCCATATTCGAATCCTAAAGTATTCACTACCGAAAGAACCTGTGAATTACCGCCTCCGGGATTAACTATCACGAACCTTACGCCTACAACGGCTACAGTGGTTTGGGATCCGTTCCCGGGAGCAACGTATATCCTGAGATATAGAAAAGTGGGTATCCCGAGCTGGACTACCGTACCGGTAGTTACCAATACCTATACCATCCAGGGATTAACGGAATTGACACAATATGAAATGCAGGTGGCCAATGTATGTTCAGGAACTCCTGGAACCTACACACCTCCATACTTCTTTACCACACCTACGGTGATCTATTGCCAGATGTCGTCTTCAGGTTCTACCGGAGCCTACATCTCCAAAGTTACCGTAACTCCTAACGGTAAAAACCAGATGGAAAATGCATCAGCAGCATCCAATTATACCGATTATACAGGAGTGCCGACCAAGTTCATAGAATTGATCCAGGGTTCTGCAAACAACCAGATTTCAATTGATAAGAACCTTGCAGGAGGTGCTAAAGCAGGGGTGGCAGTATGGATCGATTTCAACAGGAACGGATATTTCGATATCAATGAAAGAATCCTTGTTTCAGGTCCTAATGCCGATGCTACGGTAAGCGGAACCTTTACCGTGCCTGCAGATGCATTCATCAGTCTTACAGATTACAAATATGTAGTAATGAGAGTGGCGATGCAGAAAGACGGAATCCCGGTAAACTGTACCAGCTTTGCTACAGGAGAAGTAGAAGATTATACTGTAAGGATTTCCAAGCTTCCTGTACCGAATCCGCTGGATCAGACTCAGATTATGATTTACCCTAACCCGGTAAGCTCAATCCTGAATGTGAAGAACATCAGCAAAAAGGCGAATTATAAGATTTATAGCGCTGCCGGACAGCTGATCTCCAACGGAATCATTCTGAACAACAAGATTGATGTAAGTAAACTGATCAACGGGGTATACGTCATCGACATCGATGATAACGGTACTACCGCACAGAAAAAATTCATCAAAGAATAATTTCAAAATAAGATAAGCTCTCAGAAATGAGAGCTTATTTTTTTGCATAAAAAAGCCTCGTCAGACATTTTCTGACGAGGCTTTGTTTTTTATTCAATATCGAAAACGATGCGTTCCGTCTGTTCCTTCAGGTCCTCTAAATCTGAGTTATTATAAATGATACAGTCAGCCAGCTTGATCTTCTCTTTTTCGGGCATCTGCTTCTCCATAATGGCCTGGATTTCCCGGTAGGTCTTTCCATCCCGGTCCATCACCCGTTTAATCCTGATATTGTCCTCTGCGGTCACCAGTAAGGAACGGTCGCACTGCTGGTTCAGCTTCAGCTCAAACAGTAAGGCCGTTTCTTTAAAGATGAGGTATTTCGATTGTCTTTTAATCCAGTCTTCAAAATCCAGTCTTACGGCAGGATGGATGATCTCATTCAGCCGATGGAGGAGTTCTGCATTGCTGAACACTTTTTCAGCAACAAATTTCCTGTCGTACTGTCCGTTGCTGTCGTAAGCATGGTCACCGAGAAGGGCCCGGATCTCAGATTTTAAAGCTTCATTGTCATTCACGATAGACTTGGCCCTGTCATCCGAATAATAGACCGGAAATCCGAATTCTTCGATGAAGCGGGCAACGGTGGTCTTACCTGAACCGATACCTCCGGTAAGTCCGATAATCTTTCGCGACGGTTCCGGCTCTGCCTGCTGGGTTTCTGATTGTAATTCTTCCATAATTAAAATTAATATCCGAATACTTCGTTAAAGCTGTAGGTTTCATGAAGCCTTACACCCTTTTCGGTCATGGTAAGGCTGGCCAGTTCATGATGGGCATCATGCTCGAAAAACAGCAGGTATTCATTATCGATGCACTGTTTCAGGAATTTGCCTTTCTCTTCTAAAGTTAAAAGCGGCCTGGTATCATAGCCCATTACATATACCTGGTTGATATGGCCGGCGGTAGGAATAAGGTCTGCGGCAAAAACAATAGTTTTTTCCTGGTACTGGAGTACCGGAAGCATCTGCTTTTCCGTATGCCCGTCAACAAAGATAACATCCATTTTAAGGTCCGGTGCAAATCCGAAGTTTCCATTTTTAGGAAGCGGCAGGAAATTCAGCTGTCCGCTTTCCTGTATCGGGATGATGTTCTCTTTCAGGAAGCTTGCCATTTCCCTTGCGTTAGGCTCGGTTGCCCATTGCCAGTGGTTTTCGTTGGTCCAGAAATGGGCATTCTTGAAAGCAGGCCGGTAACCCGTTCTGTCATCGTTCCATTCAATTGCTCCGCCACAGTGGTCGAAGTGCAGGTGGGTAAGGAAAACATCGGTGATATCCTCACGCACGAAGCCATACTTTTTAAGATTCTTGTCGAGTTTATCATCGCCCCATAATGAGTAGTGGCTGAAGAACTTTTCATCCTGCTTATCTCCCAGTCCGCAGTCTACCAGGATCAGTTTTTTACCGTCCTCGATGAGCAGGGACCGGGTACCGAGTTCAATAAGGTTCCTTTCGTCTGCCGGATTTGTTTTCTCCCATAAGCTCTTGGGGACGACCCCAAACATGGCACCGCCATCCAGCTTAAATTTTCCGCATTGTATCGGATATAGTTTCATATCATATTTATATTTAGGTTCATGTATTCAGTTGTTGCATCTTTTCCGCAATAGCCTTTGCGTTGCTGTCACCTTTTTCAAGCTCACGGATGATATTCAGATAGTCATTTTCCTTTCTGTTCTGTGAGAGTTTCTGTTTGATGAATATTTCCGTTGGGATTATTTTGATGCCGAATGCTCCCTTCATTTCCTTCTCCACAAAATCTTTTCCCATATCGTTTACCAGTACCGGGCACTTTTGGGCTTTTTCATATTTAAAGGTAAGCTTTTCCAGATGGCTGTACAGCTCTTCCTGTGTCATCAGCTCAATGGTTCCGTAAATCTGAACCGCCTCATAATTCCAGGTGGAAACATTCATATGGTCATACCAGCTGCTGGAAATATAGGTGTGGGTTCCTAAGAAGTCACACAGGACTTCTGAACCATTGTTGAGTACCTTGGCCTGTGGATTTGCTTTAGAGATGTGGGTTTCTATGTACAGATTTTCAGGATCATCTTCATTCAGGATCATCATAGAATGGGTCGCCCGGATCTTGTCTGCGGATGAAATGAGCAGGGCAAAGGCATTTTCGCTGATGATCTCTTTCATCAGCTGCTGGTCTTCGCTCTTATATAATTTAGGGATAAACATAGGCTATGGTAATCTTCAGGATTCTGTCGTCTTCCGTGTTAAAACAATTCTCCCGGATTTCTGGGCTTTGAAATGTTCAGATGATGGTAGGCCTTTTCGGTTACTTCTCTTCCTCTAGGAGTCCGAATGATGAATCCTTCCTGGATCAGGAACGGCTCATAGACTTCCTCAAGCGTTTCAGGGTTTTCACCAATGGAGGTCGCTAGGGCAGAAATCCCTACCGGTTTTCCTTTAAAGTTTTCAATCATCACCCGCATGATTTTATTATCCATTTCATCAAGGCCAAATTCATCCACATTCAGGGAATTCAACGCATATTTGGTGATGTTGATTTCAATTTCCCCATTGCCTTTGATTTCGGCAAAGTCGCGTACCCTTCTTAACAGCGCATTCGCAATCCTTGGTGTCCCGCGGCTCCTGCGGGCAATTTCAATCGCAGCATCTTCATAAATCTTTACACCCAATACCCTTGAGCTCCGTTGGATAATCATGGATAAAAGCTCAATGCTGTAATATTCCAGCCTGCTCTGGATGCCGAATCTTGCCAGCATAGGCTTCGTCAGCATGCCGCTTCTGGTGGTTGCACCTACCAGGGTAAAAGGGTTCAGGCCGATCTGGACACTTCTGGCATTAGGACCGGTTTCCAGCATGATGTCGATCTTATAATCTTCCATCGCGGAATACAGGTATTCCTCTACAACCGGTGAGAGCCGGTGGATCTCATCGATAAACAGGACGTCGTTTTCTTCCAGGTTCGTCAGCAGTCCTGCAAGGCTGCCGGGTTTATCCAGCACAGGCCCTGAGGTAATTTTACAGTTAACGCCAAGCTCATTGGCAATAATGTTTGCCAGAGTGGTTTTTCCCAGTCCGGGAGGGCCGTGCAATAGCACATGGTCCAGCGCACCACCTCTTTTCTTGGCAGCGGTAACAAATACTTCAAGGTTCTCCAAAGTTTTCCGCTGCCCTGCAAAATCTTTGAAACTCTGGGGACGGATCTGCTCTTCCTGCAAAAGTTCTTCGCGGGAAAAATTATCTTTATCCGGATGTAAAAAATCTGGCATTAATTCATTTTCATTTACTTCAAAGATAGGAAATTTAGGCGAGCTTCAGCAAAACTTCCTGCACACTTCGGCTGACTTTCAGGGATTAGCGCCATGTCAGCCATTCATTCAGTTGTTCCGATTATTTTGAGTATTTTTGAGAGTGAAATGGCGAAGCATGATGATGAAATCCTAAACCCGGGTTTCTCATACCTGCTTTAGCTTAGTATAATGTATTCTATGAAATTAATAGGACCTTTTAAACAGATACTGACCCTGGCGAACCTGCCCCTGAGAGGGAACCTGTCCGATGAGCAGCTTGATATCATTACCGATGGAGGCATTCTGGTCGAGAACGGCAAAATTCTGAAAACCGGAAAATTCGATGCGCTGCAATCAGAAAATCCTGATATTGAAACCGAAAAAATCGAAGGAGAACAAGTAGCTTTACCTGCCTTCACGGATTCCCATACCCATATCTGTTTCGGGGGTAACCGGGCAAATGATTTTGCGATGCGGAATGCCGGGAAAAGCTATCTTGAAATCGCTGAAATCGGCGGGGGAATCTGGAGTTCCGTGCAGCATACCAGGGAAGCATCCGAAGATATGCTTATGGATACCCTGATGCAAAGAATAGAATTCCTGGTATCATTGGGCATTACCACCATCGAAATTAAAAGCGGTTACGGCCTTGATAAAGACAATGAGCTGAAGATGTTGCGGATCATTAAAAAAGCACAGCAGAAAACCGAAGCTACTCTGGTACCGACCTGTCTTTCCGCCCATCTGAAACCGAGGGATTACAACGGCAGCAATGAAGAATATCTGAATTATATCCTCACGGAAATCCTCCCTGAGGTAAAAAAGGAAAACCTGGCCGATCGTGTGGATATTTTCATTGAAAAATCAGCATTCCAGCCTGAGGAAAGCAGGGAGTTCCTGCTCAAAACTAAAGCATTAGGTTTTGAAATCACCGTTCATGCCGATCAGTTTACTCCCGGAAGTTCAAGGATAGCCGTGGAAGTTGGTGCAAAATCAGCAGACCACCTGGAAGCAACGATTGAGGAGGACATTGCGTATCTCGCACAGTCAGATACGGTCGCTACAGCATTGCCTGGCGCAAGCCTCGGCCTTGGTGAAAAGTTCACTCCGGCCCGGAAGCTGCTCGATGCTGGTGCCATCCTGGCGATTGCCAGCGACTGGAACCCGGGGTCTGCTCCTATGGGCAACCTGATCGCACAGGCATCGATCCTGGCAACGTATGAAAAGCTTACTACCGCAGAAGTGCTTGCCGGAATAACCTTTAGGTCAGCATATGCACTGGGACTGAAAGACAGAGGAAGACTGGTAGAAGGCATGAAGGCGGATTTTATCACTTTTGCTACCGGTAATTTTCAGAATGTCCTGTACTACCAGGGGAGTTTAAAGCCTGAAAAAGTATACATCAGCGGAAATGAATCGAAAAGATAGCCGATAAAACAGTAGCCGGTCGGGGCTTACTTTCATTTCATCGGATTTTTTAAACTTTTAAAAGAGGTTTGGAATTATATTCGCTTCAATCATATCAAAATAAAACAATACCAAGACGGGCCGGCAACAGAAGGTCTCCAAAGTATGGATTACTGATCAAAATAAAAGACAATGATTTGGCAAGGCAGATTAGACGGTGAAGAGCTTCTTCATCACAGGATATTTCAAAGGGTAAGGCAGGAAACTGATTATGATGCAGTCTCAAAAGGCGACTTCGTATTGCATGGCTTTGCCGTTGACGAAGGTGTCCAACGCAATAAAGGCAGAGTAGGAGCTAAGGATGCTCCAGACATCATCAGAAAAAATATGTCCAACTTCCCGGTAATCCTTCCGGATTTCTCCCTGCTGGATTTCGGCAATATGAGCTGTGAAGGCGGAAACCTGGAACAGGCTCAGGCTGATCTGGCTAAAAAAGTATCCAAAGTACTGCTTAAAGGTGCCCGTTCCCTTGTTCTGGGAGGTGGTCATGAAGTGATGTATGGTCATTATCTGGGTGTTAAAACGGCTTTTCCCGAACAGAAAGTGGGAATCATCAACATCGATGCCCATTTTGACAACCGTATGCCTGAACAGGGTACAGGAGCGAGTTCCGGTACCGGATTCTGGCAGGTAGCACAGGAAGGCAACATTCATTCACTGCATATTGGCATCCAGCGGAATTCCAATACTTTGAAATTGTTTGATACCGCACATCAGTACGGTATGAAGTATATCCTGGCTGACGAACTGTTTTTTGAAAACCTTCCATCGGTATACCAGCGCATCAATGACCTGTTTGAATCTGTGGATGTGGTCTATCTTACCATTTGCATGGATGTTTTCAATGCTTCTATTGCTCCCGGGGTTTCGGCCTCTGCTTATAATGGCATTTTTACGGATGCTGCCTTCATGCATTTTTACAGGCATATCCTGAAGCAGGAAAAACTTGTGGCACTGGACGTAGCAGAAGTAAATCCTCTGTATGATATCCAGGACCGGACAGCCCGCCTGGCAGCCTCACTGGTAAACGAATGGCTGATGGTATAACAATTCCCCGGAATATAGATGGGAATTTAAATTAAAGATTAACCTGTTTCATTCTGAAACAAAATGTATATTATGGATCAATTGATTGAAAATAAAATCCTCAAAGCGGATCTGGCCTTCAACGAATGGAAAAGAGTGCCTTTTGAAGAAAGACAGAAACTGATCGCTAAGGCAGCAGCCTTGCTGTTCGCCGATGCTGAAAAGTTCGGGAAAATCATTACTACTGAAATGAATAAACCGATTGCACAGTCGGTAGCAGAAGTAGAGAAATGTGTTCTGATGATGAACTATTATGCCGAAGCTGAAAACATCCTGAAACCTGAGAAAGTAGATTCCGAATTCCACTATTCCGAGATTCAGTATGTGCCTAAAGGGGTGATCTTGGGTGTAATGCCGTGGAATTTTCCTTTCTGGCAGGTACTCAGGTTTGCGGTTCCCGCCATTCTTGCCGGCAATACCGTAGTGCTGAAACATGCATCGATCTGCTTTGGCAGTGGCAATGCCATTGAGCAGGTATTCCTGGAAGCAGGTTTTCCCGAAGGGATTTTCCAGAACCTTGAGGTAGGGCACGGGGAAGTCAAAGAAATTCTCGAACATAAAGCCATCCATGGAGTCAGCCTTACCGGAAGTGAAAAAGCGGGTGGGGAGGTTGCTTCCATTGCAGGGCAGAACATTAAAAAATCTTTGCTGGAGCTGGGCGGAAGCGATGCCTTTATCGTATTGAGCGATGCTGATCTTGACGAAGCAGCTAAAGTAGGCGCACAGGCCAGGTTACAGAACTGCGGACAGACATGTGTGGCTGCCAAACGTTTTATCATCGAGGAAAAAATCGAGGAAGAATTCCTGCCGAAGTTTATTGAGGAGTATAAGAAGTTTGTTCCGGGAGACCCCATGGATAAGGAAACTAAAATTTCCGGTATGGCGAGGGCAGACCTTGCGGATGATCTGGAAAAGCAATTCAACAAAGCCCTGGAAAACGGAGCGGAAATCATCCTGCCTCTGGAAAGGGTATCCGAGAATGCCTTTAACCCGGGACTGATCCGGGTCAATCCGGGAAATCCTATTTTGAAAGAGGAGCTTTTCGGGCCTTTAGGTATGGTACTGACCGCCCGGAATGACGAAGAAGCAGTTAAGATTGCCAATGACATTCCTTTCGGGCTTTCCAATTCGGTATGGACAAAAGACCAGGAACGCCAGAGATTATTCATTGAGAACCTGGAAGCCGGTACCGTTAATATCAACAGAATGACCAGCTCCGACCCGCGTTTCCCTTTCGGCGGCACCAAGTCCTCCGGATACGGAACGGAGCTTTCTTTGCTGGCTTTACGTGAGTTTGTCACGCCAAGGACCATAGTAGGCAACTGATCGATACCATAAAACAACAAAACTCCGGAAATTTCCGGAGTTTTCTATTGATAAAGCTTTTACTTTTTAGCCCGATACTATACTGTCGTTAAACGAAGGGTATTGGTTTTACCTCCTTCATACGATGGCGTAGCATTGATGTTGATCACGAAGTCACCACTTTCGATATATCCGTAATTATGCGTCAGCATATTCACCTGGATAATGGTTTCATCGGTAGATTTCTTCATGTCGTAATAATAGGCGTGAACGCCCCAAAGAAGGTTCAGCATGGTGATGACCTTTTTGTTACCGCTGTATACGATGATATGGGAATTCGGCCGGTGTGCTGAAAGCTGGAATGCCGTATATCCTGAACTCGTTAAGGTAACGATGGCAGAAACATTCGTCGTCTTGGCAATTCTTACCGCAGCAAGGCATACCCTGTTCGTAATGAACCTTTCGTCGATGCAGTTGAAGTCCTTTTCAATCGGTTCATTCTTATGCTGGTAAAAATGCGTCATTTCAATGTTCTTAACGATTTTTGCCATGTTTTCCACAACCTGTACCGGATATCTTCCTACAGAAGTCTCACCGGAAAGCATTACCGCATCGGCACCATCCAGTACGGAGTTGGCTACGTCATTTACTTCCGCTCTGGTAGGCGTTAAGCTGTTGATCATGGTTTCCATCATCTGGGTGGCAATGATCACCGGCTTGGAATAAAACCTTGCTTTTTCCACCAGTGTTTTCTGGATGGCAGGAACTTCTTCCATCGGAACCTCCACTCCTAAATCTCCACGGGCAACCATCAGTCCGTCGCACTCCAGTAAGATTTCGTCGATATTTTTTACGCCTTCCGGCTTTTCAATTTTGGCAATGATCGGAGTCTTGAATATTCCGTTCGGGTGCTTGGAGATCAGTTCTTTAAGGTCGATGATATCCTGGGCATGACGCACGAAAGAAAGAGCGATCCAATCTACTTCCATATCCAGCATGAAGTTGGCATCCTGAATGTCTTTGTCTGTCAGTGCAGGAAGCGAAACATTAGTGTTCGGAAGGTTAACCCCTTTTTTAGAGCTTAACGGTCCTCCCTGGATGGTCTTGGCCTTTACCGTATCAATCATGTTGGTTTCGGTTACTTCCAGTACCAGTTTCCCGTCGTCGATAAGGATTCTTTCACCTACCTGTACGTCCTGAGGGAATTGTTGGTATGTCATATACACTTTGGTAGAGTCCCCTTCTATTTTCTCATTGGTGAAGGTAAGGATATCTCCCGGGTTCAGGTATGAACCTTCCTTTACTACACCTACTCTCAGTTTAGGACCCTGAAGGTCTCCCAGGATCCCTACAGAAAATCCGTACTCTCTGTTAAGATCTCTGATGATGTCTATATTGCTTCGAACCAGGTCGTAATCTGCATGTGAAAAATTTATTCTGAAAATATCAACACCTGCCTTCATTAATCCTAACATGACTTCTCTTGATGATGAAGCCGGCCCAAGTGTCGCAATAATTTTTGTTTTCTTTAAATACTTATTCATAATACTGGATAATTTGATACAGTTCCTCACTGGAACCTAATGTATAATCTTGAATCGGAAACACAAGATTTTCAGGGAGCAAAATTAAGGAAAAATCAGGAAATTGTTCCGAACTATGCAGAATATATTCCACATCGACCTGATTATTTAATAAAAATTTAATGTTGTCTTCGTCTGAAAAGAGCTCGGTCTGTAGTTTTTTCTGTCTGCTTTCTGAAGACCGGTTGGAAATAAAAGTAAAGCAGGTGCGGCTGTGCTTGTGATAGGCCTGGAACCTTGGAAAAAAATAATCATAGTGTGTACCGTGGAATAGGATGTCTTGCTTTCTGGAAAAAACGAGGTCGTTGTTCAGGTTTACCTTATAAAAAAACTCATGATCAGGGATATGTTTGACTAATCTTACCAATCCTATGGCAATATTTTCAAATTCCGTATCGTCTACATCATATAGTTTTTGAATTTCCAAGTATATTTTCTTTTTTGTTTAAAATATAAAATGCCCTCTGTGCTGCTTTCTCCTCCGCCTTCTTTTTGGATGTTTCCGTTGCATTGGCAATTTTCTCATCCCCGAGCCAGACGTGGCAGCGAAACACCGTCGCTTTGTTTACCTGTATTTCTTCGCAGGTTTCATATTTTATATTCAGCTTTTTCTTCTGGCTCCATTCCAGCAGCAAACCTTTGTAGCTGACGATTTTATTTTCCAGCTTGTTGATTTCGGAAGGCGTGAGGAGCCTTTCGAGGATAATCTTTTTACAGGTTTCGTACTGGAAGTCCAGGTAGACTGCTCCTACCAGTGCTTCAAAAAGGTTCCCGCAGATATTTTCCCCTAACGCTACAGAGTTCTGCTTCTGCAAAAAGTCTGTAAGTTTCAGGTCTTCTCCGAGCTTGTTCAGGTTTTTCCTGTTGACAATCTTGGACTTCATCTGGGTAAGGTATCCTTCATTAGCCTGAGGATACGTATGAAACAGGTGGCATGAGATCACAGCCCCCAAAACCGAGTCGCCCAGGAATTCAAGGCGCTCATAATTGCTGCCGTCCTGGTTTTTAGACGAGCTTTTCAAAGAAAAGGCTTCCCGGTAGAGCGCGATATTCTGTACCTCGGCCCCCAACATTTTTGTAAGTTCGGTACTGAGGAAATAATCTCTCTCCGTTAATTGCTTTTTTCTTTGTTTGAGAAGGAATTTAGAAAAGTATTTCTGTAACTCCATTCAGTAGATTTAGATTTTCTTAAACAGAACGCAGGCATTGTGCCCGCCGAATCCGAATGTATTGCTCATGGCTACTTTTACATCCTTCTGTACAGCGTGGTTGAAAGTAAAGTTCAGCCTGCTGTCAATATTTTCATCATCAGTGAAATGATTGATGGTAGGAGGAACAACACCATGAATAATAGTTCCTAACGCAGCAATAGCCTCAATCACGCCTGCAGCACCCAATAAGTGCCCGGTCATGGACTTGGTGGAATTGATCTGAATATCATAGGCATGCTCTCCCAAAAGTCTTGAAATAGCACTGGATTCTGCGATGTCTCCTAATGGAGTAGAGGTACCATGCATGTTGATATGGTCTACTTCATCAGTAGTTAATCCCGCGTCTTCCAGACAGTTTTTCATCACCAGGTAAGCGCCTAATCCTTCAGGATGCGGTGCGGTCATGTGGTGTGCATCTGCACTCATACCTCCGCCGGTCAATTCCGCATAAATCGTAGCACCGCGTTTTACGGCGTGCTCATACTCTTCAAGGATGATGCATCCTGCTCCTTCTCCTAATACAAATCCGTCTCTGTCTTTGTCGAAAGGCCTTGAAGCTGTTGTAGGATCGTCATTTCTTGTAGATAGTGCCATCATTGCATTGAAACCGCCTACACCGCTCGCCGTAACGGCAGCTTCGGAGCCTCCGCATACAATAACATCTGCTTTACCCAGCTGGATAAGCATCTTGGAATCGATTAAGGCGTTGGCTGATGATGCACAGGCAGAAACTGTTGTGTAGTTGGGCCCGTGAAATCCGTATTCAATGGAGATGTGTCCGGGAGTAATGTCCGCAATCATTTTAGGGATGAAGAACGGGTTGAATCTCGGGATGTCCGTATTCGCCCAGCCTAATACTTCATTTTCAAATGTTTCCAGTCCGCCGATTCCTGAACCCCAGATTACGCCGACCCTGTTCTTGTCTACCTGGTCTTCAATAATCCTTGAATGCTTTACGGCTTCCCTGGCGGCTACCATTCCGAACTGCGTGTTACGGTCCATCTTCTTCGCTTCTTTCTTGTCGAAATAGTTCAGAGGATCGAAACCTTTTACCTCGCAGGCAAATTTCGTTTTAAAGTTTGTGGCATCAAAAAGAGTAATCGGAGCTGCACCGCTCTCACCTTTCACAAGATTTTCCCAGTAATCCTTCGCATTATTTCCAATCGGTGTTAGTGCGCCAAAACCGGTTACAACTACTCTTTTTAATTCCATAAACTTTTTTTAAAATGTTCTTGTTGAAGAATATTATTTATTTACTACTTCCTCAATGTAAGCAATAGCATGTCCTACAGTAGTAATTTTTTCAGCCTGATCATCAGGGATTTGGATGTTGAATTCTTTTTCGAATTCCATGATCAATTCAACTGTATCTAATGAATCAGCTCCTAAATCATTGGTGAAGCTAGCTTCAGGAGTTACTTCTTTTTCTTCAACGTCAAGCTTATCAGCGATGATAGCTTTTACTCTTGATGCAATGTCTGACATAGTAAATATTTTTTTAATTGTTAGATGGTGCAAATATATAAAATTCTTTACGATAAAACATTTTTTTGCTCTTTTTTGTGGTGTTAGTATGGTACTTTCGTAGAGATTGGATTTAGTTTTTTCGTTTTCAGAGGTTTATATTTCGGCACCTGAAATGTTGTTTAATGTTCTCTTACCAAAGCAATAAGTTTACCAGATGGATATATCGGGCTGTGTTTGTGCATAATTTTACAGGCTGAAGTGATGCCGCCAACCCAAATACTGTATCTTTGCAGGCTCAAAATCCCGGAGTCACGGCGCCTTTACCGGCATTCCTGGCTTCCGGATTGTGTAGGCTAAAATAATCCTGAATGTATAATTGATGCTGATGAAAACAATGCTCTCTGCCGTTGCCCTTTTGATATCCGTTCTGGTATGCTCCCAGGCCCGTGGAAAAGTAATAAAAATCAAGGACGGGGATACCGTGGTCGTCCTGCTCTCCGACAATACCCAGCAGACGTTGCGACTGGCCGAGGTGGATTGTCCCGAAGACAGCCAGGCCTTTGGGAAAGCGGCCAGGCAGTTTACGGCCGGCCAGGTTTTCGGGAAAACGGTTACCTTTTACAAAGTAGGGAATGACCGGTACGGAAGAGGAGTCGCGGGTATTTTTTATGACCAGGATAAATACCTGTCCCGGGAAATTGTCAGGGCTGGGTTCGGCTGGTGGTATTTCAAGGCTTCCAAAAATACGGAACTCCAGAAGCTCCAGGATGAGGCAAAGCAGAAAAAGCTGGGCCTTTGGGCTGATAAGAATGCGGTGTCGCCATGGGAGTTCAGGAAGGCAAAGAAAACGAAGAAATCAAATGCAGCGGATAAGGCCAAGAAATAAATAAGACTGTAAGTTGAGGAATTGAGTACGGATTATGATGTTTTTTAATTTCATTTTTCCTGCGTTCACCGGTTTTATTCCTGAGCTGAATGTTTTGCTGTTCTTTAATGATAAGCAGGATCATACTTTTGCTTCATTAATCTTTTAAATCAAGAGAAATGAACAGAGAATTGGTATTCTTAAGGACTTTTGCAGCGGCTAGTGCCTGCGGGATGATCTTTATTTTCGCATCGGCATTTAAAACAAGCGGGAATCAGAAATTCGGTGAAATTGACGTGGAACGGATCAATATCGTAGAAAATGATGGTACCGTAAAAATGATCCTGACCAACGTAGGCCGCTTTCCGAATGGAAAGAATAAAATCAACGGGCTCGCCGTTAATGAAGACCGGAAAAAACGTTCGGGCATGCTGTTCTTTAATGAAGATGGCATAGAATGCGGAGGTTTTATTTACGATGGGAAAAAGAATAAGAACGGCCACGAATCCGGGCTTTCGCTGACGTATGATCAGTACGATGGCGACCAGGTGATGCAGCTGCTGACGCAGGATGTCGGTAAAGGAGACCAGAGGTTTGTCGGCTCTACGCTGGCTTTCAATGACCGTCCGGCTAAGGAATCACAGGAAAAAACTTCGGAAATCATTAATGAACTGAAGGAGATCGGTAAAAAAGATCCTGAAGCGGCAAAACGGAAGTTTAAGGAATATGAAGCAAAGGGCATGATGGGCGGCGTTCCCCGCGTAGTGCTGGGAAAAACGAGAAGCCTGAATAACGGACTGTTCCTCTTTGATGACAAAGGATTACCGAAAGCTATGTTCTACGTGGATAAAAACAACCAGGCAAAACTGGATTTTTACGATGACAACGGGAAAGTCATGGCATCGTTTCCTGAAAAGAAATAAAAAACATCAACAACAGGCCTGTGAATCCACAGGCTATTTTGTACCTTATGATCCTGAAAACCGATGAAAAGTATCATACAAAAAGCGTATCGGAACAGGTACTTCCTGTTGTTTATCCTGACCTTTGCTTATGTACAGTCCATCTATACGCGCATGATGGTCTGGCAGGAAATCAACGCCTATATTTTTACACCCGAAGCGGCGCTTATGACACTGCTGAATGCAGGCCTCCTGTTCTGGGTCATGCTGTATTTCATCGGGAAATGGAACGGTTCCGGTGTGCTGGGCAGAAAAGTTCTGCTGAAAATATTCGGGACATCATTAGTAACATATATGGTATCCATGAAGGTGATAGGATTGGTGATTGCCTTTGCCTTCGATACGGTGGAACGCAATTTCAACCGGCAGGCATTTACCTACGCGCTGTTTTCCGATTTCCTGGACGGGATCATCTACGGCGGATTTTTCCTGGCCTATTATTACTACCGGCATAATAAGGAACAATACCGGAAACTGCTCATCTACAATGAAGTACTGGCGAAAAGCAAAATCAGCCAGCTCAAAAACCAGCTCAACCCGCATTTCCTGTTCAACAACCTCAACGTCCTGGACCAGCTGATTGAAGAAGATAAAGAACTTGCCTCCGGTTTCCTGAATGAATTTGCCGATATGTATCGGTATGTCCTGAAGGTTTCGGAAAAGGAACTGGTCACCATTGATGAAGAAGCTGATTTTGCCCGTCAGTATTTCAGCCTGATCCGGTACCGTTACGGAGATGCCTATCAGCTTACTTTTAACATGGATAACAGCAATGGGTATATAGTTCCTTTGACGTTGCAGCTCCTGATCGAAAATGCCGTCCAGCATAACCTGGGAACGGAAGAAAATCCTGTGGTGATTGCCATAGAGATTAACGAGTATATTTTAGTTTCAAACAATATAAACCTGAAAAGGAATGCCAAAGCCGTATCCGGACTGGCGCTTAAAAACCTGGACGAACAGTACCGGATTTTGATTCAGAAACCTGTTGAAATCAACAGTTCAGATAACCTATTTTCTATACATATTCCTATTATCCATTCACAAAAGCCATGATCAAGATACTCATCATAGAAGACGAAATACCGGCCAGGAAAAAGCTGAAACGATTTATTGACGGATTAGGCCTCGCTACTGAAGTGATCGCAGAGCTCGATACGGTGCAATCTGCCATTGCATTCCTGGACAACCACCAGCCTGACCTTATCTTTTCAGACATCGAACTGCTGGACGGGAATGCTTTTGAAATCTATGCCGAAGTTCCTGTGTCCTGTCCTGTTATCTTCACCACGGCGTATGACCATTTCTGGATGGAGGCCTTCGACAGCAACGGGATTGCCTATCTCCTGAAACCGTTTTCCCAGGAACGTTTCCGGAAAGCCTGGGATAAATATATTCTGCTGACGCAATCACCGCCAAAACAAAAAACAGCCATAGATGACCTGGCCCACCTGATCAGGCAGAATTTATCCGGGCAGCAGTATAAAAAGCGTTTCGCGATCAGCAGTACTCAGGGGACGTATTTCCTGGAAACCGGGCAGGTTACCTACTTTGAAGCTGATGAGGGAATTGTTTTTGCCCATGATAAAACAGGTAAGAAGCACCTGCTGTCCGCCTCCACCTTAAAGGAGATCGAAGAACAGCTGAACCCGGCAGATTTTTTCCGGATCAACCGGAGTGAAATCGTTCATAAAATCTATGTGGAAAAAATACAGCGCTACAATAAAAATATCCTGGCCCTACAGCTGACAGGATCTGAAAACCATCTTAAAACCAGCCAGAACACAACGGCTGCATTCCGGGAATGGGTGGAGCAGTGAAACCTAAGGTTCTTTCATCAACAAAATCTCCAGGTATAAAATCTGTTCTCCGGAACCAGAAAGGCTTTACTTTTTACAACGTTCCTCCAGCAGTTCCGCAAAGGCCTGCACCAGCTCATCTATGATCTCAAGGATGTCCTCATTCAGGAGATAGGCATCTCTGTGTAGGTTTTCGGAGGGATTGAGGAAGCTAAAGAAATCGAACGGCAGCTTTTCGATGAGGTAACCCAAGGTTTTTATTTTGGGTTCGGTGTATTCGCAGAGTTTCCAGAGGATGCGGATGTTGACCCTGTTCGGTCGGTAATGGAGCGTGGCATAAATGAATACCGAACAGGCGCGGTAGAAAATGCCGCTTAAGATCAGTCCGGTTCCTTGATGAGAATCCGGTCTTTCCACAGAACGCACCAAACGGTATTTTTTATGGAGCCCGCAAAAATGATGGTAGTCAAGGTCGATATCCAAACCTGCGTCCTGTTCTCCGGTATGCCAGTGGATAACGGAAGGGATTTCTGCGGTATAGATTGCCTTTTCCGGAATCATGATGGTGCGGAAAAACGACTGGCATTCCCAAAGGGAGTCCTGGATCCACGCTGCTGAATGAGCAATGGGAACAACCGCATAGGTTCCGCCGGTCTTCTGAGCAACAATCTGCATGATCTCAAACAGGTCCTGGTTGCTGATCTTTTTGCTGATCAGCAGCAGGTATAGCACTTGGGTCTTTTGTCCGGCAGCATGAACTTCTTCCTTATGGAACAGGAAAATTTCTTCGATGCAGAAATGGCGGGTCAGGATACTGATCACCGGTTCGTAAGGCGAAACAGCTTTGTTCTCAGTCAGGATCTGCGGTGTTATGGACCGATGCTTGAATGCCTTTTTCATTTCCCGGAATGTTGTTGTAACCAGGCTGTAGAGTTGGCGCTCTGTTTCGGCAATAGCTTCCTTGAATTCGTCTTTCAGGCACATAGGATCCTGCTGCCGGTCTGCTTTGGCAACGCTGAGGAGCGCATCGGTAATAAAATATGTGGTGCCGGTCTTTTTCAGCATCAGACTCCTGATCTGTGGGAGGAGTGGCTCCAGCCTGAGGAACCGCTGATCCAGGCTGTCCTGATAGAAATACGTGCCCAGATGGAGGAATTCCAGGTAGAACAGGTGATGCTGGAAAAGGCTGGTATACAGATGATAAGCCATCGCCAAGGAATGGCTGTTGTCTGCTTTACTGATTTCTGTGCTGAGCAGGTCGTGGGTGTGGTAATACGCTTCCCTGAACTGCCTGAACTTTTTCAATTGCCTGCCAGGTTCCGGCGCTGAGAATTCATGGCCTTCCGCAGTATGGATCAGGGTGGAGGCATTGCAATGCCGGAGGGTAAACAGGCTTCCGAGCCTGAGGTGCTTTCTGACATCCAGTCCTGCCAGCAGGATGACGTGGGTTTTGCATTGGTGCAGTGCTTTGCGGATCCATTTGCCCCGGTACACTCCGTCCGGAAGGTGAGAGCTGCTGAGGTGGATGATCAGAAGGTGCTTCTGAGCGGTCTGCGAATAGCTCAGGAATACATGCTGCACGGCGGTTCTGCCGGCAAAAGAAGCCAGGAGTTCCGACAGCTTTTCAGAATGCGGATGGCGTTCTGGAATAAGGATCTGTGTGTTCATCATCTTGATTTTTACTGCAAATTGAGCCGAAAAATCAACGTAGCCAACCAAGGTTTGATGTACCGAACTATAACAGAATGTAAAATATAGTCTTGGCAGAATCTCGTATAATGTATATCTTTGATTTCAAATCTCAACCTATGACAGCTACAGCAAAGAAACATATCGGGAGAAACATCGCAAGAATCCGGGAAATGCGCGGCATGAAGCAGGAAACCCTGGCCGAAATTTTGGGCGTCAGCCAGCAGAAAGTATCCCTGCTGGAAAATGCCGAAGAACTGGAAGACCACAAACTGGAACCCATCGCCAAAGCCCTGGAAATCCCGTTGGAAGCGCTGAAGAATTTTTCGGATGATGCCGTTTTCAATATCATTTCCAATACTTTTAATGAACACAGCTCAAACAATAACAATTACCAATGTTCGATAAATCCTATTGATAAGTTGATAGATGTTTATGAAGAAAATAAGAAGCTGTATGAGCGGCTGCTGGAAACGGAGAAGGAGAAGAGTAGGGTGATTGAGGAGCTGGTGAGGAAGGTGATTAAAGATTGAAAGTGAAATTTTATAATTGAAGGCTGTCTTTTTGGGCAGCTTTTATTTTGATTAGATGGTGATTGATATTTTTCTTAATGACTGATCTTGAATCTTAAGAGCTGCTTCTTTACAGAATAGGTTCTGAGGTTAAAATAAGGGTTCTGACCAATCTGATCCTAAAATACACCATAAAAATGACAAAAAAAGGCAGAAAGCCAAAAATACAACTCCGTAGTTTAAGGTTATTTTATTACCTGATATTGCTGTATCTAAACTTTTCATGCCAGATCGATCCTGAAAAGGTTTATGGAAAATATGTACCTGATTCATATAAAAACACATACGATACGATTACAATAGAAACAAACGGTTCTTATAAAAGAGTTATTTATGACAAAACAGGTAAAAAATTACTCGACTATGAATCAAAATATAAGCTCAATGCTAATTCAATAAAATTTGATGATTTTTATCTGAACCTTGATAAAGATTTAAAGATGTTTCCTGAAGATGTTGAAGATATTGATATGACATATACAAGCAGCTTTGAGCGAAATGGAAATGATATTTTTCTTTGTTTCGGGTATTATGAAGGGGAAAATTGTTATAGAAAATTGAATAATTAGAAAATGGATTGTGACTATTACAGCTACGTGAAAGGCTCGATACGTTTTCTTAATAAATCCGTGAATTCAATATATTTTCGTAATTCATCTTCTGAAAAATTGCTTTCTGAATCAATATTATCAATAGATTCAAAAAACTTTAAAAAATTATTTAATCCAACTTTTATAAAATCATTGATTTTTAAATCATCAGCACTGAAACTTCCTTTTTTCATTATTTCTTCAACTTGATTATCTACTTTTCTTTTTTCCTCATCAGAATCTATAAAAATTGATGCAAAATACCTAAGATCAATAATAGAAACAAGGTATTGTGGCTCGCCAGTTAAAAAAATAGTCTTAAAATTTATTTTTAAATAATTAATTAATTTTTCTGTAATTTCATTATAATAATACCTAAAATGAAAATAGGTAAAATACTTCTCTACACACCATACAATCTTGCCATTTACATCAGTTAACGAAACTTTTTCTTTAAGATACTCGCCTATAAGTTCTATCAATTTATCCTTAGTGTAATTATGGTCAATGAATTTTAACTCATTTGCTTTTTTAGTATTATTATCTTTATTATCTTTATTTTCTTTGATTCTATTTCTAAAAAACTCATTAAAATTGTCAATTCCACCTAAATGGGCTATATGATATTCTTTAGGCTCTGTAGAATAATGAAAGTTTAATTTGAGTAATAATTCTCCAAAATTATTTTTTATATCTATAAATATTTCTTTATTAGCAATTTCTTCAAATTTATCATTAAACTTATCTTCTCCATAATTTACGAAAGCTAACATTTCCATTTCAGAAATGTCTTGAAAATAATCTGTATTTATTAATCTGATTGCTTGTATATATTCTTGCTCTGATTGTAAATTCTCTTCTTTTAAGATAAATGCTTTGACATCATTCAGTAAATAAGTTTCCTCTGGAGTATTTTTGATTTTTTCTTCTATCAAGTTTTTAAGTTTATTGTCTTTATGGGCTTTTAACAAGTCAGAATATGAAAAAGAATCATTAAATATATTGTTATTTATATAAATTGGAAAATAACGCTTTTGCCTTATTCCTTTCCCACTAACTAGATAATTGTCTTTACTATCTGGGAACAATTTTAATAGGATAGTATAAATAGTATTTTCATCTATTTTATCAGTGGTATTATTTAAGTTATTTAATTTTTCTAAAGATTTCTCCTTAAACTTTAGCACTACGTTCCCATCTAGCCAATAATTTATATTTCTATCTTCAAAATTAATTCTCATCCAATCATATTTAAATAACAACAAATGGAAAAGAATATAATCATACAATTCAATATTTTCAACATTTCTTAAAATTCTAAAATTAGCTACTAAATAATTAAAAAACCGTTTTACATCTCTGCGAGAATTAAAAAATATTGATGTTAATAAAGGTATTTGAACTGGTAGAGAATCTTCTGTGGCTTTATCTGTCAGGTTAATTTCGTTTTGAAACCAGAATTCAGAAGTATTTAAAATATTACCATCGTCAGAATAGAGGATCGTTTCTAATGCTTCTATTACTCTTTCATTAATACTTATATTTTGAGGTAATTGAGGTGAAGTATTTAATTTAACTAAATCAGTATTTCTAATTAAATCTTTAAAATAAATGAACAAACCTGTTTCATTTATTTTAGGTAAACTAATTTCAATGTTAAAAATTTTATCTAAATAATTACTTTCTAATTCTCCCTTCTGAATAATATATTGCTTATCTACACCACATATAAAAATTATATTTTTGAAATTGGCAACATTTCTCAAAATTCTAATAGTTTCAAGAATTTCTGATTTATTAAGCCTATCCAAATCATCTACAAATACGACGATTTGGCGATTTAATTTTGATAAGATATTTTCAATCTTATTATAATAATCTTCAATACTTGCATTGTCTCCTATTAAATCATCTGTGAATGTTTTTAATAATCTTACTTGCTTTTGATATAATATAGTAAATAATTTCCCTACGTATTTATTAATAACAAGTTCTGCATTTCCATCAAATGCTGATAATTCTTTTTTTAATTGTCCAAAAAAATTATTTATTATTGTTTTTTCATCTTGATGTTGCCAAGTATTAAACCAAAAAATAATTGGCGGAATTATCTGTTTATTTTCATAGCCTAGCTTATATTCTAATCTTTTAAGAAAACTTGTTTTTCCATATCCCCATTTAGCATTGATTGCAATTATAAATGCTTGATTTGGCTTGAAGTCCTTTATAGTACTAATTAATTCATTAGCAACTGAATCAAGTTCATTATTTTCTTTCCCATCTTTTGGAGTATCTTCTAAAAATATGTTATCCGAAATAATTTTAGTTACATTTAACCATTGATTAATCTTATTTTTTGTTCTATAATAGAACTGAAAATCGCCAAAGAAATTTCTTATAAATAAGAGAAATGTTAAGAAAAATGTTAGTAAAATTATATCAACATAAAATATGCTATCATTATAATTTATTAAAAGGAAGTCATTTCTAAACGCAATAAAATAAACTACAGCAATACCTAAAACCCAAAAATAAAAATATTTTGACAGTCTATAATTGATGATTATCAACCAGAAGAATCTTAATATTATAAAAATAGTTAGAATATAAAAAATAGGATTAAACCAAATATTGCCAACTTCTTTTTCCCCTAAAAATGAATATTTAAAAATGAGATTAGTTATTTTATCCTGAAAAATTAATCCCGCAATAATTAGAATAAACCATAAAAATAATAGTTTTGAATTTGATTTAAACCAATTTATCACATTGTTACTGCAAAGCTTAATCAGGTTAGTAAATCCTTCAAAAAGAAATTCAATTTTTTTTTCTACTCTATTATAACACTGTATAGCTCTATCTTGTAACTTAGGATTATTAGTCATTTTTTTATCTTTTCTATATTAAACAATTCTTAGAAAACTTTGTGATGCTTTACCTATTGGCAAAACCTTGAAGCATTAAGCACAAACTTTTTATCTCAGGTTCTACATTTATAGTTCCTTCAATAAATGCACTTTTTATGACATTAGATTGAATTTGTTGAAAAATGCATTCACTATATATAAGCAGGTCTCTGCCACTAATTTTTTTTCTTTTTTTAAATTTAAATATTGCCTGTCAGTTTTTATTATAGAGTTTTAATATGATTTTCAATTTCTTTTGATAGAATTTCATAATCAGAATAATCCCCCTCGCTGGTGCGAGCGTCACGCTCGTGCACATTATTTCACGCTTATATTTATTAGATATAATAATAGGTATCCAAATCAATGAAAGATGCTCAAAGGCGTTAGCTTTTATTTTGGCACGAGCGAGACGCTCGCGCCAGCAGACGGGGGAACTTCTCTGTTTAGGTAAACTTCTCCGTTTTATCATAATCAATTAAATATAAGCTATTTTTTTCATTTTATTCATTGTATAATTAGTTTGAATATATATGCAATATAATTAATTAGTAAACAGTAATATCCGGTTCTTTATTGATTTTTTAACTATAATTAGATCGATATCTAAATTTGTATTATATTCAACTTATAAATTAAATAATCATGCAAATACAAAAACTAAAATTTACAAAGGGTGATATTTTCTGGAATGCCAAAAAAAACCAGCATCCCATTATATTCTTAGAATGGATTGATGAACCTGAAACTTTTAAAGCTTGTATTATTAGCAAGGAGAATATAGCTGGAAATATTAAAATGGAAGATAATCACTTTTTTATTAAAGATAGCTTTGGGAGGGATTTTGCAATAGTAAATAAACCTTCTTATCTAATTTCAGATTATTCTTTTAAAAAAGAAGCTGAGTGGTTGAAAGCCCCTATTAGATCTGGAAAATTAACTGATAAAGGAATAAAATTTGTTGAGGATAATCTAACATTAGTCAATCTTACCTACTCAAATGAGCATATAAGTATTATCGCTAAATCTTAATTTAATCAATAGTTCCATTTGAAAAAGTGAATTAATATTTAATCTGCAACACCTGCAAAAACATTTTTGCAAGTATCTAATTAATTATTTTTTTTTTAATAAATCTGTATCGATTTTTTAGGACTATTTATTGCTAATTCAACAAACTCTTCTTTACATCTTTATTATAATATTTTCACATATATGAAACAATGTAATTCCTAGAATGTTTCTATTGCTTTTCAGCAAGAGATTGTATGAGTATGGATTATTATATACATAATCTCTAAATAATATAATTGTCAAAATCAACTTAATAGGTATAAATACTTAATCAGAATAGTGATTTTTTGTGTAGTATTGTAAAATTATCATACTTAAATATGACATGTTAAAGATGATGGATATACGCCAAAGGTGTGGATAAAGAATCTAATCGTAATTTAGATGTCTACTGAAAAATAACTATACTACGAATTGAAAGAAGTACAAAATGAAAGATTTAGACAACTTAAAAAAAATTGCTATAATGATAGATGCAGATAATGCTCAATATTCAAAATTAAGCGATATAATCTCAGAAATTTCAGCTCACGGACATATTGTTGTTAAGCGTGCATATGGTGATTGGTCTCACGAAACTCTAAAAAACTGGAAAACAATACTTAATGAACTCGCGATTCAACCTATGCAGCAATTTGCTTATACCGTAGGAAAAAATTCAACAGATGCATCAATGATTATTGATACTATGGATCTACTATATACGAATAAGTATGATGCTTTTGTTCTTGTTTCAAGTGATAGTGATTTCACCAAATTAGCATCCCGTTTACGTGAATCAGAAATATTTGTTATTGGTGTAGGAGAAAAGAAAACACCAATTTCATTCAGGAATGCTTGTGATGATTTTATTTTCGTTGAAAATATTGGCATACAAAAATTAGAGGAAACAATTGCTGTAGTTCCCAAAGAAGCACATAAAACGAAAATAAAAGTAGATGATAGCGAGGAATTAAAAGACCTACTTACTACAGCTTGGGATTTGTACAAAGATGATGATGGGTGGGCTAATATTTCCTCAACAGGAACTTATATTAAAAGGTTAAAACCTGATTTCGACCCAAGAACTTATAATGCAACTAAGCTACCTGAGATTCTGGAAAGAATGAATAAAACTTTTGAAATGAAAAAATATCCAGGCAAAGGAACCGTCCAAATAATTGCATATAGACCTTTAAAATAAAAACTATTTATTTGAATTAGTTAATACTTAATCTGACAGTTATTTAATTTATTCATAACTGTCAGATTAAGTATTAACCTAAACTAAATATAGAATAAAAGAAATTAAAGGTTCTGCTAATTTAAATCGCCGTAATCTCTAACAATTCATAATCGATTCTTTCGCTAAATGTTTTGAATTTCGTCTTATAAACTCGCAAATGAATTGTACAATATTTATTTAAAAATTTTGTATCATATTCAATCAATTGTTCTTCATCTAGGTCATGACTTATTGATCCTGAAATTTGTTGTCCCTCATCATCAAGAATATCGAATCTATTCGAATCTAAAAGTACACCACGAAAAGTACCGGTAATAAAAATTTCATTATCTTCTTTAAGTGCAAAAGATACTCTACTTGCTGCCTTATCGATTTTTTCCTTTGATAATTCAATATGTAAATTTCCACTATCCATCTTTAGAATAGATCTTTCATTTGAAACTTCTTGTAAAAATCTTTTAAGATTATTGAGATTCCTTTTTGGAGTTGTTTCGATTGTATTTTCAAACAATTGGTCACTCTCGGTAGTATTTGCAATCAAAATTATTACATCTTTCATAGCTTCAGAAGTATCTACCATATCATACAAGTCTTCCTCATCAAAATCTAATCTTGATAGTTCAATCCCAAAAGACCCTTTTGGTAAAGCAGTTAAGAATAATTCGGCATTAGAACTTTTCCTTGCTCTTCCACGTCTTCCAACTTTTCCATATTTATTATATGCTAACTGAGTCTTTACCAAACCTTCGAGTGGTGGCATTATCTTACTTAAAAAAGTAGATTTAATACCTTGTGATCCTAAAACGGCATCACCACTAAAGAGAAATTGGAGAGATGGTTCAAATGATTCTAATGGAATCAATTTTAGTTCTTCCTCTATCATTTCTATTCTTTCTCTTAGCCCTTCAGACATCAATGGATGATCACCAACTTTTTCTAATAATCGGTTTAAGTCGATTATCTGCGTCTTTAAAAATTGAATTCTATTATGTAAGCTCATCAGAGTGACTTTAAGTAGTTTAATGCATTTTCATCATCTTTCAAACTATTTAAAGGGACTTTTAACATTCCCTTCCAAATTCCATTCCTCTTGTGAGTAAACAACTGTAACCAGTATCTTGTCTGTTCTATAGTAACGTCAGGATCAAAACTAAAGTCGATGGCATAATGATCAACTAAGAATTTATCTCTTGCCATCTTAGGGCTGAAGAATTCTGGAAAATACTTCTTTGCCATAAATTGATCAGTCAGTGTTAGTCCACCATAAAAGGTAATTACGTCTAAATCATTTGGATTTCGACCTTCAGATTCTTCAATGTTTTCTAAAAAACTTCCATCTAACCATTGAAAGCCAACCTTAACACCACTATTAATGGTCCTATTTCGAAAGTCTAAAAATTTTTGTAAAATCTCAATTCTTTTTCTTGAAGTACTGAATTTTTGACATAATTCAAGTGTTGTACACTCAAAAGGAGAAACATCGCTTCTGTTTGACGGATCTCCCAAATGTGGTGGTATTACATTATTATGATCAAAATTAGGAATTGGCATAACTGATTTTAAGGTTATTTGTTTTTATCAAATATAGAGATAATCCTTATAATTACATAATGAATAATTATGACCAAAGTATTTATGACAAAATATAATATCTGGTTGTTATCACAACATGATATTTAATGAGATGTTACAATGAAATTAACCATTAAAAAACCTTCTATATTTTGATATAAAGAATTTTAGATTTTAAAAAATTTCATTAAAGTGGAGTTGGAGGTTTGAACCCTTGTCCAACCCTCGCTGGCGCGAGCGTCACGCTCGTGCACATTATTTTACGCTCATATTTATCTGATCTAATAATAGGTGTCCAAATAAATGAAAGATGCTCAAAAGCGTTAGCCTTTATTTTTGGCACGAGCATGATGCTCGCGCCAGCAGGGGGATTTCAAAATCAATAAAAATAGATTACAGATTATATTATTAATTGGTTTTAAAATCTACTTTATAATTTAACTCTATGGGATTATTTTTACTCCTAATATTTTTTCTGATAGACTCTTTTACATCTCTGTGGTTTGCTTCGGAAAGATTTCCGGAAGCATCCTCATTTAAAATATCTCCTTTTTTAAGCGTAGATAAAGGATTGTTATAAAAATCGGTCTGTATTTTCTGGAAATCCTCCCAAGAAATCAACTTCTGATATTTTGCCGGATATAATTCTTTCCATTTGAAATCTTTGATTTGTACCAATTCAAAATCATAATCTCCCTGATCATCTGTTATTTTTATGATTAATCCAGGTAAGCCATTAAAAATATATGGCCCATCGGAAATTGGAACTTCGGAGGTGAACCATGCATTCCAGATCCTTCCGCCATAAGATCCTTCTGCCTTTTGACAAAGATATTTTCCAATTGTTTGTTTTTCCGGTAATATTTTCCATTCAAGCTTTTCATTTATTTTTATAGCAAAGGTTGAATAGGCTATAGGAATGAAAACATACTTTAAAACAGTATTTTCTTTGGCGTCCTTTTTCACATACAGTTGCTTATTATTAAATTCAGTATCAAACCCATTAGGGTATCCTCTTTTAACCGCTAATGAATCTGATTTCCGGAACATTGCAGAACGAAACAATGATACGTCTTTATCTCTATCCAGATAATACGTAATGGTATCAAGTCTTATGCTGTCAGTATGGGGCTTGTATTTTAACTCATATATAAAGCTTGATTTTTGCCCTAAAAGATGGCACGATATCATCACAAATAAAAGCAAATGGTTTTTTATATTTCTAATCATCTTTGAATGTATATATTGATGATAAACTTAATTAATTTTATTCACAATACAGATAAAAAGTTCAGTTAGAGTTTAGCTGCATTTTTATAGATTCTATTTTGGGTGTTCAATCTTCTATTGTCTTGTAGATTATTGTATTGTGCCTCCTTCGCTGAGGGCACGTCACGCTCATATTTATTAGATATAATAGTAGGTATCCAAATCAATGAAAGATGCTCAAAAGCGTTAGCTTTTATTTTGGCACTAGCGAGATGCTCGCGCCAGCAGGGGAAACCTATTAGTGTAAATGACCTAGCCTTAAAAACAGAAAAACAATATTAACCTAATACTTGTTATATCTCAAAATTAAATAGGATGTTAACTGCTGCTTTAAGAAATAAAAATAGACTGTCTTTAAGACAGCCTTTTTTATATTTGAGTAATTTATACTTTTTGCAATTCTTCTAATATTTTATTCATTACTTCTTGAGTGGTTAAGTATAAAATATCATTATTAGTATCATTGTAATTCTCATTTTTATCTTGAACTAACAATTTTGTCATATCTGGAACTTGATCCTTAAATTTCAAACGAATACATCCTCCATAACCTTTTGGGATAATTCCTATATTATCATTCTTTTTTAATGAGACAAAATCTATTTCACAATCTATTTTTTGATAATTTTTAGGTTCTTTTCTGTTATAAATAACATTGTATTTTGTTCCTAAAATTATATCATTATCATTGCTGTAATTCTCCACATATATAGAAGAATTTCTATCTATAGGATTTAATTCATATTTAGAAATATCATTGTTAGAATACATTCTATGAAATGCAAGGAATGGATATTTATTAATAAAATCTTCACGAATATTGTCGTATAAATTATTTGTAATTGCTGCCATATTAATTTAAGTTTTTATTTAATCGCTTTTTTATAAAATTCTAATGCTTCTTTTGGGGTTAATTTTTTTGTGTTTTCTAACAAAAATAAACTATTTGGAAATCCATCTTTGGTGATTTTAGCAGGAATATCTAATCCATACAATTCATTTAATAATTTCCTTGCATTTTCAATAGCAACTTCTTTAATAGCAAAATTAGATAAGTTTTCTGGTGAAGTGTTGACAATGACTTCCAATTCTAAATCAAATCTGTACTGATTTGCTGATTGTAAATTTAAACCTTTTAAATCGTTTGGTACATACACCTGCAAAACTCCTTTTGTTCCTGGCTTAGATGAGGATTCTATCCCGAAGATCACTGCTCTAATCGGGTCTGTAGAAGTTGAAGCTCCATATTCTATTGAATTAATATTTCCTGTAAAGAGTTCTCCATTTACACTTCTTGTTGTTCCTCTGAAAAGTGCTTGTATTCCTACTTTCTCCAAATCTTCTGCCATTACATTCTGATCTACTTTTCCTAAGAATTCTATGAGTTCTTCTACAGTTTTTATTTTTCTACCACTTAAAATCCTTGATAAAATAGCTGTACCTCTTGCAATTCCAGCTCCTACTTCTGGTAGCAGCCCTGAAGCAATGTTATTAAGAATTATCCAAAATTCTTCGTCTATTTTGTTATTAGTAAAATATTCGGCAACAAAGCATGGGATATAGGTAACCTCTCCTTCATTTAAAACTAGTTTCATTGGAACAAATGGCAATTGTAGCTCATGTGGGCCAATTTCTTTCTCATTATATGGCATTATGATAGAAGCATCATCATATCCAAATAGAGCAGTACCTATTTTATATTTTCTCTCTTTTTCTAAATAATAAGCAAAACCAGTATATCTTATATATGGATCATTAACTCCATCAGAAGGTTTATATTTTTCATAGTCAAGATCAAATTTCCAAGCCTGCTCAAGTTCTTTATTCGTCCAGTTTTTTAAACCAATTCTTGAAAAAGCTACTATTAATTCTTCAATATATCTATTGCTGACTTTTTCAAAAACTTTGCGGACAGAGTTAGGATTATGGTTAATTTGATTGAACCACCAATTTGCATTTTTTACACCTTTCAGCAGATTAATGACTGAACGGTTTTCATTAGTATCAGATGTATCAATAGCTTTTTCAGAAAGAGAAACAAAATCTTTCCAAAGCATTTCATCGGTAAGAGTTTCTAAAACAAAATCAGGAATATTTTCATATAAACCGTCAATAATATCAGGATTGCCTTTGGCGGTTGCAAAGAAATATTGATAATATCTAATTATCGATTTTTTTACTGACTCTGCATTAGAATTTCCTTTAACAATTCTTAAAAACTCTACAAATGTGTCAACGTTTGATGTAAATAATTTAATAGCTATATATTCATCATTTAACTTAAAGTCGGCAGGATTAGATGTTTGTTTAGTTTCTGTATCTTGAAATTTTTTATCTTCTCCGTCTTTATAGATAAAGTTAAGATTATATATTACTTTGTAGTTGTCAAAATAAATCCCAAAATTGTAAAAGTTACTCAATACATTCTTTCTGGTATTCAGTTTGGATAAATCGAAAATAGCCTGTATTTCTGTATCATTCTTTTTATATACAAAGGGTTTGTTATTTTTAATCCTACTGAATACAGGAGTGCCAAATGAAGATGAGCCAGCATAAATGGTTTTATCTTCCAATAAATACTTTTCTGGCTCAAACAAGAAGTTATTTATTAGTCCTAACTTTTCTTTTAAATCTTTTGCAAGAAGTTCATAGTTGATCCCGCCGATATAAAAATCTTTAGATAATGCATCATAGTCTTCCGGAGTAGGTTTATAAAAGGTGCTCTTTTTTCCAAAAGGTGTACTTAATGCATATTCATTGGAGATTTCATCAAATGTTTTATTGGTTCTTATCCCTTCAAAAGGGTCTATTCCTTTCCCTAATATTCCATTGTTTAAATCATCTATGGAAACGACTTTGAACTCCGAGAGGCCATCGCTCCATTCATCATCAAATTGTTTCATAAGTTTTATTTATTATTAATATTCTTTTTAAATATTCCTAAAAACAAAACTAAATTCCAGTAACGTCAAAGGTTGACGTATTATAATTTTATTTTAAATTAATTTGATAACTCATATAATCAATAATTAATCATTGCATATCAATACATTCTATAATAAATATGCTAAGTCATAACAGAGAAAACAAAAAGAGAAAATGCAAACTGCATTTTCTCTTTTTGTTCAGTGGAGTAGTGGGATTCAAACCCTCGCCTGAACAATGCCATTTATTTCAGAAAGGCATTTTTATAATCCCTGAAAAAGTCGTTTATGGTCCGGGCGGGTTGATGCAACACGGTTTCCACATCTGTGCTTACTGCTGCCGTTTTGCCGTCCCGTTGCAATTGGGTATAAGCCAGCAAGGTATTGATGATCCACTCAGGTTTGCCTTGTTGCTGCATCCGCTGCCGGAGCTCTTCTATGCTCAGGGAAACAAAGGAAACGTTTTGGTTGGTTATGCGGCTGATGGTTTCTGCTACTTCACCGTAATTAACCGCTGTTCCACCTGTTAAAAAATAGGAATGGCCGGCATGCGGCTCCGGCTGCAAGAGTATACGGAACGCTACTTCCGCAATATCCCGGATATCCACATACGCACGCTTACCCTCGCCGGTAGCGTCATAGATTTTACCTTCCGTTTTCACGGAATGTGCCAGTTCTCCCAGCCAGTTCTGCATCATCCCTGTTGGGCGGAGAAGTGTATGGGCAATACCCACATTCCTGAGTATTTCTTCTACTTCGCCGTGTACCCTTGCAATTAAAAAGGGAGAATCTTTGTCTGCCGCTGCTGACGACAGCTTTATGATATGCTTTACGCCCAGCTCCCGGGCCACGGAAATGACGTTGGATTGTTCTTCCAAAAAACCCGGACTGTGACCCGACAAAAGGAAGACGGAGTCGGTATTTTCCATGGTTTTGTGCAGGCTTTCCCGGGAAGACATATCTGCCTGTACCCATTGTACACAAGGCAGCCGGATGGCTTTGTCGGGGTTACGGCTTACGGCAATGGTTTCAATGCCTGCCGCTGATAAAAGGGCCATCAGTTCCGAACCTATTTTTCCTGTGGCACCGAATACGGTAATTTTCTTGTTCTGCATTTTTTAATCTTTAATGACAGGGCCAAAGGTATCGGGCTGGAAAAACGGAAAATAGAACAAAACCGACAGGCTAAAGTTTCCATTCCGGGAAATTGAGTTCCTGCTCATTTGCGCAGGCTAAAAACTGTTTTGGCGTAGCACCTGTAAATTCCCTGAACTCACGAATGAAATGAGACTGGTCTGCGTAGGAATGCTGGTAAGCAATTTCCGTCAAAGAATTGAATGTCCGGCTACGAACACCGTCAAGAGCAGCCTGAAAGCGGCAGATCCGGAAAAATAATTTGGGTGAAATACCGATATCCGTTTTAAAAATCCTTTCCAAAGAACGTTCCGACAGGTTTAAATCTGACTGGATTGCAGCTAGTCCATCATCGTTATCCGTATTTATTTTGGCAACGGCATACGAAGACTTCCTGTTTTCAGGATATTTATTCTTTTCAATTTGACGGAAAAGAAAGTCAGACAGGATGGCAATTCTCTTATCCGTTTCATCCTCATTTAAAAGCTGGTCCGCCAGGTCATTTTTAATAACCTCATTTAAATCAAGATAACGATCTGTCAGTTCATGGGCATCAATGCCGAAAATGGCTTTTATGGCAGTCGGCTGGAAGTAAACACCTATATTACGGTATTTTCCTGTGGCTGTTTTTTGCGAGTTGGATGATGTTAAACCGTGTATAAAAAGCTGTGGCAGCTTATTTCCGTTGTTATCTAAAAAACTATTGGTATTTTCCTGGAAAATTAGTCCCGGACAACCGTCAGCAATTATTTTAAAAGCCTTTGTTTCACCGCACGGAATATCATCCTCCAGCATTCCGAAATGACGGATGTAAGGCTGAAGCCCTGCTATCGGTTGTATATGTTGATCCCTTGGGTTAAGCATTTTACGGGGTTTTATTTCAGGTGTGTACAAAATCCTGATTTAGCGGGAATTTAAGTTTGATTAAAATGTAAAAGTAGTGATTTTGAGGGTGTGATGTGTGTTGTTTTTTAGTAAGTATCCGGAAGGTTAATACCGCAGTAGTTTCTTGATTTGGTTACGAGCGAGATGCTCGCGGTAAGAGAGTAATCTCAGAAACAAAAAGAGAAAATGCAAATTACATTTTCTCTTTTTTTTAGTGGAGTTGGAGGGATTCGAACCCTCGTCCAAACAAGCAATACATAAGATTTCTACATGCTTATTCTGCTATTGGTTTTCGACTGGAGGCAGAGAGCAGACACCCAACTTCCAGCTTATCTTCTAAGGTTTTCGAGCTTTAGCCGAAGCATCTAAAGCCTTATTCCTGCATTCCTATATCCCAGAATCAAACGCCGCAGAACAGGGCTTTTGTGGGACATCTTGCTTCCCTACTGAAATCTTCGGGAAAACGCTTGATCTACTATACTTCGATATTAAGCTGCAAGAGCGAACTCTTCGTTGCCAGTTAAAATTTTGTAGCAAGGGATTATAGAGATCGCGCTACGGTTCTCTGCATGCTTACTTACCCATTGACCTTGCTGTCGAAACCAGTCAACCCCATGAATAAAGTGATTACAAAGATACGGAATTTTGTTTAAATAGCGTTCATATGGATGATGGCTTTTAGAATAGACGATCGGAAGCATTTAAATAGGTGTGATAATGTAAAACTTATATTCAACATTTTTATAAAGGATATATTGTTCTGAAATAGCTTTATCAAAAGGTTTTTTTACCTTATATGCATTAAGTTGCCTACAACAGAATGTGTTTTTTCTTTCACATAATTTGGCCATGATATAAAAAAGCATTATTTTTGCAGTCCAAAATGAGATGTAAACTATGTTAATAATTCCTGTAAAAGATGGTGAATCCATCGATAGAGCATTAAAGAAATATAAAAGAAAATTTGACAAAACCGGAACTGTTCGTCAGCTAAGAGCAAGACAGCAATTTGTTAAACCTTCTGTAACTTTGAGACAAGCCAGATTAAAGGCGGCTCACAAACAAAGAGAGCTTAGCAAAGAGGAGCAGGCTTAAGAAAAATTTTCTTAAACACATATCAATTCACTTCTTAAATACTATATTTGAGGAGTGAATTTTTTGTTTTGATATCATGATGATGCTGGATAAATTTTTAGAATACCTGCAGTTGGAAAAAAGGTATTCTCCCCATACGATTACAAGCTATAAAAAAGACCTGGAAGACTTTTCCCGTTTCTGCCTGGAAACCGAGTCTTCGGAAGACCTTAAAGCCGTCAACAAGAAAGTCATCCGGAACTTCATCGTTGAGCTCAGCGAAAAAGACATTTCCAAAAGAAGCATCAACAGGAAACTTTCCTCTTTGCGGAGTTTCTATCTTTTCCTCCTCAAAATAGGGGAGATCACCGTTTCGCCGGCTGAAGGCATTGCTTCCCTTAAGTTTTACCCTGAAAAGCAGATCCCCATTTCTGAAGAAGAGATGGTTACGCTCGGAAACCGGATTTCAGAAGGCGGATACGATATACTAGACCAATGCATCATCGAAGTCTTATACCAGACCGGTATGCGGAAAGCCGAGCTTTGTGGCCTGATATTTGAGCATGTTGACCTGGATGGATGCATGATGAAGATCCTGGGAAAAGGAAATAAACAAAGGATGGTTCCCATATCTGAATCGCTTGCCTCCCTGCTTAGAAAATATCTCTTGGTACGGCAGCCGCAGGAAGAGTATGCTTCCTGTTTCTTCGTCAACGGCAAGGGGAAAAAACTCACCGAAAAATTTGTTTATCTGGTGGTTAATAAGTACCTTAGTCTGATAACATCCAAGCAGAAAAAAAGCCCTCATATCCTCAGGCACAGTTTTGCAACCCATGTGCTAGACAACGGGGCGGAAATTTCTAAAGTAAAGAACATATTGGGACATTCCAGCCTTGCAAGCACGCAGGTCTATACGAATGCCAATATCGAACAATTGAAAAAAGTGTTTAATAAGGCTCATCCAAGAGCGTCTAAAAAAGATGAATTATGAAGATCACCGTACAATCAATTGGTTTAACTCCTCACGAACCACTGGAAACGCACATCGACAAAAAAGTAACGAAACTGGAAACATTCTATGACAAGATCCATGAATGCAAAGTGTTTCTTAAAGTAGAAAATACCTCGGACAGGGCCAACAAAACTGCCGAAGTGATCCTGGCGGTTCCGGGAGAGGATATCGTGGTAAAAAAGACCAGCACCACATTTGAAGAAAGCCTGGATCTTTGTGTAGATGCTGCTAAAAAGCTACTAATCAAGAAAAAAGAAATGGCTTAGATAAAAAACTCAAAAAAAAGCCCTGAAAAATTTGAGAATTCAAAAAATCCGTTCTATATTTGCACTCGCAAAAAGGAACAGCGATCTTTTGAATTCTTTTTAATTTGCCTCCATAGCTCAGTTGGCCAGAGCACGTGATTTGTAATCTCGGGGTCGTGGGTTCGAATCCCTCTGGAGGCTCATTAATATAAAATATCTGGGGAGATTCCAGAGTGGCTAAATGGGACTGACTGTAACTCAGTTGCTTCGGCTTCGTAGGTTCGAATCCTGCTCTCCCCACATTTTATATTAGAAAAAAATGTTGCAGATTTCACAGGATTTTCCTAAGTTTGCACAGCGTTACCAATAATTTTGGAAACAGAATTGCGGAAGTAGCTCAGTTGGTAGAGCGTCAGCCTTCCAAGCTGAATGTCGCGGGTTCGACCCCCGTCTTCCGCTCAAAATCACACCAGAGGGCGTGATTTTTTTTTAACTACTGATCCGCTTCGGGTAGCATTTCCCACAAGCTTCAGTCTTTTAATTTGCCTCCATAGCTCAGTTGGCCAGAGCACGTGATTTGTAATCTCGGGGTCGTGGGTTCGAATCCCTCTGGAGGCTCATTAATATAAAATATCTGGGGAGATTCCAGAGTGGCTAAATGGGACTGACTGTAACTCAGTTGCTTCGGCTTCGTAGGTTCGAATCCTGCTCTCCCCACATTTTATATTAGAAAAAAGTGTTGCAGATTTCACAGGATTTTCCTAAGTTTGCACAGCGTTACCAATAATTTTGGAAACAGAATTGCGGAAGTAGCTCAGTTGGTAGAGCGTCAGCCTTCCAAGCTGAATGTCGCGGGTTCGACCCCCGTCTTCCGCTCACATAAAAATCACGCTCACAGTGTGATTTTTTTGGTTCAGGCCGACTTAGCTCAGCGGTAGAGTGCTTCCTTGGTAAGGAAGAGGTCACGGGTTCAAGTCCCGTAGTTGGCTCAAAAAAAATCCCGGATTTTCCCGGGATTTTTTTATGCAACCCTGCCTGTCATCTGTTATTTTGGATTTTCCCATTCAAAGACCTTCTCCAGCTGAACCCTTTTCTTACTGCTTTCCATCTTTGCGCCTGCCGGAAGGTTTTTCAGGATCTCACTCTTGAATTGGCTTGAAAGCTCATCATTCTTACGGACAAATTCTTGCATGGTGATTTTAGGATCATCCCTGAATTCCGGTTTGAAGTTAATGTTTGTTGTATCATCCGGATCAACAGCCGTTGCCTTCCATATCATATACGGGAGCCCATCTTCCCTGACATCTAAAATTAATCCCGGTAACCCGAAAAATTTGAAAGGACCGGCCGGATAAGAAAGTTCCCGGGTAAAGTATGCCGTAATGTTAGCCCCTCTGAATACAGTGGTTGCTTTGATGCATGTATAACCCAATATCTTCCTGGTAGTTTTCTCATCAATATTCCATACGGGTTTGGGGACTTCGTCATGAATGAAATAATTGGTTTGGTCTTTCAATGAATAAGGGGAAGAAGTGAAAAAGAAATGTTTTGTTCCACCCTCCTTCAGGTCTGAAATATAATAGCGTTTCTGAGGCTTTCCTGAACCGGGAGCCTTGACCTGGACTTCAGATATCCATTCTGAGTTTTCCTGCACAGGTTTGGTGAATACGGAGTCCTGTATCGAAATTACTTCATTGTTTTTGATGTACAGGTTTTCATTCAGTACCGCAACAGGTGACCTGACAAAGGTATACTGTATATGGATCTGCTTAGATTGAGCTGATGCATAGCAGAAGGCTGATAAAAGCAGGGCTGAGATTATTTTTTTCATATCAATAATTTTTTATCATCTTAAAGATCGCTGGCAGTTCCAAAGGTAATCTCAGGCTCATGCCGTACTTTGAAGTTAAGGGAATTGGCAATAAAACAGTATTCACCCGCCATATGATGAAGTTCCAGGGCTTTTTCTACCATATCCTGCTGTGCCACTCTGATTTTAGGTTTCAATATAATATCCGTAAAACGGCCACTGCCATTTTCCTGCTCTTCCATGACCCCTTCCGCATAATCAGTATATTCCTCTACCAATATATGATGAACGGAACACAGGTGCAGGTACCATAAGAGATGGCATGAAGAAACGGAGGCTAATAAAAGATCTTCTGGATTGTGGAGCTTGGGGTTTCCTAAAAATGCAGGATCTGAAGACCCGTTAAGGTCAGCTTTACCTTCAACAGAGATGGTGTAGGTCCTTTCATATGAACGGTAATTTTTAGTGGATGACCTGGTATTTCCGGTCCATATGATTTTGTTCCTGTAATGATGTGTTTTTTTCATTTCGTATATGCTTTTAATTGTAGTGATCATCAGTCTTACTTCCCATTTCCGGATTTAGAATCGACTTTTTAGCAAGCAGGTTTCATCCTTAAACAATGTTACAAAAAAAAGGACAAGCCAGGTGATGGATAACCGTATTTGCCGAAACTTTCTAATCATGCTTAAAAGTATTCATGATAATGATTGATATAAGGACAGGGTTTCAGGAAAATTCTTTGGAAGAATTAAAATAATCAGTCCTGAGTATGTTATAGCATTCCTTAAACCGGCACAATATGAGCAAAAATAACAGGTCAAGGCTCACTGAATGGTTTTGGGACCAGCTTCATCCCGGACCACCTTAAAATAAAATTATATTCGTCCTCATATTTCCCCGGTGTGGTAGATATCACGAAATTTTATTTAATTTAGTGGAAAATAAAATTTGATGAACATTCTTTTACTGGAAGATGACCTGATCCTCTCTGCGGAATTGTGTAAATTTTTAGAATCCAATCATTTCAGCTGTCATAGAGTCTATGACGGTGAAACGTTTCTGAATCAGATCAAAGACAGCAGTTATGACCTGTACCTGCTGGATATCAACGTTCCCAAGATCAACGGCCTGGAAGTATGCCAGACCATCCGTTCTTTCGATAAGAATACACCCATCCTGATTATTTCGGCCTACGGGGATATTTCCGATAAAAAAGATGCCTTCAACAGGCTTGCCGATGATTACCTCGTAAAACCTTTCCAGTTTGAAGAACTGCTGTTGCGGATCAACTCCCTGCTGAGACGTAAGGCACCTTCTGAAAATTCGGACCAGGAAATCATCCGGATCGATGACCTGATCATCAATAAGACCGAACAGAAAGTATACCGCAGCGGCCACGAGATCAACCTCACCCTGAAAGAATTCCAGCTGCTCGTCTATCTTGCGGAAGCCCAGGGAAGAACTGTTTCCAAGCAGCAGATCACCGAGCATGTATGGGAACATAATTTCAATACCAACACCAATACGGTAGAGGTATACATCAACTTCCTGCGGAAAAAGATTGACAAGGACTTTAAAGTAAAACTGATCCATACCCGTTCGGGTTTCGGGTATTACCTAAGCCCTTTATAGATGTCTTTAAAACGAAAACTGGCCCTCAACCTCAGCATCGCCTTTTCACTGCTCTTCGGTATCGTGATGGTAGTGATCTATATGTCTTTTAACGACTTCAGGAAGGAAGAATTCAAGGAGCGGTTCAGGCAGCGCCTCGAATTTACCTCCCATTTCATTTCCAGGTCCAAAGATTTTGAGGAGGAAGCGCCGCTTTTCTTTAATGAAAATTCCGATAATATCCTCCTTAATGAAACCATCCTCATATTCAACAGCAAAAAAGAGCTGATCTACAGTACCATTAAGGACCAGAATGTATCCTGGGACGACGGGCTGCTCCAGCAGCTGGATGAAAAGAAAATCGTCTATGACGAAAATTCGGTGCCGGAAATTTATGCAGCCCTGCGGAACATCAAAGGAGAAAATTATTACATCCTTACGAGTGCCTATGACTCCAATGGCAATTCAAAGCTCCTGTATCTGAAATACCTGCTTATTACAGCCTATGTTATGAGCACACTGCTTATCGGCCTTTTCAGCTATTATCTTTTGGAGCAGTTCCTCAGGCCCCTGGAAGAACTGAACCAGGAAATTTCTGAGGTTACTGCCCACAAACTGACCACCCAGATCCCGGTAAAAGAATCCAATGATGAGATCAGTGTCCTGGCCAATTCTTTCAATACCATGATTGCCCGGCTGAATGATGTGTTCCAGTCGCAGAGAGATTTTACGGCCAGTGCTTCCCACGAGATCCGGACGCCCATTACGAGGATGGCTTTTCAGCTTGAAAATATGATCAAGCTTGGAAATCACAGCCCTGAAACCATTTCTTCGCTGAAACAGATCCAGCAGGATGTCTACCAGCTGTCCGACCTTACCAATTCTCTTTTGCTGCTGACAAAATTTGACAAGGAAAATATCCAGAGTCTGTATGAAGAGGTGCGGATTGACGAGGTGATCTTCGAATCTTTCGAAACCATAGAGAAAAGCTATCCTGACCTGAAAATGGATTTCCTCATTTCTGAGGACACTTCCGAACAAGCCCAGTTTACCGTAAGCGGTATACAGTCGCTGCTGGATATTGTGTTCATCAACCTGTTTAAAAATGCGGCGATCTATTCCGATCATATGGAGGTGAATGTGATGCTGACTGAAACGGAATCTTCCATCACCATAGATGTGATATCCCATGGAACCACCATTCCGGAAACAGAACAGCAGAAGCTTTTTGAAGCCTTTACCAGAGGTAACAATGCCCAGAATACTTCCGGCTCCGGCCTGGGACTGCGCATTGTAAAAAGGATTATTGAATACCACGGTGCCCATATCGGCTACCTGGCCCCGGATGAACATACCAATACATTCCGGATCACATTCAATATATGAGTCCCGGTTGCTGAAACATGCTTCCGGGTGTATTGCTGTGATTACAGTATCATGCTGCCGGCTATAGAAGAAGTCCTGTCTTCCCAACTGCAATAACAAAATTCTGAGTTTTTGATTATAAGTTAAAAGCAAATATAATCTCTGTGAATGCGCTTTAAAAGCAGATATATCCATGAGATTTAATTTTTTTTTAATGATGATTTAAGTTGTTTTTAAGAGCGTAAAACCATTTTTGTAATATAAAATTGAAAGAATGAACAGAATAGCAGGGCTGTTGCTTATCGTCTCCTCGCTGATGGCGGCCCAACAGCAGATGTCTCTGGCAGACTGTGAAGAAGCTTTCCAGAAAAATAACCTTCAGCTTCTTGCCGAGCAGTACAACATCAATATGGCGGATGCAGATATCTTGCAGGCTAAAATCTGGGATCTTCCTCAGCTCAGCGGACAGATCAATGCCTACAATCCGCAAGGCAAAAAACTTTTTGATGCCGGTCATGCGAAAGGAGCCCAGGTAACCCAGCTGATTTATATGGGCGGCAAGAAAAAAAATGAAATCGCTTTTGCCAAATCCAACAAAGAACTGGCCCAGCTCCAGTTTACCCAGCTAATGGTAGATCTCAGGACCCAGCTCAGAACCACCTACTTCAACCTCTACTACGAAAAACTGAAACTGGACAATGTCAATAAGCAGCTCGGATATATGAACGACCTGCTGAGTGCCTACAGGGTTCAGACCGCTAAGGGAAATGTTTCGCTGAAAGATCAGGTCCGCCTTCAGAGCATTGTCATCCAGCTGAACAGTGACAAAGTGGAGATCAATAAAAATATCCTTGAATTTGAGGAAGACCTGAAAATATTAACCGGGATTACCGATGATATTGATCCCAGCCTTTCTGAGACTGAGGCCAAAGACCTGCTTTCTGCCCAGCCTTTCGGCGATACGGAAGAACTGAAGAAAAAAGCGCTGGAAAACAATGCCGATTACCAGTATTACCTGAAACTGATTGATAACAGCAAATTGTACTCCCAGTGGCAAAAATCCCTGAATGTTCCCGATGTTAATGTAGGGGCAGGATGGGACCAGAACGGAGAAACCTTCAAAAATGAGGTCAACCTGCTGATCGGCATCCCGCTTCCGCTGTGGAAAAGCAACCGTGGCAATGTGGAAAAAGCCGGTTATGCCATTCAGCAGAATCAGAAGAATGCGGATTTCCAGAAGCTGAGCCTTGAAACAAAAGTACAGTCGGCCTATCAGATATGGAAAAACCAGTATGAGCAACTCACGGGAATCCAGTCTACAGACCTTGATAATCTTGAATTAGTGTACCAGGGCATGCTTAAAAATTTCAGGAGCGGCAATGTAAGCCTAATTGAATTTACCGATTTTATGGACAGCTACAGGGATGCCGTGCTTCAGGTGTACGATATGAAAAATAATCTGATACAGTCTGCCGAAAAACTTAATGAATTAGTACAAACGAAAATCTTCTATTAACATGAAAACATATATTACCCTTTTATGGATTGCCCTGTCACTGGCCTCATGCTCAAAAAAGGAGGCAGAGCAGAAGCCTCATGCTAAAAAAGGCTTTGAGCTGAGCAATACCATGCTGAAATCCATTGCCCTGGCAAAGGCAGAGAAAAAATACATAGAAGACGACTACAACTTTTACGGAAAAATATCGGCAGATAAAAACAGCTATATCGATGTTTATCCTCTGGTAGGCGGTAATGTGCTGAGCGTGAATGTGGAGCTGGGGGATTATGTACGGAAAGGGCAGGTACTGGCTACCATCAGAAGTACGGAGCTGGCTGAGGTGCAGAAAGATGTGAGCGATGCCAAAACCGACCTGGTAGTAGCCCAGAACAATCTCAGGGTAGCCAAGGAAATGTACGAAGGCAAGCTGAATACGGAACGGGATGTCCTTGAAGCTAAAAGCCAGTTGCAGAAAGCCCAGGACCAGCTGCAGAGAGCAGCTGCGGTAAGTACGGTCTACAATGTGAAAAAAGGAAATATCTACAGTGTGGTGGCGCCCATCAGCGGATACATCGTCCAGAAGAACATCAACAAAGATATGCAGCTGAGAAGCGATCGCAGCGATAATATTTTTGATGTGGCCAATACCACGAATGTTTGGGCGATCATGAATGTGAATGAATCTGATATTGACAAAATAAGCCTCGGAATGAAAGCGGAGGTTTCCACACTTTCGTATCCCGATAAAATATTCTATGGCAAAATAGATAAAATCTTTAAGATCATCGATCCTCAGACCAATGCCATGCAGGCAAGGGTTGTGCTCGACAATGCCAACGGGTTGCTGATCCCGGAAAGCAAGGCGACCATCAAGGTATCCACCTCGGAAAACAATATGGCACTGGCCATTCCTTCCAAAGCGGTCATCTTTGATGATAACAGGAATTTCGTTGTCACCTTTAAATCCAGGACAGAAGTGAAAGTAAAGGAAATAAAGGTGCTGAAACAGGTAGGCGACGTCACCTATGTTTCAGACGGCCTGTCTGAAGGAGAACAGGTAGTTACCGACAACCAGCTTCTGATCTATCGTTCGCTGAACAGCTAAATCAAATGTTATCAAGATTTTCCGGAGTCGTAAATTCAATCCGTCATGAATAAATTCATCAAAAATATCATTGCTTTTTCACTGAAGAATAAAGCATTCACATTCATCTGGGTGGCCATCTTAGCGGTTTCAGGCTTTATCAGCTTTAAAAATATGCCTATTGAAGCTTTCCCGGATGTTACCAATACCCAGATCGTGATCATTACCCAATGGAACGGGAGAAGCGCAGAAGAGGTGGAACGTTTCGTAACCACGCCCATTGAGCTTGCCATGAGCCCGGTCCAGAAGAAAACCAGCGTAAGGAGTACCACCATGTTCGGTTTATCCATTGTCAAAATCCTGTTTGATGACGGTGTGGATGATACCTTTGCCAGGAACCAGGTGAATAATCAGCTGAGGACTGTTAACCTTCCCGATGAAGTAGACCCCGAAGTTCAGCCGCCTTACGGACCGACCGGTGAGATCTTCCGTTATACCCTGCAGAGCAAAACCAAAGATTCCCGCGAACTGCTGACTTTGCAGAACTGGGTGATCGACCGAGCCCTGAGGGGCGTTCCGGGCGTAGCCGATATCAATGTTTTCGGAGGACAGGATAAAGTCTTTGAGCTGAGCATCGATCCGAGAGCGCTGGATAAATATAACCTGACCCCATTACAGGTATACGATGCCGTTACGAAAAGCAATCTGAATGTGGGTGGCGATGTGATTGAGAAAAACGGCCAGGCTTATGTGGTGCGTGGAATCGGACTGGTGAAATCCGTAGCCGATATCGGCAATATCACCATACAGAATGACAGCGGGAACCCGGTCCTGGTGAAAAATGTTGCTGATGTTCACGAAAGCTCCATGCCACGGGTAGGGCAGGCCGGACTGAACAATCAGGAAGATACCGTAGAAGGGATCGTTGTGATGAGAAAGGGAGAAAACCCCCGTGAAGTACTGGTTGGAGTAAAAGCGAAGATCAAGGAACTCAACGAAAAAATCCTGCCGAAAGATGTGAAGATGGTCACGTTCTATGACCGCGATAACCTGATGGACTTCACAACCCATACCGTCATGCACAACCTGATTGAAGGCATCGTGCTGGTAACGGTTATCGTGCTGATCTTTATGGCCGATTGGAGGACGACGCTTATTGTTTCCATCATCATTCCGTTGTCGCTGCTCTTTGCATTCCTCTGCCTGAAGATGGCTGGGATGAGCGCCAATCTGCTTTCTTTAGGTGCGGTGGATTTCGGAATTATCATCGATGGTGCCGTCGTCATGGTGGAAGGGCTTTTTGTGATGCTCGACCACAAAGCCCACAAATACGGAAATGAAAAATTCAATAAGATGGCAAAAGCCGGATGGATCAAACAGACCGGGACCGGATTGGGAAAAGCCATTTTCTTTTCAAAGCTGATCATCATTACATCCCTGATCCCGATTTTCTCATTCCAGAAAGTAGAAGGCAAGATGTTCTCACCATTGGCGTTTACTTTAGGGTTTGCTTTAACGGGAGCCCTGATCTTTACCCTTACGCTAGTGCCGGTCCTTTCACATATCCTTTTAAACAAAAACGTACGGGAAAAGAACAATCCGTTTGTAAATTTCTGGGACAGGATCGTGCTCAAAGGATTCAACTATACTTTTAAGCATAAAAAATTAAGCCTTATCGTTGCCCTGTCATTCCTGGCGGTAACCTTATTTTCCGGGAAATTCTTGGGGACTGAGTTCTTACCGCAGCTGAATGAAGGTTCACTCTGGATCACCGCAGAAATGCCGATGAGCTCCTCGCTGAAAGAGTCCCTGAAAACTGCCGACCTCCTGAAAAAGGATATCAGGAGTTTCCCTGAAGTGACGGATGTACTGGCACAGACGGGAAGAAGTAATGACGGTACCGACCCCAATGGATTCGGGTTTGTACAGTTCGCGGTCAACCTTAAACCTAAGGAAGAATGGAAACGCCACATTACTTATGAGCAGCTGATTGAAGAAATTGATAAAAAGCTGAGGTCCTATCAGGGAATCACGTTCAATTATTCCCAGCCGATTTCCGATAACGTGGCTGAAGCCGTAGCCGGTTTCAAGGCAGAAAACGGGATCAAGATCTACGGAGACAACCTTCAGACTCTGGACCGCCTGGCGGAAGAGGTTCTGAAGCAGATAAAAGATATCAACGGGGTGAAGGATGCCGGGATCATCAAAAATATCGGGCAGCCTGAAGTAAGTGTGGTGCTGGACAGGGATAAGATGGCGGCTTACGGAGTCATGCCGGATGATGCACAGTCGGTTCTTGAAATGGCATTCGGAGGGAAAACAGCATCAGAAATGTTTGACGGGGAAAGAAAATTCCCGATCCGCCTCCGGTATGAAAAGGAATACAGGAAAGATGAAAACGATATCGCGGCATTAATGGTTCCTACACAGGACGGGTCTAAAATTCCTTTGAAAGAGATCAGCACGATTGTTAAGGACAACGGGGCCGCTTTCATTTACCGGGATGATATCAAACGGTATATCGGGATCAAGTTTTCCATCCGTGACCGTGATCTGGGAAGCACTATTGCCGATGCACAGAAAGCGGTCTCAAAAATTGAGCTTCCGGATGGGTATTCTGTCGGCTGGACCGGCCAGTTTGAAAATCAGCAGAGAGCCTCAAAAAGACTGACCCAGGTAGTGCCCATCAGTATCCTGGGAATCTTCTTCCTGCTGTTCATCCTGTTCGGGAACATGAAAGACTCCCTTCTGGTGCTGGCGAATGTTCCGTTTGCGCTGATCGGGGGAATCATTGCCCTGCATGTAACCGGAATCAACTTCGGGATTTCTGCCGGGGTAGGAATGATTGCCTTACTGGGAATCTGTATCCAGAACGGCGTTATCCTGATTACGGAATTCCATCAGAATGTCAAGAACGGACTGCATCTGGACCAGGCCATCCTGAACGGGGTGAAATCCAGGACCAGACCTGTGATCATGACCGCCCTGATGGCTTCCATAGGACTGATGCCGGCAGCATTGTCTACGGGAATCGGTTCAGAATCCCAGAAACCGCTGGCCATTGTGATCATCGGAGGGCTGATTACGGCAACAGTGCTTACTTTGCTCATCTTCCCGATTATTTTCTGGATCTTTAACAGGACCAAAAAATCCCAACAACTCTGATTATTCTTTCATTTTATAAACAGAATCCCGGAAACGTAATGTTCCCGGGATTCTTCGTTAGAGGAGAAAAACATAAATTTATCTTTAAAATCCGAGCCCTATGGTAAATGCTTTTACGGAATTAGGGTAATCGGATACTGCTGTAGCAGCACCTGTAGTCGTATTCACCGTGTAAATTTTTGTGGCACCGTTTACCGTGGCCATCAGGTAGGCTTTCTGGCTCATGCTTCCGATATCAAAACCGTTGGCACTGCTGATATTGATGCCCAGTGGACCGGTTTCTACCAGGACACCATTGTTGGGAGGAGTCTGCTGGTACAGTTTATCGGTATTGTGATCAATCACGAAGAGGGTAGTGGCGGTAGCCCCTGCTATATTATTGGTATAGGCAGCAGCGCTTACTGCCGGCGTTCCCGGATTGATGGTCAGGTCGACCGCTGAAATGGTTCCGTCATTGGGGTTCAGCCTTAAATTCTGTCCGGTGTTGCTCACCACACGGATCCTGTCTACGGTAGGGTTAAAATCAAATCCGAAATCCGTTCCGGAAAGCTGCGTGCTGAATGCAGAAGATCCTACGGCAGTCAGTGTTCCCGTACCCAGATTAACCGTATACATCCTGCTTGAGCTGCCCATCGCATACAACTGTCCGTTCGCAGGCCTGAAATCGATGCCTACGATACTTTCGCCGCTCTGCATTCCTGTCATGGATTTGGATACCGGCATAGGATTGTTAGGGTTAAATATCTGGAGGTTGTTGGAATTGTCTACGGCATACGCTACCGGATCTGTAGGGATCGCCAGGTCTATGACCGTTTGTGGCAGCGTCCCGATATTCGAGGCTTTTCCGGAAGTAAGGTCGAGCGTATACAGTATATTCTGATTACCGGCCTGTACTGCCATCAGAGCAGCGGTATTGCCGGGGTTGATATCAAAAGCGGCCTGTCCTGAGAATGTGAAGCCAAGGCTGCCTACTTCCACTAAGGTTCCGTTATTGGGCGGATCCTGTTTGAACAGTTTTCCTGATGCCGCATCAATATCATATAAAATTGTTGAAGAAGCCCCGGATTTGCTGTTGGTATAGGCAATACCGGTAACGGAAGGCATTCCTGATCCGTTAATATTGCTGTCTGTGGCAGCCGTAACACCGGTTTCAGGGTTAATCCGAAGGTTTTGTCCTGTATTGCTCACCAGGCGGATACGGTCAACCGTCGGGTTGAAATCAATAGAGACAATGCTTCCTGAAACAGCCGGGCTGAAAGCCGTACTGCTCACGGCTCTTGCCGAAAACGAAGCGGTATTGATGATATAGATCTTACTCGCATTGGAAACCGCATACAGTTCTCCTGTAGCAGGCCTGAAATCCACACTCATCAGTTTCTCTCCGGACCCGATCCCGGTAATGGTATTTTTGGAAGAAAAGCTGGACGGGTTTGATGCATTGAAGGAAACCAGTTCATTATTGGCGGTAATCCCGTATACCATAAGATCAGGTCCCGGATTTGAGGCCGGTGAATTGGTACCCTCTTCATTATCATTACAGGATAGCAGAGTCAAAGAGGCCAGAAGCATGGTACCGAAGTAGGATAGTTTTTTCATACGATTATATTAATGGGTTTAAAGGATATACGAGAAAAAACACGGGTCAGATTTTTTCAATTGGGAAAATTGTGTAAATTTGCACTTCAATACATTGAAATATCAGGTTTGTGCTTCTTTGGATTTGAATATTGAAACATTTTTTCACTAAAAAGGTTTTGGTATTTAAAAATTCATTATATTTGCACACCGAAAATTTGAATAAACAATAAATAAATAATTTTAAATCATGGCAAAGGAAACGTTTAATCGTAACAAACCACACTTGAACATTGGTACTATTGGTCACGTTGACCATGGTAAAACTACTCTTACTGCTGCAATCAGTAGTGTATTAGCAAACAAAGGTCTTGCTGAGAAAAAAGACTTCTCCGCTATTGACTCTGCTCCAGAAGAAAAAGAAAGAGGTATCACAATTAATACAGCTCACATCGAATACGAAACTGAAAACAGACACTATGCTCACGTTGACTGTCCAGGTCACGCCGACTATGTAAAAAACATGGTTACTGGTGCTGCTCAGATGGATGGAGCTATCCTAGTATGTGCTGCAACTGATGGACCAATGCCTCAAACAAGAGAGCACATCCTTCTTTGCCGTCAGGTAAACGTACCAAGAATCGTTGTTTTCATGAACAAAGTGGATATGGTGGATGATGCTGAGCTTTTAGAGCTTGTTGAATTAGAACTTAGAGATTTATTATCTACTTACGAATATGACGGAGATAACTCTCCAGTAATCCAGGGATCTGCTCTTGGTGCTCTTAACGGAGATGAGAAGTGGGTTAAGACTGTTGAAGAATTGATGGATGCAGTTGATACTTGGATCGAGCAGCCTGTAAGAGATCAGGATAAGCCATTCTTGATGCCAATTGAAGACGTATTCTCTATTACAGGTAGAGGTACTGTAGCAACAGGTAGAATCGAGGCTGGTGTTATCAACACTGGTGATCCGGTAGATATCGTTGGTATGGGTGATGAGAAATTAACTTCTACAATTACAGGGGTTGAGATGTTCAGAAAAATCCTAGACAGAGGTGAAGCTGGTGACAACGTAGGTCTATTGTTGAGAGGTATTGAAAAAACTGACATCAAGAGAGGTATGGTTATCGCTAAGAAAGATTCTGTGAAGCCACACAAAAAATTCAAAGCTGAGGTTTATATCCTTTCTAAAGAAGAAGGTGGACGTCACACTCCATTCCACAACAAATACCGTCCTCAGTTCTACGTAAGAACTACTGACGTTACAGGTGAGATCTTCTTACCAGAAGGTGTAGAAATGGTAATGCCTGGTGATAACTTAACAATCACTGTAGAATTGTTACAACCAATCGCTCTTAACGACGGTCTTAGATTCGCGATCAGAGAAGGTGGTAGAACAGTAGGTGCTGGTCAGGTTACTGAAATCTTAGATTAATCATCTTAAAAATAATAAAGCTTTCGTAAGGAATTGCGGAAGCTTTATATCTACGGGCATCGTCCAATGGTAGGATACCGGTCTCCAAAACCGTTGATCAGGGTTCGAATCCTTGTGCCCGTGCAAATAATAATTATGAGTTCATTTGTCGATTTTTTAAAAGGTTCTTATAACGAATTCAGACATAAAGTTGAATGGCCAAAATGGGCTGACCTGCAGTCTTCTACTATTGTAGTGACTATTGCAACCGTTATTCTGGCATTGTTTACCTTTGGAGTTGATGAATTGTTTTCTAAAGCAATCAGCAACATCATAGGAATGCTAATTAACTTGTTCAACTAAAAAACAAAAGTATTTTCCCATAATGAGCGAATTGAAATGGTATGTGCTGAAAGCCATCAGCGGACAGGAAAATAAAGTGAAAAACTACATTGAGGCGGAAATCAAGCGTTTAGGCTTTGAGCAGTACGTTACTCAGGTGGTTATTCCTATGGAAAAGGTAATTCAGTTAAGAAACGGTAAAAAAGTTCCTAAAGAGAGACCTTATTATCCTGGATACCTCATGGTGGAAGCTGACCTTATGGGAGAGATTCCTCACATCATTAAAAATATTCCGGGTGTTATTTCTTTCTTAAGTTTAACCAAAGGAGGGGATCCGGTTCCGATGAGAAAATCTGAAGTGAACAGGATGCTGGGAAGAATGGACGAACTTTCCGAATTTGCCAGCGATGTGGAAATTCCTTACGTAGTCGGAGAGAATGTAAAAGTAATCGACGGTCCGTTCAACGGATTCAACGGTACGGTTGAGAAAATTCTTGAAGACAAAAAGAAAATTGAAGTTTCAGTATTGATTTTCGGAAGAAAAACACCAATGGAACTCAGCTACATGCAGGTAGAAAAAGTATAGTAAAAAAACACTCCATATAGTAAGGTAGACTTTTGTCTGCCTTTTTTTATTTTTGTATCCACCCATGCACATTTGCCTATGAAAAGCACTTCAGTAAGACCATTCATAAAAAAAATCCTGGAATGGAAATTTTTCCTTGTCTGTAATGTGATGATTTTTATCCTGAAGGTTGTCTTCTCAGCAAAGTCCGGTTTTAAGGCGGAGCATTTTGAAGACTGGTCCATCGCTGAAAACATCGCTGCTTATGGAAAGTATGCCATGGATATGAGGTTTGGCAGTTCTGCCTACAAGCTTCCCGTATATCCTCTTTTCCTGAGCGCTTATATAAAGGTCTTCGGGACAGGTCCCGCAACAGTCTGGATCATCATCACGCAACATCTTTTTTATTTCCTGATTCCTGTGCTGCTCATCGGGATCTTTCAGAATTTCAGATCAAAAGAAGCGGGATTTATGGCTGCTTATTTTTTTATTTTTTCACCGTCATATTTCTACTATTCCAATATCATGGAAGCGACCAATATCTTCCTGCCGCTTTTCATCGGTTGGATATATATATATTCTGTCATCTGGAGAAAAGGTGTTTCCAACAGAGGCCTTATTATATTTTCAATGCTGACCGCCATCGTAGCATTAACCCAGGTTGTAGCTGTTCCTGTTATGGCATTGCTGGGGGTGGTTCTTTTAGTCAGCCGTAAAATATCCCTTCCGAAGATTATGGTTGTGGTTTCACTGTCAGCGCTGTGTTATGCTCCCTGGGTCATCCGGAATTACATCACTTTTGATACAGTGATACTCAGCAAATCACCGGTATGGCAGAACATGTACCTTGGCTATATTCCGGATTACCAGATATTAGACTACAGCTTCGTTTCGGAACAGCATAAAAAAGAAACTTTTGCCCGGATCAGTCAGCACAATGAGTTTGAAGATGAAGGTATTTACAGGAGTGAGGTAGAAAAGATTATCCGGAAAGATCATTGGGCACCGGTTAAAAAAGCAGTAAATAATATCATCAGCCTGTGGTTTGTCCCTAAAAAATACTTTGACGATAACAGCCTGTCCGTTGTGATAGGCAGGAAACTGTATGTCATGATCCTCAATATCGCATTGCTGATCAGCCTGGTATATTTCTTCCGTAGAAACAGAATGCTTTTTTTTCTGCTTATACTGGTCTTTGCCGGGTTTACCTTTCCGTATCTCATCGGCCATGCGGCAAACATCAGGTTCAAGCTGGACTTTGAATGGGTCCAGACTTCTGTCATTGCTTTATGGATGGGTTCGTATTTTTTAAAGTCAACACAAATAAAATCAGCTGATTAATTTGCTAATTGAAAAATATTTTATACTTTTGCAATCCGAAAAGCAGGCTTATCTAATGTGAGAATGGATAACCTGCTGAATAATAATGCTTCCAAATTCATTCATTATTCAAATTTAAAAAACAAACAATGGCTAAAAAAGTCTTTAAAATGGTAAAGCTTCAGGTGAAAGGTGGCGCAGCTAACCCTTCTCCACCAGTAGGTCCAGCATTGGGTTCTGCAGGTGTGAACATCATGGAGTTTTGTAAGCAATTTAACGGAAGAACCCAGGACAAGCCAGGTCAGGTTTTACCTGTAGTAATTACAGTATACGAGGACAAATCTTTTGAATTCGTAATTAAAACCCCACCTGCAGCAATTCAGTTAATGGATGCAGCTAAGATCAAAGGAGGATCCGGTGAACCGAACAGAAACAAAGTAGGTTCTGTATCTTGGGAACAGGTGAAGAAAATCGCTGAAGATAAAATGACTGACCTTAACTGCTTCACAATGGATTCTGCCGTTTCTATGGTTGCAGGTACTGCCAGATCGATGGGATTAAGAGTAACAGGAACTAAACCAACTTTTAACGCTTAAAACTTAGAGAAATGGCAAAATTGACTAAAAAACAAAAGGAAGCTTTAAGCAAAGTAGAAAAAGGAAGAATCTATAACCTTGAAGAAGGTTCTGCTCTTGTAAAAGAGGTGAACACGGCAAAGTTTGATGCTTCTGTAGATATCGCGGTACGACTTGGGGTAGACCCGAGAAAAGCTAACCAGATGGTAAGAGGTGTAGTATCCCTTCCTCACGGTACCGGTAAAGATGTTAAAGTATTGGCATTGGTAACTCCGGATAAAGAAGCTGAAGCGAAAGAAGCAGGGGCAGATTACGTAGGTTTAGACGAATACTTACAGAAAATAAAAGAAGGCTGGACAGATGTTGACGTTATCGTTACTATGCCGGCTGTAATGGGTAAACTGGGACCATTAGGTAGAGTATTAGGACCAAGAGGTCTTATGCCGAACCCTAAATCGGGTACCGTTACCATGGAAATCGGTAAAGCAGTAACGGAAGTTAAAGCTGGTAAAATTGATTTTAAAGTAGACAAATACGGTATTATCCACGCTGGTATCGGTAAAGTATCTTTCGATGCTGCCAAAATCAAGGAAAATGCTCAGGAATTAATCTCTACACTGATCAAAATGAAGCCGACTGCCGCTAAAGGTACTTATGTAAAGAGCATCTATTTGTCTTCTACCATGAGTCCTGGTATTGCAATCGATACTAAATCTGTTAACTAATACTAAATCCTTAAGACAATGACAAAAGACCAAAAAGTTGTAGCGATACAAGAGATCAAAGATTTGCTTCAGGATGCTAAAGTAGTATATGTTGCAGACCTTGAAGGATTGAATGCTGCTAAGGCATCAGACTTCAGAAGACAGGCTTTCAAGCAGAATATCAAAGTAAAAGTGGTTAAAAATACCCTTTTACAGAAGGCTATGGAGCAAATGGAAGGAGTAGATTACTCTGAAATGTTTGAAGCTTTCAAAGGAAACTCAGCTTTGATGATTTCCGAGACGGCAAACGCTCCTGCAAAACTAATCCAGGGATTCAGAAAGAAAGAAGAAAAGCCAGCTCTTAAGGCTGCTTACCTTCAGGAAACTTTCTATGTTGGTGACGAAAACCTAACGGCACTTGCCAACATCAAGTCAAGAGAAGAAATGATCGGTGAAATCATCGGATTACTTCAGTCTCCAATCCAGAGAGTGGTTTCTGCTCTTCAAAACAAATCTGAATCTGCAGAAGCAAACGCTGAAGAAGCGGCTCCTGCTCAGGAAGAAGCCCCAGCTACCGAAGCTCCGGAAGCTGCTGCAGAAGGAGAAACTCCTGCTGCTGAATAATGACACTCAAGAAATTAAATAAATAATCAACAACAAACATTACAACAATGTCAGATTTAAAAAATTTAGCTGAAACGCTAGTAAACCTAACTGTAAAAGACGTAAACGAATTAGCTGCTATCCTTAAGGATGAGTACGGAATTGAGCCTGCTGCTGCTGCAGTAGTAATGGCTGGTCCTGGTGCTGGTGAAGCTGCTGAAGAAAAGACTGAATTCGACGTAATTCTTAAGTCTGCAGGTGCTTCTAAATTAGCTATCGTTAAATTGGTAAAAGATTTAACTGGTGCTGGTCTTAAAGAAGCTAAAGATATCGTAGACGGAGCTCCTGCTGCTATCAAGCAAGGAATCTCTAAAGACGAAGCTGAAGCTCTTAAGAAGCAACTTGAAGAAGCTGGTGCTGAAGTAGAATTGAAATAATTCATTCACTTGATACATATAAGAGCTGCCCTGATTCAGGGCAGCTCTTTTTGTATAGAACCGTAAGCAGGTAAATATGCAATGAAAGCGATTTGACGCTTAACTTATGTACGGATCTCCCATCTTACCAGTATTCATACCATTCATGAGAAAAAGTTTGTTACTAACGATGTTCCTTATTGCAGGACTGCTGTACGCACAGGATAGTTTGCATGTATCTTCCTGCGGACAAAAGCTGAAGTCTTTTTATCTGAACATGGATGTCCTTCATAAATGGCTGTCCGGACAGCATATCGACTGGCAGACCGGCGTACCGGATGATCCGGATGCTGTTTCAGGAATCCGGACCCACTGTAGCGCATTTGTAGCGGCAGCCTGTGAACGGCTGGGAATTTACATTCTCAGGCCGCCTGAACACCGCCAGGAACTGCTGGCCAATGCACAGTACAGCTGGCTGAATTCAAAGGATGCAGGAAGTGCCGGATGGCATCTCATAGAACATAACGTACTGTATGAAGCTCAGAAGATGGCTGATCAGGGATATATCGTCGTGGCCTGTGCCCAGAACCCGGACAGGCACAAGCCCGGGCATATTGCATTGGTTATGCCTTCCGACAGGTCCGCCGGAGCCCTGCAGGAAAATGGTCCGATCCTTATCCAGGCTTCCGCTAACAATTCAGTTGATCAATCCTTTCGTGACAGTTTCCGGCATCATATTCCAGACTGGGACTCACCTACGGATCAGGTCCGGTTCTTCTACAATGAAAAAAAGCCCGATTGTCAGTGAAACATTAAAATTTGTTATATGACTACTGATATCGGCATGGCATAAAGTACTGAATAAAAGAATAATACTTCTTTTTTGTGGTAGGTAAAATAATAATCTTAATTTTTATAAATAAGTATAAATAAATATCTATACGAAATAATAATTAATAATTTATTATTTTTATTGAGTTGATATTTTTAGCTATTGTTTATTGATTATTTTATTTTTTAATAAATGATTTTGTAAAAAAATATTGTTAAAATATTTTTTTTATTGAAAATTTACTATATTTGTCATTACAAAAACACACACATTGAAAAGAAACTATTTTCTTTCCTACAGCCATATTGCGTTCTGTCCAATAGGAATGCTTACTGCGCTGAATACAGGAAGTACACGTCTGAATCCCTTACCATTGTTTCAATGGGTTAATCCATTATTTTCCTGTTCTGTACGGCCTGGCATTTCGCACCCAAAAAGCCGGAACACGTACAGCCTGTTTTCAGTATCACGGTATGTCTTTACTGATATCCGGAACCATGTTAACCAGGAACTGTCATATCCTTTTTTTTACAGCAATGCTGATCATTCAGGTATAAACATGCATCTGGAATTTTCCTCTGATCATGGTCCGGAATCTTCTGCAATGCCTTTGTATGCTGAATGTCCATCTGAAACAACCGGATATTTTAATCACAGGGCTTTTCTGAAGTTGCCATTGCCACAGCTTTCAGCTTTGCCTGTTTGGGTATAATTGCAATACCTGAAACCCGGAACCGGCCCCTCACTGGTCCCAGGTAATACCACCTTTATTTCTACCACCTAACATTAACGTCTTACTACTGTTTTTCCCAAAAAAGGAAGAACAGGTTCAATGCGTGGCTTGGAATGAATATAAAAACAACAAATATCATTAGAAATGAAAAACAAATTATTTACAATTGCTGCATTGTCTTTGAGTATCTGGGCGTGCGCACAAGTGGGCATCAATACATCGGATCCTCAGGCTACCCTTGATGTGGTAGGCTTTCCGTCCGTAACAACAAAGTTAGATGGGGTTATTGCCCCGAGGCTTTCAGGTGACCAACTGAGGCAGAAAACCTATACCGGTTCGCAGACCGGGGCTATCGTATATGTAACGGCAGCAGACAGCAATCCCGGCGGCCAGACTGCCGGTGTTTTATCCGCAGGCTACTACTATTTTGACGGTTCCAAGTGGTCGCAGTTCGGGGCAGACTGGCATACCACTGGAAATACAGGGACTTCTCCTGCCGCAGCTACACTGGGAACAGACATTACATCCGGGAATTACCTGGGTACGGCAGATGACCAGAAACTCATTCTCGCTACCAAAAAAAATGTGAAAGGGATCCTGGATTCCAACGGGAATTTCCAGGGGGGGAATGCGAATACCTCCGGACCGTATGCCTCTTTTACCTGGGGATCCAATAACGTTCTTGGGAATACCACTTCTTCCAATATTGCTTTAGGAAGGGATAATACCGTGTCTGCACAGGCAGCTAATTTTCCTGGAGTAGCCATCGGCATGAAAAATACGGTAGCCAACGGTGCCAAAGTAATCGGGAACAGCAATACTGCTACCGGTGCCACTACCCTGATCTTCGGAAACGGGAATGATCTTGTCAATTCATCGGGGATCACGTTCGGAAATGCAAATACCAACAGCGGCGGGATTATTGTGGGGAGCGGAAATACCGCAACCACCAATACAGTAGCGTTTGGGGCCAATGCTACAGCCAGCGGCAGTTATGCACTGGCATTAGGGTTTTCTGCACAGGCATCTGCAAGCCAGTCCGTATATGGAAATACAGCACATGTTTTTTCCGGCCAGGGTGCTGTAGGGAGTTTCATTACCGATGTAGGGGTGAATATGGTTCCCAGCGCAAATAATTTTGCTGATCTTGAAGTGAGCAAAGCCATCCTTATCAAAGCCAGTACAAGACCAACCTGTGATGCATCCAATGCAGGAACCATTATTTATGAACTGTCAGGAAATACGGGAAGTTTCGTAGGCTGCAAACAGACCGGAGCCGGTGCTTTCGCCTGGCAGACGCTTTAATTCAAACACAATTTTAAATAAAAATACAACACAATGACAAAAAAATTATTTGAGAGACTCTCGGCAATGCTCATGGCATTCCTGATGTCGGCAACAGTATTTTCACAGCAAGGGTATGAGCCCATCCGTGGATTGGGAGTAGAAGCAAAACCTGTCAATAACTCAGGGATTTGTTTAGCATGTTATAACGGGAACATGAACGCAGTCGTTGATGCAGACCTTAATAACAATGTTAACTTAGGAAACTTTATATCCGTTGTCAGCGGAAACGGGATTTCCGTTAAAAATAACAATACAGTTTATCCTGCGGGATATATTACCGGCTTCAATGTGGATCTGGGAACCAGTTTTTTCACGCTTGACCTTTTGAGTTCCTTAAGGATTAGCACGTATAAAAACGGAGTCGTCCAGGAAAGCACTACCAGCGGTACCCTGCTTTCCGTACCTGCTTTCGGCGGAAGTAAAAACCGGGTTTTCCTGCATTTTAAGACAACGAAAGACTTCAATGAAGTAAGGCTGTATCAGACCAATGTGCTGTCACTGTTCAGTGCGCTCAACGTGTATTATGCCTTTGCATTTGATCCTGCCAAGGTTCCTGTGGATAATAACGGGATCTGTGATGATATCATTGCCGGTAGCGGGGTAGACGGAAACATTTCCGCAAGCAGCAGTTTTATTGCTCCGCTTTCATCCGTGCAGAACAGGGAAAGAATTGGTGACGGTGACAAGAATTCTTATGGATCTATTGTGCTTCCTGCAGGAGTATTGGGATCGTATTCTATTGGGGTGCTGGATAAAAATCAGGTGTATCCTGCCGGGAACAGGGCAGGATTTGTAATCTCACCTGATGATGAAGGAAAATTGGTCAGCGCCGAGTTCCTGAAAAATATTACCATTGAAACCTATCTGTACGGCCAGCTTCAGGATTCAAAAACCCTGTTAGATGGCGGAGGACTGATTAATATCAAAGTTCTTGGTTTCGGTACAGGTAAGTAGAAAGTGACGGTTACCACGACCAAGCCGTTTAATGAAGTGCGTTTGAAAATAACCCAGACGGCCGGTGTCAATTTTGGGGCGCTGAAAGTATATTATGCCTTTGAAGAGCCTGTAACCTGCGAATGTAATGATAAGATCCAGACCAGTGGTTCCGCTATTACAGGAAATATTGTGACCGGGAACAACTGGACATCAGGACCTGGCTTTTTAGGAATTATCGTAGCGAAACTGACCAACCCGGAAGCTATTGTGGACAATAACCCGTCCAATTATGCAACGGCTACTGTGCCGGCAGCCTCCCTGTTCAGTATTTTCTCCGCATATGCTACCGTGAGTACCAGCACCATGCTGCCTGCCAATACGTATGCCGGATTCACGCTTGAAAAAGCAGGGAACCTGATCGGGATCAGTGTTTTAGAAAATATTACGGTGACTTTTTACAACGGCAATACCGTGACGGAAACCTTTACCGGTGCCGGAAGCCTTTTCAGCGGAAACTTCTTTACTGTAGATTCCAATAAGTTTTATGTAGGCGGGAAGTCAACCAAGCCTTTTAACAGGATGAAGATTACGTTTAAGAGTGGAAGTGCACTGCGTATTCCTCAGAGTTACAATATCTACAATGCTTTTGCGAGCCGGGATGATGACAATGACGGTGTTCCGAACTGCTTTGATCAGTGCCCGAACGGCAATGACAGCATTGATAACAACGGAAATGGTATCCCGGATTGTGCTGAAGGCTGTACAGTGGTCAGTGACAAGTCTCCGGTTCTGGATACCGATGGAGACGGAATTGTAGATGCCTGCGACCTGGATTCCGATAACGATGGTATTCCGGATTCAATAGAGGATGCGGACGCAAATGGAAAATATGAAGATGATGATGCGGAAGGAGATATTTTGCTGGTTCCTGTGCTTGGCGATTCCGTTCCGAACTACCGTGACCTGGATTCCGATAATGACGGTATACTGGATCTGTTTGAAGCAGGCATTCCTGTTTCGGTTATCGATCAGATCGATGCAGACCGTAATGGTGTTATTGATGCTAATGTAGCCGTAGGTCAAAACGGTATTGCTGATATCCTGGAAACATCTCCGGATTCAGGCATAATGAAGTATCCGATTAAAAATACAGATGGAGACGATAAGCCGGACTTCCTGGATCTTACTTCCAACGGTTCAGATTATGATCTGTATGCAATCGGTAAGAGTGATCTCGATGATCTTGGCGGCGGATTTATTTCCAGGATCAATGATCAGGATAAAGATGGCATCCAGGCTGTGGTAGATACAGATCTTGTACAGAGAGGTGCACCGGATTCTCCGCTGTCTCCTTATGCAGTACAGGCTAAAAATGCCCAGATGAAGACATCCAAAGCTCTGGATGCAGGTGTCACTGCAGCAGCTGATGATATTAAGATTTACCCTAACCCGGTAAGATCCGGTGAAAGCCTTACCATAAGATCTCAGCAGCAAGGAACATATAGTGTGTTCTCCGCTCAGGGGCAGCTGATTAAGAGCGGCCAGTTCAAAGGCAATGTGGAAATTGCCAATGCTTTGCCTGCGGGACTTTATATCATTAAGGTAGAAACCCGATCAGCCGTAAAATCCTATAAAGTGCTGGTGAAATAAGACCATATATTCAGTATGTATAATTGATATGCAAAAGCCATCCGGAAAGGATGGCTTTTGTCGTATTTGGTCATTAACTAACTTTAACTTCTTTATATTGAAGTACTTTGTTTGTGTATCCTGAAAATATTTTGTATCTTTGCTAACTCTTTTGGCGCGAATAATTGATTGTAAACCTTTAAAATACTAACACCCAGACTCTTTCATTAAGATGGAAGGGCTTTCGTATTTATGGTTGCAGGATATTACAGCTTCAAAAGTAATAAAAATATTTTGCATTACGCTGTGAAAAGATATACCAGTGTTGCAGTTAGAAAGAACCGATGCAAAGTAAACAGCCTAAGGTTTTCTGTGAGCGCCAAAAACACTTTTGCCTTAATTGCTTGAACCTTGCTTTCCGTTCTTTTCTGATATTTTTTAATGAATCAAAATATTTTTTAACCCTTTCTTAAAAGTTTTATGAGTAAAACAAAAACAACAACTCAGGGAAATCCGAGAATCAATTTCTCATCAGCGAAAGGAAAAATTATCACTCCGGACTTCCTGGACATCCAGATCGAGTCTTTTAAAGAGTTTTTCCAGCTGGATACCCTTCCTGAAGACAGGAGAAGTGAAGGTCTTTACAAGACTTTTCAGGAAAACTTCCCTATTACAGATTCCAGAAACCAGTTTGTACTGGAGTTCCTGGATTACCTGGTAGATTCACCACGATATTCCATCGACGAATGTGTGGAAAGAGGACTGACATATTCAGTGCCTTTGAAAGCAAGACTTAAATTATATTGTACAGACCCTGAGCACGAAGATTTTCAGACCGTGGTGCAGGATGTATATTTAGGACCGGTTCCTTACATGACGCCTAGTGGTTCTTTCATCATCAATGGTGCTGAGAGGGTTATCGTTACGCAGTTACACCGTTCACCTGGTGTATTCTTCGGACAGACCTACCACGCTAACGGAACCAAATTATACTATTCAAGAATCATTCCTTTTAAAGGATCTTGGATGGAATTCACTACCGATATCAACAGCGTAATGTACGCGTATATCGACCGTAAGAAAAAATTACCTTTAACTACTTTACTAAGAGCGATCGGTTATGAATCTGATAAGGATATCCTTCAGATCTTCGACCTTGCTGAAGAAGTGAAAGTTTCTAAAGCTGCCCTGAAAAAAGTAGAAGGAAGAACATTGGCTGCGAGAGTACTGAACACATGGTTCGAAGACTTTGTAGACGAAGATACAGGGGAGGTGGTTTCTATCGAAAGAAACGAAATCATCTTAGACAGGGAAACTATTCTTGAAAAAGAACATCTTGACCTGATCCTGGATGCCGGTGTGAAGTCAATCCTGATTCACAAAGAAAACAGCAATGAATTCTCTATTATCCAGAATACATTACAGAAAGACCCTACCAACTCTGAAAAAGAAGCGGTAGAATATATCTACCGTCAGTTAAGAAATGCAGATCCGCCAGATGAGGAAACGGCAAGAGGAATCATTGAGAAATTATTCTTCTCCGAGCAGAGATACTCATTAGGGGAAGTAGGACGTTACCGACTGAATAAAAAATTAAGTCTGAACATTCCTACAACGACTGAAGTTCTTACCAAAGAAGATATCATCGCAATTGTAAGACACCTGATCGAGCTGGTAAATTCAAAAACTGACGTTGATGATATTGACCACTTATCCAACAGGAGAATTAAGACTGTAGGTGAGCAATTGGCAGGACAGTTTGGTGTAGGTCTTTCAAGAATTGCAAGAACCATCAAGGAAAGAATGAACGTTAGAGATAACGAAATCTTTACTCCGCTGGATCTTGTTAATGCGAAGACATTAACATCGGTGATCAACTCGTTCTTTGGGACCAACCAGCTTTCTCAGTTCATGGACCAAACCAATCCGCTTTCAGAAATCACGCACAAGCGTAGACTTTCTGCACTGGGACCTGGTGGTTTATCAAGAGAAAGAGCAGGTTTCGAGGTACGTGACGTTCACCATACCCACTATGGAAGAATTTGTCCGATTGAAACTCCGGAAGGACCAAACATCGGTTTGATCTCTTCATTAGGGATTTATGCAAAAATCAACAGACTTGGTTTCATCGAAACTCCATACAGGAAAGTAGAAAACAGCAAAATCGATCTTAATTCTGATCCAATCTATCTGAATGCAGAGGACGAAGAAGAGAAAGTAATTGCTCAGGCAAACGTTGAGCTGAGCGATAACGGTGAATTCGAAACAGACAGGATCATTGCAAGGCTGGATGGTGACTATCCGGTAGTAGAGCCTAGCCAGGTTGACCTTATCGACGTAGCACCGAACCAGATCTCCGGTATTTCCGCTTCATTGATTCCGTTCCTGGAACATGATGATGCGAACCGTGCATTGATGGGATCCAACATGATGCGTCAGGCCGTTCCGTTATTGAAGCCACAGGCTCCGATCGTAGGTACAGGGCTTGAGCAGCAGGTGGCAAGGGATTCAAGAATCCTGATCAATGCTGAAGGTACCGGTACCGTAGAGTATGTGGATGCCGATAAGATCACGATTAAATATGAAAGAAGCGAAGATGAGGATTTAGTACAGTTCGAATCTGCTACCAAAACATATAACCTGACCAAGTTCAGAAAAACCAACCAGAGTACTACCATTACCCTGAGACCAAACGTTAGAGTAGGTGATGTGGTAGAAAAAGGACAGGTGCTTTGCGACGGGTATGCTACTGAAAAAGGAGAGCTGGCCCTGGGTAGAAACCTTGTGGTTGCGTTCATGCCTTGGAAAGGATACAACTTCGAGGATGCGATCGTAATCAACGAAAAAGTTGTTCGTGAAGACTGGTTTACTTCCATCCACGTAGATGAATATTCTCTTGAGGTTCGTGATACCAAATTAGGTATGGAAGAACTGACTGCGGATATTCCTAACGTTTCCGAAGAAGCAACCAAAGATCTTGATGAGAACGGTATGATCAGAATCGGTGCTGAAGTGAAGCCTGGAGACATCATGATCGGTAAGATCACTCCGAAAGGGGAATCTGACCCGACTCCTGAAGAAAAACTTCTTAGAGCGATCTTCGGTGACAAAGCCGGTGACGTGAAAGATGCTTCATTGAAAGCTGACTCTTCACTGAGAGGGGTGGTGATCAATAAAAAGCTGTTCTCCAGAAATATCAAAGATAAAAAGAAGAGAACTGAAGAAAAACTGAAGCTTGAAGAAATTGAAAATACCTACAAAGCTAAGTTTGATGATCTGAGAAACACGTTAATTGAAAAATTAAATACGCTGGTAAGCGGTAAAACTTCTCAGGGTGTGAAAAATGACCTTGATGAGGAGATCATCGGTAAAGGAGTGAAATTCACACACAAGTTACTGACTTCAGTTGAAGATTACGTCAATGTAAGCGGTTCAGACTGGACGGTTGATGCGGATAAAAACGAATTGATCAAACAGCTGATCCACAACTATAAAATTAAGTTTAACGACATTCAGGGAGTTAAAAACCGTGAGAAGTTCGCGATTTCCATCGGGGATGAGTTACCTGCAGGAATCATGAAGCTGGCTAAAGTTTACATCGCTAAGAAACGTAAACTGAATGTTGGGGATAAAATGGCAGGACGTCACGGTAACAAAGGTATCGTTTCAAGAATCGTTCGTGAAGAAGATATGCCGTTCCTGGAAGACGGAACACCGGTAGACATCGTACTGAACCCGCTTGGGGTACCTTCCCGTATGAACATCGGACAGATCTACGAAACCGTTTTAGGATGGGCAGGTCAGAAGCTGGGAATGAAGTTTGCAACGCCGATCTTTGACGGGGCAACGCTTGATCAGATTACTGAATATACTGAAAAGGCAGGTCTTCCTCAGTTCGGACATACGTATCTGTATGACGGAGGTACCGGAGAGAGGTTTACTCAGGCAGCTACCGTAGGGATTATCTATATGCTGAAGCTGGGTCACATGGTTGATGATAAGATGCACGCACGTTCTATCGGTCCGTATTCATTGATTACGCAGCAGCCGTTAGGAGGTAAGGCACAGTTCGGAGGTCAGAGATTCGGAGAGATGGAGGTTTGGGCCCTTGAAGCATTCGGTGCGTCCAACATCCTTAGGGAAATCCTTACCGTGAAGTCGGATGACGTAATTGGAAGAGCCAAAACTTACGAAGCGATCGCAAAAGGGGAAGCAATGCCTGAACCAGGTATTCCGGAATCCTTCAACGTATTGCTCCACGAGTTACAAGGTCTTGGATTAGACGTAAGACTAGAGGAATAATTTTAAATTTTAAATTATAAATGCTGAATGGAAACATTCGGAAACTAATCTAAAATCTAAAATCTAAAATTTAAAATCTAACAAATGTCAAATAAAAATAAATCAAGTAGATTTAATAAAATTTCAATCGGTTTGGCCTCACCCGAATCCATTCTTCAGGAATCGAGAGGGGAGGTTTTAAAACCTGAAACCATAAACTACAGAACGCACAAGCCTGAAAGAGACGGGTTATTCTGTGAAAAAATCTTCGGTCCTGTAAAGGATTATGAGTGTGCCTGTGGTAAATACAAGAGGATCCGTTACAAAGGGATCGTTTGTGACCGTTGTGGAGTGGAAGTTACTGAGAAAAAGGTAAGAAGAGAAAGGATCGGGCACATCAACCTTGTCGTTCCTATCGCACACATCTGGTATTTCCGTTCTTTACCGAACAAGATCGGGTACCTTTTAGGATTGCCTTCCAAAAAGCTGGATATGATCATCTACTACGAAAGATATGTGGTGATCCAGCAGGGTATTGCTAAAAAACTGGACGGTTCTGATTTTGAGGACATGGAATTCCTTACTGAAGAAGAGTACCTGGATATCATGGAAACCCTTCCGGTAGAAAACCAGTATCTTGATGATTCAGATCCGAACAAATTCATCGCCAGAATGGGTGCTGAAGCTGTGGAAGACCTTTTGAAAAGAATCGATCTTGATGCCCTGTCTTTCGATTTAAGGCACAAAGCACACAACGAAGGTTCAAAACAAAGAAGGACTGAAGCATTAAAAAGACTGAACGTTGTAGAAGCATTGAGAGGTGCCAATACAAGAATGATCAATAAGCCTGAGTGGATGATCATGCGTGTGCTTCCTGTAATCCCGCCGGAACTGAGACCATTGGTTCCTTTGGATGGAGGACGTTTCGCAACTTCTGACCTTAATGACCTTTACAGAAGGGTGATTATCAGGAATAACCGTCTTAAGAGACTGTTAGAGATCAAAGCTCCGGAAGTAATCCTGAGAAACGAGAAGCGTATGCTTCAGGAATCTGTAGATTCATTATTCGATAACACCAGAAAATCTTCTGCTGTAAAATCTGAATCCAACAGACCGCTGAAATCCCTTTCGGATTCATTAAAAGGTAAGCAGGGACGTTTCCGTCAGAACTTGTTAGGAAAAAGGGTAGACTACTCTGCGCGTTCGGTAATTGTTGTAGGTCCAAACTTACAGCTGCACGAATGCGGTATCCCTAAAGACATGGCAGCGGAACTGTACAAACCGTTCATCATCAGAAAACTGATTGAAAGAGGAATTGTAAAAACCGTAAAATCAGCTAAGAGAATCATCGACAGGAAAGAGCCTGTAGTATATGATATCCTTGAAAATGTGATGAAAGGCCACCCGGTTCTTCTGAACAGGGCACCTACACTTCACAGACTGGGGATCCAGGCATTCCAGCCTAAAATGATCGAAGGGAAAGCGATCCAGCTTCACCCGTTGGTAACCACGGCATTCAACGCGGATTTCGATGGTGACCAGATGGCGGTACACTTACCACTGGGCCCTGAAGCGATCCTTGAAGCACAGTTACTGATGTTAGGTTCTCAGAACATCCTTAACCCGGCGAACGGTTCCCCAATTACGGTACCTTCTCAGGACATGGTTCTTGGTCTTTATTTCATGACCAAAGAAGCCAGCTCTACGGATGATTACAAAGTAAAAGGTGAAGGCCTTGCATTCTATTCTCCGGAAGAAGCGGAAATCGCTTATGCAGAAGGAAGAGTATCTTTAAATGCTAAGGTAAGATGCCGACTGCCGGTTAAAGAAGACGGAGAACTCGTAACAAGATTAATTGAAACTTCTGTTGGTAGAATCCTGTTCAACCAGATTGTACCTAAGAAAGTAGGCTATATCAATGAGCTTCTTACCAAGAAGTCATTAAGAAACGTTATCGGTAAAATCCTTGCAGATACAGACTTCCCTACTACAGTGAAGTTCCTGGATGATATGAAGAACCTTGGGTATTCCAATGCATTCAAAGGAGGTCTTTCCTTCTCACTGGGTGATATTGTGGTACCGGTAGAGAAAAAGCAGATGATTGCCCAGGCGGTAGAGAATGTGGATGAGATCAGAGCCAACTATAACATGGGTCTTATCACCGATACGGAACGTTACAACCAGGTAATCGACGTTTGGACGAACACCAACGCCGGATTGACTGAAATGATCATGAGCAGGATGAAATCCGATCAGGGTGGATTCAACTCAGTGTATATGATGCTTGATTCCGGGGCGAGGGGTTCAAAAGAACAGATCCGTCAGTTATCCGGAATGAGGGGATTGATGGCAAAACCGCAGAAAGCCGGATCTACCGGAGCAGAGATCATCGAGAACCCGATTGTAGCAAACTTTAAAGAAGGTCTTTCGATCCTTGAGTACTTCATCTCCACCCACGGTGCTCGTAAAGGTCTTGCGGATACCGCTCTTAAGACGGCGGATGCCGGTTACCTGACGAGAAGGCTGGTAGATGTTGCACAGGATGTTATCGTTACCGATAACGACTGTGGTACGCTAAGAGGAACAGAAGTTACCGCTCTTAAAAAGAATGACGAGATCGTTGAGAAAATCTCTGAAAGAATTTTAGGTAGGGTATCCCTTCACAACATCTATGACCCTGAAACTGACGAGCTGATTGCTGAAGCAGATCAGGTAATCATTGAAGCGGTTGCGAAAAGAATCGAGGAAGCAGGTCTGGAAGCCGTTGAAGTACGTTCTCCATTAACCTGTGAAGCGAAAAAAGGAATCTGTGCAAAATGTTACGGTAGAAACCTGGCCACAGGTAAAATGATCCATATGGGTGAAGCGGTAGGAGTAATTGCTGCACAATCCATCGGGGAACCGGGTACACAGCTTACGCTGAGAACCTTCCACCAGGGGGGTACTGCAGGAAACGTATCTGAGAACCCATCCATCATAGCCAGAAGAGACGGTATCGTTGAAATGGATGAAGTAAGGACCATTACTTCTGAAGATGAAAACGGAAACACTGCTGAGGTAGTGGTATCGCGTTCAACAGAATTCAGGTTGGTTGCGGATAACGAAGCAAGAACTCCATTAATGGTAGCCAACGTTCCTTACGGTTCCGTATTGGCAGTGAAGCCGGGTGATAAAGTGAAGAAGGGAGATGTAATCTGTAAGTGGGATCCGTATAACGCGGTAATCATTGCAGAGACATCCGGTAAGGTAGAATACGAGGACATCATCCAGGGTATTTCCTTCCAGCTGGAAATCGATGAACAAACCGGTTTCGAAGAGAAAGTTATTTCTGAATCCAGAAATAAGAAAGCCGTTCCTACCTTAAGAGTAGTAGATTCTAAAGGAGTGGAGCAGAAATCATACAACTTACCGGTAGGTGCCCACTTGATGGTTAATGACGGTGAGAAGATCAAAGCAGGAAAAATCCTGATCAAGATCCCTAGAAAATCTGCAAAAGCAGGGGATATTACAGGGGGTCTTCCAAGAGTTACCGAATTGTTCGAAGCAAGAAACCCTTCCAATCCGGCAGTGGTTACTGAAATCGACGGGGTAGTATCGTACGGTAAAATCAAGAGAGGTAACCGTGAATTGATCGTTGAGGCCAAAACAGGGGAAAGAAAGATTTACCTGGTAAAACTTTCCAACCAGATCCTGGTTCAGGAGAATGACTTCGTGAGAGCTGGTTCACCACTTTCTGACGGATCCATTACTCCGGATGATATCTTAAGAATCAAAGGCCCTACAGCGGTTCAGGAATACCTGGTGAATGAAATTCAGGAAGTATACCGTCTTCAGGGGGTAAAAATTGACGACAAGCACTTTGAAATCATCGTAAGACAGATGATGACCAAAGTATCGATCGTTGACGGTGGAGACACCCAGTTCCTTGAAGGAGCCCTTGAGCATAAATACGACTTCCTGGAAGAAAATAACAGGGTATTCGGACTGAAGGTCGTAGTAGAGGCAGGAGACTCCAAAGTATTCAAGCCGGGTCAGATGATCACGGCAAGAGAACTGAGAGACGAAAACTCGAAACTGAAGCGTGAAGACCAGGCTTTGGTTGAAGTAAGAGAAGCTTTGCCTGCTACGGCGACACCTGTATTACAGGGGATCACGAGAGCAGCACTTCAGACGAAGTCTTTCATGTCTGCAGCATCCTTCCAGGAAACCACAAAAGTGCTTAACGAAGCAGCGGTTGCCGGTAAGGTAGATGAACTGAACGGTCTTAAGGAAAATGTAATTGTAGGGCACAGAATCCCTGCAGGTACAGGTCTTAAGGAATACCAGAACGTCATCGTAGGCTCCAGAAAAGAATTCGAAGATATTAACTAAAATATAGAAATTGGAAGTCAGACTTAAAAATTAGAATTGTACATTTGCAATCGAAGTTTTTAATCTGACTTCTAAAATCTAACATCTAAAAAAATTTAAAAAAGACATGGACAATCAAAATCAAAACCCACAGGACGGGAACATTAACATTGAACTGAACGAAATGGTAGCAGCTGGAATCTATGCTAACTTAGCATTGGTAAACCACTCTCCGTCTGAATTCGTTGTAGACTTCATCCAGTTAATGCCGGGGGTTCAGCAGGCGAAAGTAAGATCAAGAGTGATCCTTGCTCCGCTTCACGCTAAAAGAGTATTAAGCGCTCTTCAGCAGAACATCGCTAACTACGAGCAGCAATTCGGAGAAATCAAAGAAGTTGAGCCTTTCGTATTGGGAGGTAACAACGTACAAGCTTAAGATTTCCCATACATACATAGGAATACCCTGGTTTTGCCGGGGTATTTTATTTTAGGATGAATGACTATGATACTGAGCAGTTTCAAATGTCAAAAAATAATATGAAAAACTTTAATCTTTATTTTTTTAAAGATGAATAATTTTAATAGATTAAAAAAATAGCCTATCGATTATACAATTCCATATCTTTGCCGGTAGATTGATAAAGGATATGATGAATAATAAATTTATTCTTAATAAATTCGGCTTTATGGGTGCTGAATTCTTAAAGGAGATTGATCAGCATGCTGTAATCGTTAATGTTAAAGCGAAAACAGAAATAGTAAGAGAAGGGCAGAAGAATAAATTCATTCCTTTTCTCATTAAAGGCTCAGTGAGGGTTTTCACTCTTAATGACGGCCGGGAACTGGTCTATTATTATATCAGGAACAGTGACAGCTGTATGATGACTTTCACATCCATCTTTACGGACTACGTCAGCCGCGTATATGCTGTAGCCGAAGAAGATTCTGAGATTATGCTCATCCCCGTTTCCGTTATCCACGAATGGCTGATCCGTTTTCCTGAAATCAACCGTGTATTCTACCATGAATATGACAAAAGGTTTTCCGACGTGATGAACATGGTCAATGATGCCGTATTCCACAGGCTGGATAAACGAGTGCTCAATTATATCCGCCAGCAGATTTCGCTCACCGGAAATAACCCCGTAAAATTGACTCACCGCGAAATTGCCAGTAACCTTGGAACTTCGAGGGAAGTGGTGAGCAGGGTGCTGAAGAAAATTGAAAATGAAGGTGAAATTCTTCAGACCAAAGCAGGCATCAAGGTACCGGTGAATGACGGAATAAGCCTGATCCAGTAGAAACTCTCCTGTATATAGCGTTTATTGATAAAAACTATTTGCCCGGTGACTTTTATCACACAATTCTGAACCTTTATCTTTCTAAGTTTGTCCTACAAAATTTATTTGATTTGTATGACAAAAGTGTTCTTATTTTTGTCGGTATTCGCTTCAACATTTGCCTTTTCACAGGAAGATTTGCTTAAGGATATCGACACCGCTGCTACCCGTCAGGATACATCACAGCCCGCATTCAAAGGGTTGCAGATCGTCACGGGACAATCTACAAAACTTACGGCTAAAAATGAATGGTATATTGTAGTAGCCCACCGTTTCGGAGACCTGAGTACCGGGTTTAAAAACTTTTTCGGCCTTGATGATGCTTCTACGAAATTAGGAGCCATCTATGGGATTACAGACCGTATTTCTGTCAGCCTGTCACGCGAGACCAATATGAAAACATTTGAAGGAGCGGTAAAATACCAGGTGGCCAGACAAAACGAACATTTTCCTGTGGATGTTGTAGGGTATAACGTATGGGCCGTCAATACGGACATGAATAAGGACAGGTATCCTCACCTCCGTTTCAGCGACCGTTCTTCCTATCTTACCCAGGCTTTGATTTCAAGAAGGTTCAATGATAACTTCTCTCTGCAGCTCAGCCCTTCCTATGTTCACAAAAACCTTTACGATCCGTCCATAGAAAACAACAACCAGTTCCTTACAGGTCTTGGCGGACGGTATAAAATTTCCAAAAGGGTATCTATCAATGCGGAATACTTCGTGAATTTCGACTCACACAGTTTTTACAAGAATCCCTTATCCCTGGGAATGGATATTGAAACCGGAGGACACGTTTTCCAGCTGCTGCTGACCAATTCACAGCTCAATTCCGATATAGGATACCTGTCCAATGCCACCGGCAACTGGGGGAAAGGGCATATTTTTTTCGGGTTTAACCTTTACAGAGTTTTTTAGCATGAAAAAGTTTATATATATACTGCCGGTTCTGGCCTTTCTTACTTCATGTGAAAGCAGGACTTATGAAGAAATTTCGGACAATACCCCTATTACTGCTGTAATCCGGTATAATGCCGATATCAAGCCGATCATAGAGAGCAACTGCATATCCTGCCATTCGGCGGCCAGCTCATTTCCGCTGGCTACCTATGCACAGGCAAAAAATAATATTGAAGTGATCCTGAACCGCATCCAGCGACCGACCGGCGATCCGCTGAAAATGCCTCAGGGAGGTTCCCTGTCTGCCGCACAGATCAATATGTTCATGAAATGGAAGGCGGACGGACTTTTAGAAAACTAACAGAATAAAATATGAAAAAGCTAATTTTAATAGGCAGTGTGGTACTGTTCTCGGGTGTTGTATCAGCACAGAAATACAGCTCTAAATCAGGAAAGGTAACCTTTGAAGCCTCAGTACCGATGTTTGAAGACATCTTCGCACAGGATAATACCAATGTGGTCATCCTCAATGCGGATACAGGGGATATCGCTTCCGTGTCCATGGTGAAAAACTTCCACTTCAAAACGAAACTGATGGAAGAGCATTTCAATGAAAACTATGCTGAAACCGGGAAGTATCCTAAATCCGTCTTTACCGGAAAGATCATGAATTTTGATAAGTCAAGGCTGACTGCTTCCCCTCAGAAATATACCATTCAGGGTAAAATGAATTTTCACGGGGTTGAACGCCCGGTAACTTCTACGGCAACTGTATCCGCCAAAGACGGTAAGATCTTTGTCCAGGGCGGATTTGTTGCCAGGCCTGCGGATTATAATGTAACCATCCCGAAGATGGTCACCAAGAAGATTGCTGAAAATGTAAATGTGCAGTATAATTATACCCTGGTAAAACAATGAAAAAGATACTAGCGGCATTTTTTGTTTTGATCACGCTTACGTTTGTTTCTGCCCAGGAAAAGTCTGTTTATGATGTGGCCAGGAGCGGTACCGTGGCTGAGGTGAAAGCACTGATGAAAAAAAATCCTGACATCATTAACCAGCCTAATGAAAGCGGCTTTTCGCCCTTGATCCTGGCCTGTTACAGGGGCAATGTTGATGTGGCTAATTTTTTGATTGACAACGTGAAAGACGTTAATTATAAAAGCAAAGAGGGGACAGCCCTATCAGGGATGTCGGTAAAATACAACAAAGAACTGGTACAGTATATCCTCAATAAAAATGCAGACCCTAATATTGCTGATGCCACAGGGGCCACGCCGCTATTTTGGGCGGTAAAATTCGGCAATAAAGAACTCGTGGAGCTGCTACTTCAGCATAAGGCGGATAAAACCATCAAAGATGAAATGGGAATGACGCCTTTTGAGTATGCGCTCCAGACCAACAATCAGGACATTATTAATCTTTTAAAAAATTAAATTATGAAAAAACTTTTACTGGCTTTATCGATTGCTGCGGCTACATCGTTAAGTGCGCAATCTTTTTCTACCGGAACCGTAACGCTCGGGTCTTCCGGTATGACCGTGAAGATGGTTACTTCTTCCACCAACGTTACCTTAACCCTTACCGGAACTGCAACAGGGTATCTGGGACTTGGTTTCGGAGGTACAGGAAACAGTGGAGGAATGGTTTCAGGAGTTGACGGATTTATCTATAACTCAAATTCCACCACAAATTCCAACCTGGATTACACCTTCGCAGGTATAGGGGCAACGCCTAATGCAGATCCATCCCAGGACTGGACAATCACATCCAATACCACTACCGGCGGGGTGAGAACTATTGTGGCCACAAGATCCCTGGCCGGGGGTTCCGGTGATACGGCTTTTACCAATTCCAACAGTTCCATCAATATCTTTTATGCCGTAGGACCAAGCCTAACGCTGCAGAATAATTACCATTCATCCAGAGGCTATGCTGTTTTAACGAGGAATTCCGTTCTTGGAACCAATGATATCGCAACGGAAAACAAAGCGATTGCATTATATCCGAATCCTGCCAGAGAAACAGTGAACTTTAAAAATGCAGATAAAATAAAATCTGTGGATATTTATGAAACAACGGGAAGAAAATTGAAATCCGTTGAACTGAAGTCCAGCGAGCTTACTATTGCGGATCTGAGTGCAGGGACTTATTACCTGGAATTACAGCTGAAAGACGGAACCAAAGCTTATGAGAAATTAATCAAAGAATAACAGTACGAGAAGCTGTTTTTTGCAGCGTACTTTTATATCAAAGCTGATTCATAGCTGAATCAGCTTTTTTATATGAAGATAATCAGGCATTTAATGTTTTTTTAATCCCGGCTGTTTCGGTTTGCAGCGCACAGTCTTTACCTTTGCATAAATTTATAGTATGAAGAAAGGAATGCTGCTTTTTATGCTGATGCTGTCTGTAAGCCTATGGGCACAGAAAGGGGAAGTGGATACAGCCCAGATCGTAGTTGCCGGCAGGCACAATACTGCTGTGGCAGAGGCAAAGCCTTATGTAATCATGATCTCCGCAGACGGTTTCCGGTATGATTATGCCCGGAAATACCAGGCAGAAAACCTTCTGAAGCTTTCCTCACAGGGGATTAAGGCAGAGGCAATGATCCCGGGATATCCCAGCATTACCTTTCCCAATCACTGGAGCCTGATGACAGGGCTTTACCCTGCCCACCACGGATTGATCGATAATTATTTCTATGATTATACCAGAAGAGAGCCTTATGCCAAGAGCAACAGGAAAAATGCTGAAGACGGCAGCTGGTACGGCGGGATTCCTTTATGGGGCCTGGCTGAGAAGCAGGGAGTGCTGTCAGCTTCCATGATGTGGGTAGGTTCTGCAAGTGACGCAGGCGGGACAAGGCCGACGTACTATTATCCTTACCACGAAAAGTTCAGTCCACAGGAAAAAGTGGATAAAGTGATCAGCTGGCTAAAACTGCCGGATGACCGGAGGCCGCATTTTATTTCCCTGTATTTTCCTGAGGTGGATGCAGCAGGCCACCATTACGGTCCGGATTCAAAGCAAACGGAAGATGCGGTGCAACTGGTTGATAAGGCAGTTGGAAGCCTGGTGCAAAAAGTACGGGAGACCGGATTGAAGAATGTCAATTTCGTCTTTGTCTCAGACCACGGTATGATTGGAGTCAATGCAGAACACCCGCTGGAAATCCCGGGGATGCTGATGGATAAGGCAAGGTTTGATTACTATAACTCAGAAGTCCTGCTGAGCGTACACGTCAAAAATCCGGCAGAGGTGAAATCCGTTTACAAGGCTCTGAAAGCTGCAAAAACAGATAATTACGAAGTCTACCTGGATAAAAAACTTCCTCGGTACCTCCATTTTGCTGAAAGAGATGACCGCTATCACCGGATCGGGCAGATCCTGCTCCTTCCTAAATCTCCTGAGATCTTCCTGGAAAAAGGCAGGACAACAACAGTGGGAAAACACGGGTATGATCCGAAGACAACCCCTGAAATGAAAGCGACATTTTTCGCATGGGGACCGGAATTTAAACAGGGAATGACAGTAAAGGAATTCAGCAATGTGAATGTCTATCCGCTGGTAGCGGAACTTTTAAACCTGAACATCAGCCAGCCGGTTGACGGGAACATTAAGGTGTTGCGGAAAACACTGAAATAATTCTTGTGTCATTTCAATTAGTGATAGTATTGATTGCTAATTTAAGCAGGATGGATAATAGAGTTTCGGCGCGCCAGAGGCGCGCCGAAACTCTTCCTTTATTATTTATTAAACCTTTCTGCAAATTCCCGTGCAAAATCTTCCAGCCTGATTCCACCGCTTACTGGCGCACCATATTGAATAAAATCCTTCTGTACCACACCGTTTCTGATCCCTCTTCCCATTTCTTCATACAGCTTGGCCATTTCCTCCGGAAGTCCTGCCTGGAGCATTCCGTCAAAAGCTTCTTTGTCCGTAAATTCAATCCAGGGCAGTGAAGGAGTGCCGATTGATGATCCCAGTACCGTAGCAAAATCGCCGGCTTCACGGTAATCGCTGACTATATACCGAACCGCTTTATCCGGTGAATTCCGCACCAGTTCTTCAGCCGCAGCTTTAGCAATATCAGTGGGGTGTACCAACGGAATCTTAACGTCCGCAGGATAATTTCCGCCTATAATTCCGGCATTTTTAATCATGGGAATATCATTGAACAAATTGATGTAAAAGTAACCGGCCCGTAGAAAAGCAGCCGATGCATTCAGCTCCCGGTAGGTATTTTCGATATGGTGAAGACCGGCAATAGGACCATTCTCTACCGGTGAATCCGCACCTACACTGCTGAGCATGACGATACGCGGAACATGAGCCGCTGAAATCGCTTCCGCGTAGCTTTTTCCTGTGTTAATGGTGTTTTCAATAATGTTTTGCGTGCCCAGCATAGGCGGGGTCATCAGGAAGGCAGAGTCTGCTCCTCTAAACGTTTCTGTAAGAAAGGGTACATCTGAGATAGATCCTATGGCGGCCCTGGCTCCCAGGTTTTCTATTTCAGGTTTTCTGTCTGCATGGCTGCTGATCACGGTAAGTTCATGACCTTCCGATACCAGTTGCTGTACTAACGGCCTGGCTACATTGCCTAAAGAACCTGTAACAATAATTTTCATAATAAATAGGTTTTGTTTCTGAAAACAAAGGTATATTTGTACTTACTTTTTTACAAGTACTTACCCTAAAGTATGTATGATATGACAGCCATTAAAGAAAATTCCACCATTCAGGAAAACAGGAAAGATATGCTTGACCAATGCCCGGTGATGTATGTCATGGAAAAGATATCCGGATTCTGGAAGCCGATTATTCTGTTCCAGCTTTCCACAGGGGAGAAGAGGTATAGTGAACTTAAAAAAGCCATTCCTAAGGTCACCGAAAAAATGCTGATCCAGCACCTGAAGCAGTTAGAAGCTGATGGGCTGATTATCAGGACGGCAAGGCCTGTGGTGCCGCCCCATGTAACCTGTGAACTGAGTGAAGCCGGCAAAAAGCTGTCTCCCGTTATCGATGCGATGGTCGACTGGGCTTATGAGGACATGAAAAATCTTCAGTAAAATAAAAAATGCCCTTCGGGTGAAGAGCATTCTGTATTAATTCTGAAGGGACTGCATGTCAATGACAAAACGGTATTTGACGTCGCTTTTCAGCATTCTTTCGTAAGCGGTATTAATATCCTGCATTTTGATGATTTCAATATCGGAAACAATATTGTGCTCACCACAGAAATCAAGCAATTCCTGAGTTTCCGCAATGCCGCCGATCAGTGATCCTGCAATGGAACGACGCTGGAAGATCATGGGTACAGAGCTCGGCTTGACCTCCTCAAACTGTCCTACAAAGCCCACCAGGACTAAAGTACCGTTCAGGGTCAGCGTCTGCATATAAGGGTTGACATCATGTTCATAAGGAACCGTATCAATGATCAGGTCAAATTTTCCGGCTACGGATTTCATGTCTTCCTCATGGGTGGAAATCACGATATGGTCTGCGCCAAGCCTTTTGGCATCCTCAGACTTTCCCAGTGTCCTTGAAAAAAGAGTCACTTCCGCACCCAGCCCTTTTGCTAATTTGATCGCCATATGTCCCAGTCCGCCTAATCCTACTACAGCAACCTTCGAATCCGGACCTGCATTCCAGTGCCTTAACGGTGACCATGTGGTGATTCCTGCGCAAAGCAGTGGTGCTACCGCGGCAAGATCCAGGTTTTCAGGAACTTTCAGTACGAAATGCTCGTCTACCACCACTTTTTGAGAATATCCCCCAAATGTATGTCCGCCAAGATGTTTGTCCTTTCCGTTATACGTTCCGGTAAAACCGTTGATGCAATATTGCTCCAGGTCCTGCTTACAGCTGTCGCAGGTTCTGCATGAATCTACCATGCATCCTACTGCTGCAAGATCGCCTACTTTGAGCTTGGACACTTCGCTGCCTACTGCAGTTACCCTTCCTACGATTTCATGGCCGGGAACTACCGGATATTGTGAGCCTCCCCAGTCATTCCGCACAGTATGGAGATCCGAATGGCAAACCCCGCAGTACAGGATTTCAATTTCGATATCGCTGGCCGTCACCGTTCTTCTGTCAATGTTCATTTCCTTCAGGTCTGCAGTGGTGGATTCTGCACCATACGCTTTTACAGTAAATGTATCCATGTAATTTTTTATATTTAGTTATGTTGTACACTATTCAGAGAAATCTGATGATTTAAGGTTAAGATCATGAGTATTCAAAATATATACCTAACCGATTCATTAAAAGAAACTTCTGCTGTTAAATGATTTTCTTTAAGTAAAATTTTAATACTTTTAGATACTTACAAAAATCAATACTTTTCAGTGAAAATGACTTATACAGATTACAGAATAATGTACCAGTTTTACCGTTGGTATCCTGTCTGCAAATGAAATCGTATTTTTGATCAGCAATAAAGCAAAGCATATGAACAGTCAGGAAGTTGAGGTGATCAGCAGTGTTTCGGAGTACAATGCACTGATGCGGCATGAAACGCTTCATCCGCTGGTAAGTATCGTCGATTTTTCAAAATGTGGTCCGGTAAGCCAGTACAGGAGAACCTATGGGTTTTACACGGTATTTCTTAAAGATGTCGTTTGTGGGGATCTGCATTACGGAAAACACAGCTATGATTATCAGGAAGGGACATTGGTATTTATAGCGCCCGGGCAGGTCTATGGGCTTGTTAATGACGGAAGCCCGATTCAGCCGGCCGGTTATGCGCTGATCTTTCATCCTGACCTGATCAAAGGTACGCATCTTGGGAAAAACATCGGCGAATATAATTTTTTCTCTTATGATGTCCATGAAGCCCTTCACCTCTCGGAAAAAGAACGGCAGGTGGTACTCGAATGCTTCAGGAATATCAAACTTGAGCTGGAACAGTCCATTGACAAGCACAGCAAGGCTTTAATAGTGAGCAATATCGAACTTTTCCTTAACTACTGCATGCGCTTTTACGACCGGCAGTTTGCCACCCGCGACCATGTCAACCAGGGAGTTATAGGAAAATTCGAAACCCTTCTGGTGGATTACCTGAAATCGGATAAACCCAAAAGCATCGGATTTCCTATGGTAAGCTATTTTGCCGGGAAGCTTCACCTGTCTGCCAACTATTTCGGAGACCTTATCAAAAAGGAACTCGGAATTTCAGCCCAGGAATACATCCATAATACACTGATCAGTATTGCCCAGGAACAGATGGCAGATACGCAAAAGCCGATCAGCGAAATTTCTTACGGCCTCGGTTTCAGGTATCCGCAGCATTTTACAAGGCTGTTCAAAAGTAAAGTCGGTATTTCACCCAGCCAGTATAAAGTTTTGCACCATCTATAAAACCTGATTTCCATAATTATCCTATCTTTATAGGAAGAGCAGAATACAGTGAAGAATCAGACAGTCAGCCTCCATACATTCGATACGCCATTCGGAAAGATACCTGCCCTGAAGGAAAACGGGATTATCAGAGCGGCAAGCATCCGGTATGCCCGTTCAGAACGGTTTAAAATGCCTGTTCCGTTACAGTATACAGAAACAGAATCAGTTCCGGATAAAACGCCTGTCTGTCCCCAAAACATCAGCCCGCTGCTGGAAAGGCTGATCGGCAGCACAGATCCGGAAAAGTTTGAGGTTGATGAATCACCCCAGTTTTTGACGGTTACCCGTCCTGAAGCCTTTTCAGGAAATGAGAGTCTACCGGTAATCGTATGGATTCACGGAGGTTCCTATGAAATAGGATGCGGAGATCTGCCTACTTCCGATCCTGCTGCCTGGGTGAAAGAGCAGGACGTCATCGTCGTCTCCGTTTCTTACCGTTTGGGCCTGTTCGGGTTTCTTGGCGGTGATGAAAGCCGTCCGGCGAACTTAGGCCTGTTTGATATGATTGAAGCTCTGAAATGGATCAGGAAGTATATATCTTTTTTTGGTGGTGATCCGGGAAACATCAGTCTTTTCGGACAGTCTTCAGGCGGTGATGCGGTCGCGCACCTGATGATTTCCGAAGGTACTGAAAATCTTTTCAGGAGGGTGATTATTCACAGTGCCCCTTTAGGGTTCAGGCACAAAAGGCAAAAGATGTCTGCTGAATTTTTCAGAAATACCGCATTTCTTAAGGACGAAAAAGAAGTACTGAAAATGACGGAGCAATACACGAAATTCCTGCCTTCTACATTACGGTACGGACTTAAATCCGCCATGCCGTTCTGCCTGCAATACGGCTATGCTCCTCTATGCGCAGAAAAAGACAGCCTTGCCATGTGGAGAAAAAATGCCCGTCAATATGATGTACTGATCGGTTCCAATCATGATGAAACATCATTCTATGTTAAAACCGCTGAAAAAGGAATCTATACTTATCTTCCGGAGCGCATCCTCGACAGGATTGTCCGGAGCACTACAGTATCCATTTATGAAAAGCCTGCCCGTATATTCGCAGAAAATTATGCACAGGGCGGAGGAAATATATATACGTTCAGGATTCATTCAAAAATTAAAAATAATCCAGTCGGAGCATCGCACTGTGTTGACCTGCCGCTGATTTTTGAAAACCGGGAGGCTTGGAAGCATTCTGAATTACTGAAAGATATTCCCTGGGAACACATCCGGGAGAATGGAAGGAAACTCCGGGCCTTGTGGGCTGAATTTGCCCGCACCGGACGTATCAGCAATGACTCTGAGCGGCCTGAAATCCTGGAACTACACAAAGTTCCGCCCGGAGCCTGAGGTTATCCGGAAATTACAGGTAAGAATAAAAAAATCACTCCGTAGAAATCTTTTATAGTTGAACCTGTTAAAGCACAGCAACATCAGACTTCTGCGGAGTAACCGTATGAATGAATATGTAATTTTATTTATTCAGCAATCCAGACGCTGACGTTTCCTGCCGGAACAGGAAATGTTCCCCAGCCGTTTTCATCAATCGTTACTTTATCTTCCGTCCTTCCCAAGACATCATAAAAAGTCTGCCCGATATACCGTTCACCCATTTCCATAGGTTTTTCATAGGCGTCTTTATTGCTCAGCACTACGGCACAGCCAGAATGTTCATCATCGCCTTCTCGTACCCAGCCTAAGCAGTTGGCATCTTCAAAATAATCCCTTTGTTCACCATAGGCATTGTCTTTCCGTACTTTAAGCATTTCCTCAATACCATCCACTTTATTCAGGAATATTTCCTGGTCGTTGCCTTCTTTGTCTTTATCTACATAATGGGCACCATAAAGATCAGGATAGAAAACGCATGGGTATCCGTCCTGCCTCAGCAAGATCAGTGCGTAGGCCAGAGGCTTGAACCATTCTTCCACCGGAGCTTCCAGGTCCTGTAACGGCTGCGTATCATGGTTGTCTACCAGGGTAACGGAGTGCAGGGGATCTTCTTTGGTCAGCGTTTCATCAAAAATCCGCCTGAGGTCATAGGTATTGCCTTCAACGGAGGCATTATGTAGATTATGGTGCAGCGAGCTGTCGAAGAGGCTCATGCATCCTTCGGTGGCCTCAATGTATTTGCGGAGCAGCGGCAGGCGCCCGGGAGCCCAGTATTCACCTACTGCAAAAATATTTTTGCCGGAATTGGACCGCAGTAAAGTCAGCCATTCCTTATAAAAATCATAGGAGATATGTTTTACGGCATCCAGACGGACCCCGTCAAAATCAGTCTGCTCAAAATACCATTTTGCCCAATAATTAAGCTCTTCGCGTACGTGGGGATTCCTGTGCTCAATATCATTGAACATGAGGTAGTCGTAATTTCCTTTTTCATCTCCGATCATTTCTTCCCAGGTGTCCCCGTATTCGGATTTGATCTTATAAATATGCGACTCCATGCCTTCTGCATAGTCTACACCGCTAAAACAGGTAAAGTTCCATTCAAAATCAGAGTATTTTTTATTTCTTCCCGGAAAGGTAAATTTTGTATACGATTGTATTTCAAATTCATCCGAGATAATTTTATCCCGGTCATTCTCATCGACCTTAACGACAGGAAAAGTTTCCAGTTCGTCTCCGCCCCCTTTATGGTTGAGCACGATATCCACAATGATCTGGATATTGTGTTCCTTCAGTGTTTTAATGGCGGCCAGGTATTCATCCTTGGTTCCGTATTTGGTAGGCACGGTATCTTTCTGGTCAAATTCTCCCAGATCAAAGAGGTCATACGTATCGTATCCGATAGAGTACCCGCCGCTTGCGCCTTTGTATGCCGGTGGAAACCACACGGAGGTAATTCCCAGTTCTGCTAAATGTTGTGCTTCTTCTTGTGCCTGTTTCCACAGTTTTCCACCCTGTTCTGTATACCAGTGGAAATATTGGATCATCGTTTGATTCATAAATTCTTGAAATTTGGTTACTACAAGATAGTGAAAAAATTCCATTAATCCTTTTCGAATTCCTTAAACGGGAGTTTTAGTTGAACCGAAACCTGTTTCTTCTCTTCGGTATTCAGCTGAGAAACTGAAAGGCCTAATAGCCGTACAGGTTTGTCAAACGGGCGTAGCTCCCAGAGTTTTTTTCCGGTTTCAAGATATTGTGACGGTGAACTGAAGTATTCTTCCTGGGTGATGCTGCGGGTAAACAATGAAAAATCCTTGTACTTGATCTTCAGGGTGAGGGAGCGTCCAAGAATATTGTTTTTCTGAAGCCTCTGGTGGAGTTCCTGGCTCAGGCTTTCCAGTTTTTCATTGATCTGCTGGTCATCCATCAGGTCTTCTGAAAAGGTACGCTCCACAGCCACACTTTTCTGGATGCGGTGGGGCTTTACTTCAGAGTTATGGATTCCGCGTACCACATGGTAATAATACGATCCGGACTTTCCGAAGAGCCGGGTGAGCTCCTCCAGTGTTTTTTTCTTCAGGTCTTTGCCTTTGAAGATGCCCATGGTGAACATTTTATTGGCGGTAACTTTCCCTACACCGTAGAATTTTTCTACCGGAAGCTCTTCCAGGAAGCTTTCAATACGGTCCGGGTGAATCGTTTTCTGCCCGTTGGGTTTGTTGATGTCTGAGGCAACTTTCGCCAGGAATTTATTGACGGATACCCCGGCAGAAGCGGTAAGGCCGGTTTCCTCGAAAATCCTGCGGCGGATATCCCGGGCAATTTCGTTGGCCGATTCCATTCCCTTTTTATTTTCAGTGACATCCAGGTACGCTTCGTCCAGGGATAGCGGCTCCACAAGGTCCGTATATTCGTGAAATATCTCCCTGATCTTGGCCGAAATTTCTTTGTAACGCGGAAAGCGGGGAGGGACAAAGATGAGATGCGGACATTTTTCCATCGCGGTTTTGCTGGGCATGGCAGAGCGGACGCCGTATTTCCTGGCCTCATAACTGGCTGCAGCCACTACACCGCGGTGCTGTCCGCCAACGGCAATGGCTTTCCCTTTCAGCGATGGGTCATCATGCTGTTCTACGGATGCATAGAACGCATCCATATCCACATGAATGATTTTGCGTATCTGAAAAGGAAAATCCATATCACAAAGATATGGATCATTTATTACTTCAGATGGTGATGGGCAAAGTATTGCCCAGCCAAAAGATGATTCGTTTCAAGGTTTTAAACGCATGGTGACCAGTAAGGGTTCGAATCCTGCCTTTTCATATGCTTTCAGCGCAGGCTCATTCTGAGCATATACATCCAGCCGGATTTCTGGAATGTTTTTAGATTCTGACCATGAAATCAGGGCATCGGTAATCATTTTATTGATTCCTTTTCCTCTGGAGTCCGGTTGTACATACATAAATCCCAGGTATACATATTCTGTGAACTGATTATAATCTTTCTCCGCCTTTCTGATCAGGGCATATCCGGAGCCGATTACCTGGCCCTGATCTTCCACTACTATTACGGCAGCGTTAGGAGACTGGATAAGGCTTCTCAGGTCATAATAATGAATCTCGCCTTCTTTTAACGTACTGTCAAAAGGCCTTTCTGCGGCAATTATACCCTGTTCGAATTCAAGGAGAATATCTAAGTCCTTTAAGGTAGCTTCTCTGGTGATCATAAGATAATAGATTAAAAGTTATCAGATATACAATAAGTGCAATAATTTATAAAGTGACTGTCTGAGATATCAATTCCTTATTTTGACAGCCTGTCTATGGTTGACTGGATGTCCGGATCTTCAGGGGATATCGCATAATATTTGGCGATACCGGATTTTTGGTCAATCACCATATACCTTGGGATCCAGTTCAGGTCTACATAATTATTGAAGTCATTTTTCCATCCGGAAGCAAACCAGTAATTGGCCTTGTCCTTCATATGGAATCGTTCCAGGTTTTTATCAAAACCTTCTTTAGAGCGTTCAAGAGAAAGGAATACAAAATCAACATCAGGGTTGTTTTTTTCCAGTTCCTCGGCTTTAGGCAAGGCTTTCAGACAATCCCTGCACCATCCGGCCCAGAAATCAAGCACGACAACCTTTCCTTTATGCTGATCCAGGATTTGCTGGACCGTAATGATTTTTCCATCCTCATCTTGCAGTTTCTGCTGTAAAGCCTCCTTTGAAAATCCCGTTTTAAGAACTTTCGGAGCCTGTTGTGAACAGCCCAATCCAAATATACCCATCATTAATAACAGCAACAGCTTTTTCATTTCACTAAAATTTTGTACAAATCTAAATAATGAATAGCAATTTAAAAGTGTTCAGGGAAAATTTAAAAGATTGAAAATTTCTATAAATGATCAGCTGATGCTCTTCAGCAGTCCTTTGACCAGGGAAATAACATCCGGCATAGCTTTGTTAGCGGCATTAAGGACTTCTTCATGCGATACTGCATAGGCAATATCCGGTCCTCCCAGGTCTGTAATCACGGAAATACAGAATACTTCCATATTCATGTGGCGGGCAACGATCACTTCAGGTACAGTGCTCATTCCTACCATATCGCCTCCGATGGCTTTAATCATCCCGTACTCTGCCGGTGTCTCAAAAGTAGGTCCCTGCAGGGCAACGTATACCCCTTGGTGGATATGGATATTATGTTCCCGGGCTACCTGTTCAGCTGCCGCAATCATGCTTCTGCTGTACGGTTCGCTCATATCGACAAACCGCGGTCCGAAAGCATCGATGTTGCTGCCGCGGAGCGGATGCTCAGGCATCATATTGATGTGGTCCTTTACAATGGCAATATCACCGATCTGATAATCCTTATTCACGCCGCCTGATGCATTGGAAAGGATCAGTTTTTTAATACCCAGCAAATGGAATACCCTGATCGGGAATACCACTGTTTCCATGGAGTGCCCTTCATAATAGTGGAAACGTCCGCTCATCATCAGTACCTTTTTGCCTTCAAGCATTCCATAGATCAGTTTTCCGCTGTGCCCGGCAACCGTAGTCTGTGGGAAATCCGGGATATCCTGGTATTCAAGAGTATGGATCGGCTCTATTTCATCCTGTAGTTTTCCCAGTCCGGAACCCAGGACAATGGCAAAATCAGGGGTTTCCTGAATGATATTCCTGATGAATTCAGATGTTTTCTTAATTTTTTCTAACATAATCAAGGATCATTTGGTTGAACTCTTCTTTACGGTCGATAATGACATTGATGGGCCAGTAATATACGAGATCCCTTAAGTAATCGAATGTTTTCAGGCGTACATAATCTTTTTCCGTTGTCAGGATCAGTTTATATTCTCCTAGTTTCTTATATTCGGCAATGATTTTTTTGATGTCGTCATCAGAAAAATTATGATGGTCACGGAATTTCAGATGCTTGACCCGCTGTGAGAATTTGGCAAGGTGCTGCAGCAAAGGCTTTGGATTGGCAATTCCTGTAATCAGCAGGATATCATAGTAATTGAGGTTGTTATCCGGAAGCATTTTTTCTTTTCCGTAGACATTCTCATCATATCCGATGGAAGAAAAGAAGACTTTCTGGCTGCGCTCCGGCCTGATCCGTGAAACATAATACTGTTTCGTTTCCTCAGTAAGCTCGTCTGGACATTTGCTGACCATAATAATATCCGCTCTTTTAGCCCCTTTCCTGGATTCCCTGAGGTCACCGGCAGGAAGCAGGTGGTCCCTGAAATACGGATCATTGAAATCTGTCATCAGTATGGTAAAGCCGGGCTTTATTGCCCTGTGCTGGAGGGCATCATCAAGAATAAGCACGTCCAGGTCCATATCTGAAATCACTTTCTGGGCTCCGGGAACCCGGTCCTCACAAACGGCAATCACAAAACGGTTTTTAAAGCGTTCAAACAACTGCATGGCTTCATCGCCCACGGTTTTGTAGTTGCTTTCATAATTGGTCACGCCATATCCTTTCGACAGTCTTCCGTAGCCGCGGGAAAGGACCCCTGTGCGGTAGTGCTTAGACAGGTACTGCGCAAGGTACATCACCATAGGGGATTTTCCGCTGCCACCCACAGAAAGGTTACCGACATTAATGATCGGTGTTTTGAACTTTGTCGACTTAAAAAGCCCAAGGTCATACAGGGTGTTCCGGAAACCGGTTACGAAATGATAACCAAGGGAAAAAGGATACAGATACCATCTTTTCATACGCTTACAAAAATAATGATTTTAACAGGATCTGCTTCACTATTGCGTGTAGTTTTCTGTAATAATTCATGAAATTAAAGTATTTTTGTCCACTTATTCAGACGACATTGAGGTACTTCATAGAATTTTCATACAACGGCAAAAATTATTTCGGTTATCAGATCCAGCCGGACGCTGTTTCCGTGCAGGAAGAGATGGAAAAAGCACTGTCCACCATTATCAGGGAAGACATTAAAACCACCGGAGCCGGACGTACGGATACCGGTGTCCACGCCAGAAAGATATTTGCCCATTTCGATACCCAAAAAGAAATTGACGCGAATCTCCCGCACCGGCTGAACAGCTTTCTTCCGCCCGATATAGCCGTACACAGGATTTTTCCGGTAAAGGATGATTTCCACGCACGCTTTGACGCTACTTACCGCACATATGAATATTATATCTCCCTGGAGAAAAACCCTTTCACCCAGGAATCCGCCTGGCAGCACTGGAAAAGGCCGCTGGACATCATTCCCATGAATGAAGCCTGCAAGATCCTGTTTGAATACGAAGATTTCACCAGCTTTGCCAAGCTGAAGACGGATAATAAAACCAACATCTGCAAAATTTACAAGGCCGAATGGGAGCAGAACGGCAGTGAACTGAAATTTACCGTCTCTGCCAACCGTTTCCTGCGCAATATGGTGCGGGCGATCGTAGGAACCATGGCGGAAATAGGCGCAGGAAAGATTCCATCTGATGATCTTCGCAGGATCATCGAAGATAAAAACCGGAATGCAGCCGGAACTTCGGCTCCCGGCCATGGCTTGTACCTGGTGGATGTCGGATATGAGTTTTGATTAAACATGACATGATAAAATTTTATTGAATACAAAAACTAATACGATGATAGGATTATTTATTCTGATTGCCGCTTACCGGTACTATGCGGGCCTTGCTGAACGATTCGGGAAAACAAAATGGCATTACGGCCTTCTGGCTTTAGGCGTGTACCTGGGAACACAGCTGGTTTTCGGATTTTCTTACGGGATGTACAAAGGCATTACAGATCCTGAAGCCCTTGATGACAATAACTATATGGGCTTTTCAGGGATCAATCTGGTCAGCTGGATTCTGTCTGTTATTGCAGTCTGGGGTTTCTACAAAATTCTGGAAGACCGGTTTACAAAAGAAAACCTGAAGAAGCCTGCCCTGGAGATAAAGGAAATAGGGAAGAAGGAATGATGGGATGCAGAAGTGGCTTGGGACCTTATCTGTTTGTACCAGTGAATGGTCTCCAATGAAGTTAAATTTACAACCAAAATATTGCTCATTTCCAGGTAATCATTAAAGTGTTTTACACCATATCTTAGTTCTGTTGCTTTGTGAAAATCAGATCTTTCGTTTCCGGAAGATAGATTGTAATATCAGTTCCTGGCGGACATTTAGCGCTGTCAATAATGGTACTGTCAGGAATATATTCCCAGGAGATCTGTGTGGAATTAAGTTTTTTTAAATAAATATCTCCCCAGCCAACACCGCATTTGGTACCACTGTAAATAAATATTACAGAATTTTCGTCTGATTTAATCTTTGTGCTGACTAAATTAATAGAAGAATTACTATTTTTTGTATCCTGCAAAATAGTTCCAGTAGAGTTTGTAACTATATATTTCATTACTAAAGCATCTCGATAGAACTCTTGGTTTCCATAATGCATATGTTTGTCATCTTCTTTAGAAATAAATAAAATTATTTCATTCCCATTGAAAGTTGCCTTATAAGTACCAATGTATGGTGTCAGCTCATTGTTTAAATCTTTTACATGAGCATTTTTAGGAATATTTGATAAAGCCGTAGACAAAGGCAGATTTTGTGCCTGGCAGGACGAGATGCAGACCATATAGATCAGAAGTGATGTTTTCTTTAATGTTGTTATTTTTATATCCATCAATTTTTTTAATATTACATCAGGCTTATTCATTGCTTTGTGAAGATCAGATCTTTCGTTTCCGGAAGATAAATCGTAGTATCTGTTGCTGGCGGACATTGAGCACTGTCAATAATGGTGCTGTTTGGAATATATTCCCAAGAAATTTCTGTCGCATTAATTTTTTTTAAAATAACCTTTCCCCAGCCGGCTCTGCAATTCGTACCGCTATAAAAAAAATGAATAGAATTTTCATACGGCCTTATACCTATGCTGTATAGATGTATTTTGGGAAGATTGTTATTTTGAGTATCTTGAAGAATATTTCCGGATGCATTTTTAACAATGTATTTAATATCCAACACATCCAGATAATAATTCTTTTGTGAACTTTTTTCTAATTTATTTTCAACCTTAGTAATATATAAGGTGATATTATTGCCTTGATAGGTGGTCGTATACATTCCAACATAAGATGCGAATTCATTATTGAGATCCTTAACATAGGCATTTGCTGGAATATCTTTCAAAGATGTGTTTATTGGCAGTACTTGTGATCTACATGAACATGCTGTTAAAAACACATGTAAAAGTAATATCATTTTTAAGTCCATTATTTTTAGCTTCACCATTTTAAAATATTGCATCAGACATCTGATCATTGTTTTGTGAAAATTAAATCTTTCGTTTCCGGAAGATAGATCGTCGTATCAGTCCCTGGCGGACATTTGCTGCTGTCGATGATGGTACTGTCGGGAATATATTCCCAAGAGATCTGTGTGGAATTAAGCTTTTTTAAATAAATAAAACCATTTCCTACGCCACAATTAGTGCCTTTGTAATTTATAGTCAATATGTTATAATAAGGATTTATTCTCATGCTATAAATAGCATTTTTTTGACTGTCTTCCGATTGGCTATTTTGTAGAACTATTCCATTAGAATCTTTCACAATAAATTTTATTGATACTACATCTCTGTAAAATTTTTGATTTGTGTATTCAATTAATTTATGTGCTTCTTTTGTAATAAAAAGAGTTATTATGTTTCCATTGAAAAAGGTATTATATGTGCCTGTATAAGCATCCAATTCATTATTCATATCCTTTAAATAGGAATAATTCGGAATGTTTCTGAAATCTGTATTAAGAGGATACTCTTGGGCTTTACAAGTAATTAAGCTTATTATACAACCGGATAACAATATTTTCTGTAAACTGATCATTATTGCTTTGTAAAAATCAAATCTTTCGTTTCCGGAAGATAAATCGTAGTGTCAGTTCCTGGCGGACATTTGCTGCTGTCGATGATGGTACTGTCAGGAATATATTCCCAGGAGATCTGTGTGGAATTAAGTTTTTTTAAATAAATATCTCCCCAGCCAACACCGCAGTTGGTACCTCCATAGATAAATGAAATAATATTTAACGTTGGTCTGGTGATTGTGCTATAAATTGTATGTTCATGTTGATCGGATTGAAAATTCATATTCTGTGTATCCTGCAATATTGCTCCTGAGGAATTCGTTATTTGATATCTTATTGAAAGGATATCCTGATAAAATTTTCTATTTCCCAAGTGTATGAACTTCTTAGGCTGTTTAGTTATAAATAAACTGATTTGCCTGCCTTCAAAATCAGCTTTATAATTTCCGACCAGTTGGTCAAGCTCATTATTGATATCCTTTAAATAAGAATAATTCGGAATCGTTGTAAAGTCTGTATTTAACGGATATACTTGCTGGGCTTTGCAAATAAACGCAGTACATGTAATCAGAAATAGTATTAAACTTTTCATTGTTGTTTTGTGAAAATTAAATCTTTCGTTTCAGGAAGATAGATCGTAGTATCAGTCCCTGGCGGACATTTGCTGCTGTCAATAATTGTGCTGTTTGGAATATATTCCCAGGATAGTTGTGTGTTATTAATTTTTTTCAAACGTATACTTCCCCAACCCACGCCGCAGTTAGTTCCTCCATAAGATAACATAAGCAAGTTATGATATGGATTAACAAAAGTGCTGTATATCGTATGCTGTATTTGATTAGATTGAAAGTTCATATGTTGTGTGTCTTGCAAAATAATTTGAGAAGGGTTCCTGATAATAAATCTTATAGATACTACATCTCTATAAAATTTTTGATCTCCTCTGTCTATCAATTTATGCTGTTCTTTTGTTATAAATAAACTAATTTGATTTCCATTATATTGCCCTTGATAATTTCCACTATAATCTCCTAATTCATTATTCATATCCTTTAAATAGGAATAATTTGGAATATTTCTAAAATCCGTTGTTAAAGGATATTCCTGAGCATTACATGATACTAAAAATATTACTGAAATTAATGTTAGTATATTTTTCATTTTATTATAAGTTAAATTAACAATCAGTTGAAATTAGATTGATTATTTTGATCTAAATTAATGTTTTTTATAACTCCACTTTTATCAATTCTTTGCAGATTAACTTTTCCATATAGTCCCATTTTTTTCAAAATATCAAAAAATAAGATTTCAATTCCATTAGTATTTAATTTTATATGATCTATAGAGTATTGGGAATCCAACAGCATAATTTCATTAATTTCTTGATATTTAATTTTAAACTCATCTAAATCCTGTTGTGAAAAAGTCACCAGAGCATCATCATAATTTCCATTGAACTGAATGATATAATGGACATCATTAGGAGCAACCATCCCCACATAAGCTGCGGAAGAGTTTCCATAATTGCCTTGTGCCAGGGCAAACTGTAACAGCTGTTCAATATCGGCAGGGGCAAGCATCGGAATTCCTGTCGTATGGTTATGGTAACCGCCCTGATATCCTGTTTTATCCCCGAAATTCACGGTATGGGCATTACCGACGATCAGATTCGATGGGGTTCCGTCAGCTTTAAATTTATAAGCATTTTCCAGGGTCCCGGTAGATTTCGTTTTCAGGTCATCAATGCTCGCCTTGACCTGTGGATTGGTTAATATGCTTTTTGTCTTCTGGCAAGGATCTTCCGGTTCCGGCTGCGGATCTTCGCCTCCTCCTCCGGGGTAGGGATAGCCCGGATCATTCCCGCCTCCTCCAAGGCATGTCCCGTCAGGAAGCACTTCACCGACACAGCTCTCCAGCTGCTGGCTCTTGCATTCTGTCACATGATGCGATTCCCAGTGCCCGGGACCATCAGGATCACTTTCATTATCCGGGTAAAACATTGAAATGGTCTTGGTTGTACAGACTAACTTTCCCGCTGTATTATCCACAAGAGTCGTCTCTGCCCTTTTGAGCCTGGAGGACATCAGGTTCTGAAAGAATTCAATATCATTCTGTACCTGGGTATAGGTAAAATAAACCCTCTGTCCTTTCCTTGGCACATTCAGTACCGCAACAACTTTTCCATACTCCGCTACCGGAACCATCAGGAAGCTTTCATCAAAGCGGTCCATGGTCATTGCATAATCCCACATCGGTTCACCGGCTCCCTTCTTTATTTCTTCATGGTGTTCTGAGTAGATTTTCATGACATTTTTAATATACTTCTCATCTTCTTTCCAGAGGCTTTTGGAATGGTATTCCTTAGACGCCGGATCGGAAGGAGTATAGATCTCATCATGGACACAGGAAAGCGGCAGGAGGCAGAAGACCATCGTAAAGGCCAGCCAAGAAATTAATTTTCTCATCATAAGCATTAGTTTTTTAATTTATTAAATGTAATAATTTTTGTCATATAAAAACATGTTTAATATTTTTTTCGGAAAACTGTAGAAATAGTTCCTGATTAAATAAAAGCCGGCTATCAAAAGATATGGTAAATAACAGTGATCATAAATTTTCATTACGAATTCACCAGGTTGTAAAGCCTGTCAATTTTTAAAGTCTTATTTTTGCATAGGATTTTATGTAATTCTTTCTTCAATTCGTACAATGAAAAAACAAGATACCGGAGGAATCATCAGGAGGCTCTTCTTTATCGGAATGAAGTTCCGTTCGTGGTTCATCCTTACCCTCATTATTTCGATCATATTGTCTGTGGTTTCCACTTACCGGCCGTACCTTACGATGGAAGTGGTGGACAATGACATTACCAGGCTCAGAGATAAAGGACTGATGATGCAGCACATCTACATTCTGGTAGGATTGGTGTTTGCGGAAACGATCCTGAACTTTTTCCTGGTGTATTTTTCCAATTTCATCTCCCAGAACGTTATCCGGGACATCCGGGAACGGCTGTACGCCAAACTGATCTATTTCAGGACTTCCTTTTTTGATAAAACCCCTATCGGACAGCTGGTAACCCGGGCGGTAGGTGATGTGGAAACCATTGCCACCGTATATACGGACGGATTCCTGATGGTATTCGGGGATATCCTGAGGATTGTGTTTGTACTCGTCATGATGTTCAGCACCAATGTGCACCTGAGCTATATTACTTTAGCCATCCTGCCTTTGATGGTTGTCATCACCAGGTTTTTCCAGAAAAGGCTGAAGAAAGCTTTCGGGGATGAGAGGACATGGACGGCTACCCAGAATTCTTTTGTACAGGAAAGGCTGGCCGGAATGCCGATCATCCAGGTATTCAACAGGCAGGAAGCTGAATTCAAAAAATTTGACGAGATCAATATTACGCTGAAAGCAGCATTGCTGAGAACCGTATTTATTTTCTCTCTGTTCTTTCCGGTAGTAGAGTTGATTTCTTCGCTTTTTATAGGGTTCATCCTATTTTATGGGGGATATATTACCATCAGTGCCGGTGTTGTTATTGCCTTTATCCAGTATATTTCGATGCTGATCCGTCCCTTACGACAGATTGCCGACCGTTTCAACAATATCCAGCGTGGCATCGTGGGCGCCGAACGGGTATTGGGATTAATGGATGAAGACAACTCGATGCCGAATACCGGAACCGTGGTTAAGGATCATTTTGAAGGTAAAATAGAATTCAGCAACGTCCATTTTGCTTATGATGAAAAGCAGGAAGTGCTGAAAGGCATAGATTTTAAAGTGAATCCGGGAGAAACAGTAGCCATTGTAGGAGCTACCGGCGCCGGGAAATCTACCATCATCAGCCTGATTACCCGGTTATATGATATCAATTCCGGGAATATCCTTATTGATGACGTCAACCTGAAAGATTATGAGCTGTATAATCTCAGGAGCCATATCGGAGTGGTTTTACAGGATGTTTTCCTGTTCCACGGCAGTATTTTTGAGAACCTTGCCTTCGGTGATGATACGATTACCCTGGAAAAGATCAAAGCCGGCGCCAGGCAGATTGAGGTAGACCAGTTTATCGAACAGCTTCCCGGAGGATACGATTATGTCGTAAGCGAAAGGGGATCTTCCATATCATTAGGCCAGCGCCAGTTATTGTCATTCCTGAGAGCTTATCTTTCCGATCCTAAAATCCTTATCCTGGATGAGGCCACTTCCTCCATCGACCATGAAAGCGAAAAGCTGATCCAGCGCGCGACGGAAAAGCTGACCAAAGACCGGACTTCCATTATCATCGCACACAGGCTTTCCACCATTGAGAAAGCGGATAAGATCATCGTTATGGAGCACGGTAAGATTGTAGAGGAGGGGAAACATCTGGAACTCCTGGATAAAAACGGGTATTACGCCACCTTATACAAAGCTCAGCTCAGGCATGAGGTAGAGGCAGAAGCAGACCAGGATACATTATAATCCATATGGAATAATCCCCAGGTCTTTTTTCCAGCTTTCACCATACTGTTTTGTAAGCAATGCGGCTACGGCCTCATTGTTTTCCTTGGCCTGCTGTGATCGTAAAGGACTGATGACACAGTTTTCATAGGCTACGTCCACCTTATATTTTTCCCTGAACTGATCATGGGAGTGCGACATAATGCCGAACTGGATGAAGTGTGGCATATTCTGCTGACGGGCTGTGGTTTCAACGGTTCGTCCTTTCTTATCTTTAATGATGATTTTTGTGTCATTCTGCTGGGCAGCGATCGTACCGGATACTACTAGCAGAGTGACCAATGCCGTTTGTTTTATTTTCATACGTTTATTTATTCTTATGATGGGTAATACGGGCTGAGGTTAAATCTTACAACAGTGAAAATGTGCTGTCCGCATGCATCATTGAGTGAAAATTTTTAACCTGTGGCATAGGCTAGATAGATTACGGATAGCGCTCAAAATATTTTGACGATATGTTAGGTTAATTATATCAGTAATAATCAAAAAATCACTACATTTATTTAATATTTGTGATTTTCTTACTTATACAGTGATAACCCTAAATAAAACCACATCGATGAATAATATACATGACGAATTCCAGGATTTTAAAGCAGAACTGAAAAAACTCAATATTGAAGTCCAAAACATAAAAAAAGTAGGCAACGGCAGCATGGATTTTTATGAAGTCTTTTATAAATCTCCCCGTTACGAAGACGTAAAGAGCGTCTATGTTCAACGTCATAATCTTGATCATATCCTCGAAAAGTTCAGGTTGGCTTACCGGTAAAATAGTTTCGGCGCAGGGAACCTGCGCCGAAACTATGATCCGTTATGAATTTTTACATTCTAAAATCTATATCCCAGTGAAAGGCCACTCCTGAATCCGATCCATGGACCATCCACAATAACCCTTGCTCCACGCTCATTCGTTTCCACAGAATAATTGACATATGGAATATCCAGGTCTTCAATCTCGCGTTTCAGCTGTGCCTGCATTTCAGGAGTCAGGATATAATCGCTGGTCATTGTAAAATCTCCTTTTCCCGCACCGTAGTGTGCGCCTGCAATCCACAGGTCCAGAACCAGGTTCTGTTTCCTGGTCAGCAGGAATTGTACACCGACCATCACCCCGCCGCTGTTTCCGTTCACACTTCCAAAGCCCTTAAGCGGAATCTGGTAAGAAATACCATTCGGCCCGTTATAATCATAGTAAAAATCAAATGTATTGGATGTTACTTTTGAGTAACGGTAATAGGGAGCGGCATAAAAGCCTTTGCCATAGCCGTGGCCGAGATAGAAACGAGGTTCTATGGTGAAATTGAATGATTTTATTTCAAGGTTCTGGAATCTTTTTTCATCCTCATCACTCAGGAAAGAATTGATAAAGGGTACTTTTCCTTCAGGTACAGCCCCGAATCCCATATTCACGGAAAACCAGCGTTTGAATGATCTTTCGTATGTCAGGTTAATATTCCGGAATACATAACCGGTGAGGTTCGTCTTAACGATATTCATCTTTTCAGGAGCATCTGTACCGGTTTCCTGTGCTGAGGCTGTTGAAAATAAAAATGGTAAAAAAATCAAGTATTTTTTCATGATTACGGATTTAGTGGTTTAAGATATTTACCTGAATACAAAAAGTGGGCAATATTATTAATTTTTAACATTATAAATGTAATGATTACATTAAAAATAGTTAATATGCATTTAAAAATAAAAAATCCGTTCAGTTTTCTGAACGGATGTCATGTATATAAACAAGCTTATTATTTAATCAACTTATACAATTCTTTCAATATTTCGTGCTAAGCTCAATACAATAATTGGCAGAAAAAATGTTCTGAAACATCAATTCTCCCCGGATATACTGTTGATGTTCCCAGGATTTTTCCGTTCTGGCCGTAAATAATAGAGTCTGGTATTCCCTGTGATCTCAACTATATTGCGGGAAGGATCAGGGTATATTATTTGCCCAGGTTCTGAGTTTGAATTCTTTTTTTCAACCTGTATTTTATTTCTGAAAATTGCTCTACTGTTTGCTAAGATAATTTTGCATTTTAGTTTCTATGGTATCCAAAGCACCCATTTCCCGGGCGATGATAGTTCCGTTGCTGTCTACCAGGATCTGCAAAGGGTAGCCTGCTGCATTCAACTTTTTCGGAAACTCTTTCAGGATATCAAAATAATTCTTCCAGGTGACCTGGTTCTTTTCCAAAATATGATTGGCTGTTTCAATCCTTTTCGGATCCTTTTCATCGGTTACACTGATAAAGTTAACCCCTTGCGATTTGTATTTAGTATACAGGGTAACGAGCTTGGGAAGATCCTGGATGCATGGCTTACAGGTAGTGGACCAGTAATCAATAAGTGTCAATGAAGATCCGGAGAAATCCCTGGCGGAAAGTTTTTCTTTCTCATTAAAGATGATTTCAGGGAATTTTCCTCCTACGTTGGTAGAGTTTTCCGTATTCATCATCTTTTTAAATTCCTTATAGCTGAATGTTTTTTGTACTTCAGGTGAAAACAGGGCAAGGCTTTTTAAATAAGATGTATTGAAGCTGTATTGTGAGAAATCACTGACAATCTCCCAGAAAGCGACATACGAACCCGGATTTTTGCTGATGTATTTCTGGAGGAATGCCTGTTTGGCTTCAATATCTTTTGGATCATTCTCCTGGAAGGGTTTCAGCTTGTCATCATAGGTTTTCAGCTGCGCTTTCATGGCTTTATATTCTGTATTTGCAGGGCTCCCGGAATGCAGGATATAATCCATATTATTATCTGCAGCTCTTTTTACTTCAACATTGATGGTTCCTTTTTCCAGAAAAAGAGGCTGGGTGGAATAGCCGCCATTTATTTTAGCATCATAATATGAAATGGCAATCGGCTGCGGATAAGGAATTTCACCGGATATTGTAAAGTTGCGGTTTTTCTTTACGATGATGGTATTAAAATCTTTCATAACCGTAATAGATGGCCCGCTATCTGCGGTGAAGCCATAGATTTTTTGCGTATTGCCACCGCTCATGGGAGGGCTGATAAAAAGAGAATCTTTTTCATATCCCGGGGCATATAGTTCAATTTTAAACTGGCTGTTCTGAGCAAAAATGCCATGGCTGAGCATGATGATCAAAAATAGGGCTGTATTTTTCACTGGATTGTTATATATTAACAAATATAGACAATATACTCTATACAGCTTTGATTTTTGATTCTATCTGTGAAAGATAACTTTTGCCATGTGCAAAGCATTGGCTGCTAATAAGCATCAACCCTGGTCCTGAAATATCCGTTTCCGTATACGGTTGGTTTTTCTCCGGCATTATTAAATTGCATAGCAAAGTCAATTTTCCCATACAGGCTGTCTCCTACACGATAATATCTTTTATCCAAGGTAAGGTTCTGCCTTAAAATCTTATAATCAGATTCTTTTCTGTTGTCAGGGACAACATCTGTAAATGAATAAGGCTGTATCTCATATCTGCCATATAAATAATCAATTTTATATCCTCCACCGCTGTATCCTGAATTGTAACCTATGGAGATGTTAATTTTTCCTTTTAGTGATATGGCTCTGCAGTTATTAAAGCCAGCTATGAAAAGTTCATCCTTGGTTGTAGGCTTTTTACCTGCATAGAACAAAACTGAAGAACTTTTTTTCCGGGCAACAGAATCGTACTTCTCTGTTCCGTTTATAAGCTCCTTCTGGAAATCCATGATCTTAAATATCTTTTCATTTTTTATATCAGGGTCAATATCAGCGGGGGTAAGCTTCGAGTAAACCGTAATATAAAAATATAAGCTATAGGCTGACCCTGTAAGAAGTACAAAAAGTGCTGTATACTTTAAAAATTTCATGTTAATTATTGTTATTTATTATAAATGCATTAAGCTAATTTACAGTTTTTTATAAATCATTAAGATCTGATTTTGCTGAAAAATCCCGCCCCTGAAAACAGGACGGGATCAAACTACATAAAAAAGATAACTGCGTATATGTAGAGAAGATATGGTGTGTGTTAAGTCCGGATGTTTATGGTTTCAGCTCTTTGAACGGCTGGTCTTCCGGAAGCACATGCTGCACTTTTTCAACGGTAATTTCCTCAGGGAGCTGGAAATTTGCAGACTGTCTGATATCCAGTGATGAGGCGCCGGCTGATACGGTATAGGGTCCTGCTTCAGCGATCCATGCACTTTTTGCGGTAATGAATGAAGCAAGGTCTTTCGGGGAAAGCGTCAGGGTAACCGTCTCGGTTTCTCCGGGTTTCAGCAGCTTTGTTTTGGCATAGGCTTTCAGTTCAGATTTCGGTTTGTCCGCCAGATGGTGCGGCGCTGATACATACAGCTGGACCACTTCCTTTCCGCTGGTTGTTCCCGTATTCTTTACGTCGAGGCTTACTGTAAAAGATGAGCCGGATATTGGACTGACTTTAATATTTTGATAGTCGAAATCCGTATAGGATTTTCCGTATCCGAATTCATATGATGGCTTTACGTGAAACGTATTAAAATAACGGTATCCTACATAGATGCCTTCTTCGTACGTAACCTCTTTAGGATTGTCTGCAGGGATGCCCGGGAAATTCTTGGCCGAAGGCGTATCCGTATAGTTTACCGGGAATGTCATGGTCAGTTTTCCGGATGGGTTGACTTTTCCGGAAAGGACGTCTGCTACAGAATGCCCGCCTTCCTGTCCCGGCTGCCATGCCAGCAGGATGGCATCGGCTTTGTCTTTCCAGGAAGCGGTTTCAATAACACCGCCGGTGTTCAGGATGACCACTACCTTTTTGCCTCTCGCATGAAATACTTTTGAGATTTTGTCCAGCATTTCAAGCTCTTCAGAGGCAAGATTGAAATCATTATCCACTTTACGGTCACCGCCTTCGCCCGAATTTCTTCCCAGGGTAACGAAAGCTATTGCTGATGTTTCCGCTTTTTTAGCGATAAAGGCATCATCCATCTTCATTTCGGGAAGCCTTTCCGGCAGGGCCAGGATTCCTTTGGCTTTCCTCCGGTCCTTTTCTGCTGCTACTTCCCGATCAGCATGGGGCGTGTAAAGGTCTGCCAGTTCCTTATCTAGCCGGTAGCCTGCTGCTTTCAGCCCTTCCAGCAGGGAAACTGTATGCTTGTTGTTAACGCTTCCGCTTCCGGTTCCTCCTGTAATCCATGCGTATGAAGTTACCCCGAACAGGGAAACTTCTTTCTGCTTATCGCTGAAAGGAAGGGTATTGCTTTCATTTTTAAGCAGGACCATGCCTTCTGATGCGGCATTCCTCGTTACTTCAGCATGCCGATCCAGATCCGGCTGGTTGCTGTACCGGTAACCGGTAAAAGTAGGGGTGTGGAATATATATTCCAGGATTCTTTTTACATTGATGTTGGCCGTTTCCTGAGACACCTTTCCGGAATCCAGGGCGGAAAGCAATGCCTTTTTCTGAGCCGGAATCCCTGGCATCAGCAGGTCGTTGCCGGCATTCATCTGGGCAATGACATCGGAGATTCCGCCGCTCCGGATAGACTCAAATCCGGGAAACCCTCCGAACCAGTCCGTCATCACAATGCCTTTGAATCCCCATTCTTTCCTCAGTACCTGGGTAAGCAGGTCTTTGCTGTCTGAAGTATAAACCCCGTTTACTTTATTATAGGATGACATTACCGTCCACGGCTGGGATTCTTTGACCGCAATTTCAAAGCCCTTCAGGTACAGTTCACGCATGGCGCGTTCGGAAACATGTACGTTGATCTTCAGACGGTTGGTTTCTTCATTGTTAGCAGCAAAATGCTTGATAGAAGTCCCGACACCCTGTGACTGGATGCCATTCACGATAGCCGCTGCTGTTTTACCTGAAATAAGGGGGTCTTCTGAGTAATATTCAAAATTCCGTCCGTTGAGCGGGTTTCTGTGGATGTTGAGGGCAGGAGCCAAAAGTACGTCTACTCCGTATTCCTTCACTTCATTACCCATTGCTTTTCCCACCTCTTCCAGCAAAGCTGTGTTCCAGGTGGAAGCTAGAGCCGTACCTACAGGAAATGCGGTTGCATAATAGGTTTTTGAATCGTCTTTACGGGTAGGGGATATTCTCAGTCCGGCAGGTCCGTCTGCGACCACTGTCGGAGGAATTCCGAAACGGTCCAGGGAAGCGGTTCCACCGGCTGCGCCGGGAACCGCCCCCTGTTTAGAGTCGCCTACAGGCCCGGTAAGCACTTCGATTCCGGGCATGCCTGTGCCGATCAGCAAATCCGCTTTTTCAGCATTGGTCATCTGTTGTATGATGGCATTGATTCTCTGGTCTTTGGGGAGCCGTGTGTCCTCCCAGGTGTCAAGCTTCCCGTTTTTATTAAAATCCTTAAAGCTTTTACCGCCTGCTTTTATTATCGGATAGGTGTTTTGTGCTTTTGCATAAGTTGAAGCAGCCAGCAGAGCAAGGAACAATCCCGAATATTTTGCTTTCCGGGAAATACCGGTCAGCGTCAATGTATTCTTGTCCATAGGTATTATTTTGTATTGGTTTTATAAATACTGGTGGAATGCAAGCCATTCCATGTAAACGTCAGACCAGTGGTCTACCGGCAGGTTCTGTTTTCCCATACCGAATCCATGGCCGCCTTTTTCATAGAGATGAAGTTCGGCCGGCTGTCCTGCTTCGGTCCATTTGTTATACAGCAGGATAGATTTGGGAGCCAGCTTCAGCTGGTCGTCACTGGCTGCACAGATGAATAGGGGGAGCGGAGATTTAGGAATTTCAGCTTTGAGCAGATCTTCTGAAGGACCTCCGTAAATGGAGGCTGCAAAATTCGGTACCGTAGATGCATCTTTGCTGTGGAGCACGCTTTCCAGAATGACGGTTGAACCGGCAGAAAAACCGATGACGCCTAGACGGTCCGGTTTGATGTTCATTTCTTTTGCATGCGTCCGGACATACGCAATAGCAGTCCTGATATCTTCTCCGGCCATCATTTTAATGGGTGCTGTCCGCTCATCGAATGAAGTCCTGCTTTTGAGGTTGTCCATCATTTCGCGGGCAGGGTCATTGGATTTGGTTTCCAGGAGCCTGTATTTTAAAACAATTGCAGTAATGCCTTTTGCAGCCAGCTTTTTAGCCAGGTCGACCCCTTCACGGTTGATGGAAAGGCTCTGAAATCCGCCTCCGGGAGCAATAATAATCACGGTTCCGTTCGCCTTCGCCTTATCTGCTTCAAAAACGAGCATGGAGGGTTGTGCGACATTGTACACCACTTCTGTTTTGAAGAGGTCCGAAAACTGCTGGGCTTCTTTTTGGGTCCAGCTTTCGGTGCCGGGAGCTTTGCCCTGGTAAAGTGGAATGGTTTTCTGGGCATCAATACTGCCGGCTGCCATCAGGAATAAGCCTGTTATGATTAATTTTCTCATGTGATTACATATTAACAATGTTAATTATTAATGGTTATTGATCAATATTCAATACTTAATAGTGGTATAGTATCGTTCATTTTTATTTTCTGTATTTTGCCGTTCGGGCATCCCGGATGACACCGGACCAGTTCATCCCATATCCGAAATCATAATGGTGACCTTCTGAATCCAGATGGGTTTCCATATCATACGGTACGTCTTCTTTCTGTTGTTCAACTGTTTTCATGTCAGCAGGCATCTGGAGCGGAAGCAGGCCGGAAGGTTCATATTTTCCTGACACGATGTCTACCACTGCCTGGTTGGAAACATTGAAGTTTACCAGAATAGCATCGGCATGTTTTTCAAATTCGTTGAAAGCCATAGGCTTTGATGCCGTTACCGAAACCACTACAGGCTTGCCATTCATAGCCCTGTAGGTATTTTCAATGGTCTGCAGGTCTGTGAAATTGGCTGCCGTAGATGTTTTGTTTTTAAATGTCCGGTCCTTCACAGCAGGAGCTACCACCGGATCCCCGGCGGCCATACTTTTGGTACGTGCTTCTACTGCCTGGTAAGTCTGATACTGCAGCGAGATCGGGAGATACCCGTTCCCGCCTTCTGCTGCATCGATGTCGCTGTAACCGCCTTCCTCGCTGTGCGGGCTTTTCACAAAGACCAATGCGAAGTCGGCTTTGGCAGGATCATCTGTTATATTGAAATGTGTTTTTATCTTTTCTATGTCTACCGGATAATCCAGGGATGGAGCCGTATATATTCCCCACCAGTTGAATGTGGCAGGAGAATATCTTTTAGGAACGTAAACGGTTTTTCTTTCCCTTACAGGAAGGATGCTGCCTTTGTTTTTCAGCATGACAATGGATTTCACCTGTGCCTCGTAACCTGCTTTCATAAATTCTGGGTTCCCAACGGTCTTTTTGGTTTCTTCTACGTTTACGTAAGGATTTTCAAACAAACCGGTCCTGAAGAAATTTTTCAAAAGGCGGACTGCCGACTGTTCAAAACGGCTGCGCATATATTTCTCGCCGTGCTCTTTTACACCCATCCGATACGCTTCCAGAACAGGACCTTTGTCATTATTCCCCCCGAACTGGTCTACACCGGCTTCCAGGACTTTGTAATGCCGCTCGGCCACAGACATTTTTTCAACACCCCAGGGTTTCCCGGCAAACAGGCCCGGAGTTTTAGGCTCGTCGGCTGTAATCAGCCAGTCTGTACATACCACACCGTCATAACCGTATTTCCCGCGGAGCAGGTCGATGATGATGTATTTGCTGAATCCGTTGCCTACATTTTCCTTGTTTTTCTGGTCCTGATTATAGCTGATCGTATAATAAGGCATCACTGCCGATGCTTCGCCGGTTCCTCCGTTCAGCTTAAATGCACCTTCTGTGAATGGTTTAAGATGGGCCTGGAAATTATTTCCTGGATACACGGCATATTTGCCCATGGCCCAGTGGGCATCGCGGCCGCCTTCTTCCGGTCCTCCTCCGGGCCAGTGTTTTACCATGGCGTTGACGCTTTTATTTCCCCACCCGTTTTTGGAATTCCCTTTTCCCGGCGTAGTCTGGAATCCGTCTATATACGCCCGCGCCATATCTGTAGTCAGTTCAGGGCTTTCGCTGAACACATAGGCGATCCTGTACCATCGGGGTTCCGTACCCAGGTCAACCTGTGGAGAAAGGGCGGTTGAAATTCCTAATGCCCTGTATTCCTGGGCGGCAATACTCCCGAATTTCCTGACCAGCTCAGGATCAAATGTGGCTCCCATGGCCAGTCCGTCCGGCCATAGGGAAATCTGTCCGCCGGCACCTTCGTTGAACTCTGCCGTAACGGTAGCCGAATGCCTGGGATCAGTACTGTTATTGGCAGGGATTCCTAACCCCAGTCCTTCCACGTAAGCCTGTAAAGTATTGCTCCAGCGCGCGGCTACTTCAGGAGATTCTACGGTAGTCACGAGCACATGGCGAAGATGGTCTTCCTTAAGGAAGTTTTTCTGCTGGTCGGTAAGGTCCCATGCATTTGCACCGCTCTCTTTATACAGCTTCCCATTATATTTTCCCGCCCGGAACCCATCCGCCGGAGCCGGAACCGATTGATGCCCGCTGTACAGCATCAATCCTGCAATCTGTTCAACCGACATTTTAGAAGCAAGGTCTTTGGCCCTTTCTTCAGCAGTCAGGCGCCAGTCTTCGTACCGGTCCAGCTTTCCGTTTTTATTTAAATCTTTGAATTTTTTTCCGTTTACCGTGAGGATTTTAAGTCCGGATTCTGCTGAATAGCCCAAAACAGGGCCATCAGAATTGGATACATTCTGGATATTCTGGGCAAAAACGGTGACCCCCAGGAATAATGCAGATATTTTTAAAACTGATTTTTTCATTGGATTAAAGGCTAGAAATTAAAGCTTACAGACAGTTGGCCTGTGAGAGGCATGATATAGGTTCCGGTGAGCAGCTTCCCATAGTACGGACTTGCATCAGTGATCAGCTCAGCACCGTTGATGGTTCCGCTGGCTCCTCTCTGGTTCAGGAAGTTGATAACGGTAGCACCTATGTTGATGTTTTTATTAACAGTGTAGCTTACGCCTCCGAAAGTTTCCCATCTTGGCGCAAAATACAGCGCATTGGTCAGGTTGGCATACTGTTTTGAAAAATACCTGAAGCTGGCCCAGAACCTCCACTTATCCACGGTGTAGCTTGGATCTATTTCCATAAGGACTTTAGCTACCCCTAATACATTGTTATCATTATAATTATAATCTTTGCCAAAAGCATTGAAAGTAAAGTTTTTGTATACCGGATTCTGGAACGTGATCAGGTAATGCAGGTTGAATCCTTTGAATGGCTTCAGCACGAAATCCGTAGTCCAGCCTATGGTCTGGATGTCATAATACACCGTTACGTTCTGCGATTGGGTGGTATTGGCAGGATTGACCAGGTTGTACCGGTTGAGGTTGTTGTTCCTTTTCAGGATGGTGGCCTGGGAAATCAGCTGGATATAATCTGTATTCCAGAATACCCCGACAGCACCCAGCGGGCTTTTGATTTTATTGGTATTGGGGTTGAATGCCTGGGAATAGCTTTCCAGCCTCCTGTTTTCTTCTGTATACAGGAAGTTGGCCAGGACACCGAAATTCTTGCTGATGTTGTAGGTTGCATTTAAGCTTCCTGCCACCTGCAGCCAGTTGGTTTTGATGCTCTGGAAATCATTGGCCCCAAATACAAAGCCAGGCGTCCTTGGCGTCATGGAAAATTCGCCGTCAATCAGATGGTTTCTCAGGTGGAGCCCGTAGCTAAGGTTAAGGTTATCGGTAACTTTCCATTCATCGGTAGCGTATAATGAAAGCTTATTCTCCGTTCCGCTGTGGTATTCACCTCCGATATTGTAATTATAGAATCCGTCTGCGTCCGTGGACGTCCCGATCAGCCTTTGCGGCTGCGCTTCCACGGTCTGGAAAAAGAAAGACCGGTTGGAAGTATATTTATTTACGTGGTAGTACTGTTCTAATAATCCGATGGTTACGTGGTGGTTACCGATTTGCTTGTCTACAGAAAACCGTCCTGCAATATTGGTGGTAGGGGTTTCCGGGGTGTGCATAGCCAATTGAGTTCCTACAGCTCCTGAATACGGCTGCCCGTTGGAGGCCAGCCTGTAGCCTGCAGATGCATCTGCGTTGAATATGCTTATAGGGATGATCGTGGACATTTTCACCTTTCCAAAGTGGGCCAGGGTAGAAAATTTGAAATCCCAGCCATTGTTAAGCTTGTAATTTCCGAATATATTGAAGGTATGGGCCTGTGACCTGTTATCATCACCGCTCATGGATGCCCAGTAGTTTTGTCCGGAAAGGATGTCTTTCATCTTGATCCTGCCGTCTCGAACGACATAGGAATCCCTGCCGATCCTGAAGTTGTCAAGCTCCGTTACTTTTCCGTTTTCACCATATTGGAAAACTGCATAATTGCCTACACTGTAGGAATCGGAATATTTATACAATAATGAAATTTTACCTTTGTCTTCTTTAAAGTATTTGGTAACTCCGACCCTGAAAATTTTAGTTTCATCCACATTTCTTGCAAATCCGAGCTTAAAGGTGCTGGGATCATAATTAACCAGGGCTCCAGCAGTATAGGTCCAGCTTTTATCTTTTGATATTGGCCCTGAAACATTGGCATCACCCTGAAGCCATCCGAAAGTACTGGTCGTAAGTTTACCTTTTATTTTAAGGTCTTTAGTGCCTGTTTGGGAGTAGGAGTTCACGGCAAAACCAAGGTCGCCCATGGTATTGGCCAGCTGGTCCATTTTTAAAAGGCCTGTCTTTTCAAGGCCTACGCTTTGGCGCCAGGTTTTATTAGGCAGTTCCGGCCAGAAGAAATAGACTACGGGAAGGTCATTCTCCAGAATGGTAATTCCTCCTACGGTAGAGGGAAGGCCGATATTCACATCTCTCGGACTTGTATTATTGGCTGCATTCAGCATCACATTCCTGTTGTTGTCTTCTTTGGATGATGAGGTAACCGTTTTGATCCCTTCTTCATTTTTTGTAGCCGCCTTTACTGCTTTTTTTATTGCCAGGCTGTCGGTCTGCTGTCCAGATACGGTTCCGAATGAAAGCATCAGTGCCAGTACTGAAAATTGTACGCTCAGTTTTTTCATGGGTTTGACTTGTGTATTTTCATTTTTAATTTCTTTTTTTGACATGACTTTACCTGCATCCAATACATACGGGATGAGCATTAAGTATTATTATTCAGCACCAGTCAGGTTATTTCCAAAGCAGTTTCTTCATCAGCACGATACCGGTGGCATACAAGAGCTTTTTTTTAAGAGCTTCTGTGTACAATTTTATATTCATCAGTTAAATGAAAGGATCATTAACTTATTCTTGCTTTTTTAACAGAAATCTTGAACTTTTTTAAGGATCAAAATCATTTTATCATTGCTTCACTATGAAACATTACAATACTACATTCTTTCACCGGGATTACCAAAAAAAATGTTAATAAAATTTAATATTTGGCGTAAAATATTGCTTGTCAGTGTATTAAAATGATTAATTTACATTCTTTTTCCATTGTTTCTTATGGAAACAATCATATTGTAGACTGAAAAAAATTCCCGAAATAGATATCATGGCGCATACTTTGAACAACGCAACTATATTATTGTTAAATTTGTCATTCATAATAGCATCAATAGAGAATGGATTCAAGAGACCTGATTTTACAACGATCCGAAGAAGCAAAACAGAAATTTCTTCCCCATTTGTCTGCCGACCCGGTCATTTTCGGTTTTGATCAGAATGAACTGAAGGTACTGTTGCTGAAAATGAATTATCGGAAGCAGTGGTTTTTACCCGGAGGATACGTGCAGAAAGATGAAGACCTGGAGGATGCTGTTGCGAGAATCCTTAAAAACAGGGTAGGGGTTACCGATGTATACCTGGAGCAGTTCGGTGTTTTCGGCAAGAAAAACAGGAGTGAATTTTATTTTGAGGATTTTGATGAAACCCTTTTTAATAAGCAGAGATTTGTAACGATCGGGTATTATGCATTATATAATCCGGACCGTTTCAATTTGGTCGCCGATGAATTGAGCGAAACCTGTGAGTGGGTATACCTGAGCCAGCTTCCCGATATTGAACTGGCTATGGACCATCGTGACATTATAGATAAAGCCCTGTTAACACTCCGTGAAAAAATTTCTTACAAGCCGATAGGCTATAATCTGCTGCCAGAGAAATTTACCCTTTCCGAGCTTCAGAAGCTGTACGAAGTCATTCTGGGCAGGACACTGAACAGAGGGAATTTCTACAGGAAAATAAAAAATATGGGGATCCTGACAAAACTGGATGAAAGCAGGAGAGGGGGGGCCCACAAAGCCCCGGATCTGTATTCTTTCAATGAAGAAAACTATCTGAAAGCCCTGGAAAACGGACTGAACAACTGGTAATCATATTCTGCATCATCATCATTCTATGACCAGTTTTACATAGATCCTTCCGTCCTTACCTTGGTATTCAGTATTGTAAACCCTTTTTCCGGTGATGGTCTGTACTGCTTTCAGCAGGTCATGATGCTCACCGGCCAGCTCAACAACCATACTGCCGGAATGATTTAAAAAGTCCTTATTGAAAAAATCGGAAATATAGAGGCAAAATTCTTCCAGCACATCTTCCAGCGGGTACTGGGAATCTTCCCCTTCTTCCAGATCGAAATGTAAGGTACAGGCAAAAATATGTTCTTCAGTATTTTCAAAAATATCATTTCCTACAGACTTATAAACAGGATCCCGGTATTTGTCAGGAATAATAGGACGAATGTTTTTCATAAGGACAAAATTATTTATTCACCAAATCCATTGCAAATCAGTTAAAGCCTTTCCGGAATGATGATCTATTATTGTTTTTTCGCAGATATAAGAGGTTTATGAAGGTGTACAACAAAGATATCTAATGCTGCTGTTATTCAAAGTCATAGTCATGGATGAAATCGTAACCTTTATCCATCAGCATTTTCAGATATGCTTCAAAACTGTCTGCTATCACGCTGAACTCATCCGGATCATGCAGGAACCGTACGATCTGGCCATAAGTCCCTTTTTCAGATGGGCTGAAATCGATGAACAGCTGTGAGCTCCCGCCGCCATTCATGCAGTCTGAAAAATGCAGCCAGTTGAGTGCATCTGCGCGGTCAGTGATCCTGTTGTCTATTTCAACTTCATCATATTCCCGGTTGATATAACCGGCATAGAACTTAACTGCCAGGTTACGGCTTTCAATAATTTTATCTGAAGGCAACAGGTAATAAGGATATTCCTCAACGTCTGAACCCAGGAAATAAAATGATATTCTCTCACCGGCATATTCCCTCCGGTACGTGCCATCAACATACTCCAGAAGGCTGATCAGTGCATCAGGGATACCGGGATATATTCTTTTGAGCTCCTGAGTATTAGTATCTGAAAGGCTCTGTCTGATCTTTTCAAAATGTTCCCAGGATTCCCCTTGTTGGTAATCAAAATAAGCCCGTTTAAGGCCTGCGATGTAGTGCTCTGCTACAGGGTTCATAGGTGTGTTTTTAAATTTAAATGAATGATTTCAGTAACGTCAACCTTTCTTTTTCTTCTTCTTTGACGCTTTGGCAACTTTGTTAAAATCCAGGCAGAGGTCAATCAGCCGTTTAAAGTCTTTAGGATTTTTATACCCTTCTTCGTCAACGAAAATATATCCTTTGATGGTTTTCCCGTTATGGATCATCGGCCGGCAGTTTCTTTTTTCAAGTTCAGCTTCAGCCTGTTCGGGAGCGATGCGGCACATCAGTTCAAGATCCCTTATGCACACACACATTTTATCATCAACCATAAAACATAACCCCTGAAACATGCTTTTTTCGGTGACGTTTTTTTGGTTGACCAAGGCTTCCCTGATCCTGTCGGCAAGTGATTCATCAAAGGCCATACAATTATGTTTTATGGTTGTAATGAACAGTTGTTTTTTGACTGTTTTGATATCCTCTGTTCAGAACTAAGGTACAAAACCTATAATTACAGATAAATAAATGTCATCCGTCATCCCGGAACTTTAACAAATTTTATCATTATTTCTCAGTTTTATCTACTGCTGTCAGATGGTCTGGAAGCATATCCTAAAGGTTTCTCCCGCGATTGTTTTTCAATAACACCCGGTCAGGTCCACGCACAGACGGTAAGGCTTCTGGTCACCGCTCCATATCTGCCACTGTGAAGACCGTTTTTACGGATGCGAATCCTTACATCAACAGAATCCCGATTTTTTAAGCTATGATACCAATGACCATGGCCATGATCATATACAGTGCGAGTTGATAAAGCGTATTGATAAGTGTTAATTCCGAAGGCTTCTGTTCAAAAGCATTATGCTGTACCAGAGTGGCTGCAGAAAAGGCGACCCATGTGATGAATCCGGCTGTTAAACAGGCCTGGACCGTGTTTCCGTGATAATAGGTTTTGCTGATGCCGACGATAAAATTCAGTCCGGCAGCGGTAATGAAATTAGAGATCAATAACAGGATAAATGTTTTGTTGTTGCTCTGGGTAGTAATCCCGGTTATGATACTCCAGGCTCTGCCTACCAGTTTGGTGTACCATAGGGCTGCAACAGCCGTGCCTGCGAGTGTTGCTGCCAGAACTGCCAGCCAGTTAAAATAAATTTCCATTGTATTTGTGTTTATTGTGTTAAATGATTTTATATCAGTGAGATATAATTAAGATGCAAATATACTAAAGTTGTTTTACATTGACAGATTATTTTTAAAAGATAATTCGTCGTATAATAAAGTTTGATAGTATAAAATAAATGTATTCGTTTCTTTGCTGATACATCTGTATGTACAGGTTTCTCTTTTATTTTGCCTTTGAAATGGCCATTTTGAGGGCTAAAAAAGTCAGGACACTGGCCATGAACCATTTCTGAATACGGATCCAGAGTGGATTTTTAGCAAAGAACAATGCCGCTTTTGCGGCAGTAAGCACAATGATGAAATTAATACTGAAGCTTACAAAGACCTGCGTAATGCCAAGTTCGAGGCTCTGAGTAAAGACGGAGCCGTATTCAGGTTTGATGAATTGCGGGAAGAATGAAAGGTAGAATACAGCTACTTTAGGATTGAGTACATTAGTCAGAAACCCTACAGAAAATAGTTTTTTAGGCCCGTCAATCTTCATGTTTTTATCTACATCGAAAATATTTTTGCTGTTGGGCTTTACAGCCTGATAGGCCAGATAAAGCAGGTAGCATGTTCCTAAGGTCTTCAGTACCAAATAAGCATACGGGATTGCAAACAATACCGCTGTAAGGCCAAAAGAGACCATGACAATATGGAACATAAACCCGCAGATTACACCTGCCAGTGAGGTTAAGCCTGCTCTTCTTCCCTGAGTGATGGTACGGGAAATCAGGTAAATCATGTTAGGTCCGGGACTGATGACCAGGACCAGAGCTGCCAAAGCAAAAAACAAAAGTTCGTGAAATGGGATCATAGTGTTTTATTTATGTTTTAAATTCGGTTTCAATCATTCTTCCGGGTATCGTATGCTATTTTACAGGGATCAGGTCCTGGAATCGTAAATTCTTTTTTCTCTCATATAGAGAAATAGCGGTAAAGCGCAGGATACACCGGCAATCAGAAGCCCTGCATAACAGATCCAGGTGTTTTTAATATTCAGCCTCTTGGACTCATAAGCTATGAAAATAATCATTACCACCGCTGAAACCAACACATCCATGGCAAAAAATGATGATATTCTGTTGGCGAACAGCTGGCTGAAAAAAAGATTAATATTGAGTCCGTATTGTATTACAAACGGGAAAAACTGGGACAGCGGCAACACAGTTCCTAACATAAAAAGCAGTAAATACAAGTATTTCATGGTGCTACATGGTATATGATTAATTCAGGTCTCTGTTATTTAGATGACAGGATATAATCTACAATTGCTTCCGAATGAATTTTCGTGCTGTCGAAAACCGGCAGTTCAAAATCTTCCTGGCCTAAGAGCATCGGGATTTCCGTGCATCCCAGAATCAGGCATTCTGCTCCTTTCTTTTCCAGGTCTGCAACAATGTTAAGATATTCCTGTTTGGTTTCGGGTTTCACAAGGCCGGCTCCTAATTCTTCTTTTACCGTGTACTGGATATAATCCCTCGTTTCCTGATCTTCAGGCACCAGTACTTCAAGACCGTATTCTTCAAGCTTGTGTTTATAAAAATCCATTTCCATCACGAATTTAGTACCCAGAAGCCCTACTTTCTTAAGTCCTGTTTTCTGAATGGCCTTTGCCGTTTCCGACACGATGTGGATAACCGGCAGCCCGACTTCATCTTCCAGGCGGTCAGCAAAGAGATGGGCCGTATTGGCACATAATGCAATGGCTTCGGCACCTGCTTTTTTCATGCTTTCGCAAGCCCCAAGCAAAAGATGGAAGGATTGGGGCCAGGTGGCAGACTGGATTTCTCCGAAGTTCAGGGAATAGATAAGGATTTCAGCAAAGTTCAGTCCTCCGAGTTGAGCATTAACGCCTTTATTGATGAATGTGTAGTAATCTAAGGTAGAGACCCAGCTTAACCCGCCGATCAGACCTACTTTTTTCATAGTCTCTTGTGTTTTTAATGTTTTCCGATGATTTTTTAACAGGTTCAGAGCAGAAAGGTGACTATTGCCTGGCCGTTATCAAAACATCTAACAGATATCCAAAAGTACAAAAAAAAGTTAGGCGTTACCTTTCTTTATCATTTCTTTAACATGGTTGGATTGTGGATAACATTTGCTAATAAATACAATATTTTTTAATCTGACCGTCGTTTAAGATCAGTAATCATCAGTGGATTGGTCTGCCTGAGGGTATCCAGTAATTTTTCTGTTTCTGATGGCCTGGGATCCTGTTCCAGCTGGTGGTATTCGCTGGTGGTAAGCCCAAAAATCTGGAGAAAAGAAACTTCCCCATGCGGAGTATCAATCTTTCCCAGTTCAGGATCAAGGACAAACGAAAGTGCCGTGATATCGGTATCATAACCGATCCGGATCGGGCCGTTAGCCGGAATGAGATGGTACTCTTCAAACCATTTCCCTGATTTGAAAACATAGCGCGCGAGATTCTGCAGGAGGTTGCAGGCCCAGGCTATATTGTCGTCTTTATGTTCCATGGCAAGCCTGAAGGTCAGCTCGAAACCGAATTTGCTGAATGCTCCTCCTGCGGCTTTTTCATGATAATACAACTCGGAAAATCCATACGTCACAAAATGGAAATGATCGGCCTGTTTCCGGCTTTTATAAACACTGATGCCGTCAAGCGGGTCATTTCCGCCCGCGATATAATGGAGTTCCGGAACAAAATGAAGCGGCTGCTGATCGGGATAAATTTTAAGCAGTTCCCGGTCAATGCATTCCCAGCCTACGGCATCTTCTTCGTTAAAGCGTTCCTTATATTCTTCTGTATTCATCTCTTTTGGATTTGGTGAATTCAAGTTACGAAAATTCCAATATCCGGGGACAAAAGCGAATTAAGAAATCGGAACAGATCTGTTTTTGAATAACAGATTTTGAGTATCACCCTAATGGATTGATAGGATTCAGTTCCCGAAAATAAACCAAACAAAAAGGAGGCTTGTTATAGCCTCCCTTTTTGCGGTATTCTATGACTAAAATACCATTGATATTATAAAGCAATCTATAATTCTTTCCTGTTGAGGATAAAAGAAGTAACAAAATTGATATATCCTTTATCATTTATTCCCAGTTGAGACATGGCCTGTCCTATGCTTTCCGGACTGCTGTTCTCCCTGATTTTCAGCTTTTGGTACTTTCCGTTATAGGACATCAGGTAATGGCTGGATTTTCTTTTGTCTTCATTAGTAAGATCCTCATTATACAGTTTCAATCCTAAGCTGTCAAGCACCAATTTTTTCAGGGTATGGTCATAATCCACCCGTTCCCAGCGTACGGTTTGATTTCCGTTTTTCAGGTTGACTTCCGTAAGTTTTTTGTCATACAGGTCAATCCTCATGTTATCCGCAGTAATATAGGAATTACTGATGCGGATAAGACCGGAGGTGATATCTGAATCGTTATACTTCACAAAACCGGTAAATGGTTCGTTAAAGGAAATATTCATCCTTGCATTCCTGATCGTAGTGGCGTGTGCCCCTGCTCCTGCAAGATTCCTGTATAACAGGGCCTGTGCTCCTTTCTGTGCCGCGGCCAGGTTCATTAGAAAAAGTAAACTTAAGGTTAGGATTTTCATAAGACAAATTTTTATGGGGCATCCGGGCTGATCCAGTCTACCAGGGCTGCTCCTCCTGAACTTGCTCCTGCCGCACCGGCAATTGCTCCTGCTACAGAGAGGACTCCGCCGCCTGCTGCTGTACCTGCGGCACCACCGGCGAAATCACAAACAGCCACAACCACCCATTTCCACCATTTCTTTTTGCCGGTAACAGAAGATACAGAGTCTGAATGATCTATGGTATTGGACCATAAGTAAGAAGAATAGCGTGCTATAGAAGTAGTTTGCAGCAGCTGGTCTTTTTCCGCCTGGCTCAGGCTGGCATCGTTCATGATGCCGGCTTCAAAATCCACGATCCTGGCTTTTACTTCTGCATATTCCGTGTTTTTATCGGTAGATGCCAAGTTATACATCATATTGACCAGTTCAGATGTTTTCGCTTTCACTTTATCGGAAGCATTCATACCCTGGATAACATTGCTGAATTTATTGTCTCCGTCATTCAGGATGCTTCGGATTTTAGCCACGGTGAACGGGGATTGGGTATTATTGTAATCCTGGGCGTATTTCTGATTAAAATAATTATTGCTGGCCATGATGCACTTATCAGCAATTTCTGAATTGGTCAATCCGGAATTGTCTAAGGTTTTCTGGTAGGTGATGACGTAGGTTAAAATGACATTGTGTTTCTTGCCGCATTCCTCCCAGTTATTCAGTGGGTTTTCCGGATTATCTGAAGCTTTGGCAGCAAAATTCCCGGAGTTTGAAGTTTGGGTTTGAGCCGATGAATTGATGTCGCTCATTTCATTGGTGTTGCAGCTTACTGCGCTCCATAGTAAAGCCACAGTTAAAATCGATTTTAACATTGTTTTCATGGTGTTGTTTTAAAAAGTTAGTACCTAAAAGTAAATAATATTTTTCATATAAACAAGTGTATTTTTCACGAATTCAATAAAAAAATAGTAAATATGTGAATGTTTAATATTTTTGGGGCAAATATGTTGTCATCATTCAAGGAAACAGGATTGATGCCTGAATGGTTTCTTTTAAAGACCCAGCTCTAATGCCTGGAATAATTTTCAACAGCCGGAAAATGTAAATAAGAAAGCGGAAAATTAAAGGAACTTTCTGAAAAGGCTTAATATTACTATCGTAATACTGGAATATTTTTTTCTATTACAGTTTTTCTGACAATCAGCTGCGTATCAGGTTCCCATAAATAGTCATCTGAGGCAATATAAGCCCTTAGCCAGAGTATGCCCTCTATGTTACGCAGGTAAAATCCTTTCGGGAATTCACTGCTGTCAGCCAGCGGTTTTGAGAAAATGAGGATGGAATCCGGCGGGTGCCCGTTTTCCGTTTTGGGTCTTGCCGGTTTTTGTGAACGGTAATGCATCCTGATATACGGAGCGATTTCCAGAGGACAACAGTTGTAACCGCTTAATTGTATGGCTTCTTCAGTCTGTTTAAAATTTCCTCCGTTTTTCAGGCCCAGATCATGTAATGTTAATTCAACGATCGATATCTCCTTTTCAGCATCAGTATAAGTATAGCTAGGATGATTAAAAATAAGATCAGCATAAGCATTGGTTTGGATGCCGGCTGATTCGAGTGCATAGAAAAGGGCTTCCCGATTGAGGTTCTGATTGGTGATTTTTATTTCCTGCATAGTAATGTAATTCTATTAGGATAATCAGATGATTCTGATGTTACATTAATCTTATGATTAGCGTTACTCATTAATTATTTTCTTTATTTCTTCCTGATATTGTAAAGGAATCTCACATACATATTTTTTATAGATTTCCTTTAAAATTAATTTTTGATCTAGGTTTTGATTTTTAATGCTTTTGTAATATTAAACAGCTTTAAAAAAGAAAATATTGTTAAGGTTTTAATTCCGATCCAGTACTAAAGATGTAAGTGCATACATGATAACTTTAACCGATCGCCTTTACCTGGTATGTTTTCATAGCACTTTCCACCTGGCTTTCTTCTGTGGTTTCCGGATGCAGGTAATAGCTGGGCGCAGCAATGGTATCAATCTTTTTGATCTCAATTTCGATGATGGATCGGATCGGGAACCGGTCGGAAAACAGATCAGTCAGTACTTTGAGTTTTTCCTGATAAGTGCTGTCGGTTTTCTCAATTATTCTCGCAATCCCTTTTATTTTATATCCTTTCTGTACAAATACATCGATGAAGCTTATACAGACATTGGGATTGACCTTAATATTCTCAACAGTATTGGGAGATGCAATATGGGCAACCAATAGAGTGGTGTCGCCATAGTAGGTGAACATTTCTTTTGGTGACACATTGGGCTCATTGTTTTCATTAGAGGTGGCAAGCCAGCATAACACGCTCCGGCGGATGTAATCTTTAATTTCTTCTGTAATCATTGTGTATTTCTTATTTTTGTTTAATCTGAAGCGGGCCCGCAACTGTTTACATACAACCATTTAATTGCCGGTTTCTATTTATAGTAATAATACCAGTTACTGCTGTAATTATTATCAAAATCCTCTTTGCTGTCAATGATAATCCGGGTGTTTTCTTTTGTAAAGTAACCGAATTCATCAAACGGGTGGATAAAATTAAAGAATTCTTCTTCCCATATGGATTTGGTTTCTGACCGGTTATATTCTTCTGCCTGGCTGTAAGTGAATACAAAAAATACCGGTACAAAAAATTCTATGGATATCGTCCAGAGGTCTTTATGATGAAGGGATGCCATGAATTCCTCTATCTGCTGCCGGGAGATTTTAGAGGCTGCTTCATATTTTGCCGCAGGTTCAAAAGCATTATATGTGACAAAGACATGATCTGTACTATAGGTATTGCTCTTAGGCTTGCCCCATAATCCTGAAAAGAAGCCGGTTTTCTCAGAAAGTCCCTGCTGCTCTATGACAGCCTTGAATTTTTGTGCAATCGCTTCCTGCTTTGAAGTATCAAAATAGGATATGCTGTGGGTAAGGAATTTTTCCATGTCTTCCTCCAATTCCAGGCACACCTGGATTCTCGGTTTTCCGCTATCCGGAAGTTCGTAGAAAATATCAACGGTTTTTACACCATAAGTTTGGTCTATCCACTGCGCAAGCGGAGCAAATTCAGGTTTTATATTCTCTTTTTCCAGCATGATCTGCCTGGCCTGGATATACGTTTTATCATTGGGCATCATCATTGTGCGGATGTTTTACCTTGCACAGTAGTGCTGATTACAAAACAAATATAAGTAAAATTCATGCATGAAAAATGCCCTGCGAGACAGGGCGTTTATCAGTTGAGGTTACGGAAGTTAATTTTTCCAGTTGATGATGACATCGTCAGTAACAGGGTTCATTCTTAACTCAAAGAATTTATTGGGATTTGAAGGCGTAAGGATGAATTCTTTTTGATCATAGGTTTTTACAACGGCATAGCTTATACTCGGCCTTTTGTTATCAACGGATTCCGGAAGATCGAAAATAATCGGGTTGATGGAAGTGATTGCTTTAACATCCGTCTGTTTTTTATGGACCGGATAAATAGTTTCATATTCCTTATACCTGAATGTAAGCGATGATGAACCGCCGGCTCCAAAAGGCCTGGATTCTGAACTGCAGTTGATATAGCCTCTGATCTGCTGTTCCGTTTTGTGGTCGAAATTATACCCGCCTCCATGCCTTTGGGTCCATGAGACCACCTCAATGCTGTTAGGGTCAAACAAACGCCCGCCGGTAGGAATGATATTGAATGCCGTAGTACTGCGCCTCCTTCCTCCTGACCATCCCGGACCGCCCGTCCTGCAACTGCAGCTGTATGAAATGGGTTCAGCATATTTTCTTTCCGGAAGCGCCTGGTCATAGAATACGGTAACTTTTCCTATGTTCAGCGGAATGACCGGAATGAGGAAAGGGATCTTTGTGTGCATCTGCTTTCGAAACAGCCCTTTCTTCCACAGGAAATTAATCCGTGCGTCTGCATAATGGTCCTGGGGTGAGGTCAGCGCAATGTCTGAGGAATCGATTCTGAAAACCACTTCGTCATAGGCAGATTGTACAGGTTTGATCTGCTTGTTGTTAATGGTGATGAAAACCTGGTCTGACTGGTCAAAGTTTTTGCCTTTTATCTTAAACAGGTAAGAACCGGTATACTGCTTAATGAAAGTCTGGGTGTCATACCGGTAGATCCGTGGCTCCTTTTTTACCACGATAAAATTATCAATGGTTTCAGTAAGCTTTGTGGTTATCATGTCTGCTTCTCTCATCCTCCCTTCCACCACTTTGCTGAAATCGGAGGACATATTGAGGAGCTGGTTATAGAGCAGGAGCTGGTTTTCCCTCAATACCTGGTCGGTATTGCCGATCGTTTCATTAATGTCTTTTCTCAGCCTTGCCGAAACGGATAAAACCATGTTGCCGGTATTGCCGATGGCATTGGTGGCCAGGTTATCAATGGTCTGTAACTGACCGGTGACTTTTGCATCAATCTCGTTTAATGCAATCAGTGCTGCAGCTGCGGTGACCTGGGCGCGGGAGGTTTGGGAGATCAGTCCGAAGATAAGGATCAGTAAAAATGTTTTCATGGCGTTTGTTTTAAAATTGATTACTTCAAAATTGAGTAATCTGCTGTTTTAATTCAATACCACTTTTGTGTAATTACCGTTCCTGGATAAACGCAACATCCTCAGGTCTGAAATAGTATCCTGAATGTGATTTCATGCGGATCATGTCTTTACCCGCAGTATGAGCAGAACGCTCATGCGTGCCGGAAGCTTTATCTAGTCAATCTTTTTTATGATTCCGAACTGAACCTGTTTTTCTTCTTCTATTTTTTCATATAAATATTCGTTTCCGGAAATTTTCAGGATGCGGGTCAGGAACTTGGGATTTTCGGTCATCAGCTTTTTGGTTTCTTCTGTAGGAATGATGGTGTAATCGCCGTTTGCGAACCATTTGATCGCTCCACTATATACCTTGCCAGCCTCACTTTCATATTGCATCCCATTTTTCCTTTCAAAATGGTATACAGATGGGCTTCCTAACACCTGAAGCGTAAATTTCCCGGATTTAAATTGTTCCGGATTCAATTGAGGATCATATTCAATACATTTTTCAGCGTAAACCTTTTTTGTTTCATTGTTTCCGCCGTAATAAATGGCATTAATCAGGGTACTGCATCCTTCCTCCGTTCTGCCTAAAATGATCTCGGAGTAGCCTTTAAAATACAATGCGCTCCAATTATTGGGAACCATTTCCAGAGACAGGTCTAAGTTTTTTATCGCACCTTCGAAATTATGCTCTTTAATATCGCTCATAGCGGCCCTCATGGTCGTTGACCATTCGTTTTTTTCCTGTGCGGACAAGAGCAATGGGAATAATACAAGAATGAGAGTTTTCATAGGAATCAGTGTGGAGAGGATTATGGCTCAACAAGATGTTGGCTGATCTCTCACGGAGACAAATCATAGAAGTAATCTGGAGATAAAAAAATACAATACACAAAATGTGAAAGTTTACTGATGCCAGGAGCATCTTACGAAAGTAAATTCTTTAGCCTACAGACGAGATAGTAAAATTATTCAATATGAAGCGCTGCTTTTTGTTTTTCTGTCAGGTTCCATTTTTGCTGCACATCCAGATTTAGAAGGATGCAATTGATTTTTGTGGATAAGGATAATGCCCTGATTTTTTTATACCATTCAAAAGATTGTTCGTTATACTGGTCAGTAAAAATAGCCCAGTTGATCACTACGGTAATTTTATTATGGTCTATGCCAGGCTGTGGATTTTTTAACGGGCTTATAAATTGCAACCAGTCTTGCAGGGTTACTTTTTTGTCTGATTTATATCGGTTGACTTTTTCTATGTCCGAAATTACTTCCGTACATTCATTATTATTAAACCTGTTTTTTACCAGATACCCTTGATTATTAAAGAACAGGATCTCCGGAACTTGAAGTTTATCGTTGTTGTTGAAATACGCAAAGCTTTTAAAATCTTTGAGGATATACAGGTCTGCATCACTGAAATCTGTTTTTTTAGACGACAGGTATGTTTTGAGTGAAGCCTCATCCTGCAAAGCAAAATTAATCTGTATTTTTTTCTGGGCAGACCCCCAAAAGCTGAATAGTAAAAAAAATAGCAGGTGTATATAGAACTTCATAATATATAATCAATCTTTATAGGTAAGCAATTTACCTATAAAGATTGAATGTTTTTTTTAGTTATTTACAATCTTAACTTCATAAAATCCATTGGATTCATTCTGTAAGAAATCATATATTCCTTTTTTAATGATAAAGTTTTCGGATAAACCTAGTTCTTCTGCGCTTTCTGCACTAATTGTTAGATCTTCTTCTAGTGTCAGATGTTTGCCACCAAATTCCTTAACGATATCCAGCATATTTTCTTCATCTACCTGTAAAATGAAACGATTGGGATCTACTACCTTAACACCTGCAGCAAACATCCTGTTGCCGTAAACTGTTGCCTCTATTGATTCAATCTTTACTTTTACCTTTGTTAGTTTGCAGATACCTATACCGCCGCATTCTCTAGATTTACGTCCGATAGTCCATACTGTAGTTACGGACCCACTGCCAATACCACCGTATTCTTCAATATCTTCAGCAATCTTGCTGTTTGTGGAATTTTTTACTGAAGCAATACTAGTTGAAGCAGATAAGTCTTCTGTATCTGCCGCACCAGAACAACTTGTTAAAAAGGCTAAGCACAATGCCATTGAAGCATGTAGAAATTTGTTTTTCATTGTTATAATATTAGAATTGAACTTGCAATTTATATATATAAAATTAAAAATACAACACTTAGTGATATAATTTATTAATTATTTTTGTGATGAATTATAGTTAATATGTTATAGATTATTGATTTTTAGTGTTAATTAAGCAGTATAATAGGCTATAAGCTATTTTTCTTTATTTCAGCTTTTATGACCCAATTGTCATTCTATTATTGTCAATTATAATATTACTATTAGTCGTATGTAATTATTTCCCAGATTTCATAGCCTTAACCTTTTTAACTTTTGGATCGGCCACAAATTTCTGGTAGTCTTCCGTTTCCATTCCGTACAGGGCAATTTTACCTTCGCTGTTGCAGTGGATCCCGAAACCATACATTTTGGTGAGTGGGGAAACCCTGAAGCAGGGCTGGCCTTTGGAAAAGAACTCTTTCCTGGCTTCTTCCTGCTCTGCTTTGGTCAGGTTTTGCCTGTCTGCAAAGACGCGGAATAAAACATCGTCTGAGGTATATAGGTAAGGATGTGCGGCAATATAATCGTACTGCATTTCGGCGATGGTCTTCCTGTCTTTTGCCGGTGGCTTTGTACCGCTGTCCCGTTGGGTATCTTCTGCCACTTCAATAAAAGTGTCGAAATAATTTGTTGAATGGATTTTTTTCATGTTATATCGTTTTTAGGGTTGTATAGTTGACATTTTGCTTCCATTGGGAATCGGTCAGACTAATACAATGCAGGAGTAAATATACTTTATTTTTGAAAAACCAGTATTAAATCCGGATGGATCGGTTGAAGAAGGGCTGCGAAGACTGCAAACACCATTGTTTATCATCAACGGAAGCCTCCGATGATCTTAACCGGTTGGTCTGAAACCAAATAAGGCCTGCTGAGGATTCCTGCAGTCTGTTTGAAATCAGCGTTGCCCTCCGGAGATTTCACGCCGTTTGCAGGAGATATTCGGACGACTGCGGAAGCGTGCTGCATATTCCTTCATTTTCTTATATTTGTAGTAAAACACAGCAGCAACGTTATGGAAAAGCTAAGAAATCTAAGAAAACAAAGAGGCTACACTCAGGATTATATGTCTAAGATCATCGCTACCGATGTCTCCAACTACAGCCGTAAAAGAAAGCGGTGATGTACGGATCTTTGACGACGAATGGGAAAAACTGGCCAAGGCGCTGGATGTTTCCGTAGAAGATATCAAAGAGGAAAGACGTACCAACGCCGTTCAAAATAATGATAATCTTACTTTTAATGATGGTTCATATAACCAATCCGGTAATTACAATTACTACTGCAATATCCCGGAACATGTTTTAGCCAATCTAAATGATTACATCGCTTTGCTGAAAGAGCAGAATGAGGCTTTGAAGAAAGAATCCGGAAAAGGATAGCAGGAGATACTTTTAAGGTAATTTTTAATCGTTATATAAAAACAGAGTTTCCGGTTTGGAAGCTCTGTTTTTTATGGTTAAGATGATAACAGTTAATATTATTGCTGCTTCTATTCACATACCTGTTTAATCCTATCGTTTGGCTCAGCAGACCATCTTTCACTTCAGCAACCTCTCCATCACCACCATATGCTTCGCCTGAAGGCCGTTCTCGAAAATAGTTTCGGCATAATTTTCCAGGAAGAAATTCTTTTTCACCTCCGTCATTTCAAAACCTAATTTCTGGTAGAGGAGTAGCTGGCCGATGCTGGAATTGGCTGTCCCGATGATCACACTCTTCATCCCGTTGCTTTGGGCGGCCTGGATCGCATTTTCAATGAGGAAAGTCCCGATTCCGTGTCTTTGAAATTCAGTTTTTACCGCAACATTTTTAATTTCTCCCGTATTTTTCGTGAGCGGGAACAATGCGACAACCCCTATGGTTTCTTCCTGGTACAGGGCGGTAAACACATCCGATTTCCGGATGTACTGATCAATCATCTTCTTTGACGGGTCTGCAAGAAGCAGCAGTTCATAAGGCAATTCATCTTTCTTGCCCAGCTGTTTAAATATAAAGCTGTTATCTGTTATTTTCATTGATTATATTTTTAGTGTGGTTGATATCATTCAAATATAAAGATAACAAAAAACCGGCCTGTAAACAGGACGGTTGGTATTGGATCGTTTTAGTGACACGTGATCAACTCGAATTCTTCGCCTTCATAGCCGCGAAAAGGCTTGTATGGCTTCCGATCGGGAGGAAAGGAAGTTAACCTGCCTGCCTGTATTGCTTTCGTATATGAAGTCCTGTAAGCTCTTGCTGCTGAATGCAGAAAAATCACCGATAATGATCAGCGGCATCCGGTATTGTGCGAATTTCTGAAGGATTTCTCCTGCTATGGTAGTCTTCAGATCAAAAAAAGCGGGGGTGATATTCTGTTCACAGATCATTATGCCATCAAAGCCCTGATAATAAAGGTTTCCTAACAGGTCCAATCCTTCTTCGGGAGTACTCAAAACAACCTTGTTCGTTACAATTTCAGCAATCTTAAGGTTATTGATAGGGTAGGTTTCGATTTTCATTTTGATTATTTTATTCTTATATCTTGCTCGTTTGTTATATTATTAAATAATAAAATACAGCACCATAGTATTGTGGCATAAGCAGGACAAATATCTGAGTTTCCTGTAACCTGTATTTGATTAAACAGCCATTTCTTGTTTGAAATATTCCTCTGCATTCATTACGGTTGAATAAAAATAACTCAGGGCCGATAAAAATGCGGTCTGCACATCATCTGCCTGTACGGTAGCTCCGTTTACAGCAAGGTCTTTTGTTGCACAGGCATCGCCGATAACAGTACAGTTAAATCCAAAATCTTTTGCCGCTCTTGTTGTTGCATCTACACACATATGGGTCTGCATGCCGCAGATAACCAAATCGGTGATGTTTTTTGAGTTCAGGTATTCCAGAAGATGGGTATCCCTGAAACTGTTCGGATAATTTTTGATGATAATTTTTTCCTGATCTGTGGGCTGTACATCATGGTGGATTTCTGCCCCTTTTGTACCGGAAATAAAGAATGTTGCATCGGGCCGGCTGGCAATATGCTGAATATGGACGACAGGCAAATTTTTCTTTCTGAACTGTTCCAGCAGCAATTTAGCATTAGCGCTGGCTTTTTCAGGATGTACCAGTTCTGCTTTCCCGTTCTGAAAATAATCGTTTTGGATATCAATGATGATTAAAGCGGTGTCCATTTTATTGTCGTTTATTATTAATTTAATTCCTGCTTGATTTGGTTATGGGTTTTATAGCGAATCTACCTGATACTGACTCTTCCAATAACATTCGGATGGTATTAATTTTTACGTCCAGTCGTAGGTAAATAACACCATACGGCTTTCCGGTTCATAGAACAGCAGGATAGCATCGGCTCCTTTTCCGCAGTAGTTGTATCCGGATACTTCACCCACATACCGGAATTCTTTACCCTGATAGGTCATTGAAATCCCATCATTGGGCAGGTCTTCACCAGAGTCATCCACATTCATTTCAAAGGCGGGCGGAACAGGCGCCATGAATGTCCAGTTGCCTTCCCATAATTCTCCGCCTAACCTGTCTAGAAAGCTTTGCGGATTGTCCTCCTGCCACGGTAACAGCTGGCCCTTCATTTTAAATCTGGCCTTTGTCCTCTGGTAATTGTCCCGGATCGTATTGATGTGTTCTGTAAAGTCAGGATCAATGTCATCCTGATGTTTCGGAGCAGACAGGAAATATTCTTCCTTCCCTAAGAAATCATACCTGTTATCCTCCGTAAGACGGAAGGCCATCCAGTTTTCCGTACAGAATTCCGTATGGAAATCTGCGGTGTTCTCACCCATCACTCCCTCGTAAGGTTCAGTAGGGTTGAGCAGGTGTAGGACGGTTCCTTTTAAATCCGGCCATAGTATGCCCAAATCAACCGATATTAAAGGCAATACATAATTGTTTAGCCAGGCTTGGTCTGCTACAAATATATTTTCAGGAAAAGGCGTTAATCCCTCCTTTAATTCCCTGATGTCTTCTTCGTAAAAGTTGTTCTGATTGTTTTCCATAGATACGGTTTTTATACGATGATTTGCGTTTGAATGAAAGTAAAGATAAGGAAATGATGGTATTTTGAATGCTTTTATCTTCCTTTTCAGTGGCGGCAAGAGTGGGTACGCTTGCCAAATTCTCTCCACGCTTAAATGTTCCGGTTTTCAGGAAAGATTACAATATTCCTATATCTGGAATTTTTGCATTTTCTTAGTTTATAGAAGCTTTTGACATTGACTGATTGTAAAAATTTACAATATTGTTTTCTTCTTGAATTTTATTATTTTGAGGTAAATTTGTATAAATATATGAAGGTCTATGCAGATGCACGACAAACTTTTACAATATATTCAGGCTTCTTACCATTTTAATTCTGCCGAAATTGAATTGATCAAAGAATATTTTGAACCTGTTGAATATTCAAAAAATACAGTGATTGAAGAGGAAGGAAATGTTCCAAGGTATTTGTATTATATTATTTCGGGATATTTAAGATTGTTTCATTTTGATGAAAACGGAAATGAAGTGACAACTCATATTAATTGCCCCCCTGGATTTTTTACTTCTTATTTTAATTTTATCAATCAGACTAAATCTGATGAAAATGTTGAATGTATTACGGATTGTGAACTGTTGAGAATTACCAAAGAAAATTTGAATAAACTGACTGAGGAAAGTCCTTCAATGAAAGATTTCAGTATCTCTGTTTTTCATCAATCGATCAATTATAACGAAAATCGTTCAAAAGAATTATCAACGTTAAATGCGGAACAGCGTTATTTGAAACTAATAAAGAATTACCCCGGAATTATTCAGAATGTACCCATTCAATATATTGCTTCTTTCCTTGGAATGAAGCCTGAAAGTCTCAGCCGAATCCGTAGGAAATTGATTAACTAACAAAAGTCAAGTGATTCAGGAATCAGGAAATTGAACTTTGTATCATAAATGTAATGAAAATGATACAAGAAAAATTAAGTCTAGTTTCGGGCGCGAACGGACATTTAGGAAATAATTTGGTGAGGTTTTTACTGCAAAAAGGGATTCCTGTAAGAGCAACAGTAAGAAATGTCAATAACAAAAAGCCTTTCGAAGGATTGGATTGTGAAGTTGTCCAGGCAGATATTACGGACAAAGCTTCTTTTGTAAAAGCTTTACAAGGTGTTGAAACTTTTTATGCCGTCGGAGCATCTTTCAAACTGTGGGCAAAAGATCCTGAAAAAGAAATTTATGAGGTCAATTTAGAAGGAACCCGAAATACGATTGAAGCAGCTGCTGAAGCAGGAGTGAAGCGAATCGTGTATGTGAGTTCGATTGCTGCTTTGGATTATACAAAGCTTCCGACAAAAGAAAGTTACGGATACAATCCGGATCGCCGCAATATGTACTATAATTCTAAAAACGATGGTGAGAAATTAGCTTTTGAATTAGCCCAAAAACTCGGAATAGAGCTTGTTTCCGTTATGCCATCTGCGATGATAGGGAGTAGAGCTTCTCTTCCGCTGAACGTATCTTACGGAGTTTTAAAATTAATTTTGAATAAAGAGATTCCTGTTGATACAAAAATTACACTCAACTGGATTGATGTAAAAGATGTCGCGGAAGGTTGTTATCTCGCAGCTCAGAAAGGCTGTTCTGGAGAAAGGTATATTTTGGCGAATGAAAAATGTATGACCATAACTGATACAACGATTTTGGCAAAAAAATTATATCCTGAACTGAATCTGAAAATTCCCAATTCTGTTCCGAAATTTATACTGAATCTTATTGCAGGAATTATGGAGTTTTCAGCGAAAGCACGTGGAAAAGCTCCTGTATTAACAAGAAAGGATATTGCTATGTTTTCCGGATTGCAGCAGGATTTTGATATTTCTAAATCTAGGAATGAACTGGGCTTTAATCCTAAAAGTCCTGAAAAGGCAGTAAAAGAAGCTTTAGATTATTTGATGAAAAATAAAGCATTATTGGTAAAAGAGCTTTGAAATAAATTTATGATTATCCATATTGTATGTTAAGTTATTCAAAATAAGGGCTGTATTGATTTGATGCTGCCCTTTGTTATGATAGAAGTTATTTTAAACTTATTTAAGGAAAAAAGTTCCAAGAAAATTAGCCCACGCTGCCGCGAGCGTCACGCTCGTAGCTATTAAAATATAATGCCTCCTTTACGACTTAAAGTGTTGAAACTGTTTTCTCTCTCTCTCGCACGCTAAGGGAAAGTTTTGTGTGGACACGAGCTGGAAACTCGCGCTGGCGGGGGAAGAGCAGGTACGCTTGCCAAATTCACCATTTGTATTTAAATCAAAGACGCCCCATTCAGATCCGTCGTAAGCACTTCGCTCATATAATCGAAAAAAGGGCGCATGGCCAGTAAGGTGAGCACTGCTTCTTTCGGGAAACCGGCAGAAAAAACTTCCTGATCGGTCAATAGCCGCATAATGACATACTGCTTTTTCCTGATCAGGTCGATGGCCGGATGGTTTTTATCGAAACCTCTCGGGGCGGTTTTCACTGCATCGCCTTTAATTTCTTTAAAATAATTGATGAAGGTTTGATCCGAAGTGATCTTTTCAATTTCAGCGGTGCTGATTTCAAATTCTTTGCGGATGCGGAGCAGGTCTTTGGCATCCGGTCCCCAGAATCCGCCACCCACGAAACTGTTTCCAGACTCAAGATGAATGTAATAACCACCTCTCAGCATCGGTTTTAAGCGGGAATACCCAACTCCGAAATGCGTTTTGTACGGCGTCTGATCCTTTGAAAAACGGACATCCCGGTAAATCCTGTACATATGGATTCCCGGTACCTGGTCATATTGCTGAAGTCCGGCATGGATCTGATTGAAAAGGGCTTTGTTTTCTTTTACTATCGCCTCATATTCCGCTTTGTGGGCGGCAAACCATTCGCGGGTGTTGTTTTTCTCAAGCTGCTTCAGGAATTCAAAGGCTTTTTTCATCTTAGGGTTTTTAGCAAATTTAGGATTAATCTACTTGGTATAGTCTCCTGAAACAATTGATTTTTCTATTGAGTTTACAATTTCGGAAACGGAAATGGAAAACACGCCGGCATTTCCTTTATCAAACTCTTTTTTCCAGTAAGAATAACCATCCATTTCAGTGGAGTCGGGCATTTGGCGGGTGTCATTTTTAATGCTGATGATACTTTTATCCAACGCTTCTTCAGTAATCGGAAGATGGCTTATTTTATCGGCAATACCTGTTGGGTGCTGAGGATTTTTCATCTTTAATCCGCTCAACGAAATATGAACCACTTTTCCGATGGTTGGATATTCTTCAATCTTCAAAATTTTCAGGGTCGAGTTTTCTTCTCCCTGTCTGGTTTTATATTTCCATTCCTGGCCTACATTGTATTTCATATCATCTTTTTTTGTGCAACCAAGGAAAAATAATAAGATTGTAACTACTAAAGGATATAGTTTAATCATCAATAGTTCATTTCATTTTTACAATATTAATAATATAATGAGGATTTTGCAAATGATAAATCTGCAATCGGTTAGGGAGAAATGCTCCCTACGCTAACCTCGAGTTTCCGGCTCGTAGCGAGTAAAAGATTACAGTACTTTCCTTACTTAAAGTGTTGAAACTGTTTTCTCTTGATGATTAAGTGGAAGTTTTGTGTGAGCACGAGCTGGAAGCTTGCGCTAGCGGGGATGACACAATGAGTAAAGAGATTGATGAAAATTATCGGTAAATCAAACTTGATGTTCCATGATTATTTCAAGCGAAATTTGCCGAATTGAGAATGACCCAGAATTGAGATATTTAATAGGATAGACTAAATTTCTTCTTTATAGGATAAGAATTACCTTAAGTAAGAATGGTATCTTTTCAATTTTTATTTGCTATAACATATTTGTAAAATTATAAGTGTCTTACTACTTAACTCATTTTTTACTAAATTTGAAGTAATGCGTTATAAGATAATGAGGTGAAAGCAAGTGCAGTAAACGACATTACAAAATCCTTACTGCACCACTCTCGTTTCTTCTAAACAATTTTTTACTAGCCACTTTTGGCTATATTAATCTTCTTATATAAAATTTAGTAATAACCAAAATTACTTTTTCACGAAGCACAACATCTCGTATAAAGAAGTTAACAAAGGTTAATAAATAGTTTCTAATGAATGAAAATGATATAAAGCGACTTTCCCGATTAACTGCAATATTGACTCAATTACAGACAAAACGACTTTTGACTGCTAATGAATTGGCTCAAAAATTTTCAATCAGTAAACGAACAATCTATAGGGATATTAAAGCGTTAGAGCAAGCCGGTGTACCCATCTTAACCGAAGAAGGAAAAGGATATACACTAATGGATGGTTATCGAATTCCCCCAGTAATGTTTTCTGAAAATGAAGCCAATGCACTTATTACTGCCGAACAATTGATTTTAAAAAATAAAGATGCCTCTTTTGTAAAGGATTATACCGATGCAGTAAATAAAATAAAATCTGTTTTACGGAACAACACTAAAGAAAAGGCGAATTTGCTTTCTGAAAGAATTCTGTCGGGACAAAATTGGGAAAGTAATCGAACAAGTAACAACTTATCAGTTCTACAATTGGCATTAACAAATTTTAAACTTGTTAAAATAAGATATTACGCGCCAGATAATAATCAGACAACAGAAAGAATAATTGAGCCTTTTGCTATTTATACAACACAAGAAAACTGGCTGCTGATTGCATTGTGCAGATTGAGAAATGATTACAGGGCTTTTAGACTGGAGCGTATTGAGAGCCTTTTTGTTCAAAATGAAACTTTTGTGCCCCATAAAATTACCTTTGAAGAGTATATCGAAATGGCTCAAAAAAAATGTTAACTACCCTTGCCATACAGCTGTCACAACTCCATTGTACATTTGCTCCAGTATTAATTTAATAAGTAAAAAATGATTAGAATAAGCAGTAAAGAGGCAAAGGCAATGGAGTTTACACGATTTAGAAAAAAGGAAAGTGTTACAGATGACGAACTGTTGTATGCTGCACTTAAATTTGAGAAAGCTATAGCATCCAAAAATGGATTGATTTTTCATTGTCTGGTTCGTAATTATGATAATGAATACGCTAATGTATTGTTTAGCGAAACGATGCTGGATCTAAAAGAACTAGCAAATCATTTTGGTCAACATCCAGATGTACAAAACTTCTTTGAACTGATAGAGATGCCTTCTGTAAGCATTGAATATCATACTATTCAGAAAGAGAAATTTGTAATCCCAAGTGATTTTTCGTGTATTGAGAAAGGAACATTCTCACTCATTGACATCAATGACGAGAAAAAATTACTAAATATTTCGGAAGATATTGAACACAATTATCTAAAACAATCTGACAATACAAGAGCTCATTTCATCGGGCAAGTGGAGTCTAATGTTTTTTCGGAAATAACATTTGGCAGAACACTGGCACAGACCAAGCAAATTTGTATGGGATATTTTAATAATGCTTTTTGCATGAAACTAATGAATTTAGCAAAAAAGGATACGATGAATCTTGACTTTTGGTATATAATCGCTTAAAAAAGGGAAGATCAAACAGCCCTAATTGATAAATGTTGTATTCTGGAAAAATTTAAAGGTAAGGGTGGTTGGACTTTTATCCGAATCCCCCCGAGATTAAACAAAGTAAGCATACGCCTTTTGGCTGGGTTCGCATTAGTGGAATCATTGATGGATTTGAAATCAAAGCCTATAATTTGCAATCAATGGGAAGTGGTCTTCTTTTTCTTCCAATAAAGGCAGAAATACGAAAGAAAATAAAAAAAGAAGTTGGAAATTCTGTTCATATCACATTGTATGAGGACAATTTTCCAACGGATATACCCGAAGAATTAAAGCTCTGTCTATTGGATGTGCCTAATGCCTATGAAACTTTTTTATCTTATTCTGACGGAGAGAAAAAGAACATTATAGATGGATTTATACGGCTACAACCGATAAAATCAAAATAGGTAGAATTGTAAAAACAATAAAAAAATTAGTCAAAAAGATAAATAATAATATATGAAGAATATAATCATCAATACAACACACATCATTGGAATTTCAATAAGAACAATCAATACGAACGGGCAATCTGCCAAGGATATTGAAACATGATGGCAAAAATTCTGGGAAGACGAAATTCAGAGTAAATCCCAAATAAAACCAGTGATGAAATTTATGCGTTTTACACCGATTTAGAAACTAATTTCACTGGAACATATACCACTATTATTGAAATTCATTGGAAGAAATTCCGGAAGATATGGTTGGTATTTCCATTGAAACCACGACCTATCGTAAAATCCTTTCCAAAGGAAAAATGCCGGAAGCCCATTGAAAATACTTGGTTAGAAATATGGACATATAGAGTACTGAACTCAAAATGAGACCTAAAAACCTGATTTTACCGTTCATGGAAAAAATATTACGACGGAGATAGTGCAGAAGTACTAACTTACATTTCAATAATATCATTTCTATCAGATAATAGAATAGGTTGAAAGTATTGCCGAAATAGCAGTAGTATTATTTTAGAAGCTTTCCCCTATTTCTCTAAACATTTCAATAGGGATAAGTATCTTACTCCAAAATGAATACGAGGCTCAGGTATTTTTATTCTATTTTTCCTTTGTGGTTGACTAATTTCATGAGTAACTATTGTTAAATCATGTTTTTTAGCATACGCGATTAACCAGGGGTCAGCTAAATCGGTAGTTAAAAATTCATCTTTGGCTGATTGTAGAAAGTAAGTACTTAAATGTATCCAAATTGCGATTTTTGCATAAATATCTACACAAGAGGTAGAGCCTGCGAAGAAATGATCATCTAATTCATTTTCACACCAAACAGATAGCTGGTCGGGATTATTTGTTTCACAAAGTTCCCCTTTGTTAGCACGAGCGTCTCGCTCGTGCTTTACCCATAGTTTTTCTATTGTGACAAAAGACTTATACTAATAAGTGACACGATCGTGACGATCACGCCAGCGGGGAGAAATTTGTTTAATAGGCTCTTATTACTGCTTTTTCTGGTAAATAATTGTCGATTTTGTCCCTTTCAATTATTTCCTTTTCAGTTTTCCCGAAATCAGTTGAAAGCGATGTGATTTTTGCACTGGAATCATGTTGATAAATTTTTTTATTCAATACTTTTAAAACACTCATAAACTCATAAAAGGTTCTATAAAGCACAGACTTTTCTTTTTTCCTTTGTAATTAAAAGTGATAAACTTTCTGTTGCCTGCAAAACCCTGATTCTTGTTTAATTTTTTTTGTTTTACAAAAGACTCTAAATCTTTTTCCGCAAGTACGTTTAATTTTTCAACTTCTTCTTGCGTTAATTTATAATGAAAGAAATTTTTCCATCCCAACTATCTGAATAAACAATTAAGTCCCCTTTTTCATCAATTATTGTATGAGTTGAAATTTCAACAGTTCCATTTTGCTGAATTTCATAATCAACAATTTTTAGATTTTTAATTTTCAGACTTTGAGCGTTTAAAACACACGTGATAAAAATGAAAAAAAATATAGTTGGGGTTTTCATTTGTCTTTTTTGTTTAGCAGAGTTGCCTTTTGTATAGTATGTTTTTCGGAATGAATTTATGCTTTTATAATTCCCCTACAATGCAGCGAGCTTCCAGCTCTTGATTATCAAAAAATCATAATACTTTCTTTTATAACTTAAAGTGTTGAAAAGGTTTTCTCTTTATGAGTAATTGGAAGTTTTGTGTGAGCACGAGCTGGAAGCTCGCGCTAGCGGGGGAATTCTTTCTCAAAACTGATTATGAGATTGATTTTTTCCGAAATAACAGCAATTCATTTTCAGACAATAATTTATATTCAAAATCAATTTCTTTCCAGATCTTCATTAATTTTTTCTGCGCAACAGGATTATCTGAGACCACGACAATATGTTCTTCAAATTTCCATTGCGGTTTGCCAATTAAATTAAATTCCTTATCTATTCTTCTGGCTCCGGTAAGGATAGACAGAAAATCTACGTCTTCAGAATTTACATATTGTCTGCGAAGGATTCTAGCTTTGATTTTTTCGATCAGTGAATGGGTATAATCCGGATTTTCTTCACCGTTTTCGAACAGGCTCATCAGATAGTCAAGTTCATGCATACGTTCTTTTCCTTCCTCAGTTTCGAAAAGCCTACGGATTTCTTCACTGAACCATTCCCTGGAACCCATTACCCGATACTCTTTTGTCTTCTTATCATAAACTACAGGTCCGGACCCAATAATTCGTCCTCTTTCATCATCAGGAGTATATTCTTTGTGCTTCCAAAAATAAATTACCATATCTTCGGTGTCAAAATATCTGGAGATTTTAAAATCCGGACTTATTTCTTTTTCGATGATTTGCTGAACACGATCCAGATCGATCATAGGTATTGATTTTAGCTAACTTTTCAATAATACTGTAAAAAATATTCTGTCGAAAATAAGGGGGTGTAACGCTCGCGTCAACGTATTAGTTTTAGAACAGCTGAACAGAAGAATACCCGAAAGCACCGCCAGGAAAATCCGGATCACGGTTTCTGCAAGTATTGCTCCAGCTTCGCCATCATTTCGTCTTTCTCTTTCAGCATTCTTTCGTACAGGGCAATTTTCTCTTCATGTAACTGAAGAAGTGCATCAACCGGATGGGTTGTGTTATTTACAACACCTGTAAGGGAACTGTTGTTAAATGTACTGGAAATAATACTGATGGCTTGCTCTTCCTCCATATTTTCAATGGCTTCTACCGGAACATTCAGAAGGCCGGCGATTTTTTCCAGCATATCCTTTTCGACAGTCTCTTTTTGCTCAAGAATGGATATCTTTTGCTGGCTGCAATTGAGATCTAAAGCCAGTGCTTCCTGCTTGATGCCCAGCATTTCCCGGAACCGCTTGATGTTCCTGCCCTGATGTATTTTCTTGTCCTGCATATTTGTGTGTTTTAACAAAAACAAATATAGGTAAAAGTTTTGCGGATTGGAAGCGGAGCGGGTGGGTAAATTATTCTGGAAGGTTTGGTTATTTTTATTAACATCTTCATCCTTTTGCTAGCGCGAGCGTCTCGCTCGTGCTTTACGCGTAAAATTTTAGTGCCAATATGAGGACACGAGCTTGGAAGCTCGCGCCAGCGGGGGGGGAAGACTCATGCGTATGGAGGCACGAGCGTGACGCTCGCGCCAGCGAGGGAATGCTTTCGTCAGCGGTGTCAGATTATTTATAATTTAGTTACAATCTATATTAATAAAATCTAGCTTTTCTATTTCCTCATTTATAATATTTCCAAATAAATCTGCATAAATTATTTTTATTTCACATGAAGCAAGTTTACTCTTAATTATTTTTAAACTTTCAACTTTTTTTGAATACTCTACTCCTGCTTCATCATTATCTAGCTGCATATCTATGATATTTAAAAAATCGTCTTTTCTTATAATTGTTCCATTGCTTGTACTTTTAGTAAAAGAATATTTTGGTCTATAATGTTGTAAAGGTATACTATCAAGTAATTCTTTAAAATCTTTATAATGTTTTTCTTTGTCAAAGATTTTGAACTCTTTTAGTATTAATGGTCCTAAACCAACATTATGTAATTCAATTTTAAAAAAATCATTTGATATATTAAAAGAAAAAAGACCTAGAGGCTTTACAGAATCTTTTGAGGTATTGCTCGTTCTGTCTTCTTCTATTTTTGCAATTTTTATTGTTAGATAAGCCAATAAAAATAAATTCAAAATGGAAATTGTAGTATTAAGCGTACCTCCTAAATAATCGCCAAATTGTCCCCATTCTTCAGGGCTATCAGATAAATTTCTTTTGTGGAAATTTCCAATGTAAAAACCCAGTATTATTAGTAAAAGGATTGATACAATCCCAACTATAATCCAAATAATTTTGTAGTTCATATTATATATATTTAATTTGAAGTTACCATTATAGAAAACTGACCCCTTTGCTAGTGCGAGCGTCTCGCTCGTGCTTTCCACGAATAGTTTTTCTGTTATGGTGAAAGACTCATGCAAGTATGGAGGCACGAGCGTGACGCTCGCGCCAGCGGGGGGCGAGCATGGAGAATTAACTAATAGTTTAAAAATTCATCCACAATAATTATTTAATTTTAAAATAGCTAGAACATTTATAAAGATAGAGAGTTGAACTTAGCAATTTCTATCTCAGAAATAGATGAGATAATTTTTTTACTGACTAATATTTATTGTAGCTATATATTAAATAGGATGTCCATTACCGAATGTTATTCCAGTAGTATCAACAGTAATTCCAGGTGAATTTTTTAAAAATTCATCATAATTTTTAATTCTTTTATATCTAATCCAAATGATAAATATTATACCAATTATTAATGCGAAGTAAGGAATTATTTTTTGAGGACAAAAATTATCTTTATTAAGTTCTAGTTCAAATCCAGGATAAATGCTTTCAGAGAAGTGATATACAATAAATATCGAAATTACCGACAAGCAAAAATACATTTGTATTTTGAGTGACGTTTGTATAGAGTTTTTGTTTCTATGTTTTCCAAAATAATAATGAATTTCTTTTAAGTCGCTGGCAAGCAAAAACTGCCTTTCAATATTCGCAATTATCACAAGATTTCGATTGTACCAATAATTAGAATCATATACATGTCCGATCACCCAACAAGCTAATAAAATTATTAATCCAGTAGCAATATCAATTGAAATTACATGTTTTTCAATTAATGCTAATACTGCAAAAGCACCTACTAATACCCCAATTGTTTGCCAAACTATTTTATGATGTCTATCAATGTCATTAAACATTTGATCATATATCTTAGTCAAAAATTCTTTTCTATCGTCCATAACATTCCCAAATTTCATTAATATTTTTAATTGAGTCTTCTAAGCATAATTTATATCCTCCAATTGGATGTGGCTTAAATTTAATTCCATCAAAATAATCTCCAAAACCAGCATCTAGGGTAAATCTATTACCATCTATACTTTTGACGTTTAAAACTTTTGCCAATTCACGCTGTTTTTCTGGTCGCCCTCCTAATAAATGAACTCGCCGTCCATTAAAATATTCTGGTTCAATCGTTGTACCTCCATATTTTGTTGGGACACTGTAACCGAGCATAAATTCTTCGGGTATTAAATTAAACATTTTTTCTTTTAGTGAATCTACTTTCGGAACAATAATCACATTATCAGAATACTTTGAAAGTATATTAGCTTGTTTTAACAGGTTTTCTAAATCTCCGGCTATCTCCCAATCTTTCGCAACGGTATATTTAGGTCTTAATTTTTTTACAGCATTTAAATGTTTCTCGAAATTGTAATTTTTCCAGTCAATATCTATAAAATGAACTTTTTCAAAAGTTGCAACATTTCGTAAATTTGTATACTTAGCACCAATGAGCCAATCGTGAATAAGCGCAATATCCAATACTGTTTTACTGTGTGTAGTAATTTTATCTACCATATATTAATTATAGTGAATAAAAATGCAATTAACTCTTTACGGCTTTATACAGTTATTATAATTTAAAATACAATTTTAACTAGATGCAAATAGCCATAGAAATAAAATAATTACTTTAAAAAAAGAAAATACAATTCATCTATTTGTTAGATCTTTGGATTTAAGCTTAAGAATTAGCGATAAAAAGAAGTTAATTGATATTTTTCATGGTTTATTTAGTTTTATCAAATATAAAAAAAATAATACAAAATAAAAACCGACATACAAAGCATAGTGGTCAGTATATTAAACTGTCTCGGTCACTGAATGTCTTACATCCCCACACCTCCTAAAATCTCCAGTTCCTGTCCTTTCGTTGGTGGTCCATCCAATATCGGCATGGCTTTCATAATAAGTTCTCTGACGCCTTCAACTTTCAGGGAGTTGTCATGGTCATCTTTACTGTCCCAGATTTCTGTCACATAAACAGCATTTTCATCCTCTTGATCATGGCTAACGGCATACAGTGTACAGCCTTTAGCTGTTGATACCAGTTGGGATGCCTGTCTTAAAATGTCAGCAAGTTCCTTTTGGTGCCCTGCTTTTGCAGTGAGTTTCCCATGAAGTAAATATTTGTTTTCCATAGTTGCTGTAATCGTTTTTACAAATATATCTATTTATAGGATATTATTAAGAAACAAAAAACCGCCCTATAAATAGAGCGGTTTTGATTTATCTGTATCGGTTAAGGCTACATCATTCCTGGCATTCCGCCACCCATTGGCATAGCTGGTTCGTCTTTTTTCACTTCAGTGATTACACATTCAGTGGTCAACAACATACCAGATACGGAAGCAGCATTTTCAAGGGCTACTCTCGTTACTTTCGTAGGGTCGATGATTCCTGCTTCAAGCATGTTGACATACTCGTCAGTTTTGGCGTTGTACCCGAAGTCACCTTGTCCTTCTGCTACTTTCGCAACGATTACGGAACCTTCACCTCCGGCGTTGGCAACGATTTGTCTTAACGGCTCTTCGATCGCTCTTTTTACGATTTTAATACCGGTAGTTTCATCTGCATTGATGCCTTGAAGATCACTTAAAGCGTTGATAGCTCTTACCAAAGCAACACCTCCTCCGGCTACGATACCTTCTTCAACGGCAGCTCTTGTCGCGTTCAGGGCATCATCTACACGGTCTTTTTTCTCTTTCATTTCCACTTCGGAAGCAGCTCCTACGTAAAGAACGGCAACACCTCCGGCTAATTTAGCCAGTCTTTCCTGAAGCTTTTCTCTGTCGTAGTCTGAAGTGGTGGTTTCCATCTGCGCTTTGATCTGGTTTACTCTTCCTTTGATCTTGCTCTCTTCACCGCCACCGTTCACTACGGTTGTATTGTCTTTATCAATGGTTACTTTCTCAGCAGTTCCCAGCATATCCAGGGAGATGTTCTCCATCGTGAAGCCCTGCTCTTCGGAAATTACCTGTCCGCCGGTTAGGATTGCGATATCTTCCAGCATCGCTTTTCTTCTGTCCCCGAATCCAGGTGCTTTTACCGCAGCAATTTTAAGGGAACCTCTTAATTTGTTCACCACTAAAGTAGCTAAAGCTTCACCTTCAACCTCTTCAGAGATGATCAGTAAAGATTTACCTCCCTGAGCGATCGGCTCAAGTACAGGAAGCAATTCTTTCATGGAAGAGATTTTCTTCTCCACCAAAAGGATGTATGGGTTTTCCAGTTCGGCCACCATTTTCTCAGGGTTGGTTACGAAATACGGAGACTGGTATCCTCTGTCAAACTGCATTCCTTCCACAACGTCTACCGTTGTATCGATCCCTTTGGCTTCTTCTACCGTGATAACCCCTTCTTTACCTACTTTCCCGAATGCTTCAGCGATCAGGGAACCGATGGTTTCGTCGTTGTTGGCAGAAACGGAAGCTACCTGCTTCACCATCTCCGTAGAATCTCCAACTTCTTTAGACTGCTCTTTCAGGTTAGCCACAACAGCGGTTACCGCTTTGTCGATCCCTCTCTTAAGATCCATCGGGTTAGCACCGGCAGCAACGTTCTTAAGGCCTTCTCTTACGATTGCCTGTGCCAGAACCGTAGCGGTAGTGGTACCGTCTCCTGCGATGTCATTGGTTTTGGAAGCTACTTCCTTCACCATCTGAGCACCCATGTTTTCTACTTTATCTTCCAGTTCGATCTCTTTCGCTACAGAAACACCGTCTTTGGTTACGTGTGGTGCCCCGAAAGATTTTTCGATCACTACATTTCTTCCTTTTGGACCTAAGGTTACTTTCACTGCATTAGCCAATGCATCAACCCCTCTTTTTAAAGCGTCTCTCGACTCGATATCGAATTTTATTTCTTTTGCCATTTTAGTATTGTATTAATGTACTTTAATTTTATTTGTATTCATGTACTTTGTACCCTGTACTCATGAAATCATTTTACATGAATACATTTTACTTTTTACAAATTATCCGATTACTCCTAACAGATCCGATTCCTTTACAATTAAATAATCCTTCCCGTCCAGTTTCAATTCAGAACCGGAATATTTTCCGTAAAGTACTTTGTCACCTACCTGAACCGTTGTTGGCTCATCTTTCTTACCCGGGCCTACTGCCACTACAGTACCCTCTTGTGGTTTTTCTTTTGCGGTGTCCGGAATAATAATCCCTGAAGCGGTCTTTGTTTCTGCAGCGATAGGCTCTACAAGAACTCTGTCTGCTAATGGTTTGAAGTTTACTGACATAATATATTTAATTTTTTAATTATTCTATCCTGTACTTCTCTAAATATATGCCAAGCTCCCCAAAAGAAAAATTTGGCAGGATTTTCATTGCCGGTGTGAAAATTTGGCAGACTAATTTTTATGGTTCAGATTAAAATAATTATATTAAAATATGGTTTGTATTTCGGATTAAATTATATTTTTGCAGAATCATTATAAAAAACTGAATTAAATGAGAAAAACTCTATTATTGGCTGCAATGAGTCTGTGCAGCATCAGCATGTATTCGCAGACGGCACAGGAACCGGAATTTATTGGTGAATGTTTATTGCTGAAACCTGATCAGTCTACCATATTGCTTGAAAAGCATACTACGCAGACGCGTTCTGCCATGAATGCAGGAATGGTGATCACCGGTTTCGGGAGTGTCAAATCCAAGCTTCAGATTGACGGATGCTGTTCTTCTACCAAAGTAAGGCCGGGTGATGACATCCAGTTCATCGTACGTGCAGTAGACAACAACACCGATCCGATGGCTATCATCAAAATCTTTGAATTCGATTCCAACAAAAAATTCAGAAGGGCGGAAATGGCTTCTGTCAATACCTTCGGAACCATGAAAACGAACAAGCTGCATTACCTTAACTTCAGCGGGAAGAAATATGGGCAGAATTCCTATCTGATCACGTTAAAGGATAAGCCTCCGGGTGAATACGGGATTACGGTAACCAACCCTAATTCACTGGATGAGAAAAGTACCATCATTGCTACATTCTCGATCTTATAAAACAAAAAACGGCTAATTGATATTAGCCGTTTTTTTTTAGTTTTTCTTTCCTGCCGCCTGCATCGGGTTTACTTTCCCGCTGGAAGCGCCCCTGGCAGATCCGCCTTCCTGCTTCTGCTTGAACAGTTGGAATTTGGTGGTTTCACCGGAGGTGCCGTCATTGCTCCAGAAGTTGTTGGAAGTATCGATATCTGCTGTCTCCCTCATCGGGTCCAGCTGGATGGATTTCAGTTTTTTCTCGAAATAGTAGGTCTTGGAAGTTTTCTGCTCATTCAGCCTCCAGATCTGTGCGGAAGATTTGTCATACAGCTTCGTCCCGTCTTCAAAAGTAAATTCAAGGATAATCGGCATCACAAGCCCGCCTTTGTTGACGAAATCAATCTGATACGCCGTCATATTTTTGAATTTTTCTTTGTCCTTGCTGTCCAGGGCTTTGCTGCCATCCATTTTAAGGGCATATTCTTTATTGGCGTCTACTTTCTCCTGTCCTCTGTCATAGCGGTAGTAGAAATCCTGTACCTGCTTATCCGTATCTGCATAGAACGTGATGTTCTTATCCTGTTTGTTCCTGATCTTTGAGATGTCCTCAAAATCATTCTGCAACGGCTTATCGGTTTTATATTTTACTTCTTTGCTTTCCTTTGGAGGTGTATCGAAGTCCGGAGTGGCAACCGTCACTTTGTCAATGGCGATGTCTACAGGATCCGTGCCGTAGAACCAGCCCCTCCAGAACCAGTCGAGGTCTTCGCCGCTCGCATCTTCCATGGTCCTGAAAAAGTCTGCGGGTTCAGGATGCCTGAACGCCCATCTTTTGGAATAGGTTTTAAATGCTTTATCAAACAGCTCCCTTCCCATAATGGTTTCACGGAGAATATTCAGTCCCGTGGCAGGTTTTGAATAGGCATTCGGCCCGAACTGGATGATGTTTTCAGAATTGCTCATGATCGGCTCCAGTTGATCTTTAGGAAGCTTCATATAATCCACAATGGTCCATGCCGGTCCTCTTTTGGACGGGAATTTGTTGTCCCAGCGTTCTTCGGTAAGGTACTCCACAAAAGTATTCAGTCCTTCATCCATCCACGACCACTGCCTTTCGTCTGAGTTGATGATCATCGGGAAGAAATTGTGTCCTACTTCATGGATCACTACACCCAGCATTCCGTTTTTGATCCCTTCCGAATAGGTACCGTCTTTTTCTGTCCTTCCGTAGTTGAAGCAGATCATCGGGTACTCCATTCCGTTGGCGGCTTCCACCGACTGGGCTACCGGATAAGGATACGGAATCGTAAATTCTGAATAGGTTTTGATGGTATGGGCTACTGCCTTGGTGGAAAATTTCCTGTACAATGCATACGCTTCCTTAGGATAGAAGCTCATTGCCATTACTTTATTGTTATTTTCAGGAATGGTAACACCCATTCCGTCCCAAACGAATTTCCTTGAAGATGTCCAGGCGAAATCCCTTACGTCATTGGCTTCAAAGCTCCAGGTTTTTCTCTGCCTGGAATGGTTTTTCTCCGCCTTTTTCGCTTCATCCAGCGTTACAATCTCCACAGGCTCGTTAGAAGTCTTCGATTTATTATACCTGGCCAGCTGATCGGCCGTTAAGACCTGGCTGTAGTTTTTACATTCCCCGGTACCGCCTACCACGTGGTCTGCCGGAACATTCATGGAAACTTTAAAGTTCCCGAAAACCAGGGCAAATTCGCCTCTTCCGGTAAACTGGTGGTTCTGCCATCCGTGGAAATCACTGTAGACACACATCCTCGGATACCATTGTGTCATGGTATACAGGTCGTTCCCGTCTTCGGCAAAATTTTCATAGCCTCCGCGGCCGCCCATTTTTATTCTGTTGGGGATGTTATAGTTCCAGTCGATTTTAAAAACCAGCTTTTCTCCTTTTTTAAGGACTTTCGGCAGGTCTATGCGCATCATGGTCTGGTTGACCGTGTATTTCAGCGGGTTACCGGATGCATCGGTCACTTTTTCAAGGTTCACGCCGTAGCCGTTATCTTTTACCGGAAGTTCCGTTGCTCTGAGCTGCTGGTCATTGGCCGCCTTCGGCAGGGTAGAAGGGTAGGGGAAATCTGCTTTTTTTACGGTTGACTGCTGGTTTTCATCCAGCTGAAGCCAGATATAATCCAGGTCGTCCGGAGAATTATTGTAGTAGGTAATCGTTTCAGATCCCTTTAAATTCCTCTTGTCTTCGTCCAGATAGGCTGAGATATCATAGTCGGCCCTGTTCTGCCAGTAGCCGTGTCCCGGTGCCCCGGATGCCGTACGGTACATATTCGGCGTAGGGAGGATGGTTCCCAGCTGCTCGAATTTATTTCCATGGTTGCTGCCGGGATTATTCTGAATATTCTGAGCGGTTACACCGGCACCGACCAGTACGGAAAGTACGGTAATCGTTAACTTCATGACCAAAATTGTTTAAGGATTGTCAAATATAATAATAAGTAATTGAAAAATCGGAAATGTTTCAGCGTTAGAATGGAATTCTTTCCAATGCCATCTTCAGCGATAAGGCAAATACTCCTGAAGAAACAAAAAGTACCCAGTCTTTCTGGTTGACCTTAAATATTTTAATCAGGATGAACAGCAGAATCAGAATGCCGAAAACAATAGCGATCTGCCCCAGTTCAAGCCCTATATTGAATCCTAACAACGGAACGGCAATGCTCTGGCTTTTAGCGATCATCACTCGCGCTGTATTGGCAAAGCCCATCCCGTGAATTAGGCCGAAGATCAGCGCCAGATAGTAATTAGCCTTCATCAGCGTCTGTTTTTTATTCTTCATCAGGATGTTGTCCAGGGAAGTGATGACAATCGTCAAAGGAATTAAAAATTCTACCCAGGCTGAGTTGATCCGTACGATATCAAATGTGCTCAATGCCAGGGTAATGGAATGCCCAATGGTAAACGCCGTTACTAGGATCAGGATTTTTTTCAGGTCATTGAAGGAATACACGGCAATTAAGGCCAGTACAAAAAGCTGATGATCAAGGGCGTCCAGTGAAATGATATGTTCCCAGCCCAGGTTCAGGTAAAATAAAAAGTCCTGCATTGTTAAATGATTTTTTGGAAATGCGATGATACAAAATTTATTTTAACTTTGTTGAAAATACATCGTCATGACAGTGAATATAGAACTTGAAAATGCAGAAGATTTCCCATTCATCAAAGAGCTTCTGGAAAAACTGAAGGGCGTGAAATCTGTTTCCGTACAAGAGGATGAAGAGTTTTATGAAGACGGTACGCCGAAATGGTTTATTGAACGGCTGGCTGATTATGCAGACCGCCTGGAAGAAAAGGACATGATTTCTGAAGAAGAGTTTTTCAAATATGTAGATGATCAGATATGCAGGTTGAACTCTCAAAAATAGCTAAACAAACTTTACGTGAAGAAATCGAATTTCTTGAAACGACTTGGAGTAATAAAGAAATTGTAGCATTTCTCCATGATATAAAGCGTGTTTCAGCTGTTTTAAAAGAAGGGCACTTCAAACGTTATCCAATATATTCCAGAGATATCCGTTCCGCACTCATCGGTAAAAAGCATGTGCGGATGTTTTTCAGAATGGAAAATCCTCATACTATTAGAGTCCTTCTCTTTTTCGACATGAGGCAGGACCCGCAAAAAATTATTGATTTATTAGCATGAAAAAAGCCCTTTTATTTTTTTCTGTTTTATTGGTATTTTTCTCTTTTACCGGAAGCAAGCACCCTTATCATGTCGGTTCGGTAGAAATCAATTACAATCAGAAATCAAAGACTTTTGAAGTAACCGGCCGTTTTTTCCTGGATGACCTGGAAAACGGTCTGAATAAAAAATACGGTAATGCGCTTCATTTTAATGATCCGGCTTATAAAGCCAGGCTGAATGAAGCCCTGAAAAATTACGCTTCCGAATATTTTAAACTGAAAGCCAATAATAAATTACTGAACGTGAACTATGTTGGTTACGAGGAAGATCATGAGTCGGTCAACATCTATCTTGAATCCCAAAAAATCGAGGCTCCCAAAAAAGTAGAAGCGGCGGTAAGTTTCCTGTATAATTTATTTGATGACCAGATCAATATTGTCCATATCATCGTGAACGGAGAGCGGAAAAGCGAAAAGCTGACCTATCCGAACCGGTATCTTTTTCAGCAATTCTGAATCAGTTTTCCAGCTGCAGCAGGGCATTGATTCCTTTGGCGTGCTCCATAAGATCAGGAAAAAAATCGTCATAACATTCCTGAAGTAAATTCTTATTTTTCAGAAAAGCTTCATGAACAGGAATATCCGTATGTAAATATTTAGCTTTATTAAGAACATTCCGCATGCTGTAGCCGATATTTTTTTCATAGCGGTAGTTGTACAGCCAGTCGCCTTCTTCCATTTTTTCCAGCATTCTCGTGAAATTTTCCGGAAGGTATTCATGATGTTCATTCAGAACACAATACACTTTTACCGAATGCTTTTTCCAGCCTTCTAAAGAATTTAAATTTAAATCATTCGCCACAAAATAATCCATCGAAACATCCACAAAAGCTCCGGCATACAATCTTACCAAAGGCGCAAAGACTTTTTTCGCTTCGTGAACAGCGGGATGGGAGTCTGTAAACGTATCGATGGCGCGGTGTAAAGTGATCCCGTCCTGGATTCCTTTCGGAAAAGAAAACCGGTCCCGGTTCCGGATGAAGTCAGCCAGGAATTGCCCGACGATCTGTCCGTCGGTAAATGTGAGAAAGGAATGAGCCAGGTAATTCATAAACGAATATAAAAATTTTTAAACAAAAATTTATTATTGCTGAATGTCTCTACCCAAACTCCTTTTTCGGTTTCGGACTTTCTGAAATCGATGGTGTTTAACTCAAGTTCATTTGGAGAAATAAGATTAAGGGAAAGTCTTTCATCACCTACGGAACACTTCAGCTGAACGGGAAACGAATACGGATTTTGAATCTGCAGATCTTTATAGCCATAAACAACAGTGCAATCTGAACCTAATGGTGTAAAACGTTCATGTTCTTTATAAATGTCCATTGAATGCGGAAATCTTTCAAGAATTCTCAGACCGGATTGCAGGGCCATAAAATATAAAATCGAGGAAAACTGGCAGATCCCACCACCGAAATCACTCGAAATTTGAGTTTTAATTAAATTTCTTCCTTCTTTAAATCCATTCTTTTTATTGGGTTTTCCAACCAACTTCCAGAAAGAAAAAACTTCATTAGAATTAATAATCAGATTGTTAATTTTTTCTCCAACAATTTTTAAGTTATGAACTTTATTTTCATGAAATTCACTTTTTTGAATGATTTGGTGAAGTTGAATTTCATATTTTCCAATTTTATCCGGGCTGTAATTTTTAGAATAAGAATATTGGGTTTTGCTTTCATCAAAATGTCTTTGCAATAATTTCAACTGCATTTTCCAATGATGGGGGAGCCATTTTCTTAATTGCTGTCTCATATCTTTTCCAGAATAACAATTTGGTAAGAAGCCCAGTTTTTCAGGAACGTTTTACACAATAAAATATCCAGAGGCAGAAAATGTTTTCTTAAACCTTTAGGAATTCTGTGAATTGGAAACAGTAAAATTCCAATCGTGTTTTTTATTTTCCATCCTTTTTCAGATAATTTAGAAATTTCTTTTGGTGTAAAACGGTTTCCAGCATGCCAATCTTCCTGTGGAGAAACAACTTTTCGCCGTCTTTTCGTCGGATAGTCGAAAATTAGAGTTCCTTTTTTATTTAATTTCGAATAGCATTCATCTAAAAAAGCTTCTGTTTCCTTTTTGTTTTGGTGCATAATGACGTGAAAGCAGAAAATACAGTCAAATTCATCAATAAAAGGAATTTTTGAAATTTCTCCTTTTTCCAATTTTTTATGAGGATACTTCTGCCGTGCAATATGCAACATTTCTTCACTGAAATCTGTACCGTGAGTCGCAAAATTCAATAATCTTCCGGTCCCGCAGCCTAAATCTAAAACTGTTGAATAGTTTTTATCATAAAAAAAATAGTTCAGAAAAGACTTTTCCTGCTGATCAATATATTTTCCATAGGAATTTCCGAAACGGTTTTTGTCATAGGTTACAGCGAGATTGTTGTAATATTTGAGAATATCTGTTCTCATCGTTGAATCTTGTGTTTTCGTTAAAATAATCTTTCATGAAAATCTTCAATCTTGCTCACTTCTTCAATTTTAATCCCGAATTTCTTCTTTGGCAGTTTATTTAAATTGGAAATAAAAATTTTCTCATAGCCTAATTTTTCGGCTTCGGTAATCCTCTGTTCGGCCTGTGCAATAGGCCGGATTTCCCCACTCAGCCCAATTTCTCCGGCAAAACAGTAATGCTCAGATACTGCAATGTCCTCATTGGAAGACAGGATAGAGGCAACAACTGCCAGATCCAGTGCCGGATCATCCGTCTTTATGCCTCCGGTAATATTCAGGAAGACATCCTTGGCTCCCAGCTGGAAACCTGCTCTTTTTTCCAGGACAGCGAGAAGCATGTTCAGCCTTTTTGAATCGAAGCCGGTAGAGCTCCGTTGAGGTGTTCCATAGACAGCAGTACTGACCAAGGCCTGGATTTCCAGCAGCATCGGCCGGTTTCCCTCCAAAGTTACCGCCACCGAATTTCCGGAAAGTTCCTCGGATTTTTTGGTGATCAGGATCTCAGACGGATTTTTGATTTCTTTCAGTCCCTGGGAAACCATTTCGTAGATCCCGATCTCGGCTGTAGAACCGAAACGGTTTTTATTAGCCCTTAACAACCTGAAAAGGTGGTTACGGTCGCCATCGAAATTCAATACGACGTCTACCATATGTTCCAGTACTTTCGGTCCTGCAATCTGTCCGTCTTTGGTGATATGCCCCACCAGGAATACCGGCGTATTGTTTTCTTTGGCATATTTAATAATCTCATTGGAGCACTCCCTGATCTGCGATACGGTACCGGGTGAACTTTCGATCAGCTGTGACTGCAAAGTCTGTATGGAATCAATGATGATAAAGTCAGGATCCAGCTTTTTTGCTTCCTGAAGTATTTTTTCCAGTGAGGTTTCTGTAAACAGGAAACAGTTCGGATTCTGGATTTCCGTTAACCTGTCGGCTCTCATCTTAATCTGTGAAGCGCTTTCCTCACCGGAAACATAGAAGATTTTTTTCTTCATCTTCAGGGCCAGCTGCAGCAGCAGGGTAGACTTTCCGATTCCCGGCTCACCGCCTATGAGGGTCACCGATCCAAGGACAATTCCTCCGCCCAAAACCCTGTTGAGTTCCTCGGAAGGCGTTTTAATACGGGGTTCTTCGCTGGTTTCTACCTCAATGATATTGATGACGTGTTGTTTGGATCTGGCAGAAGGAAGGTTCCTGTTAGACGGTTTCTCAACAACTTCTTCCACCAAAGTATTCCATTCTCCGCAGCTTTTACACTGTCCCATCCACTGAGAGTACTGTGCACCACAGTTCTGACAGAAATATGCTGTTCTTAATTTTGCCATACTGCGAAGTTCAAAATTTTTTTTGAATTTTTGTTTCGGATTTTAGTTAATTTTCAGACATTATTGTTTTATGATGGTTGGTGTGATGCAACAGTTCTTTAAATGCAATAAAAATAAAATCATATCATAGATCAATATCCTTTTGTATTAACGGGATTACTTTTGCTTTAAAATTAATTTTAAAAAATAGTACAATGAAAAAAGTATTTTTAACTTTTGTATTTGCCTTTTTAAGCGTGGTAAGCTTTGCCCAGACTGTATGGCAGGTAGATCCGATGCATTCTTCAGTAAATTTCAATATCAAGCATATGGGCATCAGCTTTGTGCAGGGGAGATTTGATAAGTTCGACGGGAAGGTTACGGCTAAAGCAAACGGTCTTGACGGTGCTTCCATGTCTTTCATGGTAGATGTGAATTCAATCAACACCAATGTTGAAATGAGGGATAAGCATCTGAAAAGCGCCGATTTCTTTGATGCTGAAAAATATCCGCAGATGACTTTTGAATCTACTTCTCTTACCAAAGGAAAAAATAATTCTTATGTGTTAAAAGGGAAACTGAAGATTAAAGATGTTGTGAAGGAAGTCAGTGTTCCGGTAACATTCGGAGGGATCACCAAAAACCAGCAGGGAAAAGAGGTGATGGGCTTCCAGGCTGCATTTAAAGTAAACCGTCTGGATTATAATATCAAATATGATCCTACCGGAGCGGGCGTAGCCAAAGATGTTGATGTCAATCTTTATTTTGAATTAATCAGACAATAGTTTTCATAAAACAATTTAGTTTAGGGAAAGGTTTTCATTTTTGAAAGCCTTTTTTATGATGCTACCGGGGTTTCCTGATTCATTTTTTTCTGGTAACAGTAACCCGCAATTATCATCACCAATGCAGGTAAGAGAAGGATTAGTCCTTCAGTTCCAACATATTTATGACACAGCAACGCCGCCAAGGTAAAGATCAGCCCAGCCAGAAAATAAGCATTGGCGGTCCGGAGGTTCCGGTACGTGGGATCATGCCTGCGGTAAGGAATGATAATAAAGCTGAGGTGTGCAAGAATGGCTCCGGTTAAAATATCCATCATATGATGCTGATAAGTGGTAAGTGTTGAAATTCCCAGAAGGATCAGCCAGATCATCAGGAAAATCCGCCATTTGGACAGGTCTTTAAATACCGACCAGAATATAAAGGCAAAGGCAATGTGGAGCGACGGCGATTGGTTAAAAGGCGAATCAAATGTTTTTAAAAATGAAAAAGGCATCCTTAAAAGCGCATGGGAAACTTCAGGCTTAGGAAATGAGAACCGTAAAGGAATCGTGATGAAAAATATTCCTGCCGTAATAATGACAAAAAGCATTCTCCATGTTAATATCTTTAATTGATATTTATCCTTACATGAAAAGAATACCAGGCAGAAAAAAAGACCGCCTGCCATATAAGGAATAATAGACCAGGGCACAAATGGAATTGACTTTTCGAAATCAAAGGTGAATGATGGTATGTGATCCAAAGAAGAAGCATACCAGGTGCAAAAATTGTAAACCACCATGAATACAACCGTACAGAGCGTTAATGCATATGCCTGCTGCCGTATCTTCAACTGTTTTTCAGTCATTCTCTTTTTTAACGTCAGGATATCTAACAACGAACAGGAAATACCTGATCCTGATTTCACCATGCGTTTTATCTTTGAAGGGGAAATAGTTGTTTTTTGTTCTTCAATCACCTTGGAAATGATTTTATGTCAGTTAAAATGATTTTTTGTTTACTATACTAAAGGAGCATATGTGTAAAATTTCAAAAGGCTTCAGGACTCAGCAGATGGAATAGGGCAGACTGTAAATAGACGGGCCATGAATTTATTTTCTGTACTCAAGTACCGGTACAAGGCTGGACACTTGTTGTGATTTTGGCTTGTGGTACATACAGAAATCATTATTCCTGCTGGGTTTTTTGCGTTTCGGTAAGATCAAATATAGATAAAAAAAATCGTTAAATCCCAGAAATAGTCTGCTATTTCTTAAATTGATAAATCTAAAAAATTGCTTTGTATTTCTTTTTCCCATAACTTTGCACAAACCTAATCTAATGAGTAAAAAGAATACAAAGTACATCTTTGTGACAGGAGGTGTAACTTCATCTTTGGGGAAAGGAATCGTCTCTGCTTCTCTGGGGCTTCTGCTAAAATCACGCGGTTTCAACGTAACGATTCAAAAGCTTGATCCTTATATCAATATCGACCCGGGAACCCTCAATCCTTATGAACACGGAGAATGCTATGTAACCGAAGATGGTGCGGAAACGGATCTGGATTTAGGTCATTATGAGCGTTACCTGGACGCTCCTACTTCTCAAAACAACAACGTTACCACAGGGAAAATTTACCAGACTGTTATTGAAAAGGAAAGAAAAGGAGACTTCCTGGGAAAAACGGTACAGGTAATTCCTCATATCACCAACGAAATTAAGCGCAGGATTAAAATCCTTTCCAAACAAAACTACGATATCATCATTACCGAAATCGGTGGTACGGTAGGCGATATTGAATCTCTGCCATATATTGAAACGGTACGCCAGCTGAAGTGGGAACTGGGAGAAAAGAACTCCATGGTGATCCACCTTACCCTGTTGCCTTACCTGGCATCAAGCGGTGAGCTGAAGACAAAACCTTCACAGCACTCTGTACGCCAGCTGATGGAAAGCGGAATTATGGCCGATGTCCTGGTATGCAGAACAGAACATAAGATCCCGAAAGACCAGAGAGCCAAACTGGCACAGTTCTGTAATGTTTCACTCGATAATGTAATAGAATGCAAGGATCTTGAAACCATTTATGAAGTGCCGATGTACCTGCAGAAGCAGAACTTTGATGATGTGGTTTTAAAAGAGCTGGACCTGAAAAGCGATAAAGAGGCCGATCTTAAAGACTGGAAAAGCTTCCTTAAAAAATTCCAGAATCCTAAAAAATCAATTGAAATTGCCCTTGTAGGAAAATATGTTTCCCTTCAGGATTCTTATATTTCCATTGCTGAAGCATTCAAGCATGCCGGAGCTGATCTGGAAACCGAAGTAAAGATCCGATGGGTATACAGTGGGGATATTACCGAAGAAAATATTAAAAATACATTAGCCGGGGTTAACGGGATCCTGATTGCACCCGGATTCGGAGACCGCGGTATTGAAGGAAAAGTGCTTACCGCACAGTACGCCCGTGAACATAAAGTTCCTATGTTGGGAATCTGTCTGGGGATGCAGATTATGACGATTGAGTTCGCCAGAAATGTGTTGGGATATTCCAAGGCTAACTCTATGGAGTTCGATACGTCTACCGAGCATCCTGTGATTTCATTAATGGAAGAACAGAAAAATGTAGTCGATAAAGGTGGGACCATGCGTCTGGGGGCGTGGAAATGTGCTTTGAAAAACGGTTCTGCATTGCATGATGTGTACGGAAGCAAGAATATTACGGAAAGACACCGTCACAGATACGAATTCAACAGTGATTATATCGGTGAGTTTGAGATGAACGGATTCCATGCAACGGGAACCAATCCTGAAACCGGACTGGTGGAAGCGCTGGAAATGTCAGAGCATCCTTTCTACATCGGAGTACAATACCATCCGGAATACAAGAGTACGGTGGCCACACCGCATCCTCTGTTCAGAGCCTTCATCAAGGCCTGCGGAAAAGAAGTAAAGTAATTGCAGACTGCAATACGTCATACCATAAACTCAGACTGATTATTGTCAGCCTGAGTTTATTATATAGTAATGCATTATAGCATAGAGTTTTGATAAAAAAACTGTATTTTTGTCGACTCTAAATCGTATATCTTTTGATGTACATTTTAAATTGAAAGATTACAACCGCAAAAGAAACGAACGCATTGAACCTGAAAAGCTTTACATCTTTAAGTGTCGTGGATGAGTGGTTAAATAAAAGGAATACATTTAAAAATTTTAATTAAAATAAAATGCAACAGAACAACGGACTTGATAAAAGTCAAATGATCAGTTTTGCGGTGTTATGTGTCGTACTCTTCGGATTTATGTTTTATTTTCAGAATAAACAGTCTAAGGAAGAACAGGCAAAGGCTCAGCAACAGAAAACCGAGCAGGTAAAAAATGCTGTAAAACCTACTCAGGCCAGTAACATCAACCCTAATGTAACGCCGGGTGCGATCCAGACTGCCAGCCTTGGTAATAATGAACTGAAAATTGAATTTTCAAGTCTGGGCGGGCAGGTGTCTAAAGTAGAACTGGCCAAGTACAAAGCCTATGATCATAAAACAGATAATGCAGACCTTCCGCTGTATCTGATCACAAAGAATAACTCCAATTACGGCTTTCAGTTCAAGGATAAGACAGGAAAGGTAATCAATACCAAAGACCTGGTTTTTACTCCTTCTGTAAATGGAAATGCCGTAACGATGACTGCCAACTACAATGGTGCAGTGATCCAGTTTGTTTATACCCTGCTTGAAAAGTATACGCTTGATTTTAAAGTAAGGACCCAGGGGCTGGCTAAAGTCACTTCAGACAATAAAGCAGATTTTATCTGGGATTACAGCGTAAGGAACCTTGAAAAAGGACGGGCCCAGGAACAGTCGCATTCAGAATTCTCGTATGCCTTCAACAATTATAAGGATTATGATTATGACGGAAGGACTACGATGGATGAAGAAAAAGAAACACTGAACTGGATCGGAGTGAAGCAACAGTTCTTTGCTTCTGTGATTGAAGCTAAAAACGGATTTACTCAAAGCAAAGGGAATCAGGAAAACATTGAAGAAGGCGAATATCTGAAAAAACTGAATTATGAAGGTTTTGTTCAGATGACCGGCAGTGAGCTGAACCAGGATTTTACCTGGTATTTCATGCCGCTGGATTTGCCTTTACTGAAATCATACGATAAAAACTTTGATGAGATCTTACCGTTAGGATGGTCCTTCATCGGATGGATGAACAGAGGATTCTTTATCCCGATCTATAATTTTATCTCATCATGGGGCTTAACTGCGGGATGGGCGATCTTTGTTCTGACTATTTTAGTGAAGCTGATCCTTTCACCCATCATGTACAAGCAGCATAAACTAAGTGCCATGATGCGTGTGATCCGTCCGGAAATTGATGAGGTAAATGCTAAACTGAAGGATGCAGACCCGATGAAGAAGCAACAGGCTACTATGGAAGTGTACCGTAAGGCAGGAGTGAACCAGATGGCGGGATGTCTTCCGGCGCTGGTACAGATCCCGATCTTCTACGCACTCTTCCGATTCTTCCCGAATTTTATCGACCTGAGAGGGAAAGGATTCTGGTTCGCCAAAGATCTTACGGCTTATGATGACCTGATTAAGTTGCCGTTTAAAGTTCCGTTCCTGGGAGATCACCTGAGCATTTTTGCTATTGCCTGTACCATCGTGATTCTGATTTACACAATCATGACCTCCGGTAATATACAGCAGCCTCAGCAGGAGGGTATGCCGAATATGAAAGTGCTGATGTATATTTTCCCGGTAACATTCCTGTTTTTCCTGAATACATCGGCATCAGGTCTTTCATGGTATTATTTCGTATCCAACGCGATTAACATCCTGATTATCCTGGTGATCAAATACTGGATTCTTGATGAAAAGAAAATTCATGCACAAATTCAGGCCAACAAAGAGAAGCCTAAGACTGAAGGTAAGTTCCAGCGAAGGATGAGAGAGATGATGGAAAAGGCTCAGGAGCAACAGAAAACTGCTGAACAGCAAAGAGGAAAGAAGAGATAAAAACACTATAAAATAAAAAAAGAGAAGTAAATTATTACTTCTCTTTTTTATTTAGAATCAGTCTAAATTTCAACAGGCAATATTTGAAATCGTATAGCTTACCTCTGCCTGATCATTAATCGTACTTCAATCGGAAAGATTGTCTGTGGTACTTCGTGGGACCATGCTTGATCAGGGCTTCCTGATGTTTTTTGGTTGCATATCCGAAATTTGTATCCCATCCGTACTCGGGATGCTCTTCATGCAGATTGATCATTAATTTATCCCTGTAATTTTTAGCCAGGATAGAAGCGGCGGCAATAGACAGCATCTTTGAGTCTCCCTGTACAATGCACAGATGGGGAATATAATTATAAGGATGGAAACGGTTTCCGTCAACCAGAATAAATTCAGGTTTAATAGTCAGCTTATCTAAAGCATTATGCATTGCATGTATACTGGCATTCAATATATTATGCTGATCTATGAATTCGGGAGGTAATTCTGCAATGGCATAGCATTTCACATTTTCCTTGATATACATATCAAGCTCCTGCCGGGTTTTAAAATTTAATTTTTTAGAATCATTAATGAGATTTTGTTCGAAGGTATCATCTATAATGACGGCCGCTGCAACCACAGGACCACTCAGACAACCTCTTCCCACCTCATCGCAACCCGCTTCAATATAACAATCCGTCCATTTTTTTAACAATTCCATAATTTTGTTCCTGATTTCCGAGTACAAATTTATGAATATTTGAAATACTATGAAAGGAATAGCTTTTTGTTGTGATTTATTAAGAAAAGTTTTACAAATTTGTGTTAACAAAATTTAATCTGATATGAAGAAAATAACTGTAGGTATACTTACTCTAGTACTATCTTCATCCCTAGCTGTATCCAATGCTCAGGAAAAGAGATCTGATACAGTGAGAACTCAGGAGATCGAAGGGGTTGTAGTTACCGCATTGGGTATTAAAAGAGAAAAGAAATCATTGGGGTATGCTACCCAAGAAGTAAAAGGAGAGGATGTCAACAAAAATCCGACACCAAATTTTCTAAACAATTTATCCGGACAGGTTGCTGGTCTGGATGTTAAGCAAAGTACGAATTTCGGAGGTTCTATTAATGTCGTGCTGAGAGGGTTTAAATCTTTTTCAGGAAGCAATCAGCCTTTGTTTGTTGTTGATGGTGTTCCTATCATTAATAATAATATCAATACATCAAGTCAGGCTACCGGTCGTTACGGAATCGATTATGGTAACGCGGCATCTGACATTAATCCAAATGATATAGAGACCATAAATGTGCTCAAAGGGGCTGCGGCAGCTGCTTTGTATGGTTCCCGTGCTGCCAATGGTGCGATTATCATTACTACTAAAAAAGGCAAAAAGAACCAAAAAGGAATAGGGGTTGAATATTCAAGTTCAGTTACGATTTCTTCTATTGACAGGACAACATTTCCAAAATATCAGACAGAATATGGTCAGGGATATGTAGGAGAAGATGAGTGGGGAAGTTATAATGGTGACCTGGCAGCAGGCTTTGGAAGCGATGCTTCTTACGGACCAAAATATGATCCAAACTTATTGGTGTATCAATATGATGCATTTATACCAGGTTCTCCGAACTTTGGTAAAGCAACTCCTTGGACCATGGCTAAGAACGGGCCTATTTCATTTTTCAAAAACGGTTCCAACTTTACGAATAGTGTATCCCTGAGTGGAGGAGATAATACAGCTACTTATAGAATTAATTACACGAATCAGGATGCCACGGATATAATGCCGAATAGCTCATTGGTGAAAAATAATTTTGGGGGTAATGCATCTTATAAAATAACAGAAAAGCTAACAGCATCCTTGTATGCCAACTATATTACTCAGAAAACCAAGGGTCGGAATGATACCGGATATAATGGTAATATACTCACCGGTTTCAGACAATGGTGGCCTACAAATGTAGATGTTAAGCAACAAGAAGAGTTTTATAATATCTCCCACCAGAATTATACATGGAATATCACCAGTCCTACAGATCTTGCACCGCAATACTGGGATAATATTTATTTCCAGCGCTATCAAAATTATCAAAATGATAGCAGAGATAGATTCAGTGGGAACGTTTCTTTAAGCTATGATGTTTCAAAAGAATTGAATTTCTTACTCCGGTTAAGTAATGATAGCTATAGTATGACTACCGAGGAAAGAAAGGCTAATGGTTCTGTTCCTAATATCTTTGGTCTTAATCCAAATACACCTCAGCCTTCAGGCTATCAGATCGGTAATTACAGATTGTCTGAAAGGAATTATGATTTTATTGGAACGTACAAAAAGGATCTTACTGAGGATTTAAACTTGAATGGTGTACTTGGTACCAATATCCGTTATAATACTGCATACTCGGATATTCATTCTACAGTAGGTGGGCTAAGTGTTCCCAATTATTTTGACATATCAAACTCTAAAGAAAGACCGCTTAATCAAACTACTGATGTAAGTAAACAGATTATCGGACTATTTGCCCAGGCTAGCCTAGGGTATAAAAATACCTATTACCTGGAAGGAACAATAAGAAGGGATCAAAGTACAGCTTTGTCAAAGGGCAATAATGTGTATTGGTACCCGTCCGTTTCCGGTAGTGTTGTATTCTCAAATTTAATCAAGGCGCCATGGTTAAGTTTTGCCAAAGCTCGTGCCAATTACGCTGTTGTAGGAAATGATACGGATGCTAATCAGCTAATAGATACTTATTTGGCGGGCTCTCCGTTTGGGTCGCAACCTGTGTATCAATTTAACGGAGTTTTAAAAAATCCAGATCTGGTAGCTGAGAAATTGAAAAGTATGGAATTTGGTATCGAAACTTCATTTTTAAAAAACAGGATTGGTTTTGATGCTACATGGTATAAAAATGATTCAGAAAATCTGATTTCAAATGTACTTGTGTCTTATGCTTCCGGTACTACATTACAGAAACAGAATATTGGTAACTTGAGAACTGAGGCATTTGAACTGTCATTACGATTGACTCCTATTAAATCTCAAAGTTTTTCTTGGAATTTAGTAGCCAACTGGTCAAATCCTAAGACTACTATTACAGCACTTAAAAATGGAGTAGATAATTTAGCCTTACAAACCAATACTTCTCAAGGAGGTGTTACATTGAATGCTCCTTTAGGCGGATTGTACGGAACAATTTATGGCTCTGATTTTATTTATGCTCCGGATGGACAAAAAGTAATTGATCCGAATACGGGTGCTTACATGAAAACAACAACAACGAATAACAATCTGGGCAGTTATCAGGCTCAGTGGTTCGGAGGATTAAGAAATACAGTGACGTATAAAAATCTCTCTCTGAGTTTCTTAATTGATATGAAGAAAGGAGGGAAAGTGTTTTCTTTAGATCAATCTTATGGCTACGGAACGGGTATATATGCTGATTCAGTGGGCTTGAATGATTTAGGTAATCCAATCAGAAATACTTTGGCAAACGGTGGCGGGATTATTCAGCAGGGAGTTATCCCGGATCCTAACAATCCCGGACAATATATAACCAATAATGTTCGGTTAGATAAATCATGGTCCAGCCAGGTATTAAATACAGACCCTCCGGCAGCTGCATTTGTCTATGATGCAAGTTATATTAAGCTGAGAGAAGCTTCTATTACCTATAACTTATCAAAAGAAGCTTTGGGTTCTAAATTTATTCAGGGAATGTCATTTAGTCTGATAGGAAGTAATCTTTGGATTATCCATAAAAACTTGCCGTATGCTGATCCTGAAGCAGGATTATCGTCGGGAAATTTACAAGGATATCAGTCAGGGGTTATGCCTACAACAAGGAACTTCTCATTTAATGTAAAAGTTAATTTTTAAACAGTAAGAAATGAAAAAAATCATAATACCGATATTGTTAGGGACGTTGACATTATTTACCAGTTGTGCATCGGATGATATCAATCTGGATCCACACTCGGCCTATACAACTATTCCTTCCACATTAGTAACCAATGCTCAAAAAGAATTAAGTGATTATGTAAATACATGCAGTGTTAATGAAAATAATTTTCGATTGACCATGCAATATTGGCAGGAAACAACCTATGTTGAAGAAAGTAATTATAATTTTACTAACAGAAACGTATCGAATCAGATATATGTAGATAATTACGTTAATGTTTTAAACAGTTTAGTAAAAGCCAAGGAATTGATAAATGCTTATCAACCAGTGCCTTCTGAAGTAAATACCTGGCCTAAAATTAAACAGAATCAATTAGCGATAATCGACATTATGCAGGTGTATACTTATCAGATTTTAGTAGATACTTTCGGCAATATCCCATATTCGCAGGCTAATCAGCTTGGAAACAATGTTGCGCCGGCCTATGATGACGGAGCAGGGGTTTATGCTAATTTGATAACAAGGTTACAACAGGATATAGCAAATATTGATCTGAACGGAGGATTGAACTCTGCTTCAGATGATTTCTCTTCTGCGGACAAATTTTATTCAGGAAGTTTATCAGGATGGAAAACATTCGGTAATTCTCTTCTTCTAAAGTTAGGAATTGCACTTGCGGATTCTAATCCGTCATTAGCACAGCAAACTTCCGCTACTGCTATCAGTAATGGAGTAATGACTTCCTCCGCAAATGATTGTAAAATTCAATATTTATCAGGCTCACCCAACTGGAATCCAATTTATGAAAACGTAAAAGCGAGTAATAGAAATGATTTTGTAGGAGGAAAAACATTAGTGGATTATATGAATGCGAATAATGATGCTAGAATATCACGGTATTTTAAACCTGTTGGTAATACAGGGAACTATATTGGTCAGGCAATCGGCCAACCTGCATCTTTTGCCAACTTTTCTGCACCGGGTAATTTCGCATATACAGCTACTACCCCAGGAATCATTATGAATTATACTGAAGTTGCATTTTATCTTACAGAAGCAAGTGCACGATGGGGCATAGGAGGAAGTGCAGCTGTAAATTACGCTAATGCCATTACTTCATCTTTTACAGACTGGGGCGCAACTGCAGATGCGGCGGCATATATTGTAACTCATCCTTATAATGCTTCAAACTGGAAGCAGTCTGTTGGTCAGCAGGCATGGGTAGCCATGTATAATCAACCTCTTACCTCATGGAATTTCTGGCGAAGGCTAGATTACCCGGCTCTTCAACCGGCAAGTGCTGCAACAATATCCAGTGTTCCCGTACGTATGACCTATCCTGCAAGTGAATATCAGACTAACGGGGCAAATGTTAATGCAGCTGCTTCAGCAATAGGTGGAGACCTGCTCACAACTAAGATCTTTTGGGACAAACTTTAGTAACACTCTTTTAACATTTATATTAAATACCGCCTCCGGGCGGTTTTTTTATTTCCGTATATTTGTACCTGATTTTATACCTATTCAGGAGGATCTGCCTGAATAAAAATGCATATCAATAATGAACATCAAAAATATCGTAGGCGAAAAGCTTTCAGAGGTGATCCTCAATATGTATCAGTTGAAGGACATCAACCTGGAAGTTCAGGAAAATAAGACCGAATTTGAAGGCGATTTTACAATTGTGACCTTTCCGCTGGTAAAGCAGCTGAAAAAAAATCCGGAAAGTATTGCGGTGGAACTTGGGGAGGCCCTGACTACTCAGACTGATCTTTTGGAAAACTTTAATGTGGTTAAAGGATTTTTAAATATCAAGATCAGGAACCAGTTCTTCCTTGGTAATCTAAAGTCAGTATCGGAAGGTATCGATGCTGTAGAGCCGAAAAATGCGACGGTAATGATCGAATATTCATCTCCGAATACCAATAAACCGCTTCACTTAGGGCATATCCGGAATAATCTTTTAGGCTTCTCCGTATCTCAGATCCTTAGGGAAGCCGGATATGATGTGATCAGGACCCAGATCATTAATGACCGGGGGATCCATATCTGTAAATCGATGCTGGCCTGGGAAAAATTCGGAAACGGATCTACTCCTGAAGCTACCCATACGAAAGGGGATAAATTTGTCGGGAACTATTATGTAGAGTTCGACAAGCAATATAAGCAGCAGATTTCCGGATTGATGCAGGATGGAATGACGGAAGAGCAGGCAAAAAAGGAAGCACCGCTTATTAAAGAAGCTCAGGCCATGTTGCTGGATTGGGAAAACGGAGACGAAAACGTAAGGAACCTATGGAAAGAAATGAATGCATGGGTCTATGCAGGATTCAATGAAACCTACAAAAGACTCGGTGTTGAATTTGACCAGGTTCAGTACGAAAGCAATACCTATATTCTTGGAAAAGACCTTATTCAGCAGGGACTTGATAAAGGCGTGCTGTACCGGAAAGAAGACGGTTCGGTATGGTGTGACCTGACCGACGAAGGACTGGACCAGAAACTCCTGCTGCGTTCAGACGGAACCTCAGTTTATATGACGCAGGATCTTGGTACCGCTGTAGAGCGTTTCAAGCAGAACAATATCCAGAAACTGATCTATACCGTAGGAAACGAGCAGGATTACCATTTCCAGGTTTTATTTAAAATCTTGAAAAAGCTGGGATATGAATGGGCAGATCATCTGTATCACCTTTCTTATGGAATGGTGGAGCTCCCGAACGGTAAAATGAAATCCCGTGAAGGTACTGTAGTGGATGCCGATGATTTGATGCAGGAAATGTATGAAACTGCCAAGGCAAAAGCTATTGAATTAGGAAAGCTGGAAGGCCTTTCGGAAGAAGCTCGTGAAGCTTCTTATGAAACAGTAGGTATAGGAGCATTAAAATATTTTATGCTGAAAGTAGACCCTAAGAAAAAAATGCTTTTCAATCCTGAAGAAAGTATTGAATTTAACGGAAATACAGGTCCTTTCATCCAGTATACGTATGCACGTATTCAGTCCCTGCTGGCCAAAGCAGATGCGGGTTATGCAGAAGTAAAGGATTATACTCATGTTGAATTGAATGAGTCTGAAAAAGAACTGATCATGCTTCTGGCTAACTACAAGCCTGTCGTGGAAAAAGCTGCCGAATCATTAAGCCCGGCTCAGATCGCTAATTATGTATATGAACTGGTGAAAGCATACAATTCATTCTACCAGAGCAATATCATCCTGAAGCTTGAAGATGAGCAGCTGAAAAACTTCAGGTTAAGCCTATCTGACCTTACCGCTAAGGTGATCAAAAAAGCACTTCGACTGCTGGGAATTGAAACCGTAAACAGAATGTAAATTATCAAAGCTTCCTGGAATTCAGGAGGCTTTGCTTTTATTCTTGAGCGGTCTTATCTTTCATGCTTTCTTCATACAGCTTCGCTTCACTCCACTTCGCATGTTTGGACGGAATGATCGGATAGCCTTTTTTCAGGGTATAGATCTTGGTAAACTCTGCCCCAAAAAAGATCAGCATACAGGAATAATTGATCCACATCATAATCAGGATGATCGTACCGGCGGCACCAAATGCTGAAGTCGGTTTAAACTGCCCGAAATACAGGCTCAGCAGGAATTTTCCCAAGGTAAACAGGACTGCAGTCAGAAATGCCCCTTTCCATACCGATCTCCAGCGGATCCTGACATCAGGAAGCACTTTGAACATGAGCGCAAACAGCAACATGACCACCGCAAGGCCAACCGCGAAATTAATCACCTCTACCAACATATATGTTTCGTATCCGAAATAGCTGGTAATCCAGTTATTCAAAAGGCTGATCAGTGAAGATAAGATCATGGTAGTCATCAGGAGGAACCCTAAAACCAGGATCATTCCTAATGAGTTTGCACGGTCGATAAGGAATTTCACGAACGCTTTTTTAGGCGCAGATTCTACATCCCAAAGGGTATTCAGGGAATGCTGCAGCTGGAAGAATAGGGTAGTGGAACCGAATACCAACGAGCCGATTCCTACAATTTTCATAAAAATATTTTCTTTGTCAATCAGCGCCCCGGCAATCATATCCTGAATGCTCGTGGCTACATCGGCGCCCATAATCCCGCTGATCTGGCTGCTGATTTCGCCGCGTATCGCTTCTTCACCAAAAAAGTTTCCGGCAATCCAGATGATGATGATCAGAAGGCCCGGAATAGAAAAAATGGCGTAGTAAGCAAGGCTTGCCGAATCTTTGGATGCCGAGGACTTATTCCATTCCTTAAAGGTCTCTTTTAATACATCCCAGAAAAATGTAAGGTTGTTTTTCATATTAGAACGGATATCCGATAGCAATGTTTAAAATTAAGTTATCTTTTCTCCAGTCAGAATTTCCGAAGTCGATCCTGTTGAAAGTCCAGCGATCACCTTTTTCATAATAAGGCACCCTTAACGGCATGGCAAGATCAAGCCTCAGGACTAAAATAGAGAAGTCCAGTCGGAGACCTACCCCGGCACCTACAGCCACTTCGCTCAGGAATTCTTTGGAAAACTGGCCTCCCGGTCTTTGTTCGTCAGCATTAACCAGCCAGATGTTTCCGGCATCGGCAAAGACCGCTACATTTAAAAACTTGTAAAGGTTAGCCCTGTATTCCGCATTCATTTCCAGTTTAATATCACCCGACTGATCAAAGAAAAATGTATCCTTCTGTGTCCTCGGATCATAACTTCCCGGCCCGAGTGTTCTAGCACGGAATGCCCGGATACTGTTGCTTCCTCCCACAAAAAACTGCCTTGAATACGGAATCTGCACAGAGTTCCCGTAAGGATAGGCAATACCTGCTATAATCCTCGATGCGAAAGACGTTTTCTCTGCAAACTTATGGTAAAACCTGAAATCATGTTCCATTTTCGCATACTGGCTGAAAGGAACATCAAAAATTGTTTTCTGCTTCCCCTCCTTGGCATTGGCTCCGCTCAATAGTCCGGTAAGGTTTCCTGCTAAATCTACCATTCCTTTATAATAAATGGTATTGGTTTTCGGCAGCATCGTATTGGTATACGTATAGCTATAAGTAGGCCCGAAGATCAGCTGCTTATCAACTACCCTTTGCAGATAGGGATTCTGGCTGGCCTGCTCCTGGAATTTTGGGGTAATATTGGCCGGAGAAACATAGGTGACATCAATGATCTTCAGGTCATGTTCCTTTCGCGCATTTTCCTTCCAGACATAGCCAAAAGATGCATTGAATGTATTCAGGGTATACAATTGTGTCCGGTTCTGGAATTCATATCCTAACGTAATATTGGTTCTCGGCACGAAGGCACTGGAAGAATTGAATCGGAACGGTGCCACGATCCTAGGAATTGAAAGCTGTGCATTCGCACCGGCACGGAAAATATTGTTCGCATCTTTCGGTCCGCCCACCTGTACGTCAAAAGCTCCGTAAACAGCTGCTTTAAACTGTTCCGCCCCACGGAAAAAATTACGGTGCGTCCAGTTGAGGTTCAGTTCGCTTCCTGCATAGTTGGCCGAATTCGTTCTTCCGAGAGCTTCCAGGCGCAGCGACTGGAGTTCGCGTGGCGTCAGAAGGTAGTAAGCATCGAAACGATGCCGGAGTGAATCTGAAACCACAAATTCATTTTTCACAAATTTGAATACCCCCAGACTGATCAGCCTGTTAAGCGTAAGATTGTGATCTGTCCGGTTGTATAAGTCCCCGGTTTTGAAATATAAAGCCCGGTCAAAAATTTTCGGTTTGAACTTATGCTGCGGATCAATCACGTAAATATCTTCATAGGCATATTTGGAAAGAGAATCTTTATCCACCGGAATAGAATATTTCCCGTTTTTTACATCGAGGATATTGTAGTTAGGGAATACGATTACCTTATCAATGCTGAACTGTTGTGTAGCCAGATCCGGGGTGTTATCCTTGAGCTTCACATTCAGTTCCACTTTATGGTTTTTGCTCACGGTACTGTCTGCCTGAACAATAATATTATCCGGATGGAAATAATAAAACCCTCTTTCTTTTAAGCCATCGTCTATTCTCTGGCGCTCAGATTTGATGACATCCAGGTCAAACGGATTGCCGGTTTTCAACAACGTCCTGCCCGTCAGCTTTTGGATTTCCTGGTTGATCACTGTAGAATCCTGCTGGAATTTGACATTGCTGATCAGGTACCTTGCTCCCGGTCTCAGCGTGTAAATTACCTCTGCCTTCCTGTTCTTGGAGACTGTATCATAAGTAGCCGCAGCATTAAAGTATCCCTGGTTTTCTGAATAGTTTTCAATGATGTCCCGGTTGAATTCGCGGTCTACATCGCTGAGGAGAACCGGTTTTTCACCAACCTTGTATTTCAGCCAGTACCGCAAGCCTTTTTCCTTTTTCGGTTCTTTGGTAATATTATAAAAAAACAGTCTCGGACGCAATCCCAGGAAAGATGAATTGGGCTTGGGCGTCAGGTTGCTTTCCAGCTCAGATTTCAGGGCATTCTTTTCTTTTTTCGGAAGCGTATCGTTTTCTATTTTAACTTCAGCTCCTGTATACAGCATCTGTCCCTCTTTGAGGTACTTGGTGTTGCTGCAGGAGACTGCAGCAGAAGTAATTCCTGAGGCTAAAGCATAGGTAAGATATCTATTGAATCTGTTTTTCATTTATTTAAATTCTACGGCTTGGTTGTTTTTATTCTCTTTTACTTTTTCCTTTCTGTTCCTGGACTTTTTAAAAATATCCTTGAACTGGTCATAATCCAGGGTGATCACAAATCCTACACCCGTTTCTATGATCTGACCCTGGAGCGCTACCTGGTATTCATTTTTACGGTAGGCTCTCAGCATATACCTGCCATCTCTTGAGAGGCTGTAATCCACTGTTACGTCTCCGGCGATATTGGTGGTGCTTTCATTCTGTCGTGCTTCGCCTTCCACTCCGAAATTACTTCCTACCGAAACTTTAAGGCGGTCATTCAGCAACCTTTTGCTGATGCCTACATTTAGGTCGGTACGGGTATTCTTTTGGCCGGTGGTATAATCTTCAGAAGACTCCAGGTCAAAGTTCAGGTCTACACCTTTGATGAGTCCGGAAGCTAAATTATTCAGCTGCTGAGAAAGGATTTTGCTCACACTCTGCCTTGCCATAGCTTCTGTACTGAGGCCGGCACTGTTCTCAAACGGGTTTTCTCCGATGAAACGGTTCAGGAGTAATAAAGCAAATACCTGTTTGTTCATTTCGGATTCTTCCGTTCTCAGCTGAGCCAGTTTTGCTTCTACGGTTTCCACCACAGAGGAAGCGACAGCATTGTTTTTATCATCGGTAGTAATGTCAAATGTAATCACAGGTTTCAGAAGTTCGCCTTTCATCTGAAGAAGTGTGTTGAAAGGAATCCTCTGCTTGTACTGATTGATTTCTCCCGGAGCCAGTCCGCTGATCTGCTGCTCGACTAGATCAAGCGGTGCGGTCTCGGTTTTATAGACTGCGGTAATATCAAGATTAGCTGCCGTAGGTTCCCCCGTCCAGGTAATGGTACTTCCTTTCTGGATGTCGAATTTACGTTTTAGTAAACTTACCGAAAGCTCATAGCTTCCTTTTTCCACTTCATAGACACCGACCAGGGTAGTTTTACCTGAAGGATCAACCCCTCCGGTCAGTTCAGCCTCTCCCTGGAGCTTCACGAAGTCACCATTGGCCTTATCGATAATAAGCGATACCTTGGCTTCTTTGCTGACTTCAATATTTACATTGACATCCATTCCTTTGATCCTGCTTTGGGTATCAATAGAATCCGCTTTAATGGTTTTGTTAAGGACTACCTGATCCTGGTCAATGAATTCCACAATACCGTCTCTTTCCTGTAGAGAAGGAGTAGACTGCGGAAGAACAAAGGTGAAATCCGTATTGTCTGCAACGGCAAGCCTTCCATCTACTTTTGGCAGGTCCAGATTTCCCCGTACATGGAGGCCGGCATCAATCGCCAGGATTCCGTACATCATCGCATCATTGGATTTTTCTGAATTCACCACTTTAAAGTCTTTGGCATTTACATCCAGATTGAAGGCAAAATCCCTGTAAGTCTGGGTAAGTACCTGTCCATCGATAACCAGTGAGTTACCATCTTTATCATTGATTTTAAAATCATTCAGTTCAATGCCCCGGTTTGTAAAATTGATTTCGTCGCTGATGTTTCTGAAATCACTGCCGGTTTTGGCAATTTCAAGGCCGACATTGTTCATCTTTACGGTACCTAAAATCTTCGGCTGGCTTGTGCTGCCCGTGATTTTAAGGTTTCCTGACAGGTATCCTTCCGTATTCGTAATCGCGTTCATGGAGAAGCCCTGGACACTTCGCATCTGAAGCTGGTTAATAGCCATATTCAGGTCAAAAGAGCTTGCAGCGGTATTATAATCTCCCGTAATCCTTACATCATTGTTATTGCCACTAAGGGCAATATCGGCATTCAGCAGTTTGGCCGAAGTGCTGTTGACCTTTACGGCAAGGTTCCCGACAGGATTTTCATACACGATCAGGTCTGAAATATTAAGGTCTGAAGTGAATGTCATATCCTTCGTAAGGTTCCTTAGCTGGGCAGTACCATTAATATTTCCACGTGCTAAAAGTGTATCTTTCTTAATGAGTTCTGTGATCGTTTCGATTTTAAAATCTTTTAAGGAAACATTCAGCGGGCTTCCCGGTGAGCTGTTTTCAGACTGCAGAAGGATTTCGCTTCCCGCATTGGAAAGCCTGAAATTATCTGCCAGTATCCCTTTATTGCTGATCTGTATCCTATTATTTTCTGCTACGGTCCAGTCCGTATAATTCAATTTCAGACCATCAGGGTTAAGGGAGATCTCAGTGACATCATTCAACGATCTGGCATTACCTGCAATCAGGAACTGGGTAACATCTTTAGCATCCTTAGTGGTGATATTGTAATTGATGGTATTATTGGCTACATCGCCATTGATGTTCACCTTATTCAGGGCAAAGCTTGAGCTTTTCAGACTGCCGACATTCATCATATACTGCAATGCCTGGTTTTCATTGGTTACTCTTAATGATGCATCTGTAATAGCATTCTCCCCATACAGCAACTGCGGAATCTTCCCATCCACTTCAATTTTTTGTGAATCTGCATTGTAATTTCCGGTCAGTACAATGGTTTCAAAGTTTTTCAGGTCCGGGACAAACTTGCGGATCAAGTCATCATTTTTGATTTTAGCATTGAACGTAAAAAACTGTCCGCCATCGATCTTCTGGGTTTTACCGGGCTTCTGGAACTGATAATACTGATTGATCGTCTGGCTTAATGCTCCGAAAATCTGTGTCAGCTTATACTTTCCGGTGAGTTCCACGTCTGCAACCTGCGAGTTGAACAGGATTTGGGTGGAATCCGTGGTAGATTTCGCTCTAAGATTGACCTCCTGAATAGGATATACTTCTTTGGTGTCTGAAAATGCAAAATCTTTCAGATTTAAAACCCCGTTAAGACGGTCAGGATTAAGATCTGTAAAGTCACCGTCTATTTTCCCGGCCAGGATCATCGGTTGAGCATAAAAACCCAGCTTATTGATATCCAGTTTGTTGATGTTCCCGTTTACTTTTACCGTCTGGTTTTTATCATTATACAATCCGCTGGCTGTTAACTGCATATTGGCATTCGGATCCTTGGAATTAAGGATGATGTTATAATTCCCCCGGTTGATTTTTCCGGTCAGATCCATATTCTGGTAACGGTATCCTTTATAAACGGCAGAAGCCACATGGCCCTTAAGATCAGCCCTTGCATTTTTAAAGTCAAAGCTTTCGCCTTTCGCATAAATCTGAGCACTGATGGCTCCGATATCTTTATTCTGAATGATTTTTCCGATCTGAAGGCCCTGTAAATTAGCCTTTACGTTATATAATTCCCTGTTTTTCCTTCTCATGTCAACATCAGCCGTAACGGAAGCATTACCGAGGGTAGAATATAAGTTCAGGTTCGTGTTCACCATCTTGGTCGTTCCTTTTGCATTTCCTTTAATACTGAAATGGGACGGAAGAGAGATATTGGAAGGAATCGTTCCTTTAGGCACCAGGTTAAAAACGGTCCTGCCGGTGGTTGAGAGTTCACCGATTTTAAGGTCATAATACAGGTTTTCAGGATTCATGGCATTCCTGATCCTTCCTGAAGCTGCCACCCTCAGCTGATCCAGCCCTGAAAGTTTCAGGTCCTGAATGGCCAGGTCATTCACACTGCCTTTGGCATTGACGTTAACATTAAGAACAGCATTAGGATATTTGTTAAAAGGAGCGGTATTCCTGAGCGTAGGAACCAGGTTCAGGATATCCGAAAAACCGATTTTTGAATCCCTGATGTTGGCATTGACCTGCACTGCTCCCGGATTGGAGCTGAGCTGCTGGATAGAGTTGTAGTTCAGGACTACCTCATCCCTTAACAGCGTTTTAGGCGTCTGGAGATAAAGGTCCTTCAGGTACGCCTGCTTTTCGCCATAAACAAAATCGGTATTGAATTTCTGGATGTTAAGTCCTCTTGCTTCCTGTATTTCCGCCGAGTTTACCGATCCGGCAAAAGTATTGTCCTGCATTTTGAAATTGCGGACTTCCACGTTCATTCTGGAGAAATTAAGGTGGTTAAAGTCCATTCCCTGCCTTGTAGGAGCTATTGCCGTATTATGGTAAGCTACTTTTACATCATTCAGCACCAGTTTTCCTAGAAGGAGCTGCATGGCTTTCTGTGCGGGAGCTGAATTTTTATCCTGTTTCTTGGTATCCTTCGGATTGGCATCCTGAGCCGGGAGATAAAGATTGGCATTGATGTCAGCACCGGATAAAAACAGGTTGCCTATGTTGTAAGCATTATTTTCCAGGTCAAGGCTGTTGATGCGTGTACTTAATTCCTTAAAAATAACCTTGGCAAAAGTCTTGGTATTGTCATCGCCGTAATCAATATTGAAATTAGTCAGTTTGATTCCTCTTAAGCCAATTTTCATCGGGCTTTTCTGCTCCAGGGAATCTACTTTTTTCTCCACTTTTTTGGAAACCTCTTCTATCAGGTCCTGTTTCAGCTTAAGCTTTAATCCGTCTAAATTGATATCATTAACAGCATAATTATTTTTACTCAGGTCAAAAGTCCTCACCTGGGTGTCGAAAGAATTGAAATATACTTGGATGTCATTCCTGGATTGCTGGTCATTAAAAGTAATGCCGATATCTTTCAGCCTGATTTTATCCAGGGAAATAATAAAAGGTTTGGAAGAGCTTTCCTGTTTATCGCTGGTAGCAAATGCATTGATGATATAATCGAAATTGAACTTTCCGTCCGGTTTCCTCACCACATTGGCGCGGACGCCTTCCATATCCACTGAAGTAATATCTGCTTTGGAATCGATCAGTTTAAGCATGTGGAGCCCTACGTCGAGCTTTTTTACAGCCAGCAGGGTGTCGATTTCCTGGCCTTTAAGATAGAGGTCTTCCATGATCAGGCTGTTGGGAAAGCCTATGTAGACCCTTTTCAGGCTTACTTTGGTTTTGATTTTCTTTTCAAGATAAACCACAAGCTTATCTTTCACGTAGTTCTGGACAGCAGGAAGCCGGAGGCTCAAAACCAGCAGGGTAATGATCACCAATAATGAGATAAAGAATATCGCAATACCCTTAAGAATTTTTCTCTTGTTAATTTTCAGTTTCAAAGTGATTGGGTTTTAACAAAGATAATCATCCTGATGAAGAAAATTATCTGTTGTGGCACCCGTTTGGAATACAAAAACCCTGCCTTGACGGTCCGTTATGGAATTTTTAGTTGAGTTGCTGTCAAGTGAATAGTTGATGAAGACAATCAAGGCACTGGGTTTAAGTTAATAATAGCCCCCTTTCAGGCATGTCAAGTGAAAAGGTTAGCAAAAATGAAAATTCAAATGTTAGTTATAGCAAAAGGGGGCATGGCATGATTTATACGGTTGGTTATTAGTTTTAAATATTATTCGTTGCCGTTTTCCCATTCTACCGTTTCACCCTGAGGGGCAGCGCCACCCTGAGCTTGAGTAACCGGGGATTTTTCCTGGTTGATGTGGTAAACGTAAGCGGCAATTTTTTCACCATCCCGGCCGGTAATGGTTCCCTCTTTAACAAAAGGCCTCATCGCGGGATTATTAGGGGAGCCGTTTTCCAGCATCCAGATGACATTTTTAAACAGGCTTTTTTGCTTAACATTAATCCAGTGGGTATCTGTAAGATTAGGACCGATCCCTCCGATTCCTCCTTCTCCGTGGCAGGTTGCACAATTGGTTTTAAAAAGCTGTTCACCTTCTGCAATGTTATCAGCGCTGTATTTAGCGGTTTCCAGATTCACCGGCGGAGCTGTTTTTTCAAATTCTGCAATGGAAGCAAGCATGGTTTTGGCTTCCTGATCATATTCCTTTTCCTGATGGGCATAATCTGTAAAGATATATGCTGCCATGTAGACTACACAGAATACACAACCGAACCAGAATAAGCCTGTCCACCACTTTGGAAGCGAATTGTCAAGCTCCGTAATCCCGTCGAATCCATGATCGATGAGAATATCCTTTTCTTCAGACTGGGATTGCTTTTTGAATGCTGAGTTCAACAACTTCTGGTAATAAGGGATTTTCTTCTGCTCAAGATAAGCCTGCTTTTCTTCTTCGGAAAGCCTGCTGAAATTTTCGTTCTCAATCAGGTCACCTATCGAATTCATGATGAGCAGCAGAATAGTGGCGATCAGCAGCAGGCCCCAGAAAAATGCAGAGGTCAGATAGCTTCCGTCCGGACTGAACATACCGAAGACCATGATGCTGAGTACGATCGTTACGGCAATATATACAGAAATGGGTGTTCTTGGTTTCATTGTCATTCAGGTTTTATTAATTACTCGATGCTTGCAGTTTTGATGTCTGTGGTTTTGATATCGGTACCCAATCGTTGCAGGTAAGCGATCATTGCGGTAATTTCCCTTTTTTCAAGAGGTACAAATGCGGTTCCTCTGGTGATCTTTTCTTTTTCCATCTGCGTTTTCACATCATTCGCTTCGGCATAAATTCTCTTGACGATAGCCTGAGCCTGATGGTCTGCCCACTGATTGGATGAATCGATCTGGGCCTTGGTATAAGGCACATCGAAAGCATTTTTCATGAGCTTCATCTTATCAGTCATCTGTGAGCGGTCCAGCTCATTGCTGATCAACCAGGGGAAACGTGGCATAATAGACCCTGCTGAGGTAATCCTTGGGTTGTACATATGCTTGAAGTGCCATGAGTCAGGATTTCTGCCGCCTTCTCTCTGAAGGTCGGGCCCGGTTCTTTTGGATCCCCAGAGGAACGGCCTGTCGTAGATAAATTCTCCCGCTTTGGAATACTGCCCGTTTTTACCGTTGAAGCGCAGCACTTCATCCCGGAATGGCCGGATCATCTGTGAGTGGCATGAATTACATCCTTCTCGGACATACAGGTCTCTTCCTTCCAGCTCCAGCGGTGAATAAGGTTTTACTGCTGAAATAGTAGGGAGATTGCTTTTCACGGTCAGTGTGGGTACAATTTCCACCAGACCTCCGATGGCAATGACGGCAAATGCCAGAACGGAAAGCAGGGTAGGCGTTCTTTCAAGCCAGAGATGTGTGCCTTCGCCCTCTTTTCTTCCACTTCCCACCCTGGCTAATGCTGGTGCTTCAGCAGGGACGTTTTTCTGGAATGATCCGGCGCTTACGGTTTTGAATACATTAACGGTCATCAGTACGGCACCTGTCAGATAGAAAATTCCGCCTGCAAACCTCATCTTGAAATAAGGAATGATTGCTGTTACTGTATCCAGCCAGTTTTTCCAGACTAAGGTTCCGTCCGGATTGAACTGTTTCCACATCAATCCCTGGGTGAATCCTGAAATGTACATTGGTACGGCGTAGAAAATAATTCCTAAGGTTCCCAGCCAGAAATGCCAGTTAGCCAGTTTTTTGGACCAGAGAGGTGTTCTCCACAGGATCGGTACAAGATAATATACAATCCCGAAGGCCATAAAACCGTTCCAGCCGAGGGCACCTACGTGTACGTGACCGATCACCCAGTCGGTATAATGCCCGATTTTATTCAGTGATTTTGTTGCGAGGAGCGGCCCTTCGAAGGTGGCCATTCCATAGCAGGTTACTGCCACTACAAAAAATTTAAGGATTGGATTTTCCCTCACTTTGTCCCATGCTCCTCTTAAAGTTAGGAGGCCGTTCAGCATTCCTCCCCATGACGGAGCGATCAGCATAATAGAGAATCCTGTTCCCAGTGCCTGTGCCCATCCCGGAAGCGCAGTATACTGAAGATGGTGCGGACCGGCCCACAGGTACACAAAAATAAGGGACCAGAAGTGGATGATGGAGAGTTTATAGGAAAACACCGGACGGTTCGCTGCTTTAGGAAGGAAGTAATACATCAGGCCTAAAACAGGGGTTGTCAGTACGAAAGCCACCGCATTATGGCCATACCACCACTGTACCAGCGCATCTTTTACTCCGGCGTAAGCCGAATAGGATTTCCAGCTGGTAAAAGAAAGCGGAACCTCCAGGTTATTGAAGATATGCAGCATAGCTACCGCAATCCATGTGGCAATAAAGAACCAGATGGCTACATAAAGATGTCGTACCCTTCTTTTGGCAATGGTCCCGAACATATTGATCCCGAAAATGATCCATGAGAATGCAATTAAAATATCAATCGGCCACTCATGTTCGGCATATTCTTTTGAGGTGTTGATTCCCATCAGGAAAGTAATCACCACGGAGATGATCATGATCTGCCATGACCAGAAATGCAGCCAGGACAATGTATCGCTGTACATTCTGGTTTTCAGCAATCTCTGGAGGCTGTAATAGGCTCCGCAGAAGAATGAGTTGCACACAAAAGCGAAGATAACGGCACTGGTATGCAGCATCCTGATCCTTCCGAATCCCATAGCGCCCTGTGTATTGATCAGTCCCTGGATGTTGCCGCTCCTCAGGCTTTGGATGGTAACATCATCGGTTCCGAATAAAAACTCAGGTAATTCAGGGTAAAACAGCATTAAAGCAGCTGTAAGTCCCAGTAAGAAGCCTATGAGACCGAATACAATAGTGGCATACAGGAATGCCCTGACAATAGCATTGTCATAATTAAATTTTTGCGTATCCATAATTGCAAATGTGTTGACTGAGATCATATTCCTTTCCGATTCAATTGTAAACCCGTAAATGAGAAAGAAATTTAAATATCATGTAGGTGTATAATGTTTTGCCAAAGGTATTTAATAACTTTGTCGGAGTCTAGTAGGTATTCTTCTAAACTATACTGAAAACTACTAAAACAGTTGCGATGAAAATATGCAGTCAAAATATCAGGAAAGTACGCCGGAGTAAGGATTTTACGCAGGAATACATGGCTTTTGAAATGGGGATTTCCCAGAAGGCCTACTCAGATATAGAAAATGGAAAGGTAAAGATCAACCTGGAGATCCTGACAAAAATCTCAAAAATACTTGAGATCAGGCCGTCTGATATCTGCAGCATTTCAGATCAGTGCGGAGTAGGCGATTATGAGGATAAATACAATGATCTGATTGACTATATGAAACAGAATAATATTCCGGTTCCAAAAGAATACCTGGAATAAATGATATTGTAAAATTGCTGATAATCAGTATTTGGGCAACTCTACAAAAAAGACAGTTCCCTTTCCTACACCTTCACTTTCCGCCCATACTTTTCCGCCATGCATTTCTGTAAGTACTTTTACGGTGTACAGACCGAATCCGTGGGAGCGTTCGTTTCCGGTAGGCCTGGAAGACAGGCGGGAGAATTTCCTGAACAGCTTGTCAAATTCTTCCGGGGCAATCCCTGCTCCTTCATCACAGATTTCGAAAAGCGCTGTTTTTTCCAATTCCGAATAACGGAGATGAATAACAGATCCCAAAGGTGAATACTTGGATGCGTTGCTCACAAGATTAGCCAGAACATTATGGATCCGTTTGCGGTCGATATGCAGTAGCGCATCTGTCACTCCATTTATATGTAGAACCTGCTGCTTGTGTTCCAGGATCATTTTAAAGTCGCGGTAGAGATGGTCTGTCAGGTCCTTAATTTTAACTGATTCTTTGGCCAGCTGCTCTTCTCCTTCATTCAGGGAAGCATCACTCAGGAGGTTGCTGATGCTTTTCTGTATAAAATCGGCCCTTTCCAGAATGCTGTTACCAACTTTTTGAAGCATCTCATTATCACCTGCTTTTTTCTGGATTAGCTGGGCAGAGATCATGATCGATGTAAGAGGATTCAGCAGGTCATGGGTGACCTGGTGCAGGTGGTCATCAACAATCTGAGACATCTGTCTTTTCATCCGCCTGGATTCAAGCTTTTCCAGAGCCAGGGAAGCCAGCTTCTTGAGCAGGGAGGCCTGAATTTCAGTGATGGCATTCCTGGGCTGATCGTCGATTACACAGACCGTACCTATATTATGTCCTTCCGGTGTTTTTATAGGAGCCCCGGCATAGAAGCGGATGCCGCCCTCTGTATGAACATAAGGATTTTGACTGAGTTCATTGAACGCATGCGTATCATAAAATACCGTAATATCATCTTCGAGAATGGTAAGTGAACACAGGCTGTCGTTTCTATGCACCTGATTGGTAGGAAATGTACTCAGATTAGACTTGAAAAAAACCTTTTCCGCATCCACAAAATTCACAAAAGCACCGGGAGCCTGAAAAATTTCCGCAGCCATGCTGGAAATCGTATCGAATTCCGGCTCCGAAAGCGTATCAACAACATCATATTGCTTTAATTTAGACAGCCTTGATCCGTCGTTGGCAGGGATGAGGTTATCAGGAAAGGAATATCTGTTCATGGTCCTTTAGTGTATCATTTGTATTGCTTACCCAAAGATATATAATTTAATCTTAAATGGGAAATGGAGTTGAGAGAATAGTTTGTGAAATAATTACTTTAAATTTTATTTATTTCAAGCATTCTGTAACCAGGTAATTTCAGCTGAGGAATATTGTAAGCCATACCACAATCTACCCATTTCCCAGTAGAAAAAAACACTGTTTTTTGTGGATTGACCGGCAATTATTTTCAGGATAATTTTGTTGGATGTTAGCCTGTGAATAGCTTGCTTGAAAATTTTGCTGCTTACAGAAACCATTCGTACAGCATCTTTTTTCCTGTTACAAGGAGAAGAGTAAGCAAGAATTCAGCAGCTTCACTACAAATTTTCAGAGTAACTGAAATTGTTTTTTAGTAAAAGAAGAAATTCGATCAGGGAAATTACAACAACACTAAAATAAATTCACATGAAAAATTACCTAAGTATTAAAAACTTCACCATCATTTTACTGCTGATCTTTGGATGCATTTCCATCAGTTCATGCAGCAGTGATGATGACCAGGCAACACCGGCGGATGGGAACAAAAACTACAAGTTCACCATCAGCGTCAATTCTGCCATCGATGATGCGGACTATATTTCTTTCGTCATTGTAGGTGCGAGCTATGACACCAATCAGAAAACATTCTGGAAGGTAAACGGGGTAACAAAAAACAATGAAGCCGGAGTTTCTCTTGGCGACAATGATTTTACCGGCGGAACAACAACGTATGTGATAGAATCGGTAACGCCATTTAAGATGGCCACCTCCGGAATCCAGGTGATCAATTTCAACTCAGATTTAAAGTTCAGTTTCAAAGCAGAAGTGAACGGTGAGGTGGTAGTGAATGAGACTAATAAAACCTTATCCGGGAATGGGGCTGATTTTACAAAAGATTATGATTTTTAAAGCACTAATGACTATTATATCGGATTTGAAATGGAGGACATTATTGTTCTCCATTTTGTTTTTAAATAAATGGATTTTGACATACCTATTTGACTGCCGATAAACAGATCCTTATTTTATCCTGCCTGATTCCGGGTTCAGCATTTGTGGAGTCGGCTTTAAATTTTTTATCCTAATTGCCCTAAAGCATTGGTACCTCCAAAACAAAAAAGAGACAAATCTAAAAGATTTGCCTCTCGGTAGTCAATAGAGAACGAATGTCGAAACAATTAATTGCTGATTTGAAAATGTTGGTACAATTAAATTCGTAATGTAAATAAATTTTTCCTACTACTAATAAGCCTATATTAAAGATTATTTCACGTTTTAATATTGCACAAATAATTCGGTAAGTTAATGATATGTATATTCACTGCCAATATGTCTTATTTTTCTTTTGGTCAATTAATTGATTTTATAAATCTAATTTTAAAAATAAAAATTATGCAAGAAAAAATTATGAATTTATTTGAACAAAAAAATCTTAAACAAGGTGAAATTGTTCCTATGAATGTTATTCGTCAGTATACTTTAAAGTTTAATCATATTCAACTTGAAGAATTTAATGATTCTCTTAAAAACCTTATTGACAGTGGATTTATTACTTATGAAGATGGTACTACTGGTATTGCTTGTTTAAGATTAACGGATAGAGGATTTAATTCATTGTACGCAGATAGTTTAACAATCGATCAACTAAAAAGAAAAGTTTTGGATCTATTCTATATTAGAAATTCTAGAACAGGACATGTTTTAATGAGAGCTTTTAACAATTTCATGAATCTTAATCCTATTGAAAATGTAAGGCTTGTTGATGCAATAAATTCACTTCAAACAGATGGCTATTTAACTGTTGAAGGTAATTCTGATTTAAGACTAACACAATCGGGAGAAGATTTTATTTATTCATAAAAAATAATTACATTTTTATTTAAACGTTCAAATTAATGTACAGGTCTTGGTTTTAATAATCAAGACTTTTTCTTTTTCATTTTAGTACATTACATTGTACACGAAAACAAATTACACTACATTTGTGATGGATGAGTAAAGTGTAATTATGGAAGTATGATATGCAAGAGTAAGCACCAATGAACAAAATTTAGAGTTACAAATTGAAGCTTTAAAGAAAGTAGGAATTTCAAAAATATTTGAAGATAAAATTAGCGGTGTAAAATCAGAAAAGCCGAATCTTACTAAACTTTTAGAATTTATTCGAAAAGATGATACTTTGGTTGTTTGGAGATTGGATAGGCTTGGAAGAAGTACAATTGGTTAATTCAACTTCTAAACGAATTGAGCGAAAAAGGAATCCATTTCAAATCTTTGTCTGAAATATTGATACCAGTTCTGCAAGTGGTAAGCTCATTTTTCAAATATTTTGTGTTTTAGCAGAACACGAAAGAAATGTTTTGATAGAGCGAACAAATGCCGGTTTGAAATCTGCACGAGCAAGAGGAAAAGTCGGAGGAAGAAAACAAGGGTTAACAGAAAAGTTTCAAAAAATTGCACCTTTGGTTAAAGCTTCATATAATACTAAAGAAGTTCCGGTAGAGGAAATTATGAAAGCTTTCAATATTGGCAGTAAATCGACATTTTATAAAATTGTAAGAAGTAAATAATCTAAAAAGCATTAAAAATTCTAATAACATAAAACACTAAAACAAAATTATAATGAGTAATAATATTTCAATCGGAAAAACTACTGACTCTTTCGAAGACCTTCAAATCTTAAGTCAAAAAGAGGCTGAAAAAATTGTCAAAACACTTGATATTGCAGAAGGAGAAAAAATCACTTTTGGATTTTGGACTTCCGATTTTCCAGAATTAATTTGCGAAGCTGTGTTCGGCAAAAATAAAGAAAGTAAGATAGAATTCAAACTTGATTTTGAACAATCAACACTATAAGCTAATCTTACAAATGATATCAATAAAATATAGTTATAATGAAAAATCCTGATTTTACAAATTTTCAACCAATTGATCAAATAAAAATTGTTTTGGGAAGTGTTATGAATATTCAATGCAAAGATGAAACTTTAACCTGTTATATAAATCCCAATAAAATTGACTTTGATGAAATTGACAACCTATCTTATTATCAACAAGAGCAATATGAAGTTATTTTAGATAGAGTAATTAATCGGGAAAAGTTTATAGAATCAAAATTTAAGGCAGGTATTGAAGAAATTAAAGTAAAATTAAAAGAAATTGGTAATATGAGTATAGCTAGATAATAATTGTAGTTAAGAACTTAAATTTTTAATCTTAAAAACGATTAGATTAATTATCTATGTTAGGTATTATTCAATAAAAAAGACAAACGCTTATCTTTTATAATATATCCAGTCGAATTTGGGTGAAGAGATGCCCTTATATAGCAGGTATCTACAAGTTAGCGGTAATTATTAGAACACGATGCAGGATAAAGACTTTGACATTAAAGATTGTATTTGTGCTTGGTACGATCTTTTAGGCTATGGACAACCTTTTGTAGAAAGCAACTGGAATTTAGATAATGATAATTGCAAAAAGCAGTTAGAAAGAGTCAAACTACTAGATTTAACTCTTGTCAATAAATTTGCAGGATCCCATAGTACTGTGACCTTTACTCTAAATGATGGAGTTATATATAATCACGATATTAATACGCAAAAAAATAATTTTATTGATAAATTAGTTATATCATTAGATGATTTAATTAGTGAATTTGAAGGAATTAATATAAGAGATGTAAGAATAGGGTTTCCAGGAGCTAGAGGAATTATTACCTATGGTCAAAGATATAATTACGAATTCATAGGTTCAACAGTAGATGTTGCAACTAATTTCACCATATCGTACCATCCAGCAGAGTTTCAGATGAATACTGCGTTTTCAAAAGCTTACATAATGGAATCTTCTGGCTCTAAAGCTGGGATATCAGGAAATAATTTGTTTATAGATAACTTCCTACTAGATAAACTTGAAAAGCTAATTCATGCAAACAATAATTCAGTAAATGAATACGATACATCAAGGACGGTTAGTAATGATGATTATTTGTTTACAATAACTAGAAATAAAGAAGTGTTTTTACAATTGATATTTGATAAGATTCCAATCAAATACAATAATAAGGGAATAGTTACTGAATTATTTAAATTTAAAAGCAAAGATTCATTACTCGAAAAAGTTGCTGCTGAACAAGCGTTTTTAGCTGGACAAAGATATTTGAGAATGGAACGAGAGGAATTTGATGAAGATTAATAGTAGCTACGGCTAACATCGGTTTGGCAAAATGCAGGGTTTAAGGATAGTATAAAAAAATAAAAAAAATAATTGACGCTAAAATCTCAAAAAAAGATAAGATGCGCTAATAGATTGCGTAGCAAGAATTTATATTTGTTGAATATCTATAAATACTATGAAGCTAAAAAAGAAAATATTTGAACAACATCTGTATCATGAAATAGATGACGAGGAAAAGGCGGAGGAATATCGTGACAGCTCTCTCCCACTTATCGGCTTAATAGTTATGTATTTTAATGGTCTGGAAAAATCACGGATCAGTTTCAAAAGTTGGGGAGAAAAATTAATAATTGTAATTTTACAAAATGTCATCTGAGAAAGAACTATTAAAATTACTTTTACCGGAATACCTGGTTGAATACTTTGATATTACGCATTTTGAAGAAAAAGAAGGATTGCTTCATCTTTATTTTGAGGAAAAAAATACTGTTCCCAAAGAGTTTTCCTCTCTACATCTGCAATCCAAAGGTTTTCATGAAGAAATCATGGTTAATGACTTTCCACTTCGTGGAAAACCTGTAAAACTTCAAATCAGGCGCAGAAGATGGACCGATACAAAATCTGGCAGGATCCTACAGAGAGACTGGAATCTCATTGCCGTTGGAACCCGCATGACAAATGACTTTGCGGAGTTCTTAAAAATATCAGCCGATACTAAAGCCCTTCCCTTAGAAACCACCGGTGAGTTGTATGGTGTACCAGGAAAAACATTCCGCAGACAATACAAAAAATCATTAGGCGGTTTTAAAAACTGGCCTCAAAAACCACACGCAGAAGATTGGATTCTTTATCCTGAAAACTGCTCCTGTTCTCTATCTCTGGATGAAGTTGCTCTTTCCCAGGGAGAATTACACCGTTCTTACTTCCAAAACAGCAAAAGGCAGGAAAGGCAGTATCATTGCCATTATCAAAGGTACACAGAGTGAGACGGTCATTGAGCAGCTTCTGAAAATAGGCAGGAAGCTTCGCAAAAATGTAAAGGAAATTACCCTTGATATGGCCGGGTCTATGAAACTCATTGCCAAACGCTGTTTTCCTGATGCTATTAAAGTCATAGACCGGTTCCATGTTCAGAAGCTCGCCACTGAAGCCCTTCAGGAATTAAGGATCAACTATCGTTGGGAAGCTATAGAGCTGGAAAATAGACTGCTCGATGAAGCAAAGAAAAAAAAGGAGCCTATTGAGATAGAAACGTTTGAAAACGGGGATACCCGCAAACAGCTTCTGGCAGGAAGCCGGTATTTACTCTACAAAAGCAGAGAAAAGTGGACGCCTTCTCAAATTCAGAGGGCTGAAATTTTATTTACCGAATATCCCGATTTAAAGAAGGCTTATAGGCTGTCGGATGGACTACGAAAGATTTATAATCAGAATATTCCTAAATCTATTGCGATGACAAAGTTAGCGCATTGGTTCAGGGATGTTGAAACATCAGGTTTTAAATCATTCTCAGTTTTAAGGAAAACAATAATGAATCATTACAGCGATATCTTAAATTTTTTCGACAGAAGAAGTACTAACGCCTCGGCAGAATCTTTTAATGCCAAAATCAAAAACTTCAGATTGCAGCTCCGTGGAGTGAAAGACCGAACTTTCTTCTTATTCAGATTGACTAAACTTTTTGCATAGTCCCCAACTTTTGTACTTGATCCCCTAATTGTCCCAAAGTATTGACCCCCAAAAACAAAAAAAGAGACAAATCTCAAAGATTTGCCTCTCGGTAGACCCACAGGGATTCGAACCCCAGATGACTGAACCAAAATCAGTAGTGTTACCGCTACACCATGGGTCTGTGTTTGTTTGTTTCAGTGGTGCAAATTTACAGCTTTTTTCTTTACATGCAAGGGGTTCGCAAACTTTTTTTTAAATTTACTTCACTTTTTATGACGGAAGAATATGGTAAGTAAATTCAATAATCTCAGAATTAATAATTTAGGTGCAGGAGCTGAATTTGAAAAAAAAATCGAAAAATTTTTAGAAGATTGGTTTTCGGATTCGGGTACAGTAGAGGTGCAGACTTCAGGATCAACCGGCACGCCCAAAATTTTCGGGATTGAAAAAAAACGGATGATGAATTCTGCACAGATGACCTGTGATTTTCTGGGACTGAAAGAAGGAGACATGGCTTTGCTATGCCTTCCGGTAGAATATATTTCCGGAAAAATGATGCTGGTAAGGTCCATAATAAGGCATCTTGAGCTTTTCATTTCCGAACCGTCGGTAAAGCCTCTGGAAAACCTGAACTATACAATTGACTTCTGTGCCATGACAACTTTACAGGTGGAGCATTCTTTGGATAAGCTGCCGTTGATCAGGAATCTCATTATAGGCGGAGCAGCAGTTTCAGAAAGCCTGAAGCAGAAAATAGCCGGTTCTGAAAACCGTATCTATGAAACCTATGGCATGTCCGAAACCCTTTCTCATATTGCCTTAAAGCAGCTTGCTCCGGTAAGCGAGGATTATTTTACGGCTTTTGATCATATTTCCATTTCTACAGATAGCAGGGGATGCCTTAAGATCTATGCTCCGGAGCTGAATGAAGAGGTTTTGCAGACCAACGATCTCGTGGAAATTATCAACGCAAAGCAATTCAGGTTCCTGGGAAGGGCTGATCATGTGATTAATTCAGGTGGTGCGAAAATATTTCCTGAACAGCTGGAAGCTTTGGTGAAAAAAGAAATTCCTGCTGAAGCGGTATTCTTAGGGCTGGAAGATGAACGTTTGGGTCAGAAATTGATACTGGTGATAGAAAGTGATGATTCGGATGAAATCCGGGAAAGGATTAAAAGCATTCCTTTTAAAAAAAACTTCCACCATCCTAAAGAAGTACTATTCGTCAGTGAGATTCCACGTACTCCAAACGGGAAAGTCAGCCGGATACAACTCAAAGAGAAAATCAGTCAGGAAAAGAAACATCAATAGATTTCAAATTATATGAATGGTATGAGAGATTTTTCACGGGAGCTTCAGTTTAAAACGTCACGCAGCAGTGGTGCCGGTGGCCAGAATGTCAATAAGGTGGAAACTTCCGTTACCGTATTGTGGAATGTTTCCGGATCCCTGTTTTTCAATGATGCTCAAAAAGCTTTGATTTCGGATAAGCTCAAAAACCGGATCAATGCAGAAGGAATGCTGTTCCTTACCGTATCTGAAAGCAGGACCCAGCTGATGAATAAAAATAAAGCGATAGAAAAAATCATAGAGTTAGTGGACAAAGCGCTTGTTATTCCTAAGAAAAGATGGGCTACAAAACCGTCCAAAGGCCAGAAGCAAAAGAGACTGGATACCAAAAAGAAGCTCTCTGACAAGAAAGAAAACCGGCGTTTTAAATTTTGATATTCCTGTAAAAAAGTTATTTTTGCCGGAAAATTTGAGCATGATAAAAAAACTGATAACATTAGGGATTTTTTCCCTTTCCTTCCTTGCCTTTGCACAACAGAAATTTTCCATTATCCCTTCGGTAGGATATGCCTGGAGAACTGCGGAAACGGCTTCCGGATTGACCAGGGATGAAAAAGAATATGTAAAAGGCCTGAAACATGGAGTCAATTTTGATGTTGCAGCATATTATCATCCTAAGGGAAGTGCCAATATTGCTATAGGGGTAAAGTATTCCGATTTCAGTGCTTCCAGCAGCGGGTTTATGACAGCTTCTGATAATAACGGAACCCTGTATTCTATTCCTGTTACTACCAAGGATAAGATTACCTTCTTCGGACCGTCTATTTTTGTTTCCAATTATAATGAGCCTTCTAGGCATAAATTGTTTGTTGACCTGGCGTTGGGTGTCATTACCTACACCACGAAAACTACCGCTAATAATACGCCGGTCAATGCCAAAGGAAAAGGGAATAATCTCGGAGTGGATGCCGGGATAGGATACCAGTATATGATCCACAAAAACTTCCTGATCGGCCCTAAACTCGGGTTAACAGCAGGAACCCTGAAGAAGATGACTGTTAACGGGGTCTCTTATGAATTCGGGGAGAAAGAAAGGGAAGGTTTACACCGAGTTTCTCTGAGTGCAGCGGCTACATTCCGTTTTTAAGTTTTATCTTTGCAAAAATCAAAACAATGAGCAAACCGATTACCGAATTTATAGAAAAATATTACCTGCACTTCAATGCAGCAGCATTGGTGGATGCTTCCAAAGGCTATGTTGCCCACCTTAAAGACGGGGGGAAAATGATGGTTACCCTTGCCGGAGCCATGTCTACAGCAGAATTGGGGAAAATATTCGCAGAGATGATCCGTCAGGGAAAAGTGGATTTCATTTCCTGTACAGGAGCCAACCTGGAAGAAGACCTGATGAACCTGGTGGCGCATTCCCACTATGAAAGAGTACCTCATTACCGGGACCTGACGCCGCAGGAAGAATGGGATCTTCTGGAAAGAGGCCTGAACAGGGTTACCGATACCTGTATTCCTGAAGAAGAGGCATTCAGAAGGCTGCAGAAACATATCGTGGAAATCTGGAAAGATGCTGAGACCAAAGGAGAACGCTATTTCCCGCATGAATACATGTACAAAATGATCCTTTCGGGAGTTTTGGAGCAGTATTATGAAATCCCGAGAGAAAACTCCTGGATGATTGCTGCAGCTGAGAAAAACCTTCCGATTGTAGTTCCTGGATGGGAGGATTCCACGATGGGGAATATCTTCGCTTCATACTGCATCAAAGGTGAGCTTCAACCGTCAACGATGAAATCAGGAATCGAATACATGACCTACCTGGCCGATTGGTATACTAAGAATTCAGCAGGAAAAGGAGTAGGTTTCTTCCAGATCGGAGGAGGTATTGCAGGGGATTTCCCAATCTGTGTGGTACCGATGCTGTATCAGGATATGGAGATGCATGACATTCCGTTCTGGTCTTATTTCTGCCAGATCTCAGATTCTACGACATCTTACGGATCATATTCCGGAGCTGTTCCTAATGAGAAAATTACCTGGGGTAAACTGGATATCACCACACCGAAATTTATCGTTGAAAGTGATGCCACCATCTGTGCACCGCTGATGTTCTCGTATATCCTGGAAAACTAAATCGATCATTCGATGTAATATAAGACGCTTCAATTTTTTTTGAAGCGTTTTTTTTACTTCTGATTATTTGAGGGCAGACCGGTTAATTCGTGGTGATACACTGCTCATATTGGCAAACAATCACCATACATTTTACATCTTATTTTTTATATTATACAGGCAGTAATGTCAATATGTCACTTTATCCGGATCGGTATTTTTTTTGTGACCATATAGAAAATTAAAAACAAAAATTATTATGACTAAGGGAAATATTAATGTGTCGGTGGAAAACATTTTTCCACTAATCAAAAAGTTTCTGTACAGTGATCATGAGATTTTCCTGAGAGAACTTATTTCGAATGCTACAGATGCTACTTTAAAACTGAAACACTTAACCGGTATCGGTGAAGCGAAGGTAGAATATGGAAACCCGAAGATCGAAGTAAAAGTTGATAAAGAACAGAAGACCCTTCGGATCATCGACCAGGGAATCGGGATGACCGGTGAAGAAGTTGAAAAATACATCAATCAGGTAGCTTTTTCCGGAGCAGAAGAATTCCTCGAAAAATATAAGGATACGGCTAAAGATTCAGGAATTATCGGCCACTTCGGTCTTGGATTCTATTCTGCTTTCATGGTGGCTGAGAAGGTTGAGATCTTAACGAAATCATACAAGGACGAACCGGCAGTACGATGGATCTGTGACGGAAGCCCGGAATTCACCCTTGAAGAAACCACAGAAAAAACAGACCGGGGAACAGAAATTATCCTTCATATTGCTGAAGATTCCACAGAATTCCTGGAGGAGAACAAAATCCGTGAACTGCTGTTGAAATACAACAAGTTCATGCCTGTTCCGATTAAGTTCGGAACCAAAACCCATACATTGCCTTTACCGGAAGATGCTCCTGAAGATGCCGTAGCAGAAACCGAAGAAGTGGATAACATCATCAATAATCCCACTCCGGCCTGGACGATTGCCCCAAGCGAACTTATGAATGAGGATTACATGAAGTTCTACCACGAACTGTATCCGATGCAGTTTGAAGAGCCTCTCTTCCACATCCACTTAAATGTTGATTACCCTTTCAACCTTACCGGGATCCTGTTTTTCCCTAAACTGAACAACAATTTAAATATTGAAAAGGATAAGATCCAGCTGTACCAGAACCAGGTGTTCGTTACCGATGAGGTAAAAGGAATTGTCCCTGACTTCCTGATGCTCCTGCGCGGGGTTATAGACTCTCCGGATATTCCGTTGAACGTTTCCCGTTCTTATTTACAGGCTGATGGGGCCGTGAAGAAAATCTCTTCCTATATCACAAAAAAAGTAGGGGATAAAATGGCCTCCCTGATCAATGAAAACCGTGAAGATTACGAGAAAAAATGGAATGATATCAAAGTGGTTATCGAATATGGGATCGTAACAGAGGAAAAGTTTGCTGAGAAAGCAGATAAATTTACTTTATACCCTACAACCGATGGCAAGTATTTCCTCTGGAATGAACTGGAAGAGAAGATCAAGCCTTTACAGACCGATAAAGACGGAAAACTGGTTATCCTCTATGCTACGAATGCCGATGAACAGCACAGCTACATCCAGTCTGCCAGAGATAAAGGATATGAAGTCCTCCTTCTGGATTCTCCAATTGTTCCCCATGTGATCCAGAAGCTTGAAGGATCAAAGGAAAATGTTTCTTTTGCACGGGTAGATGCCGATCATATCAATAACCTTATTAAGAAAGATGAACCTGTAATTGCCAAGCTTAACAATACGGAAAAGGAATCCCTGAAGAAGGAAGTGGAAGAGGCGATTAAAGATGCGAAGTTCACGGTCCAGCTTGAAGATCTTGACAGCACAGACGCTCCGTTTACCATTACCCAGCCTGAATTCATGAGAAGAATGAAAGATATGCAGGCCACCGGCGGAGGCGGAATGTTCGGTATGGGAGGATTCCCGGAGATGTATAACCTGGTGGTGAATGCCAACAGCGATTTTGCCGGTCAGATTTTGAAGGCTGAATCAGGAGAAGCTAAAGAAAGCCTGATCCGCCATGCGCTTGATCTGGCCAAACTTTCACAGAACTTACTGAAAGGAAAAGATCTGACCGACTTCATCCAGAGAAGTTATCAGCAGATCACCCAATAAAGCGTTTCGGCGAGGCCACAGGCCTCGCCGAAACTTTTAACACATCAATTCCCCTTCATGGTTAAACAAACCTCCACACTTACTTTTTAATTATGCTGATGATTCCAGCTTCTTTGATATTATATAACGTCAGCTGAATATCAATCTAAAAAATATAAAAAGAGGCTGATGGACAGCCTCTCTGTCACTTTTTAACGGCAATAATGACTGTTTTTACCTTGGCGTAAAATAGTTTAACTTTTTTATTTCCGTACTGTCTTTAATCACTTTAAAACTCTTGATCTTATTCTGAGCTGTCAGGCGTTCCAGGTCCACCAAATCAGAAACCTTTCCGTCCAGTACAACTAAGGTCTGCTGTTTCCTTGCAGCATGGTCAAGATCAAGCATACAGCGGTTTTGTTCATAATCCGTACTGTAATCGACAACGGGTTGTGAGGATTTTTTACTGCAGTTGCAGAAGGGAGAACAACAGGATAATAATAAAAAAATATTTCATCGTTTTTACATTATTTCATCAATATAAAAAATTCCAAGTGACTGATTAATCTATGCTTAATTCTATAGGATTATAATTTTGGGCTCTTTCCCGGGCTTTTTTCAAAACATAACTTAACGTTTCAGGATCCGTAATCAGCTTATTGTAATTATTCGGATCTGCAATTTCTTTTCTTTGATAATCGAACACCTTATTTTTATACACAGCTGATGCATGAGGTGACATATTTGCCGATTTACAGAAGTATGTCCTCTTCCTGAAGTTATACAGGGAAAATATATAGTCTTTATTTTCGTCATATACTTCTACGATCAGGCCCGGAAGCTTATTGAATTTATACGGCCCGAACGGAAAGGGAATATCTCTGGTAAACCAGGCAATCCAGGTTCTGACGTATTTTTTTGTAACCGCTTTTTGGCAGCGGTATCCGTTTAAAGATTGATGCTCATTAACGATTTGCCATTTAAGGCTGTTGGTTTCTTCATAGGCAAACGGTTTATTGCCTATAGGCAGTGTTACATAAAGCTTGCCTGATGTGGTGCCGATATATTCCGGGAAATCGGTGATGAACCGTAGCCCTTCCCTGAAGTCCGTCTTCTCATGGATCTTCTCCTCATACTTCAATGAGTCCTCCACATATTTCTTCATGTTTTTATAATAAGACGCTTTGATATTGATCAGTAAGGCAAATGTATCTTCCTGGGATGTCGGGTTTGCTTTCTGATCTTTGTAAACCATCTTATAATCTGCTTCGTACAGCACATTGAATCCCTGGGATTTCATAAAGGATGTAATAATCACCGATGCTGAAAGAAGGAGGCATTGTTTCATTCTGGTAAGAAGAAATGAAAAGCGTATGATTGAAAGTGCGGATCATCCGGGACATAACTTTTCCGGATGAAGTTGTGAAATGAAATGTTCTTGTGGATCCTGCCGCTCCGGGAAGCTGCTGAAAATAATTTTCTCATCATCTGAATCATTAAATGGTTAATAGAACAAACTTATCAATATGAACAGCTTGAGACAAGAATATTGATTGCAGATTTGTTGTAAATTTGTTGTGCAATAGATGTACAAATTGTACTTTTATTGTTTTTAAAAACTTTATCATGCAAAAGGAAAAGCTACGTTTATTAAGGAAAAGAAAGGGATACACGCAAAAGGATGTTGCAGATGCCATTGCCACTGATGTATCCAATTACAGCAGAAAGGAGAGCGGAGATGTGAGAATCATTAAGGATGAATGGGAGAAAATTGCAAAATTTCTCAATGTATCGGTAGATGAGATTTACGAGGAGGATGAACCTAAAGTCATCGTTAATAACGAACATCCCGTATTCAATGACAATGCTGTTTCTACAGGAGTGATGACGCAGTTCAACAGCATTTCCACATCCGTTATTCAGAATCTTCAGGAGTACATTGGACTGTTGAAAAAAGAGATAGACCGGCTTAATGAAGAGGTGCAGGAACTGAAAAAGAAATAGCCCTTAAAGTTCCTTCAGAGGATCCCAGAACAGGGTTTTAAAATTTTTAATTCTTAAATTCTGCACGGTAATTCCCTCTGCTTCAAGCCTGGACTGAAATTCCGGCACAGACAGGACGCCTGAAGCGGAAATGACTCTGTGTGCGGGTACATCTTTAGGGCAGCCGCCCATTGCTTTTCCCACATGCCTGGAATGGTTGGGATATCCTACGGCTTTAGCTATGGCTCCATAGGTAGAAACGCGGCCTTTCGGGATCATCCTGACCAGTTCATAGACCTGCTTTTTGAAAATATCATCCATAGGTACGGTGTTTTAAGCTGTTATTCTAATCGGTTTGCATTATTTTTGAACTCTGTGTAAGACAGTATTTCGTAAACTAGGATGCCTTACCAAAAGATAAAGTTATGAAAAAATCATTTTTTAAATTCCTGAATAAAGTAAATAAAGCGGTATTGCCCAAACTAAGCGGCAAAGACCCTAATACTTTAACCAAAGCACAGAAAGCTATTCTGGCTTACCGGTATTTTGTACTGGTTAATTCTATGGATTAACTAACGGCTATAAAAGCAGGAAGAGCCGGATAACCACCATATCAAAAACAAAAAGACAGCCCTGAAGCTGTCTCTCTATCTGATCCTGAAAACAGTTACTTGTTTTTCAGTTCTTCTTTGATTTTATTTTCCAGTTCTTCCGAAAGTTCCGGATTGTCTTTCAACACATCTTTTACGGCATCACGCCCCTGGCCTAATTTAGTTTCTTCATAGCTGAACCATGAACCGCTTTTCTTCACGATTCCCTGTTCTACTGCCTGATCAAGGATTTCTCCGGTTTTTGAAACACCTTCTCCGTACATAATGTCGAATTCAGCCTGTTTGAAAGGAGGAGCCACCTTGTTTTTAACAATTTTAACCTTCACCCGGCTTCCTATAGCCTCATCACCGTTTTTAATCGGGGCACTGGCTTTTCTGATGTCTACCCTTACAGAAGCATAGAATTTCAAAGCATTACCCCCGGTAGTGGTTTCAGGATTCCCGAACATCACCCCGATTTTCTCTCTCAGCTGGTTGATGAAGATAACGGTACATTTTGTTTTTGAAATGGTTGCCGTCAGTTTTCTCAATGCCTGAGACATCAGCCTTGCATGAAGACCCATTTTGGAGTCACCCATTTCACCTTCAATCTCAGCTTTTGGCGTAAGAGCGGCTACCGAGTCGATAACCACGATGTCAATAGCACCGGAACGGATCAGGTTATCCGCAATTTCCAGCGCCTGCTCACCGTTGTCCGGCTGTGAAATAATCAGGTTTTCAAGGTCAATCCCCAGCTTCCCTGCATACCCTCTGTCGAAAGCGTGCTCAGCATCAATAAAAGCTGCAATTCCGCCTGCCTTCTGTGCTTCAGCAATGGCGTGCAGCGTCAGAGTTGTTTTACCGGAAGATTCGGGTCCGTAAATTTCAATGATTCTTCCTCTGGGGTATCCGCCAACGCCTAAAGCGATGTCTAATCCTAAAGATCCGGAAGGGATAACTTCAATGGTAGTATCCACAGCGTCGTCTCCCAGGGTCATTACAGTCCCCTTTCCGTACGTTTTGTCAAGTTTGTCAAGCACTAGCGCAAGTGCTTTTTTCTTATCGTCTATATTGCTCATTTGTTATCTTAAATACTGTATCAAATTTACGAAAATTTAGCGTCAAAAACTAGTAATATTTACTTTTAGGTACCTATATTATAGTTAAAATTATTATAAAAAATGCGTTATTATTCAGAAAGCCTCAACCGGGTTTACGAGAGCCCCGTTTCTATTTATTACTTGCTGGTTAAGAGCGTTTATTTTCTGTTGAAAGCATTTGTAAATTAATGAAAATTAGAATTTTGTGTAATGCTGTGGTAATCATTCAGCACTTTCATCTGGCTTGCATCGCCTTTCCTGATTCTTTCTTTACAGCTTACTACGGTATCATAGATTTTGTTGAGCGTCAGCTTGGTTACCGGAAAGGCTTTTTTCAGCGGAACATCAGGAATCTGAAGCCTGTGGCAGACTTCGTTATCCAGCAGAAACCATGTACAGCAGATATGCAGGTAGCGTAGGTTTTTCCTCTGGAAACGATATTTCAGCATAGGGTTTTCCAGGGATTCGTTGAGTAAGGAATGGGCAAGCAGGACAGAGTCCTGATCGGCTGAAGGCTGGTTGGAAGTCCAGAGGTAAAAATATTCGGTAGCCTGTTTTTTATTATCCGGCAGCAGTTGTTCCGGTATGCCCAGTAAATAGCCGACATATTTCCACAGATGGAAAATACCCAGTTCTTCTTCCTTCGAAAACCGGTTGCCAAGCTTATGCAGGCTGTGCAGGAATACCAGGCTGAATCCTGTATAGGTAGCCATCATATCCCATGAGTTGATAGGCTCGCCCCAGTTTTCAGTATCCCATTCTTTATAGTGTTTCTTAATGGAAAGCCGGGCATACGAGTGGATCATCCGGGTTTTGACGGCAAATTCATATCCTTTTGCATGGAGTTCCAGCGCATCATACCGGGTAACATTTACCCAGAAATCCAGCGTCTCGGAAAGCCTTTTTACAGCTCCCTTTTTCAGGGCACCGGTAATGATCAGCGGTTTATTGAGGTAAGCAAAGTCATAACCGCCCATCAGGCAGTAATCACGGAGTGAGATGAGCGAATCCAGGTTGCAGCGCATACACAGTTCGGCACCACTTCTGAGGAGGTTGTAATCCAGCCAGTCAGGAATCTTCTGGGTTTGCAGGAAAAGCTGCTTCACGCTTTCAGGGATATCATCCTGTTCTGAAACCGGATTCCGGATGAACTGTTCGATTGCTTTTGACGCTTCCGGAAACGAACGGGTGAAGTAAATGTCTTGTACAACTTTGTCTCCGGCTTCATCGGTATGGTAAACAAACGGTGCAAACTTCTGAAAATGATCAAGGCTTACTTCGGCGCCGGAAAATTCAATCAGCTGCTTTCCGTTACCTGTAGTCCAGAAATCTATAAAGTGTCCGGAATCTGAAAATCTCGGTCTTGTCATCATACGCTTTCTTTATGCTGAAAGTACAATTTTTGCACCGCAACGGACAATGAGCTTTATCATGCTATCAGCTATTATTTACAGGTATCCCCACTCAAAAGCTTTCTTGACCAGTTCTGAGCTGTTTCTGGCATCTGCTTTTTTCAGGATGTTTTTCCGGTGTGTCCGGACCGTTTCTTCAGAAATATTCAGCATACCGGAAATTTCACATGTAGCATATCCTTTTGCAATACAGTTGAGGATTTCCACTTCTCTTGTGGTAAAGACCACAGCAGTAGATTTTGGAAAATCGTCTTTTTTGATCCATTGCATCTGGTGGAAATCTTCCCTTCCATTGATGCCGGAAACCAGTACGATGTAAGAATTATTCTGTGTAATATGCTCAATGTGCGTATGGATGTTCACAGCCTGTAAAAGCCTTCCGTTTTCGTCTTTATAGGTATGCAAAGCCTGATGGTGAAAGAGGCCGTAATTGCCTTCGGGAGTCCTCATCCTGAAGCAGTAGCTGGTTTTAAGCTCGTGCTGGTAATCAAAGCCATTGATTTGCTTCATTTTTTCTATAGACATTCTTTCGGCCTCCATCACAAATTCAAGGTCATCAGGATGGATCAGGTCTATAATGTCTTTCAGGTGTACAGGATATTTGCTGAGGCCGTGCATCTTCAGGATATTTTCATGATGATGGCTGATGGTACTGTCTGCAAAGTTAATAACGTAATAATAAAACTTACCCGGAGCAAAAACTTCTCCGATGATCTGTTCGATAGATGGAACAGGCAGTATCCTGTTGTCGTTTTGCAGTATTTCAGGGTAATCGTTCCATACCTCAATAAGAGGATGCGGTTTTTTGGCTTGGGTCAGATATTTTTTAGTCATGGTTAATGTTTTTCTAAAATTACTGAAAATTCTCAAAATCACCCTTTTGGGGTATTTTCAACACCCGGGATGTGTTGTAGTTTTACAGTATAAACCATGAAAACTCAATTCTTAACCACTTACGGTTTAAGGATGAAGTTTTCTAAATATGCTTAATCTTAAACTAATAATTATGAGAACAAAAATTGTATCCCTTATGCTATTTGTATGGATAGGAACTGCAAATGCTCAAATTACTCTGGATAATTTGCAAGTATTTCAGGACACTAAATCTGATAAGAAATTTTCTAATGATATTTATAATCCGATCAACTTCACAACTATTACTGAACGAATGCCCAAAGCTAATGGCTCTAATACAACATATGAATTTATGTTGAATGCAGGGCTTGATTATCTTAAAAAAGGTTCGCAGATACATATAGATTTCACTAAGAAATACTTGGATGCCTTAGGTACTAATTGTCAATTGCAGGTATTGGCATACATTCAAAGAAAAGATAAAACGATCAAACCATTAAATGTTTTTGGATTTACTGTTGTTGAAGACAAATCACAAAATGCTGAATCTATGAAGAATGGAAATCTGAATTCAAACGATATTCAATATCTTTATACAGTTAAGACTGACAAAAAAAATGGAGAATCATATTCCGGAGAAGTTAACCTTGCATGGGAAGAAATTTCAAATGATGATAAGATAGTATTGCATATAACCAACAGAGCTAAAAATAATACCGGGTTTACAATGGTCTTGGTGTATGATGAATTTGGATGGAAACAAAGTCCGACAGGAGGTTTTAGTTTTGTTAAAATTGCAGAAAAAGAATTTACAGAGTTTTCTCCGGCAGCAAGTATTGGATATACCTTCAGATATCAGCCACGAAAATCAAGTTCTTTTTGGCTTCATTTTTTATCTCCAAGCTTCGGACCAATGCTTCATGTGTTTCAAAATAATGAAAATACCACAATTGGCGCAGGATTATCTGTTTCAACTTTTTACAATATGGTAAGTTTTGGAGGAGGATGGACAATCAATGGAGTAAATCATAATAAACCCTATTTTTCTATTGGACTTAATTTTATAGAAAGTTACAATACTTTAACCGGTCTGTTAAAGAAGTGATATGAATTAAAAAACCTTCCTGATGGAAGGTTTTTTATTACTTATTGCTTATCGCTCATTACCCATTACAAAGAAGCTGCGTGAATCAGCATGTCTACTAATTTGTTAGAGTATCCCATTTCATTGTCATACCAAGAAACAAGTTTCACGAAATTAGGAGAAAGCATGATTCCGGCATCTTTGTCGAAGATAGAGGTTCTCTTATCTCCTACGAAATCCTGAGATACCACAGCATCTTCAGTGTATCCAAGGATCCCTTTCAGTTCTCCTTCGGATGCTTCCTTGATGGCTGCACAGATCTCTTCATAAGAAGCGGCTTTTTCAAGCCTTACAGTAAGGTCAACCACAGATACGTCTACGGTTGGTACTCTGAAAGACATACCCGTTAATTTTCCGTTCAGTGAAGGGATTACTTTACCTACTGCTTTAGCAGCACCGGTAGAAGACGGGATGATATTGTTCAGAGCAGCTCTACCGCCTCTCCAGTCTTTCATGGAAGGACCGTCAACGGTTTTCTGAGTTGCTGTAGTAGCGTGTACGGTAGTCATCAGACCTTCTTCGATCCCGAATTTATCGTGGATTACTTTAGCCAAAGGTGCTAAACAGTTGGTTGTACAAGAAGCGTTGGATAAAATTTTGATATCGTCAGTAAGCTCTTTGTGGTTTACTCCCATTACGAACATCGGCGTATCATCTTTGGAAGGAGCAGAAAGGATTACTTTTTTAGCTCCGGCATTGATGTGTTTGGCAGCATTTTCTTTATCCAGGAAAAGCCCTGTTGATTCTACGATATAGTCTGCACCTACTTCATTCCATTTAAGGTTGTTCGGGTCTTTTTCAGCAGTAACCCTGATCTTTTTTCCGTTTACCACAAGATCATTTCCTTCTACGGAAACTTCTCCCGGGAAAATACCGTGTACAGAATCATACTTCAGCATATAAGCCATATATTCTGCATTGATCAGGTCATTGATTCCTACTACTTCGATGTTATCTCTTTCAGTCATTGCTCTGAACACAAGACGTCCGATTCTACCAAACCCGTTGATACCTACTTTAATTGTTGACATAATAGTTTGTTTTAATTATAAAAATAATATTAGATTGCTAAGATTTCAGAAATCAGCAAAAGATCTTTATTGATTTCATTATGTTTTTTAATGGCTTCCTCGATAGGGGTAAACACCAGTTCGTTGGAACGCATGCCTGCCATTACGTTGGTCTGTCCGTCCATCAGGCCTACGACAGCACCAAAGCCCAGTCTGCTTGCTAAAACCCGGTCTGCACAGCTTGGAGAACCTCCCCTCTGGATGTGCCCAAGTACAGTGACGCGGATGTCATAATCCGGGAATTCATCTTTCGTCTGCTTAGCCAGGTCATAAACATTCCCCAGCTTTTCCCCTTCTGCAACGACAACAATGCTGGAGGCTTTCCCTGTTTTTTCAGCATTTCTGAAGTTCGCAAACAGGTCTTCCATGCTGTCTCTGGTTTCAGGGATAAGGATATCCAGTGCACCTGTTGCCAGTCCGCTGTTCAGCGCGATAAAGCCTGCATCCCGGCCCATGACTTCCACAAAGAAAACCCTGTTGTGGGAAGTGGCCGTGTCACGGATTTTATCAATGGATTCCATGGCCGTATTCAGGGCAGTGTCATACCCGATGGTATTGTCTGTACCGAAAATATCATTGTCAATGGTTCCGGGAACACCCACAACCCTGATTCCGAATTCTTCGTTAAAGATTTTTGCTCCTGTAAAGGTTCCGTCTCCGCCGATGCAGACTAAACCGTCTATACCCAGCTTCACACAGTTATCGTACGCTTTCTGGCGTCCTTCCTTGGTTTTGAACTCCATGGAGCGGGCTGATTTGAGGATCGTACCGCCCTGGTTGATGATATTTTTAACGGAACGCGGGCCCATTTTCAGGAAATCCCCGCTGATCAGGCCGTTATAGCCTTCTCTGACTCCGTAGCATTCGATATGATAATAGTTAGCGGTTCTTACGACCGCTCTTAAGGCTGCGTTCATCCCCGGAGAATCTCCTCCTGAGGTAAGAACCGCAATTTTTTTCACAGCACTCTCTTTCATCTGGTAAAAAATTTCGAACACAAATCTACAAAAACAAGTTCAGATAATGGCAGTAACTGCATAAGACTTTTGGATATTATCCGTTAAAAACTTATGAAATTTACAGGATTGAAAATATAGCCTGCCGTTTTTATCTTTTGAACCAGTAATCACATCACAATGGATAATGTTAACTAAAGCTGTCTGGACAATCTACCAGCATTAAAAGGCTACCATTTCTCCGTCAGGTACTTCCAGTAGCGCTTCGGGACATGCTGGAGGTGCAGTTTGATGTTCTTGCGTTCTACAATGTTGGTTCGGGTAAAATACCTCTGCCATAGCGTCTGGTAGCTTTTCTCCTGATCATGGAATTTCTGCTCATATTTTTTCAGGTCGATCTTTTCATCAGGATAAAAGAAGTCACAGGTTTCCAGGTCATACAGGATACCGTAATTCCGCCTGAGATCGTAAATCATCCACTTCTGGTCCTGATACCGGTCCTTGAAATGTTTCCGGATCAGCGGAAGCACATTGAAATCGGGATCGATTTTGGCAAAGAAAACTTCATCCTGCATTTTTTCAAAGCGTACGAAGGCCGTCATCCGGTGTCTCTCGCGGCTTACTGATTTGCAGATCTTGGAAATTTTCAAAATATGGCTGTCGGCATAATTCTGCAGGACATTTTCCCCGGGAAACTGTACGGATTGCCTCACGGCAGATAAAATTAATTGCTCGGCTTCAGGATCCTCAGACAGGTAAACTTTTAACAATTCATGGATGCCCTGTTTCCCTATATTCTGCTCCAGCTTATTCAAAACCCGCTCGGACTTTTCCTGCTGGGTAATCACTTCATGGATATCTGCAAAAATATTCTCCTGATGAAAATTTTCCCTGCTTACGATTTCAACATCTTTATACCGGTATTCGAAAACCTCAAATACTGCAGTAAATAAGCCGTCGAAACTTCCGTCATAGAGTAGGGTAGTCATTAATTAATGCTAAATTTAATTTGAAAATGCGACAATTTGAAAATTATGGTTAAATCAGTAGCCATAGACTCAGATTTTGAAAAATTTCTGAAAGATTTTAAACGTAAAGATCCAACTTGAAATTTTTATGGCTTTTTGATTCAAAGAAATTAAAACAGGGTAAGCTGCTGGGAAAACTGATTGTGGAACTTAGATGAGCTTCCCCCAATGATCAGCTTCCTGAAATTTTTATCGGTGAGATACCTTAGATAAGCATTACCGGCATTAAAATCAATAAAATATTTAGCCCGGTTAACGGCAGCGCCTAATTTCGTCAGGTGATCCATGGTAAGTACCTGGAAACGCCTCGCACTGACAATTTTTTTGGCCGTTTTTACACCAATCCCCGGGATTCTTAAAATCATCTGGTAATCGGCAGTCTGAAGGTTAACCGGGAACTGGTCAAGATGCCTCAGCGCCCAGCTCATTTTAGGGTCTACTTCAAGATCCAGGAACGGCATGTTCGGGTCCAGGATTTCTTCTGCCTTGAAGCCATAAAACCTCATCAGCCAATCCGACTGATATAAACGGTTTTCCCTGAGCATGGGAACTTCCGTTGTTAAAGCCGGAAGGCGCTTATCCTCCAATACCGGTACATATCCTGAGTAATACACTCTTTTCAGGCTGAAATTTTTATAAAAGTGATCCGCCACTTTGATGATCTGGAGGTCATTTTCATTGGTCGCACCCACAATCATCTGGGTAGACTGTCCTGCCGGAGCAAATTTCGGAACTTTCCTGAAAATCTTCTTTTCATCCTTATACTGGTCGATCCCTTTCTGGATGTACTTCATCGGATTCAGCATATCCTGGCGGTTCTTCTCAGGAGCCAGAAGCTTAAGCCCGCTTTCGGTGGGGATTTCAAGATTAACGGAAAGCCGGTCTGCATATAAAGCGGCTTCCTGCATCAGTTCGTCGCTTGCTCCAGGGATGGATTTTAAATGGATATACCCGTTGAAGTTTTCTTCCAGCCGCAGCTTTTTGGCTACCCTTACCAAACGTTCCATGGTCGTATCTGCATTTTTAAAAATACCGGAGCTCAGAAATAATCCTTCAATATAATTCCTGCGATAGAAATTAATGGTAAGGTCTACAACTTCTTCTACGGTGAATGCAGCTCTTTTGATATCATTCGAACTTCTGGATACACAATAGGCACAGTCGTAAATACAGTGATTGGTCAAAAGGATTTTCAGGAGTGAAACACATCGTCCGTCCTCAGTATAGGTATGGCAGATGCCGCTGACTGAACTGTCGCCCAGAGCCCCTTTTTTGTTTTTCCTCGTTCCTCCGCTGGACGAACAGGAAACATCGTATTTCGCTGCATCGGCAAGGATTTCAAGTTTTTCTTTCAGACGGTCAAAATTCATTCTTTAAATTGAAAATCTTTATGTTAGATGAAATTTATACATCAAATGTAGGGCTAAAAATTGACAAATATCAACGTTTTTTGATTGAAGTTATCAACAACTGAAAGTTACAAAATCACTATATTTACGCTTCTTTAAAGTAACACTATGAATCATCAACCGGTGGAAGGTTTCTCCAAACTTTCCAAGCAGCGAAAAATCGATTGGCTAATCTCAGAATACCTCAGCAATGATCGCACTTACGAGCAGATCCTACAGCAATATTGGAATAATAATGCCGAACTTCAGAAGCTCCATGAAGAGTTTTCTGAAAATACGGTGTCGAACTTTTACATGCCTTACGGGATTGCCCCCAACTTCCTGATTGACGGAAAGCTGCTGGCTCTTCCCATGGCTGTTGAAGAAAGTTCCGTAGTGGCAGCCGCCTCGAAGGCAGCCAAGTTCTGGATTGATAAAGGGGGATTTAAAACAACCATCATCAATACTGAAAAACTGGGGCATACCCACTTTATATTAAACGTAGAACCGCATAAGTTATTGCATTTCTTCAACTTCAGGCTGAAGAAAAAACTGTTTGAAGCCACGGAAGATATCACCGCCAATATGAGAAAGCGTGGCGGCGGGATCCTGGATATCAAGCTGATTGACAAAACGTCTGAAATGGCCAACTACTATCAGCTGAAAGCCAGCTTTGATACGGTAGATTCCATGGGAGCGAACTTCATCAACTCCTGCCTGGAGCAGTTCGGGAAAACCCTGAAACAGGAAGTGTCAGACAGCAATGATTTCTCCCTGGAAGAAAAGGATTCGCTCCAGATTGTAATGAACATCCTTTCCAATTTTACCCCGGATTGCATCGTACGAGCTGAGGTTTCCTGTAAAATTGAAGACCTGAAGGATGACAGCGGGATTTCCAATGAGGAATTTGCCCGGAAATTCAAGCAGGCAGTAACCATTGCTGAAATTGAACCTTTCCGCGCTACTACGCACAACAAAGGAATCATGAACGGGGTTGATGCTGTAGTTATTGCTACCGGGAATGATTTCAGGGCTACGGAAGCCTGTGCCCATGCCTATGCCGCAAGAAACGGGAAGTATTCTTCCTTAACGCATTGTACTACCGATAACGGTATTTTCAGGTTCTGGATCGACCTTCCTATTTCTGTAGGAGTCGTAGGAGGCTTAACGAATCTCCATCCGCTGGTGAAATTCTCACTGGCACTTTTGGGCAAACCATCCGCGCAGGAGCTGATGAGTATATTAGCGGTGTCCGGACTGGCCCAGAATTTCGGGGCACTCAGGTCTTTAGTGACCACAGGAATTCAGAAAGGCCACATGAAAATGCACCTGCTGAATATCCTGAACCAAATGGGCGCAACTGAAGAGGAAAAACAGCATTTTGTGACGTATTTCAAGGATAAAACGGTGAGCCATCATGAGGTAATCCATGAATTTAACAGACTGAGAGGCCGGTCATGATACAGGTCATCCTGTCTGTTGTATTTCTGATTTTCGGTGTGTTTTTAAAGGTAACCCGTCATCCCGGCTTCAGGAGTTCCAAGAGGTTTTCTGTACTGTTCATCATCTTAGGAACGTTAACGCTGACGGCGAAATTAATATTAATCTATTTAGCATCAAAGCAATGAAAAAGATTGTTGTATTGTGTACCCTGATTTCCGGCTTATGTTTTTCCCAGCAGAAAAACGTGAGAATTACCGATTTGCCGCCGAAATCAGAAGACTTCGTTTTTCCGCTGGTTGCGTATCCGCAGAATGCCGGGATAGAAAGTAAGATCAATACATTCCTGCAGGTGGACCGGCTGGAACATGTTCCCGGCGGAACAGGAAATCCTTTTCAGAAGGTGGCGGCCAGTGAAAAGTCACCTTCTCAGTATGTTTATTTTTACAGCTGGAAAAAGATGGATGCTCCGGAAAATATTCTGAGTATGGCTATTGAAGGGGAAGCTTCAGGAGCGTATCCTGAAGGTTTCAGTGCATGGGAGAATTTTGACCTCCGGACGGGAAACGTAATCAATGCTGAAGACCTGTTCCTGCGTACAGCTGTAAAAACAGTAGAAGGCATGATTAAGAAAAAGGTACAGAAAGAAATCAATGATTTCCTGGTTAAATTAAAAGCTGAGAAAAACCCTTCTGAAGATATTCAGGATCAGATTGCCCTTTATGAGGGATGCAATACGGATTATCATATTTCGAGTATCGGATATTATTTCGGAAAGGATAAAATAACCTTTATTGCAGAACGGTGTTCCAATCATGCCATGAGGGCACTGGATGAGCTGGACAGCCATTTCATCGATTTTTCTTACCAGGAACTGGCGCCATACTGGACGCCGTATGCTAAAAATTTATTATCAGGCTCCCAGCACGTTGATCATACCGGCATCAGCAATAAACTGTATCATGGAAAGATTGACGGGAAATATCCTGTTACCGTCCTGATGGGCGAAGTATATGCTGACGGTTCCCTGTCCGCAAAGTACTGGTACGATAAAAATAAAAAACTGATCGAGTGGCACGGGAAATTGAAAGGAAACCATATTTCCCTTACCGAAAGCGATTATTACAGCGAGGAAGCCAGGCAATGGATGCTGAAAGGGTTTGTAGAAGCAGACCTGAAAGGCAATACCATTACAGGGACCTGGCAGGATTATGAAACAAAAAAATATTTAAAACTGGAATTAGAGGAGTTATAATGTTAAATTGACACCATAATTTAAAATTTGCTAAAAGTACTAAATTGAGTTTTTTGGTGTATTTTTGTAAATGAATTACAAAAATGAATAAAAAATGATAATTAATTTTAGCGTAGAGAATTTTGGCTCTATAAAAGAGAAACAGACATTATCTTTTTTAGCAAACAAATCTGATCATTTAGAAGATTATTATATTATTGAGCCGATAAAAGGTTTGCGTCTTAATAAATTGGCTTTAATTTATGGTGCTAATGCTTCTGGAAAAACTACTGTTTTAAAAGCTTTGGATTTTTTACAAGAAATTTGCACAAATCCTTTTGATCGGAAAACTGAAATGTTTGATTTTGAGCCGTTTCTTTTTAGTAAAGATACTCCTAGAAAAGATTCTAAATTTGAGCTAGAGTTTATTCAAAATGAAATAAGGTATTTTTATGAAGTTGAAATAAATAATAGATTCATTTCAAGTGAAAAGTTACATAATTTCAATCCTAACAAAGCATTGATTTTCGAGAGAACAACAAATTCAGAAAAGGAATTAACATTAATAAAATTTGGAAGTAAAGTTGATGTAAAAAAATCTATTGGAAAAGCAATTGAAATACAGACATTGTGGAATAATACAGTATTAGGAGCATTAGTTAAAACAAATTTTGATGTGGAAGATTTAGCAAATGTCTCGGAATGGTTTAATGCTTACACAAATTTTTTTAGTACAAATTCAGATTCAAAAGATTTTTTTACTACTCAAATTGATTTAAATAAAATTAATAAGAATATTATTATTTCATTTTTAAGAAAAGCGGATTTTAATATTTGTGATTTGGAAGTTAACAAAAAAGAAGACTCACAGCTTAGACAGTTTCTTTTAACATCAATTAAAGAAGCAAAAAATGATAATGAAAAGAGCAGATATATTGATATGCTGAATTCTGAAGTTGTGTTTAACAGACAATTATACTTTTTTCATACAGTAAATAATGTTAATTATAAATTAAATATTAATCAGGAATCTTTAGGTACTCAACGATATTTTGAGTATGCAGGTTTATTATCAATTTTATTGGAGGAAAATACTCTACTTCCAATAGATGAGTTAGAATCTTCGCTTCACCCTGATCTATTTAATCATTTTCTTTTAACCTATCTAGTAAATGGAAAGAAAAATTCTCAATTGATAGCGACAACACATAACAGAGAAATTCTTAGTAATCGTGATTTGTTTCGTGATGATGCCATTTGGTTTACCAATAAAAATGAAGACTCTGCTACTGAATTATATTCTTTAGCGGATTTCGATAGTACTGTTGTTAGAGATACCTCCAATGTTCTAAATGCTTATAAATCCGGAAAATTAGGAGGTATTCCGAACCTTGGAGACTATTATATTGATTTAGAGAATGAAAAATAGAAAAGCGTTCTTTACTAAAGGAAAAAAGACTTATGCAATTGTCGGCGATGGTGATTGTGAAAAATGGTATTTTCAGCTATTAAAAGAGAAAGAACAGCTTACAATTAATATCCAGCCACAATTATTAAAAAAAGCTACTCTTACAAAGCAATATGAATATGTAAAAGAATTGGCGAAAACGTTTGATAAAGTTTTTTGGATTGTAGATTATGATGTAGTAGACAGGGAAACTAAAGAATGTAAAAAAGGTGAAGAAAAACGTAGTTTAGAATTTGCAAGGTATTATAAGGATTTAGTTTTATTTGAGAACGTTAAGATATTAGTTGTTAATACTTGCTTTGAATATTGGTTATATCTCCATTTTAAATATTCTAAAAAGAATTATAAAGATTGTGATGAGACAGGCAAAGATTTGAAAAAAGAATTTCCAGTTTATGAAAAAACAGAGAAATTTTATAAGAAGAATAATGCAGATATTTATTCTACCTTAAAACCTAAACTGTCTACAGCAATTTCGAATGCGTCTAAACTAGGAGATTTTGATATGCAAAATCCTGATAATCCTGTTTGCGAAATATATAAGCTATTTAAAAAAGATGGAAGTTTTAATGATGATTAGGAACAAATTAATATAAAAATGAAAACCATTACCTTAGTTTTTGGTGCCGTTTACGGAATGTTATCCGTAATTCTGGGAGCGTTCGGGGCACACGCATTAAAGAAAATCCTTTCCGTGGAAAGGCTGGAAAGTTTTGAAACGGGTGTACGCTACCAGATGTATGCCGCATTCTTTCTGCTGATCGTAGGATACATTCTGAAATTTGAAACGACTTCGGAGAAATGGATTTCCATTCTGATGATTGTCGGAACCATTCTTTTTTCTTTCAGCATCTATTTCCTGAGCTTGCAGGATTACCTGGGAGCGAATCTGAAATTTTTAGGTCCGATTACACCGCTTGGGGGACTGATGATGATCCTGAGCTGGGGAATGCTGATTTTGTATTTCGCAAAAAACAGGATATAATATAGATTTTAGGCCTGTCCTGAATCATAAAGTGAGCCGCATGAGCCTGTCCGCCCTTACATAGTCTGAACTCTGAAAAGGGTTGAACTTTTTCCGGCAGGATATAATTTAAATACCATTCAAAAATGAAAATTAACAGGAGACGCCGTATTATCCGTGCTCTCAATCTTCTGGATCAGCCGATCCGGTTCAATCCGTTTGTATTCAGCCGGACTTTTTTCATGTGGGCCATCACCGGACTGGTAGGAGGGACTATTGCAGGAGGATATTGGATTGTCCTGGAACATTTCACTGAGTTTCTGGCTGAATTCCAGGGATGGATGGTTATTCCTACGATGGCTGTCTGTGGCCTTCTGGCAGGCCTGGTCATCCACTTTATCGGCGATCCGGGGGAAATCCACCTGATCGTCAATAACATCAGGTTCAATAAAGGTAAGCTGGATCCTAAGAACAATCCTTCCATGATCCTTTCATCATTATTCTGCGTGGCATCCGGCGGAAGCCTGGGGCCTGAAGCACCGCTGGTACAGGTAACGGGTTCTACCGGGACATGGCTGGGAAAAATGTTCCGGCTGAAAGGGGAGGAGCTGCGTTCTTTAAGCATTGCCGGAATGGCATCCGGGTTTACAGCTCTTTTCGGGGCGCCGCTCGGAGGAAGCCTTTTTTCTCTGGAAATCCTGCATCATAAACATGCCGTTGAGTATTACAAAGCGATCATCCCGGCATTGGTAGCCAGCTGTTTCAGCTATCTTATGTTTGCCCTGATCATTCATCTCGGAATCGGTGCTACCTGGGACCTGAAAGCCTATCATTATACAGGGGTGTATGATTTTGCCTTTGCGACTGCTTTCGGAATCGTGGGAACTGCATTCGGATGGATTTTTATTTTTGTCGTTAAGTTCTTCAAAAGGATTTTTGAATACAGGAAAATCCCCATTTATATCAAGACCCTGGCCGGCGGAATCATCCTTGGGATTATTGCCTTTTATTTCCCGTTAACCCGGTATTTCGGGCATAATGAAATCAACCAGCTGATCAACGGAGGATACACACTGAATTTTCTGATCATCATTTTGGTGTTCAAAATCATCGCCATCGCCGTTACTGTGACTTCCGGATGGAGAGGCGGTTTCATCATTCCTTTATTCTTTGTGGGAACAACTTTAGGACTCATTATCCACCATGTTTTCCCTGCGGTAGATACAACGTTGGCTATTGTAAGCTGTATGGCAGCCATTAATGCCTGTGTTACCAGAACGCCGATGAGCACAACGATAATCCTGGGAACCCTGACGGGCTTTACTTATTTCGTTCCGATCCTTTTCGCGAGCCTGACCGGATATTTTCTGGCCCCAAAGATTCCGTTTATCGGATCACAATCTGAAAAGTTATCTGAAGAATAGTACGGTACATCATACAATAAAAAATTCAGGCTGATGCCTGAATTTTTCTGTTTAAAACCGGAAGTTTTCCCTCATCCACTTCAGCTTATTATAGCTTTTCAGGAATTTATTGTTCAGTAAAATGAATTTCTCCTGTGCGTCGATCATTTTATTTTCCCTTGAATTGATCAGGAAAAGCGAACTCTCTCCATTGCTGTAGCGTATTTCCTCTGCCTGGAGCAGCCGCTGGTAATTCGTAAGGTTGTTCCTGGCAATATCAATCTGGGAATGGTAGTTCATGATCTCATTTTTATACGTCTGGATTTTTGTTTCGATCTCCCTTTTTTTCACCTGGGTATCCAAGGCATTCTGTTCTATTTTGAGTTTTGCGATCTGGTAATTGGCTTTTGCTTCCCTCTGGAAAAGCGGTATTTCCAGTTTAAGCCCGTACTGGAAGTTGTTGTCGAAAAGCGGAAGGTAGTCTGCCCGGTAATTTTCTTTATTGAAAAAATTATAGGTAAAGTCCAGCTTCGGAAGGAAGCTTTGCCATTTGAGCTTCCTTTCACTTTCCAGGATATTTCCTTTCTGAAAATAATACAGTACAGATAAATGGCGTTCCGGGTTCTGGGTATCCATAGTCTGAACCAGCATTTCAAAATTGCTGAACGCTTCACTGTTCGCGGTGTTGTCAGCAGGGTAGATCATGGCGGTCATATCGTACATCTCCTGATTCTCTTTCCATAGAAACAGCTGAAGGTCCTGCGTGCTTTTAACGAAATTCAGGAAAGCATCCCTTTCCTGAAGCTGGAAACTCTGTAACTGCGACGCTGCTTCTACCGTATCGATGGCCGGCCTCTCACCGAATTCGTATGTCTTTTTCGTTAATTCAAGACGGCTTTTATTAATGGCAACAGCCTTTTGCTGAAGGCGGTAGATCTCAAAATTCTTTACCCATTCCCAATACGTGTTTTCAGCTTCGAGGAGAAGGTCGTTGGTCAGTACTGCCTGTTCTGCTTCTGTCATTGTAAGAGCGTACTTAGCCTGCTCCAGTAAGGCTCTTCTCTTGTCATACAAAAGATTTTTAGCCAGGGGAACAGTGATGCCGAACTGGTACAGTCCGCCTTTTGTATCGCTGTTGTTGATTTTCTCCCCGTCAAGGTAGTTGTAGCTTCCTGTAAGATCAATGCCATACCATGTGGGGATTCCCAGCTCAAGATTTTTCTGCCTGTAATACTGTACGCCGTCAATATTTTTTTCTCCGAGCTTCCCGCCAAGCACAGGATCAAAATTACCTCTGGCCCGTGTGATCTCGGATTTCGCAATTTTGTTCTGAAGCTGATATTTGATCGCAAGCGGATGGTAAGCCTTGACAATGGCAATAAATTCCCGGGCAGAAATCCTGAGCGAATCCTGTGCTGAAAACAGCTGACAGAACAGTAGGGCAAAGAGAATGATGATGCTATTTCTGCTTTTCATTGCTGCCGGCTTTTTCAGTTTTAACTTCATAATAATCCGGAGGGAATCCGTTGATGTTCCTCCACAGCTCATACCATACCGGAACGTCATTGAGAATGGCAATCCCCTGGGCGCCTGTTCCCATTTTAATTTTCGGCGGCCATCTCTTCTCTGTTTTATCTTCAACGACCAGCGCTCTGAAAAGGCCGTTCGTACTGATGTTGCTTTCAACGGCAATTACCTTTCCGGCAAAAATACCGTAGCTGGAATCCGGCCATCCTGAAAATACGATCGCCGGGAACCCGTCAAATACACACATCACCCTTTGCCCTTCCTTGATCAGCGGGAGATCTACAGGTTTGATATAAATTTCTACCGCGTAATCAGTTGTTTTCGGTACAATGGTTCCGATGCTCTCGGCTTCTTTCAGGACTTCGCCGATTCCTGCCTTGTTCAGCTGAACGATCTGTCCGTCCTGGGAAGCTATGATGAAGTACAGGCCCTGGCGGAACTTGTAATTGGCCACCTGGTTTTCAAGTTTGGCAATATCACCTTCGCTGCCTTCAATCTGGCCCATGCTCTGGAACCTTTCTCCTTCCGTTTTGCTGAGTTTTTCAGTGTAGTCCTGAATGACGGCACTCTGTTCAATTCCCGTATTCACGATCTCCTGCCTGGTCTGGGCCACTTTATTTTCAGATGCTGTTTTTTTGGCGATGGCATTCTGGTAGGAAATGCTGCGCTGCTGGAACTGGGTCAGGGAAACCAGGCCTTCATCATACATTTTTTTCTGCCTTGCATACTGGTCTTCCGAAAGCTTCAGTTCATTGGTAGCGGCAGCAAGTTCGGCTTCTTCACCGGCAAGCTTGTTTTTAAGCTGGCTGATCTTAATCTGAAGCTGGTTCAGTTTAAGGTCTTTTCCCGTCGAAAGTGCCTGGAGCTGGCTGTTTGTAGTTCCTACTTTGGCTTCATAATAATCCCGCACGCCTTTTTTAGCTTCTACCTGCTGCTGTGTCCTCTGAACCAGCAACGGATCAAAGTAATCATCTTTGACTTCGGAAAGCTGCAGGATCGTATCTCCCTTTTTCACATAATCCCCGTTTTTCACATACCATTTAATGATCTTCCCGGGAATAGGCGAGTTGAGCTGCTGTGGCCGCTGCTCCTGATACAGGGAAGTAACGGTTCCCATTACCTTGATATTCTGGGTCCATGGAAGGAAAAGGACAACCACTGCTGCCAGAAAGATGAATAGAAACCACCTTTTTACCCGCGATTTTTTGTGGATGTTGTATATTTTATCAAAAGACTGAATTTTCATACCTGTATTTTTAAGATAAACTTTTTATCGTTCCGTTTTCCATATGCAGGTGCAGGTCTGCATAGTGCAGGATATCCGGATTCTGGGAGACAATCACAATCGTTGTCATGTGTTTGATATTCTGCAGGTGTTGCAGCATTTTAAACTTGAATTTTTCATTCATGCCGTCTATAGGATCTTCCAGCAGCAAAAGGTGCTTATTGCCCATAAGTGCCCTGAGCAGAAGGATTTTTTTCTTTGAGCTGAATGAGATTTCAGGATCTGTCTCACTGATTTCCGTCAGGAACCCGCTGGAAAAAAGATTTGAAATATTCTCTGCACCAATCTGCTCGGAAAGGCGGAGGATATCTTCACTGCTGCTGGTTTCATTGCCTAAAAGAATGTTTTCCTGTACAGTGCCCTGAATAATCCTCATGTCTTCAAGGTATACCCCTATTTCTGTTCTCAGCTTGTTTTTATCAATGTTTTTCAGCGGAATTTTATTAAACAGGATGCTTCCGGCCGAAGGTTCATAGAATCCTGCCATCATATTCAGCAGGAGTGACTTTCCGGAGCCCAGTTCACCTGAAATAACCGTAATGCTGTTTTCCCGGATGGTGAAGTTGATATTCTGGAGGATATGGACATGGGCATTGAAATTAAAATCCACATCCTTAAACTCAACCTCTATTCCTTCGCCTTTTTGGGAAAGAATGATTTCTCCGTTTTTTTCTTCTGCCAGTTCAGTTACTTTGGTAAGCTTCGCCAGCGATGCGATGACGTCGTAATAACTCTCCAGGCTGATGATGAGTTTCTCAACAGCTGCCATAATGCTCAGGACGACAATTTCCGTGGCTATAAAAGCGCCGATATTGAGCTTCTGGTTGACCAGTAGATACGTACCGATAACCAGCATGGCCAGTGTGATGATTACTTTGAAAGCAATAATGGTTTTATACTGGATCACCAGAACCCTGAAATGGGAAGTTCGGTGGTCAAGGTATCCCATAACCCTTTCATCCGTACCCTTCAGGTGCTTTTCTGTTTCCGAATTGATTTTGAAGGTCTTTACCGAAGCAGCTACATCCTCGATCCATGAAGCGGTTTCATATTTTTTATCGCTTTCATCAAGGCTGGATTTTATTCCGCTTTCCAGGGTGAAGTTAAAGATGATCACCACGCTCAGTACAACTAATGCCCCAAATGCCAGGAACCACGGATGGTAAAACGAAAGCAGCAGGATCCCGAAAAGGATCTGGATGATCGCTGCCGGAATTTCCAGCAGTATTTTAGATATTCCTTTCTGGAGGTTCTGGGTGTCAAAAAAACGGTTGACCAGTTCCGGCAAATAATATTTCCGGGTGCTGGAAAGATTGACTCGGGGGAGCTTTTCAGCAAAGGCAATAGAAAATTCAACAAAGATCTTCTGCTGGATCTTTTCAATGATCTGCATGACTTTCAGCCTGAAAAAACCAACCAGCCACGTCCCGATGACTACAAAGAAAATGAGGATGTAAATGGATGTTGCCATAGTGGCACCCATCACAAAGCTTACGATGGATTGTATCCCTAGCGGAACGCTGAGCTGCACAAGACCGCTGAGGATAGCATAGAAATAAATATTGGTTACATCCTTTTTTTCTTTGGTGATGTACCTGAAAAGTTTGTATCCCTGTTCCCTGGGTGTTGTTTCCATACAGTTTATATGAGGTTAAAGGTTATATGTCGAAGATAGTTAAGCACATATCTCTGGTGTTCTTTTCGTTCTGCATTGTCCGTGAGTTTCGGAAGGTGTTCACTGAAAAACTGCTGGTCATGAGCTGTCTCCAGCAGGGTACTGGCAAATGAACGCGGATAGGCAAAGTCCGGGCTGGCATCTGAGATAACATCCGCAATAAATCCGCAAAGGCTTTTTAAAGGGTTGAAAACCATCTCTTTATTGATAATGTCTACATCCTTAACATGATAGGATTTGCTGCTTTCTGAAATAACGATATTATGAAGCCTTGACAGGTTGTAATCTTCAATCTGATCATGCGTTTCATCGTTGTGCGTAATGATTTCCAGGATCTTTTCCATTTTCCGGTGCGGATCTTTAAGTTCCAGCAGCCTCTGTTTGGAAATAAATTCTAAGTAAGACCAGTACCAGTTCAGGATATACGTAAGCAACTTATGCTTGGAAGAAAAGTACCTGTAGATCGTCGCTTCCGTAGAACTGATCTTCTGGGACAGTTTTTTAAAGGTAAAATGCTCAAAGCCGATTTCATAGATCAGGTCTATGGCATTTTTTACAATGGATTTACCTATGGCACTGGTTTCAGGGTCCCTTAGGTATAAATGTTCGTTGACTCTAAATTTTACTTGGAATTCCATATCTGTAAGTGACTCATGGAAAATAGCAAAATATATACCAGTTATAATAAAACAATCTTTAAAGATAGTAATACTATTATATTGATTTCTAAATTTCATTGCTTGAAGGATGTAAATGTCCGGGAATAATTCACAGGATAAACTACTGGCTGTGAAATAAATCAGATGTACAATAACAGGTCTGCTCAGTCTTAATGATTTTCAGCAGTCTGTGCTCCATGCTAATGAGTTAAAAGATGAATAAATTCTTTCCTGCCTTATTCATTTTTATTAAATTTGTCAACCTTTAACTATTAAAATAAAATAATAAAATAATAAAATAATATGAATCTTCACGAGTATCAATCAAAAGAGATTTTATCAAAGTATGGAGTAGCGATCCAACGCGGTTTCGTAGCGAATAACGTAGACGAAGCCGTAGCTGCTGCTGAAAAATTGACTGCCGAAACAGGCGCTCAGGGCTGGGTGGTAAAAGCACAGATCCATGCCGGTGGACGAGGTAAAGGCGGTGGTGTAAAGTTTTCCCCGAACATGGACAAGCTGAAGGAAAATGCACAGAACATCATCGGGATGCAGCTGATTACTCCGCAGACTTCTGCTGAAGGTAAAAAAGTGAATTCTGTTTTGGTTGCGGAAGATGTATATTATCCGGGAGAAACTGAAACGAAAGAATTTTACGTTTCTATTCTTTTAGACAGGGCTGAAGGCAAAAATACCGTAGTATACTCTACAGAAGGCGGTATGGACATTGAGCACGTTGCTGAAGTAACCCCTCATCTGATCCACAAAGAAATCATTGATCCTGCTTTGGGTCTTCAGGGTTTCCAGGCCAGAAAAATTGCTTTCAACTTAGGTCTTGAAGGAAATGCTTTCAAAGAATTTACAAAATTCATTACCTCTTTATACAATGCTTATACAGGAATTGATGCCTCTCTGTTTGAAATCAACCCGGTATTGAAGACATCTGATAATAAAATTATCGCGGTAGATGCTAAAGTAACTTTAGATGACAATTCATTATTCCGTCACAAAGACTTAGCTGAGTTGAGAGATACGAGAGAAGAAGACCCAATGGACGTAGAAGCAGGTGAAGCTGGTCTTAACTTCGTGAAACTGGACGGTAACGTTGCCTGTATGGTAAACGGAGCAGGTCTTGCTATGGCTACCATGGATATCATTAAATTATCCGGCGGTAACCCTGCCAACTTCCTGGACGTAGGAGGAACGGCTGATGCCCAGAGAGTACAGACGGCTTTCGGAATTATCCTGAGAGACCCGAACGTAAAGGCAATCCTGATCAATATCTTCGGAGGTATCGTAAGATGTGACAGAGTAGCACAGGGAGTGGTAGATGCTTACAAAGCAATGGGAAGCCTTCCGGTTCCGTTGATCGTAAGACTTCAGGGGACTAATGCCGTTGAAGCTAAAAGGCTGATCGACGAATCAGGTCTGCCGGTACATTCTGCCATTACATTGGAAGAAGCTGCCAATAAAGTAAAAGAAGTTTTAGCATAATTGCTTGACTCATAATATTAAAACCGCCTTTTTTAAAGGCGGTTTTTTTTGGATTGTATTTTGATCTGCGGAAATTGAGGTTTCCTATGATATGCTGTATATAAAGATTTAAAAACAGCTTCACCGTTGCTTTTTCTATTGTTCATCCTTATTCTTGATCAGTGTATCTGTACCATTGATATTAATGCTGGTAGGAGTGACGAGCTGGATGCCGTCTGCATCAAGGCGTTGTTTTATTTTCATATAAGCTTCGCTCTTCACCTGCATCATGTTGGCTCCTACTGCCATCCAGAATTTAGCCTGAAGGTTGAATACTCCTTGTTTTAAATCGGTAAAAATCACTTCGGCAGTATCGTTACGGTCAATATTATTCAGACTTTGAATGACTTCAAGAATACCCTGTTGGGCCTGGGCAAGGTTTTCATCTGCGGGAATGTCAAAATTAAAAATGATCTTCCGCTGCGGAGAAGCTGTAATATTGGAAAACGGGGCATTGAAAATAACCTGATTGGGGATATATACTTTTTTACCATCGTCACTGATAATCTTTGTTGTCAGGAACCCGATTTCCGATACGGTACCTGAATTACCTCCGATAATAACATAATCGCCTACCTTAAACGCTTTGTCAATCCCGATAAGCATCCCGGAAAAAATACTTGAAACAAGATCTTTCAGTGCAACCCCGGCAATCACCCCGGCAACTCCGAGACTTCCGATGAATTTCCATAAAAACCCGCTGAATCCCATGATCTCCAGGGCAATAAAAGTACCCATAACAACAATCAGGAACCTGAAGATACCGATCAGCGTCACCAGTGAACTTTCCCTCTTGCTTTTCGGAAAAAATTTATGAAACAGTTTTACCGCAACCTTGCTGAGGTATTTACTGGCAATCATAAAAAATAAGAACACCAGGATCCCTACCACCAGCTTCGGAGTTACTGCGGCAAATTTCAGGTACCAGTTTTCTAAAACATTGTAAACGACATCAATATAACCTAATCCACTTTTATCCATACGGTAAATATAAGAATAAGCTAGATTTTCAACAAAAATTTTGCCAGTCTCAAAAAGTCTATTAAATTTGTAGACTAACAATAAACAAAATATTATGTCAATAAAACTAGGAGATACCGTACCTGACTTCCAGGCTGAAACATCAGCCGGACCCATCCGTTTTCATGAATTTCTGGGAGATTCCTGGGGAATCCTGTTTTCCCATCCGGCAGATTATACGCCGGTTTGCACTACTGAACTTGGATACACCTCAAAGCTGAAGTCGGAATTTGACAAACGTGATACCAAAGTTATTGCTCTGAGCGTAGATGGAGTAGAGGATCATCAGAATTGGATTAAAGATATTAATGAAACCCAGGAAACCGATGTTCAGTTCCCGATTATTGCCGATAAAGACCGGAAAATTTCGGAACTGTATGATTTCATCCATCCTAATGCATCAGCAACCGCTACTGTTCGTTCGCTGCTGATCATCGATCCGCAGAAAAAAGTAAGGCTGATTATTACCTACCCTGCCTCTACAGGAAGGAACTTTGATGAAATAATCAGGGTGCTGGATTCTCTTCAGTTGGTTGATTCACACAAGATTGCCACCCCTGTCAACTGGAAAGACGGAGACGATGTTATTATTCCGCCTGCCGTAAGTACTGAGGATGCCAAAGCGCTGTTCCCGAAAGGAGTAAAGGAAATTAAACCTTATCTGAGGTATACTCCGCAACCGAATAGATGATTGATTTGATTTTTTATAGTTTAGTTTTAATTGAAAAAGCGCATCGGAATAATTTCCGATGCGCTTTTCTTTTGTGATATATATGTGTATGTGAAGTGAGTGATTATTTTACATCATTGATAACTTCTCTACCCTTTGAAGATGGAAGGTAAATCTGGAAACCAAGTCCGAAAGTAATTCTGTTCGTATATCCACCATTACCGAATCCGGCATTGGCGTCATATTTTACCAAACCTTCAAGACCGATATTAGGCGTAATGAAGTAAGAGTATCCAGGACCGAATCCGAAGTTAAGACCGTTGGAAGAAGAACCTCCTTTAGAGATTGAAGTACCTCCAACACCTAAGTTACCTTCGAAGAACCATCTTCCGTGATTAAGAAGATTGTCTACTCCCTGCTCTCCCGGAGAAAGATAATAACGTCCTAAAGCTCCTACGTTATAAGTAAATGTAGTAGGTGAGTTTTTAGCTCCGCTGAAGCCTAAATCTACGTAACCACCGACAGCTACATTGTCTTCAACAAAATAAGCAGCTTTTGGCTGAATGGCAAAGTTATATCCGCCACCAGTATTCAATCCGAAATTTGCTCCTACTAGGTTACCACCTACCATCCAGTTTCCTTTTTGAATTTGAGCATTCGCAGTAGATGCTAATCCGGCTACCGCAAGTATACCTGTAAAGATTAATTTTTTCATAATTTATAATTTAATAGATAATTTATTATTCTAGGTCTTGGGAAGAACAATAAATGTGCCACAACATTAAAATATGAGATTTGACAGGCATTAACAGGAATCTATCCTGAAATGTTATATTATACTATCTATACAAATAAAAGAATAATGGAGACAATGAGTCCTGCAATAGTGAAAACCATACCGCGCTTAAAAGCTTTGGTTTTAGGATTGAACATCCAGAAACTGGAGATGACAAAAAAGAACAGGGCAATACCGAAAAAGGTATTCAGCGGAGACAGGGCGTCCTTAGACTGGGATTTGTGAAGCTTGGTCATCTTATCCAGGACAAAAGGCAGTTCTTTTTTATCGTACTGAGCCTGGCCGGTCTCTGAATTATAGGTTCCCTGCTTAAAATATAGAATGCCGTTTTCCGTTTTCTCAATCTCCAGGTTTTTTATTTTGAGTTCCTTGCCGAGTTCTTTTTCCGACAGGTTTTTTCCGACTGCTTTATCATAATGTTTTTCCTTTTTCAGTAAATCGGTGTCCCGGTACACCAGCAGAACACCACTGATGGCATATACAGCCATGATGCCTGCCAGAAAATAACCCAGGTAACGGTGGGTAACACGCATAAAGCTTCTCGTGTCTTTGATCTTATCCATATATGAAATTTTTGTTTTTTTAATGAGCAGGTGGAAGAAACCTACGCTTCTTCCACCTGGCAAAATTAGTGTTATTTAACGATCAGAGTTTATAGTTGAGCGTGAAATAAACGTTTCTCGGCATAATAGGATTAACGGAATAGTTCTCGTGAACATTATAGTTCACCACATCAAACAGGTTACCCAGTTTTCCCTGGACCATGAATTTATTCCACTGATATCCTAAGCTCAGATCTATGGTGGTAAATCCGCCAACATCAATCATCCTGGTTACCTGTGACTGACCTTTTACATCATTCCATCCTGCTTTCCGGTCTCCGGTATAAAATGCAGTAGCACCGATGACCAGGCCTTTCGCAAATTCAGTGAAGGTATAAAATGCTGAGGCATTGGCTGTGAAAGCAGGCGTCCTTACCAGTCTCTGGTCTTCCACAAAACCGTCATTCGGTGTTTTCGTATAAACAGCATTGTTATAAGATACCCCACCGATTAATGACAGGTTTTTCGTCGGATTCCCGGTAAGGTCCAGCTCCGCTCCGCGGCTCCTCACTGCCCCGGCATATATCCTTAGGGTAGTATCCCCGGTAGGATTGTTGATGGGCTGCGTATATGTATTGTTGTTATTGATCTGGTATACGGAAAGGTTTACAGCGACAGCATTGTTCCAGAAGTTCTTCTTAATTCCGAGTTCATATTGATCTACGATAGAAGGATCCAGGGCTCCTCTGGTGTAAAAGTCAAATCCGGCATTAGGGACAAATGAGTTCGTATAGGTTGCAAATACAGAGAGGTTCTCATTCGGGTTGTAAACCAGTCCAACCTTAGGTGAGAATGCATGGTTTTTGGTCTCGGCACTCACGGCAGGAATTTTGGTCCCCGGGATAAATACATTATCACTGGATTCGCCGTTCGTCAGATAAGAATAACGGATTCCCGCAAGTAATTTGATGGATTTGGTCAGTTCAACAAAATCCTGAAGGTAGATCCCAAAGCGTTTGGTAGGAATTCTTCTCCTGTATGACCTGTCAGCAGCAGGCATAGTAACTTCGTTGGTCCAGGTAGCAGGGTTGTTGAGATATAATGTTCCGAAGTCTCCGGAGCTGATGGCATAGGTATAATTGTCGGCCTGGCTGTAATCTCCGTCTGTGCCCACCAAAAGCTTATGGTTTACCTTTCCGGTTTTGAATTCCCCGTTGAGGTTTACCTGAAGTGAAGTATAATTCTGTTCGTTGTACGTTCTTCCTACACTTCTTTTCCAGCTTGGATTCAGGTTGTTTTTGGAAGAGTCGTAGTTCCACTGTATCCTTTCCGTAGAAAAATAATCTTTAGTATAGTTCTGGTAGGAAGCTACAGCATTTAACGTCCAGCTGTTGCTGAATTTATGGTTGAGGATAACATCCGTAGTAGCTTGTTTATTGGTCTGATACTGCCAGTTGGCGCCCAGGAACTGTTTTCTGTTGATTTCTGTAGCCAGCCTGGAAATGCCGGTTGCACCATCCACAACGCTTCCGATACCGAAATCCGGCGTAAACTGATGCTGAAGGTAATCTCCTTCTACGATAAGCTGTGTATTTTCACCAATATTAAATACAAAGGAAGGATTAAAGTAATGCTTCTTAGACTGTACCACATCCCTGAAACTTTCTGCATATTCATAAGTCCCGTTCATTCTGAAAGCAACGCTTTTACTTAGAGGACCGTAAACATCTACGGTAGGTTTGTATGCATTCCAGCTTCCGGCGCTGAATCCCAGGGTACCACCAAACTCAAACCTCGGCTTTTTGGTAATCAGGTTCACAATCCCGCCGGGTCCCACATTTCCGTACAGCATCGCATTGGCTCCTTTCAGCACTTCCACTCTTTCAAGGCTGGTTACTTCAGGGAAAACACCACTGTTGACTCTGGCTCCGTTCTTGAAGATATTATCATTGGCAAACGTGAATCCGCGTCCCCCGAAGCTGTCTTGTGAACCTCCTCTAGAAGACGTAAGATAAATTCCGTTTACATTTTTTATCACATCACTCAGCTGTCTTGCCTGTTGCTGCTCAATAATCTCGTGGGTAACAATGGAGATCGGCTGAGGGTTTTCCATCACCGTAAGATTCGATTTTGTAGATAAAGGCCGGGCTTTATTCGGATTTCCGGTTTTATGAAGGTTAACGTCTTCAATAGTCTGGATCCTGACCGTATCCGTAACGGGAGCATACTTCATCTGTGAGTATGCTGCTGAAGACAGGACAAGAAATCCTAAGGTGATAATTGTTTTATTCATAGCTTATTTAGAGTAGTTTTAAATAATGCGCAAATGTAAAAAATTCAGAGATTTTATTTAGAATGGTTAAAAATAAAAACCATGATTTTTGTCATGCCTGAATTTCCGCATCGATGAAATGCACTAAAAGCTTCTGAAGACGAAAGTTTATGATATATTTGTTAAAAATTATAGTATGCAATTGGTAAAAACAGGTCTTTGTGCCTTTGGAATGAGCGGTAAAGTTTTTCATGCTCCTTTTCTGAAAGAGCATCCCGGATTTTTTCTGTCTGCTATCGTAGAACGGACTAAGAATGATTCTGCGGAACAATATCCGGATGCTACCATTTACCGTTCTGTAGAAGAAATGCTGGAACAGTCGGATGTTGAACTTGTTGTCATCAATACGCCTGTGCAGACCCATTTTGAATATGCAAAAAAAGCACTGGAAGCAGGCAAACATATCATTGTTGAAAAACCTTTTACAGTCAATGATTCAGAAGCGCAGCAGCTGGTGGATCTGGCGGAGGAAAAAGGACTTTTTATAAGTGTATACCAAAACCGGAGGTTCGACCGTGATTATCTTCAGGTTCAGAAGGTGATCAGCGAACAAAAGCTGGGCAATATCCGTGAAGCGGAGATCCGTTTTGACCGGTTCCGTACAGACCCGAGCGGAAAGCAGCATAAAGAAAGCCCGGAGCAGACCGGTTCAGGTGCGCTGCATGATCTGGGTGCGCATCTTATTGATCAGGCAGTGCAGTATTTCGGAATGCCGGACCGGATCTTTGCCGATGTATTCTCCATGAAGGGCGAAGCCTATGCCAACGATTATTTTGAGCTGATTCTTTTTTATTCTGACAGGCTCAGGGTACGTTTAAAATCTTCCGTATTCAGTAAGGAAGCCCATTATGCTTATATCATTCACGGTGACCGGGGAAGTTTTCTTCAGGAAAGGTCCGATGACCAGGAAAATGAGCTTACCGCCGGCGCAATTCCTGAGTATGGGACTTTATGGACACAACCTTTACAGCAGGCCGATGGAATTTTAAATTATAGTAGTGAATCTGGCACAACCGAAAGGCTTCTTACCTTCAGCGAGCCCGGTAACTACATGAATTATTACCAGCAGATTTACGAATATATGGTCTTCGGATATGCGCTTCCTTCACAGGGCATAGAGGTTCTGCAAAACATGAGGATCATAGACGCGGCACTCGAAAGTGCGCGGGAAGGGAAAATCGTTGATGTGGTTAGAAGTTAAAAGTATGAGCGAACTTAAATATCTGTAACCGGTTAAATTTCCTGAAGCTCCAGCCAGCGCATTTCATAGCCGTCCAGTTTTTCAGAAAGAGCTTTCAGTTCGTCAGAAAGCTTTGAGATTTTCTCATAATCCGATTCGTTATTGAGCTGCTCGAGGATCTTAGCGCGCTGCTGCTCCAGCTGCGGCATTTCCTTTTCTATGGTTTCCAGCTCATGCTGTTCTTTAAAAGTGAGTTTTCTCTTTTTAGGAGCAGCGGTATCCTGTACCGGAATCTGTTGCTTTACCGGCTCCGGCTTTGCAGCCGTTTTTTCTGATGCTCCTTCCCGGCTTTTGGCTTCCCGGTATTCTGAGAAATTTCCTGAAAAATCTTTGATCTTTCCATTGCCTTCAAACGCCAGGATATGGTCTACAATCCTGTCCATGAAATACCTGTCGTGGGAAACAATGATCAGGGAGCCCTGAAACTGTTGCAGGAAATTTTCCAGGACCGTTAAAGTAGGAAGGTCGAGGTCATTGGTCGGCTCGTCAAAAATCAGGAAGTTAGGATTCTGGTACAGGATGTACATCAGGTGCAGCCTTCTCTTTTCGCCACCGGAAAGTTTTGAAATGGGAGCGTACTGCGTCTGGTCATCAAAAAGGAACAGCCTCAGGAACTGTGATGCGGAAAGGCTCTTGCCGTTGGCTAAAGGATAATATTCCGCGACTTCCTTGATGAAGTCAATGACCCGCTCATCTTCTTTATAGGTAAGCCCTTTTTGGGAAAAGTAACCGAAAGATATCGTTTCTCCGGTCTCAATAGTTCCTGCATCAGCCTTTTCAAAACCCTGGATGATATTGAGGAGTGTGGATTTTCCGGCTCCGTTTTTCCCGATGATGCCTACTTTTTCGCCCCGCTGGAACTGGTAACTGAAATCTTTCAGCAATACTTTATCCCCAAAGCTTTTATCAATGTGATGAAGCTCGAGAATCTTGCTGCCCAGACGTTTCATTTCAAAATCCAGCTCCAGGCCCTGTTTGCGGGTGTCTGTCTTGGCTACTTTTTCAGTTTCGTAAAAGGAATCGATCCGGCTTTTGGATTTGGTGGTCCGGGCTTTAGGCTGCCGGCGCATCCATTCGAGTTCTTTCCTGTACAGGTTATTGGCCTTGTCAATCGTTGCATTAAGGTTATCCTCACGGATCATCTTATTCTCCAGGTAGGTGGCATAGGCGCCATTATGTACATACAGGTTTCCGTCTTCCATTTCCCAGATGATGTCGCAGACGCTGTCCAGGAAGTACCGGTCGTGGGTAACCAGCAGCAGGGTGATTTTCGCTTTGTTCAGGTAATTTTCCAGCCATTCCACCATTTCCACATCCAGGTGGTTGGTAGGTTCATCCATGATCAGAAGGGTATGGCGGTGTTCCGCTCTGGTTTCTGTAAGAAGTTTTGCCAGTGCCACTCTTTTGATCTGCCCGCCCGAAAGCGTCCCCATTGTAGCCTGCAGATCGGTAATCTTAAGCTGAGAAAGAATCTGTTTCATTTCATTCTCCAGGTCCCAGGCTTTATGCACTTCCATATCGGCAAGGGCTTTTTCAATGAAATCCTGGTCAGTAGAATGGAGCGACTGATGATAATTTTTAAGTGCTTTGATGGGCGGGGAGTCCAGCGTCATCATAAATTCATCTACCGTAAGTTCAGGAGCATAGTCAATTTCCTGGTCGAAAAGCACCACCTGGATATCTTTATTGATGTTCACCGTTCCACTGTCTGCAATTTCCTTTCCCATCAGGATTTTCAGCAGCGTGGATTTCCCGCTTCCGTTTTTAGCAACAATGGCAATTTTATCGCCTTCATTGATGTTAAAAGAGATATGTTCGAATAAAACTTTTATTCCGTAAGATTTGGTCAGGTTTTCAGCAGCAACGTAATGCATTTCCGTAAAGATTTCGTAGCGCGAAAATACAAAATATTAAAGTCCGGTGCAGATAAATAATCGGCAGGTATTTTTTTACCCGGATTTAATTTAATATTGCATCCTGATATATGCTTCGTCAACTCAAAATCTACCGGAAAGCTGCTGAGCTTCCTGAAAGCTGGAACAGTACGGTAGGCACCCAAAACATTCTGCTTACCCGGGAGTATTTTTCGGCGCTTGAAGATTCTGTACCCGATAATATGAACTGCTGCTTTGCAGGATTTTTCCTGAATGGTGAACTGATCGGGGGAGTGCTGTTTCAGTACCTTGATTTCCGGCGGCATTCCACATTTCGGAAGGATGAGATTTCATACAGCATCAGAAATTTCTTAACCAGGAAATTCAGCAGGAATGTAATGATCCTGGGAAATAATATGCTGACCGGCTAGAATGGGTTTCATTTTGATCTTTCCCGAATATCTGTAGATGAAGCCGTTTCATGGCTCATAGAAGCCGTTCATAGCATACAAAAATTGGTGGGAAGAACATCTGTTGTTATTTTCAAGGATTACCGGCCGGATTTTGCTGCCTTTTTTAACCAGGAAAGCTACCGGCGTTACCATCGTTTTTCTGTGCAGCCTAATATGATATTACACTTACGATCGGATTGGAGGAGTTTCGGGGATTATCTGAATGACTTTTCCAAAAAATACAGGGCAAGGGCGAAAACAGCAAGAAAGAAGCTTGAAGGGATACATGCGGAGGAGCTGGACCTTCAGCAGATCAGAAATCTTCGGACCCGGATCATTGAACTGTATCATTATGTTGCTGAAAATGCTCCTTTCAATACATTCTTTCTGGCTGACCATCATTTTGAAAGCATGAAAGAGCACCTGGCGGATAACTTCAGGATATTCGGATACTTTTCAGGCGATGAACTGATTGGGTTCTATACCCTGATTCTCAATCACGGAGATATTGATACCTATTTCTTAGGCTATGACAAGGAACTCCAGAAATCCAGGCAGCTGTACCTGAATATGCTGCTTGATATGGTTGAATTCGGGATCCGTCAGCACTGTAAAAGGATTATTTTCGGAAGAACTGCATTGGAGATCAAATCAACGATTGGCGCAGTGCCGGTAGAGATTGTCGGGCTGATCCGGCATAACCATCCGCTTGTCAACCTGTTTATGAAAAAGGCATTTTCTTCTGTAAGCCCGAAGATGGAATGGATACAGCGGAACCCCTTTAAAGATGATTAATCCAAAGTAAGGCCTTTCAGAGACCAGGTGCTGCCGTTATAGATATTCAGATCAACTTTGGTGTTGATACCGTATACGATTCCGTTTTCCGTAAACTGCCAGAAATTCCAGTCTGCATCCGGAGATGGGGCAGGAACGTCATTGTAATTGGCCAGCCAGAGCGGATAACCGTCAAACTCGCCTTTCAGGAAGTCTTTGTAGTAATGGTAATACGTGTAAAGAATAGGTTTTTGCCCGTATGTTTCTTCCACGATCTTACACCACACTTTTAAATCTTTAACCAGTTTCTCACGGGTTTTCCGCCTCGGGATCTTTTCTATATCCAGGATAGGAGGCAGGTCTCCGCTTTCCAGTTTTACATTATCCAGGAAATTATTGGCCTGGATTACTGGATCTTCATCTGCCCGGTAAAAATGATATGCCCCGCGGATCAGCTGATGTTTTTTAGCCTGTTCCCAGAATTCGTCAAAATGCCTGTCTGCGCTCCGGTTTCCCATCGTAGCCCTCATAACGACAAATTCCAGCGGAATAGTTCTGTTACCGATGCTCAGGCTGTCCCACTGGATGTCTTCTTTATTCTGGTAATGGGAAATATCGAAGCCATAGGTTTTATCCAGGTTATCCGTGATGATCCTCTGGATCCGCATAGATTCTGTTTCCGTGTTATGCAGCTTCCTGTGGGTGAATTTGTTAAAGTAGAGCGCGTAGTAGTAGCTTACCGAATGTTTAAGGTAAAATCCTGTTCCGATCAGGGTTACAATCAGCACAGCCAAAACTGCTCCGCGGCGGAACAAATAATTCTTCCGTCTGGCCTTATATCTTTTTCCGGCAGTGTTTTTGAAGGACTTTTTCCTGGGCATAAAGTTTTACAAAACTAATTGTTTCACCAGTAAAATGCTAAATAAAATCAGTAAATTTGTCTGCTATGGAAACACGCGAAAAAATCATCATTATCGGAGGAGGATTTGCGGGACTGCAACTTGCAAAAAAGCTTAATAACAAGAACAAAAAAGTGATCATCCTGGACCGGGTGAACCATCATATGTTCCAGCCGCTCTTTTACCAGGTTGCCTGCGGAAGGATAGAACCATCCAACATTTCCTTTCCCTTCAGGAAGATTTTTCAGCGTTCCAGGAATACCCAGTTCCGCCTTACCGAAGTCAAGGAGATAGATACTGCCCATAACAAGGTGATCACCGACGAAGCGGAATTCAGCTATGACAAAGTGATCATCGCTACCGGCTGTAAGACGAATTTTTTCGGTAACCGTGATATGGAAAACAGGGCTTTCGGGATGAAGAATACTCAGGAAGCCATCAGCATCAGAAACCATGTACTCATGACTTTCGAAAAGCTGATCCTTGAGAAAAGCCGCAGCGATGACGGAAACTGGAATATCGTGATTGTCGGCAGCGGGCCCACCGGTGTTGAACTTGCCGGTGCCTTTGCAGAAATGAAAAAGGAAATCCTTCCGAGAGACTATCCTTATATGAATTTTGATCATCTGGCTATTATCCTCGTAAGTTCCACAGAAAAACCTTTGGCCGTAATGAGCCAGGAAGCCCAGGATAAATCTGAACAATATCTTAAAGAATTAGGCGTAACCTTTCTGAGAGGGGAATATGTGACAGACTATGACGGCGACAAGGTGATCATGAAAAGCGGAAAGGAAATTCCTTCCAATAATGTCATCTGGGCAGCGGGTGTTACCGGGAATGTGGTCGACGGATTCCCTCTGGATAAGCTGGTTAAAAACAGATATATCGTAGACCGCTTCAATAAAGTGCAGGGATATGATAACATCTACGCTGTAGGAGATATTGCGTATATGGAAACGCCTAAGTATCCGCAGGGCCATCCTCAGGTCGCCAATGTAGCCATTACGCAGGCAAAAAACCTTGGCAAAAACCTGTTGCGAAAAAGCAGGAATGAATGGAGCGAGTATGAATACGAAGACAAAGGCTCCCTGGCAACAATCGGTAAGCATAGGGCAGTGGTTGACCTTCCGTTCATTAAGTTCCAGGGATTGCTGGCCTGGTATTTCTGGATGTTCTTACACCTGATGCTTATTTTGAGCGTAAGAAACAAGCTTGCCATTTTCTTCAACTGGATGTGGAGCTATTTCAATAAGGATTCATCCCTGAGGCTGATTATTTTACCGAATAAGAAAAACGAAACGTTACAATGAGAATTGATATTATAAGTGTACTGCCGGAACTTATGGAAAGCCCTTTCAGGACTTCTATTTTGAAAAGAGCAATGGATAAAGGCCTGGCAGAAGTACATTTCCATAACCTGAGAGAATGGGCGGTCAATAAGCACAAGCAGATTGATGATGAGCCGTACGGAGGTGGTGCCGGAATGGTGATGATGGTGGAGCCGCTGGACAAATGCATCTCAGAACTCAAGTCCCAAAGAGGATATGATGAAGTGATTTACCTGACGCCTGACGGACTGACACTCAACCAGAAAATAGCCAATTCTTTGTCTATAAAAAACAACCTGATATTTATCTGCGGGCATTATAAAGGAATAGACCAGCGGGTAAGGGACCTGCATGTGACCAAAGAGATTTCAATAGGAGATTATGTGCTTACCGGAGGTGAGCTGGCTGCCTGTGTACTGGCAGATGCCATAATCCGCCTGCTGCCCGGTGTGCTGAATGATGAGCAGAGTGCACTCACAGACAGCTTTCAGGATGATCTCTTGTCACCGCCTATCTATACGCGGCCTGAAGTATACAAAGGCCTTGAAGTTCCTAAAATCCTGCTGAGCGGCAATTTTCCGAAGATAGAAGAATGGAGGCACGATGAGGCCGTACGGATTACCAAAGAAAAGCGTCCTGATTTATTATAGAAACAACCCCGTTGCATTAATCAACGGGGTTTTTTTATTTTGTTAAGATTAAATTTTTAATTTAAGAATAATAATCGGGTTTGTGTAATAAATATGCGAATTTTAACTGTTTTCTTAATGTAAAAATAGATTATTATTCTAAAAAAGTATGTATTTGCATGCTTTTTTAATTTTTAATGATCTCAAAATGCAGCTCTGTAATAAATGAAATGAATTTTAATTTTAATTTTAATTGATTTTATTCATTGATATTGTATTTAAAACATATAAATTTAATATCAATATCTTAGAGATTAATGAAATATATTAGAAAAAAAATAATAAATTTACATTCTGAAAATTAAGTGTACGATTTAAGACATGCGTATTAATGCAGCTGTTCTCTTTTTATAATGTAGAAAACTTATTTCTGCCTGATCCAAAACCTGTTCATCCGACTGATCCTACTGCATCAGGATTAAGAAACTGGGATGAAAGGAAATATAAGAACAAGCTTTTTAGAATTGCACACGTTTTTCAGATGATGCAGGAAAATTATGGCGAACTGCCCTTTATCGCTGCCCTGTCGGAAGTGTCCGGCAGAAAGGTTTTAGAAGATCTGGTTGCACTGCAGCCTTTCGATAACCGGTACGGGATTGTACATTACAATTCTAAAGATGAGCGGAAAGTGGATGTAGCCATGCTGTATAATAAACTCAAAGTAGAAGTAATAGATTCTGAAGCTATTACCTTCTTTTTTGAAATAAAAAACAAAAACACAGAAAATTACGACACAACGAGGGATGTTCTTTACTGCAAAGTAAAATATGAAGATGAACTGATCAATGTTTTTATTGTGCATCTCCCTTCACAGAGAGAGAAAGATATCAACAAGCCTAAAAGGAATATTATTCTGAATGAAGTCTGTAACAGGATTTCAGGCCGGATAAATGAAGGGGAAAAGGTGATTTTGTGTGGTGATTTTAACGAAAACCCGGATGATGAAAATTTAGTTAAGGTTCTCAATGACAACAGCGGTAAAGAAATGCTGATCAATCCTTTTCAGGAGCTGTTTTACAAAAGAAATTATTCTACTTTTCATTATAAATCTGGATTGCTGTTTGATCAGATCATTCTGTCGAAAGCTTTTTTTGACGAACAGGGTCTGTCTTTTCAGGGTGCTGAGGTATTCAGGCCCGAGAAAATCAGCAGCCGGGACAAAAGGTTTCAGGGGAGACCTTTCCGGACGTATGCCGGTACCCGGTATCTGGGAGGATACAGTGATCATTTTCCGGTTTTTGTAACATTCAAATAAAATGGAATAAAGGTTTAAGCAAAAACATAAATAGCAAAAAGTAGAACAGATGAAAAATTCAGCTAACACTAGTTATCATTTAGATTCAATCGACAAAGAAATCATCTACATGTTGATGGACAACGCCAAGACTTCTCTGGCACACATTTCTAAGAACGTAGGTATTTCTACCACTGCAGTACACCAGAGGATTAAAAAACTGGAACAGGCAGGGGTGATCGAAAATTCAATTTCTTTCCTGAATCCAAAAAAAATCGGGTATAAGGTAACCTCATACATTGGTGTATTCCTGGATCAGCCAAGTCACTATCCTGACATGGTGAAATCCCTTAATGACATTAATGAAGTGGTGGAAGCCCACTATACTACCGGAAATTATACGATTTTCCTGAAAGTCCTGTGCAAGGATAATGACCACCTGATGCAGATCCTGAGCAAGCTTCAGAAGCTGAAAGGGGTAACAAGAACAGAAACTTTCATATCTTTGGAGCAGGGTATTTACAGACAACTGAAAGTATAATCAAAGATTTATGAACATCGCTCAATATTTGGATGCAACCTACCTGAAGACTCCGCAACAGTCGGGGATTTCAGAAGAAGAAACAGTACAGAAAGACAGGGAACTCGCACAGGAAGCCATAGACCATGGCATTTTTGCGGTGATGATCCGCCCGGAATACGTTTCAGAAATTAAGAAATACATCCAGGCCAGGAATTCAGATGTTGCGGTGGGAACAGTCATTGGTTTTCATGAGGGGACTTATAGTACCGAAGAAAAACTTGCCGAAGCCTCTCAGGCTATTGAGGACGGAGCGGATGAACTGGACTTTGTGATCAATTACAAAGCATATACCCAGGGTAACCTGGAGCTTGTAAAAGAAGAGTTCCTGAAAGGGACGGATCTCTGCCTCAGGCATCATAAGATCGTGAAGTGGATTATTGAAATCGCTGCCCTCAGTGACGACCAGATTGCTGATCTTACCCACAAGATTTCAGACTGGGCAGAACAGCATTTTGATCATCAGGATCTGCCTCGTATTTTTGTGAAATCCTCTACAGGTTTTTACGAAACATCAGACGGCAAACCTAACGGAGCTACCTTCGAAGGAATCCGGATCATGCTTGATCATGCCGGGAAGCTTTCTGTAAAGGCAGCCGGAGGAGTAAGGACTCCCGGGGATGCTGAAAGAATGATCAACATGGGCGTAAAGAGAATCGGAACTTCCTCTGCACTCGCCTTACTCAAGGATGAGCCTGCCGCAGGAGGGTACTGACCGAAAGAAAAATTGATACATACAACAAACCCATCATGACGTGATGGGTTTGTTGTATATTATTATACCTGTTCCTGATAGTGGTTATAAAAATCCTGTGTTTCCAGGATTAACGCGTCCATTTCAGCGAGGGTGAAAACTTCAAGAAATTTTTTCCTGAATTCTTTAAAGTGAGGCACGCCACGGAAATAATTGCTGTAATGCTGTCTCATTTCAACAAGTCCCAGACGTTCGCCTTTCCATTCTGCGCTCCATTCCGCATGCTGCTTTACGGCAAGAAGACGGTCGGAAATGGTCGGCGCAGGCAAATGTTCACCGGTCTTAAAAAAATGTTTGATCTCATTGAATATCCATGGATAGCCTATGGCTGCACGGCCGATCATAATCCCGTCACAGGCATATTTCTGTTTGTATTCCAGCGCTTTTTCAGGAGAGTCCACGTCGCCGTTCCCGAAAATAGGAATTTCAATATTCGGGTTCTGCTTGATCCTGGAAATATGTTCCCAGTCTGCTTCACCTTTATACATTTGTGCACGGGTCCTTGCATGGATCGTCAGTGCCTTGATCCCCGTTTCCTGAAGGCGTTCGGCAACTTCATCAATATTGATGGATGTACTGTCCCATCCCAGACGGGTTTTTACCGTAACCGGAAGATGGGTAGAGGTTACTACGGCTTTCGTAAGGCGGACCATCAGGTCGATATCTTTCAGTACCCCTGCACCCGCACCTTTGCAGACCACTTTCTTTACAGGGCATCCGAAATTGATGTCTACCAGATCGGGATTTACGGTTTCCACAATCCTTGCTGACATGGCCATGGCTTCTTCATCACCCCCGAAAATCTGTATTCCCACCGGCCTTTCATAATCGAAAATATCCAGTTTCTTACGGCTTTTGATGGCATCACGAATCAGTCCCTCGGAAGAAATAAATTCTGAATACATCATATCTGCACCGTGCATTTTACAAAGCCTTCTGAAGGGCGGGTCGCTTACATCCTCCATCGGGGCCAGCAGAAGCGGGAATTCAGGAAGCTCTATATTGCCAATTTTTATCATGGTGCAAATTTACAAAACTTTCACATAATGAAAGATATGATGATTATGTTAAATAATAGAGGATGCAAAAGCCGTATTATGATCTTTTTACAATGGATAAAAAGTTAAAAACTTGCCTTTACCTGCATGCTTCCGATGTGAATGGTCCGGTCCCCGGAATTCCTGCCCTCATAGTTCAGGTTCAGCTGCAGGAAGGAATTGATGGCCTGCTGTATGAATACACTCCACACTTCATTTCTTCCCGGTTTCAGGCCGTCCAGCATCTGGTTTCCAACAATGCTGAAGCTGTTTCCCGTAAAATCATTGTTAATGAAGGAAAAATTCCCCCTTATTGAAGTTTTCCTCCGTTCCCACTGTATTGTTCCCGTCACATCAAAGGCCTTCAGGAATTCTTCACCATCAAGACGCTGCTTCTGCCGGTAGCCTGAAGAAAGCTCGGCCTGGATGGCATCAGTGAATTTATAGGTAGCTTTTGGCTTGGTTTCGATATTGCTCAGCCTGAAATCCCGGGTAGCAAACAGCTGTGATGAGTTCTGTACTGCATGGACAGAGTTTTCCCAGTCCACCCTGAATTCCTTATTGAACCAGTACCCGATGTTCAGGAACTGTGAGGTCTGCTGCCGTTCCTCATTGCTGAAATTGGCGTTGATCAGGTTATCATTGGCAATAAAGCGGTAGTTTCCATTCCATCCGGATTTATCCGTCGGACTAAACTGAACCGAGGCGAGGATATTCTGGTTTTTGAGGATCTGGTCCTGGTTTTTTTCAAAAGGATTCAGGACAAGCACTTTATCCCTCTTATAAAATGAGTTCTGTGAATTGAGGGATATATTGAAATTCCACCGTTTTAAAAATGCATTTTCGGAATTGAAAACTACCGACGGATTCACAAAAAGGGCCAGCTGTATTTTATTTTTGTTGGACGGGATGTACCGCACTGAATTGGTATACACCCTGATGTACTGGGCAAGATCCGAATATTCCGCGATCTCGAATTCATCCAGCTGCTGCACACCGTCTCCGTTATAATCGGTCCACTTGTAGACTCCCTGTCCGTCCGTTACCTTGATGTACTGGAATTCCCGCTGCGCTTCCTGGCCGTTCCCGAGTTCATAAAATGCCTGCAGGCGCATCCCGTTGCGGAAAAGCTGCTGATTGTAGAGGATATTGCCGACTACGAAATCATTGTTCCTGGAAAGGTCCACATCCTGGTTCTGGTAAAAGAATTTCCTGTAATGCAGCAAAGCATTCAGGGTTGTTTTCTGTGTCTTGATGATCTGGCTTTCTGCCATGAAGCCGAGAATATTATTCATATTCTGAAGCCTGTTGTCCCGTACGGAATCATTATCCCGCATGTATACTTTGGCCAGGAGTTTTGTTCTGGTACTGTCACCTATTTTTTTCTGGACAAAGACTTCTTTCCAGCTGAAGCTGGTTACATCCATCAGCTGAGTATCATTGTACTTCTTTTCATTGTGCTCCATACTTCCCCCGATTGCCCAGCTGCCTTTCTTACCTCCGTATTCTGTAGAAACACCACCTCTTATGAACTTGGTATCCTGTACAATGGAATTGGTGTTTAGATAGGAAAGGCTTCCTTTGGTGAGGAACTTGTTTTTCAGCCAGCTGAAATCCAGGTCGTTTTTAAAGCCTTTATAAGAATCTTTTTCATCCAGGTAGTTCACCCTGTAATTAGCGGAAGCGGTAGTGCCCCATTTATTCAGGAAGCTGAAGATAAACCTGTTCTGCGTAATCTGGTTGAACTCCTGCGTTAAGTTGAAGTCCCGGGAAAATTCCACATCATTGATCCGGTCCAGAATGTGGAACTGGCGGTCGATATACTGGTATTCGAAGCTTGGTGTCCCTTTCCAGCTGTTTTTCTTGAAGGTCTTATTCCCGAAAACACGCCATGCATATCCTGTATTCTGATCAGCATCTTTAGAGGAGAAAAGGTTGATGTCATAGTTGCTTAATGAAATATCTGCACCGATCTTTCCTTCTTTCAGCAGGTATTCCGTATTGAATGAGTACACCTGGGATTTCTGAGGGGAAGGAAGCTTCCTTACTGCCCTGTAATCTCCTGCATTAGGTCCGGCATATTGGAATACCCGTCCGTTATTGGTGGTCTGTGTAATTTTGTAATCTCCGAGATTGGCCCCGAAATAAGTGAAGGAAACCTGGTATAAGGTTTCATTGGCGTTGGTGGAGAATTCATAATAATTACCGTTCGGATCCTGGACAAGGCGGTAGAGGATTTTATTGACGTCATAAGGCGTGACCACTCCAGATGGAGCGTACATCAGGTTCTGATTGTTACCTGCATTCGCCAGGATCTGTTCGTCTTCAGAAGAAAGATTCAGGGACAAAGGAGCATTTTTATTGTCATTTTCCATAAACCAGTTGAATCCCATCCTCAGTTTTTCCCGTGTATGTTCCACTTTTCCGGTAAATAGGTACCTGGAGTAATTCCTGTTGGTATAATTATAGGAAATCGTAATAAAATTCTGCTGGAAAATCGGCCTGAAACTGGTAAATGTTACCTCGCCGGTATTGTAATTGATGACGTAGTCCTGATTTTCCCCTCGCTTCATAAGGATTCCGTCAATGAATACCTGTTCAGAACCGGAGATCAGCGTAATGAACTGTTCGCCGTTTTTCCCGGTAAGCCGGTAAGGCCCCTGGTTTCCTTCAACACCCTGGAAACGTACCCTGTGAAATTCACTTCGGGCCACTCCCATAGATACATCCACGAATGTTTTATTTTCTTTACCGAATTGCGTCTGAAACTCAAGGCCCATGCTCCGCCGCTGGTATTTGGCAAAATAATTTTTCGCTTCCACCAGATCCAGGTGTCCGGCTCTTAATATGGATTTGTCCTTGATGTTGAGCTGCATGTAGATCTTGTCAAATTCTTCCAGCGTCTGGGTATATCCGTCTGCCTGGATGGGCAGGTTGTGATCTGAAATACTTGCCAGGATGGTAACATCTTTAGACAGGCGGCCGGAAATCTGCAGGTCCATGGAACTCTGGACCGATTGCCCCTGGTTGTTCCCGAATGTAATTCCGCGGATGATGGATCCTTTCGAATTCAGCTCACCCAGAAACCGTTTCTTATCATTTTTAGCGAGTACCGCTTCATCCACCACAATCCTGTTGCTTGTCTTTACAAAATCAAGGGTGTCTTTGGAGAAAATATCCTGCTCGAGCCTTGCCGCAAGGATGCTATCTTTTTTCATGGAGTCTTCAGGAAGGTTGGGGTTTTTCCATGAGAAGACCTGGGCATTACTGAAGAATATGCCTATGAAGAAAAGAATGAATATCAGAATATAACCCCGCAAGTCCTGTTAGAAATAATTCGTAAAAATACTTAAAAAATCGTTGATATAAGGACACCAGTATTATTAACAAAAAATTAATCTCTTTATTGTTTTAGGGTTGAAAAATGCTTTTACTTTTGTCGTACAAATTATTAATACTTAAAATTTATACTTATGAAGAAAATCTTTACATTTTTGAGCATCGCAGGATCATTGATTGTTGCCAACGCTCAGAATCTGGTTCAGAATCCGGGGTTCGAAACAGGGACGCTGGCTCCTTGGGCAGCTGGCTGGGTCAGCTCTTATACTGCTCCTACGGTTGTAACTGATGCGCATACGGGCACATATAGTGCCAATTACAATGCTACGGCAACAACCGGATTTTTTCAGAATATCAATGTCACAGCAGGAGCACAATATACATTAAGCTTCTGGTTTAAGGTGAGCGGTTCCGGTAATGGGGCAAGGCTTTGGAGCAGCTTTTTAGATGCCAATGACGGAGTTATTAATCTGGTTAGTGATATGAATAGTGATCCGTTGAGAAATAACAATCTATTTCTCCCTAAAGACGGGACATGGCAACAGAAAGTGGTTACTTTTACAGTTCCTGCTAACGCTACCAGACTACAGCTTCATGTAAGAACGTACAATAATTCTAATGCAACATTTGATGATTTTTCCTTAACAACAGGTACCTTAGCTGTGGGAGAAGTTACTGAATCCAGGCACCGATTAATCAAAAACACCCTTGTTAAAAACGAAACCCTTACGTTCGGCGCCCAGTCAAAAGACGTTAAGATTTACAATATGTTCGGACAGGTTGTGAAAACAGCTTCTGTAAAAGAAAACCAGTTGTTAAATATTGCTGGACTGGCTAAAGGGAACTATATCGTTACCGGTACGGTTAACAACGAGCCGGTTTCTCAGAAAATTTTAGTAGACTAACCAATCTGATAGCAAACAGATGATATAAAAATGAGAGCCGTTCTACAGAATGGCTCTTTTTATTTTTTATGATAAAAAGGATTAATACCAGCCCCGCCGTGCTGCATTGATCACAGAACCCAGGTTTAGGACCAGAGTATACCTGATGCGGCGTGCATAATCTTTGAAGGATGGCTCGAACCCCAGTGATGACTGTACCGGGAAATAGATTTCAAGGAAATCCGGGATGATGCGTACTTTTACGCCCGTATCCCAGATAAACTTGGCCGGCTGGTTTTTATTCTTATACATTCCTGCATCTGCATATACATGGAATATTTTCCATACACTGGAATCTACGTTGAATGAAGTGATCCACTGATTGACCGTGCTCGGAATGAATGACTTAAATCCTCCGTCAGCAAGGATAAACTGCTGGGAAAGAATCCCGCTTGTCGCACTTTCCCCCAGCAAGGTGTAGGAGAAGGCATAGTTGGATACCCTTGATATTCCGTAGTTGAAGGTATTATTACGGGTTTCATTTTTGATGAAGTATCCTGCAAACAGCCTCAGGCTCAGTTTCTGTCTCGGGGCAAATTCCCAGCGGTAAAATCCTTCCGCACTTACCTTATGGAAATCTTCCATCCACTGTGTGCTTACACTCAGGCTTTTTTCATGGATCATCTGGTTATCCGTATACGCATAGCCGGCACTCCATAAATTGTATTTGCCATAATCATTTCTAGCCATCATGGCCGGGCTCAGATCCCGTTCAAGATAATTATAAGAAAATCCGATGCCTCTGCTTACGGTACTCCTTGGATTTTTCTGGAAGTTGATGCTGGAATATAGCGTTGCTTTGCGGTAGGCCAGTTCATAATCATAATGAAAGTAAGATCCCGAGACTCCGAAGGTCAGACTGCGTATGGCACTTTCTGCCGGCAGGAAAGAGTAGGATACCCCTCCTGATCCAGTAAGCTTTCCGGTCCCGGTACTGTAGGTCGGCGTTACGGAATACAGGAATTTCTGATCAAACAGAGACTGGTTTTTGAAATTCATTCCGATCAGGAATTTGTCATACGTATTGCTGAAGCGGACCCTTGGATTGATATAAATTTCATTGAACTCCGGATTAGGGATGTCTTTGATGAATTTTAGTTTGATCTTACGGGTGTTGGCAAAAATTCCTTTCGTATACAGGAAATTATCCCTGAATGTGGATTCCGGAAAGATATAATCATCGTTCAGGGTGATCTTATATACATCAGAAGAAGGTACGGAAGTGAGTGTTGTTCTGCCGTCACCTGTTTCCGTCCAGTATTTTTTTGTTTCTCCCGTACGGTTTTCGGTCTGCAGCTTTACCGGAATGGCTGCATCTGTATTTTTAGAAATCCTGATCTGCAGGGCATCATTTTCTTTTCTGAATCTCTTCAATTTAAAATTGACCCGGTGCTTCCTGTCCATGAAATCGGAAAGGTAATTGCTGGTAGGGTCTTGTGCTGAAAGCTGCTTCAGGAAGTCTTCCGGATCTGCCTGCCGGTCCGTATGATCCCGGATATAATTTCTGATGATCGCATCGAATTTTGCCTCACCCATTTTATCTGCAGTATAGCTGAACAGCGTACCGGTTTCAAAGCTGCTAATGGCCATATCATTAAAGTTGCTCAGAAGGGTATATTCTTCTTTTACTTTCTGGTCCAGGTTCTGAGACATGATGTACTGGTAAGCCAGGCCATAGCGCTCTGTCAGTTTCACCCGGGAGGCATGGAAAAGCTTCAAAGGCTTGAACCCTAATATTTTAGTTTCCGGCAAAGTTCCCAGGATCCTGGTGTCCGGATAAAACTTTTTCAGATACTGCATTTCCAGATAAGACTTCAGTCCGTTTTTAAGCCAGTGGTCTTTTTGTTTGTCCGTAATAACCGTTTCGTCCAGGACTTTTTTGGCCATGATCCCGAAATAATCCTGATCTGTTTTTTCGGCATTGGTGAACATGCGGAATTTGAATTTCCAGAAAGAAATATCATTGTTTCCGAAAAAATCTTCCTTACTCCTGAACTTATCTGAAATAAACATTTTTTCAGGAATGCTGCCTGTTCTTTCCTTGATAAAGGCTAGGTGCAGGGGAAGAAAGAATTCAAGGTTTTGCTTTTCTTCCGGCTTCAGCGGATAACCGAACTGGATTTCTGTATGGATGCCGTCTGCATTTACAGTAATCGAAGGATATTTCTGATCTGAAATGAGGAACTCCGGATCAGAATCCAGATAGCCTCGGAAAGAATTGGCCGATGTTTCAGGAAGGTTGCTTTCGGCATGGTTGCCTGTGGGAAGACTGAAATTGACGGTCCAGAAAGTATTGAAGCTTACGGACTCTTCAATATCGTAATAATCCCTTTTGAAATTATTGTCCGGATCAAAATGATCCGGAACAATAAAAAAATATTTTAAGGCAATATCGTGCTCAGATGTTCCGTAACCGGTAAACCGTTTATCAGGAAGCTGAAGCTGATAGTGCAGGTGTAGCGTAATATTCTTACCGGGTTCTAAAGGCCGGGACAGCGCCAGGAAAATGTTTTCACCGGCCGGGCTGTCAACTGGAATGGGCTGACCGGAATCTCCTGAAATATTCAGTCCGGAAACTTCACCCAGCTGCTCTTTACGGGCAAAATGAAGGTCATTGTTCCTGTCTTCCAGTTTACGGTATACCAGAGAAGTATTTCTCTTTTGGTAGGCCACAACCCAATTCAGCAGCTTAACGAAGTCCAGCGGTTTTTCAGAATGATTGTAATACACAATCCTCTGATCGATGCTCATCGTTTTCCTGTCCGGAGAGAGCCTGGCTTCCACACTGATGCTGTCTTTCTGTGCAGATACCTCTGCTATGCCCAAAAGCAAAATAAGACTTATACTAACCTTTTTCAATATCCCGATAAAGTATCAAATATAACTTATTTTGAATAAATTAAGAAAAAAATTACACTTCCGCAGGATTTTTTTCTAAAGATTGCAGATAAGCATTCCATCCTTCGTTTTTATAATTCAGGGCTGCTTTTTCGGCATCTTCAGCTTTGTAAATGCCTCTTCCTACGATCATGAAGTCTGTGTGAAGCGTTTTGAATACGTGTTCAGGCGTATTGTACTGCTGTCCTTTTCCGTCTCCTGAATCCGCAAGGTTCACGCCGGGTGTAAACAGAAGGATATCCTCCGGAACTTTGTTCTGGGAAACAGCACCGATAACATTCGGGTGAGACAACGCAATATTCAGGGCCTCCTCACGGTAGCTGTTGGTGGTAAGCGTACCTTTGGATGACATCCCGATGATGGCTACCACTCCTACATTGGTAAAGCAGTCCAGGGATTCAAATCCTCCGATAACCTGTGAGGTCACAAAGTCTGCCCAGTCCGTAATTTTAAACACGCCGCTGGTAAACTGAAGTTCCTGCGTATTTCCGATATCAGCGAATTTACGGTCTTCCATGAGCAGGAACTGGTGCTTAAGCGCCAATTCCTTTAATGGGAGTATGGTTTTTTCATAGTCGAAATCGGAGAGGATATCGATATGGGTTTTAAGGGCGATAATGTGCGGGCCGGTTTTTTCGGCCAGATCTAACAATTCCTGCGTTGTGGTAACATCCGCAGAAGCAATAAGGTTGGATTTCTTGGCTAATGCGATTTCCAGTAACTTTTTTGAAACGGAATGCTGTGCGCATTTCAGTTTGCTTTCATAAGACTGGCGGTATTCTTCTTTAAACTGGACGTGGTTTCCTTTCAGGAAATCCTGGATCCTCTGTACTTCATCATCTGCGAGCTTACCGTCTTCCTTAAGGATAGAGCATACTTCGGATATGCTGAACAATGTATGAACACGGTATCCTTTGCTTTCCAGAAGCTGCTTTCCGCCCTGTTCACGGTCCAGGACCACTACGATATCCGCTACCTTGAGGTCTTCCTGCTCAATTTCAGCAATCGTTTCAATCAGGGATTTTCCGGAAGTAATGACATCTTCTACCAGAAGGCAGTTATGCCCCTTCTGATAAATGCCTTCGATCATCTTTTTAGTCCCGTATTCTTTGGCCTCCTTTCTCTTAATGATCAGCGGAATATAGCTTTCCAGTGACATGGCTGTAGCCATAGGCAGAGCAGCATAAGGAACTCCGCAGATCAGGTCGAAATTATCCAGCGGAAGCATGTCCAGAAGATAATTAGCCAGGTTTTTAAGGATTTTAGGATCAGAAGCAAGGGGTCTCAAATCCACATAAAACGGACTTTCTATACCGCTTTTCAGGGTGAACCTCCCAAACTTGATGATGCCGAGTTTGTAGCATTCTAAAAAGAAATCTTTTTTACTTTCCATTATTTATTATTAGATGTTGCAAATTTAAGGATTTGAAAGTGAATAGGGAAATCTGCCCTACAGGTTTACATCAACGATCAGGCATTATCCGTTGCAGAGATCAGGTCAATAGGCATAAAAAACCATTCCGGTAAGGAATGGCTTGGTAATGTCTGTGCTTTATTTTATAATCTCGGCATCAATGACGTTGGTTGAGGAAGAGGAATATTTCTGCTCTGCTTCCCACAGCAAAAATTTATCAACTTCCTTAATGAGCTTCGGGATGGTGATTGACAAAACAGCCAGGTCATCCATCACTCCCAGTACAGGTATTGCTACCTCAGGAAGAAGATCGATAGGAGAGATCACATACAATAACCCCAACAGCGGCAGCATCATGTCTATGGATCTGATAGGATAGAGTCCTTTTCTCCACATATTGATCATTCTGAAAATGTCAGGTATTTTTCTGACAAATCCTTTATGATTGATAGCCTCTTTAGCAAGGCTCAGTTTAGAATACTTCATTTTGTCTTCGGTTTATAACGGATTTAGATTCAGAAAATTCGCAAATTCTGTACCAAATAAGTATAAAATTTAGTTAAATCTTATTGGGTTACCGTATCGATAAACCGGTGCACAGACTCTGTATTCCAGTCTTTTGAAGCATCTTCTTTCATCAGGATTCTGCCGTTTTTCCCCAGCAGGTAGGTGGTTGGGAAAACTTTGGGCAGCAGCTTTTCAGAGATGGGACTCTGTGCAATATATACAGGGACAGAATAATTATTTTCTTTCAGGAATTTTCTGACGGCATCCTCCTGGTCATTCATTGCAATCAGTATAAAGTCCACCTTATCTTTTCTGCCTTCATATAATTTCTGGATCATAGGCCATTCCTGCCGGCACGGCGGGCACCATGTTCCCCAGAAATTAAGGAAAACCGTTTTGTCTTTGAAATTCTTAAGATTAGTGTCCGGCACATTGATGCCCTGCAGCTCTATATCATAGTCTTCGGCAGGAACAGTCACTGCATTTTCAATGGTCGCTACAGGAAAGAACTGTTCCTGGAGGAAGTTCTTCACTCCGGGGATCAGGAATATACCGGCTATCACCAGTACTAGGATAATGTAAATGATTCCTTTTTTCATAGCAGATCCAGAATTTCCTGCACCGCATCTTTGCCTCTGTTTTTAGCATAATAGATTTGCAGGTCATTATAAAAATGTTCTTTAGGATAGCCATCAGGATCAACCTTGTGCTTCATCAGCAATTCTCTTCCGTAGGCAGGCCTCGGTCCCCAGGAAGCTTTCACCCCATTATTTTCATCCAGGATGATTACTTTCGGGATCGATTCCGTACCATTGGTCAGGAACTGGCTGATCAGGCTTTTATCGGAATCCCTGAGGAAAATTTTCACGTCGTTGTGGCCTTCAAAGAATTTTACCAGTGCAGGAACCGTGGCGCTGGCATCACCGCACCATACTTCGGAAATAATCAGGATCTTTCCGGTAAACTGCTTGGTTTCAAGTTCAGCAAGCTGCTCCGGATCCGGGAGGTATTTTTTCAGTGTCCTCTCAATTCTCTGTAGCCCCAGTTCGTAATACGGCTTATATTCCAGGTCATGTTCGTTGCCCGGATATTCCAGCCTCTGTTTTCCTATAGCCACATATTCGTTAAACGTAATGGCATTTTCCCAGTAATTTTTCATTACCAAAATATTTAAAAATGGTTGATATTTCTTGTTTTATCGATCAGGTATAAATCTGCCAGGACAAAAGCAGCCAGGCTTTCCACCACCGGTACGGCCCGTGGCAGCACACATGGATCATGTCTACCCTTGCCTTCCACCATGACCGCATTACCGTCACGGTCAACACTTTCCTGAGGCCGCAGAACCGTAGCAACCGGTTTGAATGCTACCCGGAAATAAATGTCCATACCGTTTGAAATTCCGCCCTGGATCCCGCCCGAGAGGTTGGACTGGGTGGTGAAATCGGTATTAAAAAGATCATTGTGTTCCTTCCCGGTCATTTTGGCGCCGCAGAATCCGCTTCCGTATTCAAAGCCTTTACATGCATTGATATTCAGCATGGCTTTCGCCAGTTCAGCCTGCAGTTTTGAGAAAACAGGCTCTCCGATACCGGCAGGAACGTTTTTGATGACACAGGTAATAGTTCCGCCTATGGTATTGCCTTCTTTTTTTATTTCCTTGATACGGGCAATCATTTTTTCTGCAGTTTCTGCGTCAGGACAGCGCACTTCATTACTTTCCGTAAGGGAAAAGTCTAGTGCCTGATAAGGTTTTTCACAGAAAATATCACCTACGGAAGACACATAGGCATTGATTTCAACAGTCTTTAAAAGCTGTTTTGCCAATGCTCCGGCTACGACCCAGTTCATGGTTTCCCGGGCAGAAGATTTTCCGCCACCGCGGTAATCCCTGATGCCGAATTTCCGGTCATAGGTAAAATCAGCATGGCTTGGGCGGTAAGACTGTGCAATATGATCGTAATCTTTTGATTTCTGATTTTCGTTTTCAATAATAAACCCGATCGGCGTCCCGGTAGTCTGCCCTTCAAAAATTCCTGAAAGAAACCGTACGGTATCGCTTTCTTTTCTTTGGGTAACAATAGCGGATTGCCCTGGTTTCCTGCGGTCCAGCTCATACTGGATCTGATCCTGATCTATCATCAGCCCGGAAGGGAAATTATTGATGATGCCGCCATAAGCCGGCCCATGACTTTCCCCAAATGTGGTAAGATTGAGAAGATTGCCTAAAGTATTCAACATAGATACAAATTTACAGCTTTTTTTTAAGGGAAGAAGCGAACGAGGAGTCTATTGATAGCTTTTTTCGATGGTGTGCATAACCTCTTTTACCTGGTGTTGTTCTTCCGGCGTCAGTTTCTTATATCTGAAGCCTTGCCGTATATCCCTTTTATCTTTCAGCTGAGGAAATACGCCTGCCCGGGCATATTCAAAAATATAGCTTTCCGAAATGGCAGGAAGGGGAGTGTCAAAATTAAAAGGGTATTTTTCCGATACATGAAAAGAAAGATTACCGACTTTAAAAGACCTGAAACGGTTGTACTGATAAACAGAAGGCCGGTACAGCTGTTGCCTTTCGAAATTTCCCATAAAACGTCCCGGCCTGAAACTGGGAACCAAAGCCTGAAGTGCCAAAGGAAAAGTGAGGCATCCTATGGAAGCCATGCTTAAACCGAGGCAGATGCTGATTGCGCTTTTTCTGCTGACATGTGATCGGCAAAGAATAAAAAAGACAACAAAAAATACATCAATGAAAAAGCGGTATTGTGCGGAGAATATAAGGACCAGGATGCACTTGGTTACCAAAGCAATGCATATACAGGTAAGTACTCTGTTTTTTTTGATCACTGTATAAACAATAAAAATAGTCAGTATAACAACGAAGGAAATGTGAATGGCTGATTTGATTCCTGTAAGAAAAAGCCAATGACTTATGGATTCCACGACAGAGAATTGCCGGATAGCATCATAAGAATACTGCATATCATACGTTTTCTGCACTGCATATTGGGAAGACAGCCTCAATACTTCAGGATCCGGTTTCCATGATATTCCGAAATCTCCCAATGCTACCGGAAACACAGGGTAACCAAATGTCCACAGGTTTTTAAAGAAAAACAGGATCAGGATAAAGATTCCAAAAGCCATTTTCCTAAAGGAAGATTTTATAATGAAAATAGCGTAGAGAAAGCTCAGGATCGGAAGCCAGATCATGGTCGGTTTTATGGCAAAAACCCATACTGAAAGTCCGAAAAGGACTGCCGTATTTCTGTTTCCGTTCAGGATCTCATTCAGGATGATTAATGAAATCACCAGGACGGGTAAGTCCGGACTGGGGGATTGGGTGAAGAATAGAAAAAAGGGAACCAGGCAGAGCTGTACCCAGCTTTTCTTTTCAATAATATAAACTGTATAGGTAATGAGCAATACAGAATTGATCCTTAAAAACGGGTCTGCAATTCCGGAAAAACCCGCCTGGAATATATGCCACACTGACATTTGCCCGAGAATCAGATCCAGGTTTGAAATCCCCTGAGCCAGCCCGTAAGTATGAAGCCACCGGACAGTGGGAACATAATACCCGAAATGATCCAGGATAAAAGGGTAAAAAGAGCTGCTGAACAGTATAATAAATGTAATTATCAATAATAGAATGTTATCTTTTTTCGATAAGCAATACAATTCTTTGTACAATTTTTCTTTGAAGAAAAAAAACACTCCTGCTGCGATAACCGGTATTTCAGTATATGTATTGAGAGGGAGAAAAAAAGCAGTAACCGTCCACACTAAGCTTATTCCTGCCATTCCCATGATTATTTTGGCCGCTATTCCCTGTGAAAACCTGCATCCGGAATAATGCTGCATGGCATGGCCCATACCCATAAGGACCGGAAGAATCAAAAGACAGGAAAGGAACAGTAAGGCCATAAAAAAAGATTGCTTAAAAATAAGCAATCTTTTTATGATGTATGCGAAATGTTAATTTCTAGGGGTTACCCTTCCGTCTTTTCTATCCTGTGACCTACCGATGGTATATCCGGTAGCACCACCAACAACCCCACCAATGACAGCACCAAGACCTCTGTTCTTCCTGCTGATGATAGCTCCTGCTGCTGCACCACCAACTGTACCGATGATGGTACCTTTAGCCGCTTTACTCATCCCTTTTTTCTGGGTCGTTCCCTGAGATGCACTGCTTCCGTTATTGGCATATGATCCGTTAGATCCGGAATTATAATTCCTGTCTCTGTACACCGTTCTGGTTTCCCTGATCACTTTTGGAGTAGAAGCAGCGGCTGCAGCTGTTTTGGCTTTTTGTGCTTCTGCAATACTGTCCGCTTTTTTCTGCGTTTCATAAGCCATCCTCTCTTTTTCTATGGCAAGTTTCTGTTTTTCTATTTCAAGCTGCCTCATCTGAAACTCAATTTTCTGCTGTTCCAGTGATTTTTCAGCAATCTGATCATCTTTTTTACAGGCTGTCAGTAAGAAAACTGATACAAGCCCTGTGAGCATTATACGTTTCATAATTCAAATTTTTAACAGTGGAATAACTGCTCTCGCATATAATCCATACCACATAATTTCAATAATAGCGCCAAACATGAGTTAAGTAATGTTAAAATCGGATCAGCTAACATGAATTTTTGTACAGTAGCACTCTTTTTAAGACTCTCAATCCGATAACTCATAACATAATATTAATTTAAAGATCAGTTTAGATCAAATTCATTGTAATTGGTTACTTTTAAAGAACCAAAATTATATAATATGAAAAATCAGATTTTTAAGGTTCTGGCAGTCGCCGGAGTATTGTGTTTTATGTCAGGATGTTCTTCCGATAATGACCTGACAACAGAGAATCCTGTACAGGATGTTACCGCTAAATCTGCCGGTACATCAAAAGCCAAAACGTACCGGATACGATATGGCATGATGACACAAAGTGGAGAGAAGACATTATCCGGGAGTTATGATGTCGGTAGTTTTATAGCGACCAATACCCAGACCGGAGAGTCTTATGATACTTATGCTGGCGGCGGCTTACAGGCACTGCCGGTTTATATGGAAGGGATTCCTGCAGGAACCTATACTTTTACGGCCCAGCAGGGACAGGGTGGCTGGGTAGGCTATGGTTCGGTAACAGGTACGGTTTCTGATCAGCAGGTGGATGCAGATGGATACATTACGGTATACATTCCTATTGCCTGGGCAGAATAAAATAAAAGGAATGCTGTGTTATAGCTGAATTATTGCATAAAATTTTTATATTAGCATCTTCAATGTAAAACTGGTATGGTATTTTACATTTAATTATGTATATCATGCATCTCAATGCATAACTTTATAAGGCTTAATTAAGCCGGACAAGTTCTATTCAGGACTTCTGAATAGTTTTTTTTCATCATTTGTGTTTTTATGGCCTCCAGAAATGGAGGCCATTTTATATTAATCAATATTCTTATCCATGATTATGATTTCAAACATATTACGGTAAATTTTTAGTTTATAATTTTGAGATATATTGAAAAATTAAATATTCAATATTCAATCACTTAAAAATTATTATATGAAAAAGTTAGTGTTACTAATGGCCGTAGCAGGTCTTTTTGCTGTAAGCTGCAAGAAGCAGGAGGTACAGAATGATAACAATACCATGAGCGATTCCATGAGCACAGGATCTATGTCTGATTCTGCCGGTACAATGAATACCATGCCAATGGATACTACAGCAACCGTGAGAGACAGCAGCATGAATCAGAATAATACTTCTCCTCAAGGTTCGCAGGGTGCTCAGGGGACACAAGGTACTCAGGGAACACAGGGACAGGGTAGCCAGGGAAGCCAGGGTGGTGCACAAGGTGCTCAGAACGGCAGAGCAACACAAAACAGCACAACCAATGCTGCAAATTCTGCTCCTACGGCTTCCGAGTCAGGGACAAGATAATATTTTAGACCCCCATATATATCCCCTTCCATTATCAGACTCCTCGAAAGAGGAGTTTCTTTTTTTACAGGTATGAGATCATGTACCAGGCTTAAAATAATTCTTTTTCTGTGGTTATGACCATGGTCATAAAATTGTGGTATTCGCTTTATTATCTTTGTTATAGAATTAATTGATAGATAAATAGATAATTTACTTCTGTATAGAAAAAATTTTTTTTTCATCATTTGTGTTTTTGGGGTCTTCTTTATGAAGATCCTTTTTTTTATTTTTTAAGGATAGTTCTTCTGATGCTATTCTGGAATTCTGTGATTTATACCATTTACATCTATGAAATAAAGAAGGAATATGATCTGAATCATGTTTCCCGGATAATAGATTGAATAACTTTGATATAGAATCAATCCATTTATATTTTCATCTTTATTTTCTTAACAACAAAACTTCCCGTCATGCGGGAAGTTTATGTATTTATTTATGAATGAAAAAAGGCATGACGCCATTAATCCTCATATATTAGCCTTCCCTCAAAAGGCTTACTCCAACGGATAAACATACTGTCATCAACTCTGGTCATTTCGGGTTGTATCACTTCATATTCTCCGTTTTCATTTTTCTTTTCTACAATAAGATTAGCGCCTATACCGACTTCACCGATGTGGTATTCGATTTCATATTCATTATTGCTGTTCTTTACAAAATCTTCTTTCGTGAAAATTCTTTGTGGCATGTGTTTGTTTTTATAGTTGTTATATATCTTAAGGATGATTTCCCTGAATAAATTTATGGGCCATGCCTGATAAGGCATAATGTTTGCTGATCAGAGGTCACACCAGATACTTTAATATAATTACTATCCTGTTCACAGGATCCCTTATTCATCCCCGTTATAGACGGGGATTATTTTTTTCAGTATAAAATATTCTCCTCAACTCTTTAATCCGGAAATACATTTTCAACTGATTTCTATTCTGATTCTTCCGGCTCTTTCCGGAAACTTACCACTTCATAATTGTCATCGGTGCAATATTTTTTACAGCTTGCATCGTCAAAAGCTTCAGGGTCCTTACAAAAGTCATCAATATATTTCTGGCTTTCATCCGTATTGGCAGGAACAATGATGATGTGGTAATCCCGGATGATGGATTCATGCGCATTTTCAACAGATTCCTTCTTATGCGCCACTGCTTCATTATATTTCATAAATAATATGTTTTAGGTATCATTATTTAACCAAAATATATGCCTGTCTGACCGAATATTTTTTATTTGTTGATAATATGGAGAAATATAATTTTTATATGGTTTCAAAACATTCTGAGGAATTAAAGCCTATCATTCGGCTTCAAAAAATATTCTAATAATAAGTTCTGGAAGTTAATAATATTTATTTTTTTTCATAAGAATATTAGCTTACTTTTACACAAATTTTAACTCCTGTAAATAGCCTGTAATTTGCCTATGTATAGCCCGGTTAGAAAGATTTAACACTCATTTTCAGAATGAATATTACCAATTGCAATGAAATAGAAATTTATAACCCCGGCTTTATACAGGATTTCGGTTATCTGATCGGAATTGATGCAGAAAGCAAGATTATTAATTTTTACAGCGAAAATATATCGGATCTTTTTCCGGTGGACGAAACCGTTTTACAGAAAAGTATTTATGACCTGGCCTGTTTTTCATCTGTTGTAAACAGCCCGCAGTTTTATGATGTAGACCGCAACAGTAAGGAAGAAATCAAAAACAGCGATAAGATTGAAATCAATGGCAGGGAATACCATATCAGTGTATATAAATACAAAGATATCCTATTCATAGAGCTTGAAAAATGTTTGCTGAACGGCTTGTCCAACAGTTCCCTTCTTAAAGGGATTAAAAACCTGCCTTCCCTGAAAAAGGGGAAAGATATCTGGAAAGCATTGGTGAAAAATATCTGTCAGATCACCGGTTATGACCGGGTAATGGTTTACAAATTCAATAGTGATGGCAGCGGAAAGGTAGTGGCTGAAGAAAAGCTTGCCACCATGGAGAGCTATATGCATCTTCATTATCCTGAAAGTGACATCCCGAAACAGGCGAGGGCTTTATACCTGAAGAACCATAAAAGGATCCTCAGTGATATCAATGCGACGCCGGTGAAAATCATCAGCCAGGTAAAAACGGTGGATCTTACCTACTCCGGGGTCAGAGCCATCTCTCCGATTCACATTGAATACCTTAAAAACGGAGGGATTTCTTCGAGCTTCAGCGTTTCCATTATTATCGATAACGAATTATGGGGACTGGTTACCTGCCACAGCACACAGCCGAAACATATTGACCTGGATAACAGGATCCTTGCAGAAATTGCAACTTTTATTGCTTCCAATGCTTACTCGTCTTATCAGGCTAAAAAAGCATCCAGATATGAAACTGCGCTGAATACAATCTGCTACAATCTTAAAAAAGAGCTTTTGAAATTCACCACGATCAAGGATTCACTGATCAACAATGTGGAAAATATCCGGAATGTTTCTGAAACGGACGGATTCGCTGTCATTGCAGATAATATGGTAAAATCTTATGGCAAGGTTCCGAATGAAAACATCATCCTGAGGATTTATCAATGGGCGGTACAGAATATTGAAGATAAGACGTATTTCGACGATTCATTCTATAAAACGTATCAGGCATCACTGGGACTTGATAAAAACTGCTGTGGCGTAGCTTTAGCTTTTATCAACAAACAGAACGGGCATCTCCTGATATGGTTCCGCCAGGAATTCAAGGATCACATCTCCTGGGCCGGAAAAGATAAAAAGGAGATTGAGACTTTAAATTTCTACAATGAGCAGAAGCTGGTATATTCGCCCAGGAAATCTTTTCAGGTATTTTATGAGGAAATATCAGATAAATCTCATTACTGGTCCAGTAAAGACAGGCTGAGAATCAATAAAATCAGAGATCTTGTTAATCACACCATGCAGGAACAGCTGCATAACATCAGTAGGATGAATGAAGAACTGACCAAGATTAATGAAGAACTGAATCGAATTAATGATGAACTGGACAGTTATTCCCATACCATTTCGCATGATCTGGCTACACCGCTTACGGTAATGAAGCTGAACGTGCAGATGATGGCCAGGCACAATACGGATGAGTATAATATCAAAAAAATACAGAATGTTCTGAGTGAAATTGATAATATGTCCGGAATGATGTCCAATGTACTGAGGCTGAGCAGGCTGAAATATTCGGAGTACATATTTGAGAATGTAGATCCTACAGGGATCATAGAAAAAGCATGTACGGATGCTAAGCTCTCATACAATGAAAATGCAGCAATAACCGTACGTAATATTTATCCGGTTACCGGAGAAAAAAGCCTGATCACCCAGGTATTTCAGAATATCATTACGAATGCCGTTAAATATTCTTCACAAAAAGAAAGTGCGGAGATCACCGTAGATTCATCTTACGACGGGAGTTACATTCTTTATACCATATCGGATAACGGGATTGGAATTCCTTATCGGTCAAAAGAAGATGTGTTTAAGATCTTTCAGAGAATGGATAATACGAGATCTTTTCTCGGTAGCGGAGTGGGGCTTTCAATCGTTAAGAATATCATGAAAAAACTCAGTGGAAATGTAGACTTTGAAAGTGTTGAAAGCCAGGGAACAACCTTTTTCCTGCGTTTCCCGGCTGTTAAAAGTGCATAATCAATAGGGAGAATAATCAAATATATTTTGTATATCCCAAAATATTAAAACCTCAGTTTTGCTGAGGTTTTTATTTTTAATGGGAGACAGAGACATCTTCTTGTTAAATAACTATTTAACTTTTCTCAGGTTCCGGGACATTTGACCCGGATGCCTCATGTTATTTCTTATGGGAGCAATACCATGAAAGGTATTGTAAGTATGATAAAGATCTGTAAAATAATAGTCGGCATCGGTTCTCTGATGATCATACCAGGAAACCGAATCAGCGCCTATATATTCTTCTGACGCATACGCTGGCTGAAGATGGGCCGTGTCTTTCTGACACCGGCAATACAAATGATCATTTTGCGTATGTTGCTGAAGCGTAATTACTCTTTCATCCGTATTTTCCAGATTTTTAATGGTCTCAAATGTATCATGATCCAAAGTGAACCAAGGTTCTCCATGATAAAAGAAATGATCGATAATATCTGGATGATTGATATATTTTTTCTCTACAGGAGTTGCTGATGAATATCCCTGACACTGGGTACAGTATGCGACTTTAATTTTTATATTCATAATTCATGATTTTAGGCGTGTAGCTTATTTATATCAGAAGTTGTGCCAGAAATATAGTCTGCGGAGGCTAAATTTTATTATTTTCTTAAGACTCGGGGAATCATAATCATAAAAAATTCATAAAACCTTTTCATGTACTGTTTCACAAAGGAAATAATTAATATCTTTGCCCCCGATTCTCATGTTTAATTGAGTTTTCATGGTTATTAGTTTTTGATCCCCGGAGATATCCGGGGATTTTGTTTTTGTTGAAGGCTTTAGACCAGATGGTATCATTTGGTGATATGAAAATTGAAATTAAAACACCTGCATAAAAGTTTACCTTTATAAAGAAATACCAGTAAATCCTTCTCTCTTCTTTGATCTTGGATTTGATCTTTGATTGATTGCAGAAAATGCTCTTCAGCTGTCCCCTATAGCTTATCATAAAATTTAACTGTAAATCAAAGCTATATTTCATGGCACAATAATTTCACATAATGTCGCTTAAACAAAAGCATCATGAATGAAAAATTAATGCAAGTGTTGGGCTGGGTCGCTACGGTCACGGCAATGGCGATGTATTTTTCCTATATTCCGCAAATCAGCGGTAATCTGAAAGGAGATAAAGGAGACTGGCTTCAGCCTCTGGTGGCCGGAATCAATTGTAGTCTCTGGGTAATTTATGGACTTATTAAAAAGCCTAAAAAAGACTGGCCGATTGTTGTGGCGAATAGCCCGGGGATATTCTTTGGATTCTTTGCCTTTGCCACTGCCTTATAATTAAAAAACCTCTACAATCTGAATCAGATGATAGAGGCTTTAAGAGGTACCTAGCGGATTCGAACCGCTGTAGATGGTGTTGCAGACCACTGCCTAGCCACTCGGCCAAAGTACCGTTTTGAGGTGTGCAAATATAGCGAAATTTATTAATAAACAAAAAAATCTACGCAATTTCTTTCTGTCCGATACGGTTGATATCGTCTTTTGCCTGTCTTTCAGAGATATAATTTGACCAGTTAATAACCCGTGTATCGCTGAAGCTGTCGTGCCATCCTTCGCGTCCGAAAAAAGAAAGCGGCTCAAAGGGAATCACCCTGTACAGGCTTCTGTATAAAATCTGTTTTCTGTCAGGTTGTTGTCCGTCAACACTGATTACTCTTGTTCCGGTTACATATTTTCCGGGTGTCATACCCTGGGTGTTATATTCCCAAAGGAAAAAATAAATGAAGGCTACCACCGCACCAATGAAGGTATCCCATAAAAAGCCGCCATTGTTATAGAAGTAAAAGAACCATATGGAGGTAAAGCCATACAGAAAGCCGGAAATAAAGGTTAAGATCACATGGATGATCATGATTACAATCGTATCAATAAGGTTGTTGATAAAACGTGTTCCTAACGACGCTTTATTCCGGTCGACAATCAGTAAATATTTTCTCATGGTTATAGTTGACTATTTTATATTCCGTTAATGGTTAATTGTAAGGAGGCACTGATATCAATGACAGCGGTCATGCCTGAAGGGCTCAGCAGGATAATTCCCGGCCGCAGGTTCATGACTTTCCCGGACATCTTTATTCCTTTGTAGTATTCTGTGTTAAAAGCCTGTTCAATACTTTTCCTGGCAGTAGTTTCCATTTCCTGGGTAGGAATTCCGTATTCGTTTTCAATGGTTTTTATGATCTGCCCTTTGAACAGCAGGGTTGCTGTTTTCTGGAGGATATTGGATGTTCTGAGATTGAATTTTGTCCCGGTTAAAATGATTTTATGTTTACCCGGATCATAAACCGGAATTCCGGAAATGAATACTTTTCCTTTGATATACCCTTCTGTTTCCGCTTCTATCATCACCCTGTCTTCTGCATTGTACACCTGTATGTTTTTGATTTTTACGGATGATCCCCTGATATCAAATTCCTTATTCAGAAATAAGTTGCGGGCCATTTCCGTTGCAGAAGCATAAGGGATATTGGCAGTGGTCTGGAGCAGGAATCGGTCAGCCAGTGACGGGGCGGAATTAAAATCCGGCACTGTTCTGATCAACGGTGCTGACTGAGGTTTTTCCCCGGTGAAGGTTTCAGAATAAACTGTTACTCCGATATTGGTATTGATCTGATTGGCAAAAAACTGCAGTGGAGTAGTGGTAACATGTACGGGACTTATTTTAAGCCAGGTATGGTACTCCTCAGAAATGTTGAACGGCTGTGAAAAAGCGTTCCATGCCATCATGACGTACTGCTGGAAATTCAGCTGGCCGGCAACCTGCTTATCGATGGTTTCACAGAATTTTTCCTGCTGTTCCTTAAGGCTTTTTTCTACTAATGAAGTGATCGGGATCTTGATTCTTCCATAGTCCAGCACCGGTTTCACAACCCAGCGGAAACCGTTAGGCTGTGTTTTTGTATCGAGTGTCCAGTTGTTTCTGAACTGCAGGCTCATATTGAAAGACATGACTGTCTCAAAAGTCGTATTCTGATAGGTATATATTCCCAGGGTCCCGATGCCTTTTTCAGCCCATATTTTTAATGGGACTTCAATGAGGATATTATTGTTTGTTCCTCCTACCAGCCGTATCGGGCGGGTTTTCCAAACTTTTACTTTAAACTGGTCATTCTGATTATCGGTGTAGGAATCATCTTCATAGATCAGGTCCTTTACCGAGGCGTTGATCATATTGCTGATGCCGGCAAGCGGAATGGTGACAGGCATGGTAATCCCGGATTTAATCTTCGGGAATTGGTAGGTATCCAACTGCCGGTCCGGACCCGTTTGTCCGGATACAGATAGAAAAGCAAACAGAAATGCAAGTACTGTAAACGTAAATCCTGAATTTTTAAAACAGATCCTCATTTTTATTTACGGTTTGAACATCTTATCAAGCTCTATGGATGCTCCCTTCATTTCTCCCTGCATCGGCGGGCTGGTCTTGGTGATTTTTATTTTAATATAGTCGATCTGGGAAAACCTTTCATGAATCCTGTCGATAATCCTGCCGGCGACATGTTCAAGAAGTTTGGAAGGGATAGCCATCTCATCATGGATGATGCTGTTGATTTCTGCATAGCTTACCGTATCATTCAGGTCATCGGATTCCGAAGCTTTCCACAGGTCTGTGTGGAGTTCTGCATTGATAATATAATACGTCCCAACACTGTTTTCCTCCGGAAGAACACCGTGGTAGGCGTATATTTTGACATCTTCAAGAAATATTCTGCTCATAGGTATGCTTGTGAATCACAAAAATACTATATTTATAAAGCAAAATAAAAAATAAATCAATATGAAAAATCTGAAAAAATTAAACAGAGCGAATCTGAAAAGCATTAATGGAGGTGCTAATTGCAACTTTGCGTGTCCTGAAGGACCATACGGACCTGGATTTCCTAAATCTTGTGCCGATTTTAATGCATTGCCTCAATGCTGCAAGTCCAAAGTCCTGGTAAGTGCAGACTGTTTTGAGCAGTAAAAAATGAAAAAAGTCCGTTTCACAACTAGTGTAAACGGACTTTTTTTTTATGATTCTTCTCGACCTCCTGTCGGAAAATGGTTTCATACAGGCAATTCTCAACCCACATCATTGAGTTGTGATACTAACTCTTTTTATAAGTAAGATTGATCAGTTTAAAAGATTTCAAAGACCATTAATTTTTGAGATTATGTTTTCATCTTCTGCCCAGCAAAAACTTTTTCAATGCTTTAAATTCTGGTTCTATCTCAAAGCTTTTCTTTTCTTTTTTCATCAGTTCGGCCAGGCTCTCAGGCAAAGGTATTTTTGTATGTACTGCCTTTTCTACTGTACCTGAGAATTTCACAGGATGGGCGGTTGCCAAAATCAGACCTTTTTTACCCGGGTTTTCTGCCAGGTATTCTTTAAGCGCGGTATAAGCTATGGCACTGTGAGGTTCAAGTACATATTGATATTTCTGATATACCTCCTTAATCGTTTGCAGCGTCTTTTCATCATTGACAGAACTTCCGATGATCTTTTTCTTTATATTGTCAAACCGATGGTGAAAGAGTTCCAGGATCCGTACAAAATTACTCGGATGGCTTACATCCATGGCATTGGAAAGAGTGGCTACGGTATCTTTGAATTTCAGTTCCTGAGTTTTTAAATACTTTGGAATGATATCATTTTCATTGCAGGCTGCAATAAATTGTTCTGCCGGCATTCCCCTGAAGTGAGCCAGTAATCCTGCACAGAGGTTTCCGAAATTTCCGCTCGGAACGCTGATCACCGGATCTGTTGTTTCGGTTTTCCGCCACTGTTTTAATGCCAGAAGATAATAGATCTGCTGAGGAAGCCATCTGGCCACATTGATGGAATTGGCAGAAGTCAGCAATAGCTGTGCATTAATTTCTTCATCTGCGAAAGCCTGTTTTACCATGGACTGGCAGTCATCGAAACTGCCGTTAACTTCCAAAGCATGAATATTTTCGCCAAGCGCAGTCAGTTGTTGTTCCTGGACATCACTGACCCTGTTTTTCGGATATAAAATGACCACTTCAATACCCGAGGTCTTTAGAAAGCCATTTGCTACCGCCCCTCCCGTATCTCCGGAAGTAGCCACCAATACAGTCACTTTCTTATTTTTACCGTTCAGGAAATAGGAGAGGCAACGGCTCATAAACCGTGCTCCCACATCTTTAAATGCCAGGGTAGGACCGTGGAAAAGTTCCAGGACATACATCCGGTCATTGATTGGCTTTAATGGAATCTCAAAATTGATGGTTTCCGCAATAATTTGCCGGAGGACGTCAGAAGGGATTTCTTCTCCCGTAAAATCTTTCATGCACTGGAAGGCAATTTCCGCATCTGAAAACTGATCCAGGCTTTCCATAAATTCCGGATTGAACTTTGGGATATGCTCAGGGAAGAATAAGCCTTTTTCTCTGCCCTGACTTCTGATCAGAGCCGTTTTAAAGTTGACAACCTCCTTTTTATCTTTTAAATTATAGTACTTCATAATGTTATTTTTAATCTTTAATGATCCGGATCCCGGATGGATTTACTCTGGAAACATACACCAGGCTTTCAATGCTTATACTGTCGTAAGCAGATTTCATGATCTCAGCAATAGTATGGGAAACTTTTTCTTCTTCTGAAAACATGAAGACGGAAGGCCCGGAACCGGAAATTCCCCCGCCCAGAGCTCCGGCATGTAAACTTTTCTGCTTGATCTCGTCAAACTTCGGGATCAGGATGCTTCTTACAGGCTCTATGATCACATCATTCAGGCTTCTTCTGATCAGGGCATGATCATAATTCTGAATTCCGGCTACCAGTCCGGCAATATTTCCCCATTGCTGTATGGCATCCTTCAGGGGGATGGTTTTCTTTAGAATTTCCCGGGCATCGGAAGTCTTTACTTCAACCTGCGGATGAACGGCAGTTACCCATAAATCGGGTGCATTCAGCAGAATAATATCCACCGGGTCAGAAGATTTTACCAAAGTGATCCCTCCATATATGCAGGGAGCGATATTGTCGGCATGGCGGGCTCCCGAAGCCAGTTTCTCTCCAAACATCGCGTAGTATACCATTTCTTCCTTCGTCAGGATATTTCCCAGCAACAGATTGGCCCCGACCACGGCTCCGGCGGCGCTTGCCGCGCTGGAGCCGAGCCCGCTTCCCGGTTTTATCTTTTTATGGATGATTACTTCGAAGCCGTACTTCAGTTTCAGATGTTCCATGATTTTAAGCAGGACGATGCCTGCAACATTTTCAGCCGGCTCTTCCGGTAATCCGAATGCATCCGTGTGCCTGATGATAATTTCGGGGGTTTCCAGCCGTCTTATTTCCATGTCATCCGCGGGCTCATCAATCGCCATTCCCAGGATATCAAATCCGCATACCAGGTTGGCAATGGTGGCAGGAACTTTTAATCTTACTTTTTCCATATTCTCTTGTGTTAAACGGAACGTACAACATCTGCAAATACACCGCTGGCCGTAACATCTGCTCCTGCTCCTGCACCTTTGACCACCAATGGCTGGTCAGAATACCTGAGGGTTTTAAAGATGACAATGTTATCCTTTCCGTACAGATGGAAAAGATCGCTTTCAGGCGCAATGTGCTGTAGTCCTACTTTAGCTTTTCCGTTACTGAACTCAGCAACATATTTTAAGATTTTCTTATTGTTTTTAGCATTGTATAGCAACATTTTAAAGTGGTCCTCATGTTTGGACAGTGCGCTGTAAAAATCTTCTACATTACCATGCATGCATTCTTCGGGAAGGAAGCTTTCGTTTTCAATATCATCAAACTCTAATGCATATCCCGCTTCCCTTGCCAGGATCAGTATCTTCCTGGCTACATCGGTTCCAGCCAGGTCCAGGCGCGGGTCCGGTTCTGTATAGCCTTCTGCCTGTGCCTGTGCTACAATCTCAGAAAATGTCCGCGTGCCATCATAATGATTAAAAACAAAATTCAGTGTGCCGCTTAAGACCGCCTGGATTGAAAGAATCTGGTCTCCGCTCCTCATCAGGTCATTGATGGTACCGATAACCGGAAGCCCTGCTCCCACATTGGTTTCAAAAAAGAACTTGCAGCTGTGGTTTCTCGCCGTTAATTTCAAATGTCTGTAATGCTCAAGGGAAGAGGATGCGGCAATTTTGTTGCATGCTATAATATTCACACTTTTTTTCAGGAGTTCTTCATAGATCTCCGGAACTTCTGGACTGGCCGTAACATCAACGAATACAGAATTCCTAAGGTTACGGGAAATTATTTCGGCAGCAAATTTTCCGGCAGAAGCTTCCTGTCCGCTTTCATGCATCAGGGATAATTCATGTTCGGAAATTCCTTTTTCCGAGAAGAGCATTTTGCGGCTGTTGCAGACTCCGGCAATCCTCAGGTTCATGAGCAGGTTTTCCTTCAGATACTCATTCTGGGCATACATCTGCCGGATCAGTTTTTTCCCGACATTTCCTGTTCCGCAGAGATACAGATGAACTTGTTTAATAATAGATTCAAAAAATTCTTCATGCATGACATTCAAGGCTTTTTTAACATCTGCTTCCGCAATAACAATACTGATGTTTTTCTCTGAAGAGCCCTGTGCGATAGCCCTGATGTTGATTCCATTATTACCCAGGCAGCCGAACATTTTTGCACTCACGCCACTTTTGCTTTTCATGTTTTCTCCTACCAGTGCCACGATGGCAAGTCCGGTCTCGATCATTAACGGTTCCACCCTTTTAAGCTGAAGGTCATCTTTAAATGAGGCATGGACCGCATATTGTGCATTATCTATATCTTTTTCACTGATTGCAACCGTGATGGAATGCTCTGATGAACTCTGGGTGATAAGGATGACATTGATGTTTTCATTGCTTAAGCACTTAAACAGCCTTGCTGAAATTCCAGGAATTCCGATCATTCCGCTGCCTTCAAGTGTTAACAGTGCAATCCGGCTCATGTTTGAAATACCCACGGCAAATTCCTGCTTTTCATCATCAGCTTTTTCTGTATGATGGCAGACCAGCGTCCCGGCTGCTTCGGGTTCAAAAGTATTTTTAATCCTGAGGCTGATGTTTTTCGCCATGACCGGCTGGAGCGTAGGCGGATACAATACTTTTGCCCCAAAATGGGAAAGTTCCATTGCTTCCGCATATGAAATCCGGGAAATAGGTTTTGCCGTGGAAACCAGCCTGGGATCAGCAGTCATCATTCCGCTGACATCGGTCCAGATCTGAAGTTCCTCCGCATTTGCGGCAGAAGCAATGATAGAGGCTGTATAATCTGAACCACCTCTTCCTAAAGTGGTGGGATTGCCTTTTCCGTCACGGGCTACAAACCCGGGAGCAATGACAACCTGATGCGGATGTGTATGAAAGAATTCTTTCAGGTTTTGTTCCGTGGCATCAAAATCTACTTTTGCATGGGTAAAATTGCTGTTGGTGATAATGCATCCGGCAGCATTCATCCAGGTCACATCCAATCCTTCCGATTGGAGCCGGGCAGCGATAATGTTGGAGGAAAGAAATTCCCCGTATGAAGTGATTTTATCTTTGATCCTTCCGGTAAATTCACCTAAAGCATAGATTCCGTTGCAGAGGTCTTCAATGGTATTGAACTGTTTTTTTACAAAACTCAGCCATGAACTCTGTTCGAGCACCGGGATCAGTTCTTTTACAAGTTTCAGATGCCTTTCTTCCAGTCCTTTAATGATGTTCAGGTAATTTGCATCATTTTGGGAAGCGGATTCTGCTGCCTGTATCAGTTGATCCGTTACTCCGTGAAGTGCAGAAACAACAACGACGATTTGGTTTTTGAGGGATTCTTTTTTTATGATATGTCCGACTTTTACGATATTTTCAGCATTGGCGACTGAAGTTCCGCCAAATTTTAAAACTTTCATGATGTGTGATTTAAATGATAGAAAAATGAAATTTTACTCTTCAGAAAAAAGAGTACATGCCTGTGGATGATATGTGAAAATGTACCCCGTTATGGGGTAGTAATCGTTGTTGTAGCAATAATGGAAACAAGAGATACTTCCGGGATAAGGAAATCCGGAGCAGAAATATCAGTTATGTTTCTTGAAAAATTCATACTTGCTTATGCAAATCTACAAATTATTTTGAAACCGCAATGGAAATCCTTGTGAATGTATCATGCTTTGCTGATATAAACTGCGTAGAGCAATAGGAGTAAAAAAGAAAGCACTGAGGAAACAGTGCTTTACAATTATTTATTTGATGCTTTTTGAAAGATCGAGCATGGCTTCAATCGGTTTCAGGGCTTTTAATCTGAGTTCTTCATCTATAATGATTTCCGGAAGCTCATATTTCATGCACAGATAAAGCTTCTGCATCGTATTGCGTTTCATATAGAAACATTCTGAGCAGTTGCAGCTTTCATCAAAAACCAGTGCAGGAATCAGTGTTTTATGTGGTGCCCGCTTTTTCATTTCATGAAGGATGCCTTCTTCCGTAGCAATAATGAATTCCTGGCAGTCTTCTTTTTCCACATAATTCAGCAGGGCAGAGGTAGAACCGATGAAATGCGCCAGCTTTAATACGGCTTCTTCACTTTCCGGGTGGGCAATCAGTTTTGCGTCGGGGTTGTCTGCTAACTGTTTTGCAATCCTTTCCATTGAAAATGCTTCGTGAACAATGCAGCTGCCGTCCCAAAGGATCATATCGCGGCCGGTTTTCTGGGAAAGGTATCTTCCAAGGTTTTTATCGGGTGCAAAAATGATCGGGCGGTCCTTAGGCAGGGCTTCAATAACGGTTTCTGCGTTGGAGCTGGTCACAATAATATCGCTTTCAGCCTTGGTTTCCGCATTACAGTTGATGTAGGTGGCTACCAGTGCATCAGGATACTGCTCACGCATTTTCCTTAATCCTTCTCCCGAACATCCGTCGGCCAGCGAACATCCTGCCATGGTATCCGGAAGCACTACTTTTTTGGTAGGATTTAGGATTTTAGCAGCTTCAGCCATGAAATGAACTCCGCAGAAGACGATCATATCGGCATCCGTATCTTTTGCCTGTCGGGCAAGTTGCAGGGAATCACCGAGAAAGTCGGCGATATCCTGGATGTCTCCGGGCTGATAATAATGAGCGAGGATCACGGCATTCTTTTCCTTTTTAAGTTCCAGAATAGCTTTTACCAGTTCGTCTCCTTCCGGAATGACAAAATCTTTTATATCTAAAAATCCCTTTACCGGAATGGCAGATTTAGCTTTTTCTAATGTTTCGGTACTCATATCCACTTAATGTTTTGTTAATCAGAAGGTAGTGATTTGAATTGAAAAGTGGTGATTTATCCTGTTAAATTTCACCTCTCGGATTCTTTAAAGCCCAGCCTCTGATGATGCTATAAAATTCCTTATTAAAAGTTCTGTTTCTTTTTTTGCTTTTTCCAGATCATCGTTGACCACAATTGTGTCAAACTGATCGGCGTAGGACATTTCCTCTTCGGATTTTTCGATCCTGATCCTTATGGTCTCCGCATCATCCGTATCCCTGGAGATCAGCCGTCTTTCAAGCTCTTCAATGCTCGGAGGTTTGATGAATATGGACAATGCCTGTTCTCCAAAATATTTTTTCAGGGAAACCCCGCCCTTTACATCTACATCAAAAATAACTACTTTTCCCATGTTCCATATCTTTTCCACTTCAGATTTCAACGTTCCGTAATACTTGTCTGTGTATACCTCTTCATATTCCACAAAAGCATCTTCTGCAATCTTCTGCCTGAATTCATCCGGCGAAAGAAAATGATAATCTACTGCATGTACCTCGCTTCCTCTGGGCTTGCGTGTAGTGCATGATATGGAAAACTGGAGTTCTGAAATGGTTTCCAGGGCATGTTTGACCAATGTGGTTTTACCGCTTCCGGAAGGGGCTGAAAATATAATGACCTTATTCATGAATGATAAGAGAAAATTGATAATTAATGTATGTGAACTTTCACTTTTGACCTGATATTTATTTTATAAAACATTCAGGGTCTGCTCCTTAATTTTTTCAAGATCGTCTTTCATCATCACCACGAGTTTCTGGATGGCTGCATGATTGGCTTTGGAACCCAAGGTGTTGATCTCCCTGCCGATTTCCTGTGAAATGAAGCCCAGCTTCTTACCGTTAAAGTCTTCGTTGTCCATTACTTCCTGATAGTATTTAAGGTGCTGCGCAAGACGTACCTTTTCTTCGGAAATGTCCAGTTTTTCCGTAAAGTAAGCCATTTCCTGGTAAAAACGGGTCTCGTCCACATTCTCGAATTCTTTAAGCGACTTCTGGTACCGCTCTTTTACGCTGTTAATACGCTCTTCTTCAAAAGGAACCACCTCAGAAAGGTACCGGTCGATATTCTGTAAGTTCCTTTCCAGTTCCTCATGCAGGATTTTGCCTTCCGCTTTCCGGAATTCTTCAAACTTATTGACTGCACCATGAACGATACCGGCCAGATTTTCCCATTCCCCTTCAGTAAGTTCGTCAGGTCTTGAGGTGATGGCATCGGGAAAACGTACGGCCATTTTCAGGTATTCGAAATCGGGTCCGTCAGAAGCAACAGTGCGCAGTTCCGCAATGTAAGAGTCAATAAGGTTTTTATTGATTTTTACGTCCGTGGTTTCCTGAAGGTTCTCTACGGTAACGTAGCAGTCTACCTTTCCGCGGATGATACGGTCGTTAAGGATTTTCCTGATTTCAAACTCTTTTTCCTTATAGCGTAACGGAACTTTAATATTCAGGTCGAAGCTTTTGCTGTTCAGGGATTTGATATCTACGGAGATTTTTTTTCCTTCAAAAACACCTTCGGCTCTACCAAAGCCGGTCATGGATAAAATCATACTTTTCTATTGTTGTACAAAGATAAACATTTAAATTAGCACGGTGAAATCTGTACAGATTCTATCTGGCAGATATAATAATGAACGTGAACGGATGAAAAATTTGATTTCTGTAGTAGGCCCCACGGGAATTGGTAAGACGAGGCTGGCAATTGACCTGGCAAAACATTTCGGGACTGAAATCATTTCCTGCGACTCCAGGCAGTTTTTTAGGGAAATGAAAATCGGTACGGCATCTCCTTCTGAGCAGGAACTGTCAGAGGCGGTGCATCACTTTATAGGCAATCTTTCCATTCAGGATTATTATTCTATCGGGCAGTACGAACACGACGCTTTACAGAAACTCCAGGAACTTTTTCTCTCTCACGATACCGTTATCCTGGTCGGTGGCAGCATGATGTATGAAAAAGCTGTACTGGAAGGATTGAATGACCTTCCGGAAGCTGATGAGGAAAACCAGGAAAAACTGCGGGTCATTCTTGAAAATGAGGGTATCGAAAAACTTCAGGAGATACTGAAAGACCTGGACCCTGCCTATTTTGAAGTGGTGGACATCCATAACCACAGGAGGCTCCTGCGTGCTATAGACGTTATCTGGCAGACCCAGACGAAATATTCTGATCTCATCTCCGCTTCTCAGGCCTCAAGGGACTTTAACGTAATCCGTATCGGAATTGAGGCTCCCCGGGAAGCTTTATATGAAAGGATCAATAAAAGAGTGGACATCATGATGGAAAACGGCCTCCTGGAAGAAGCCAAGAGGCTGGAAGATTTCAAACATCTGACCGCACTGAATACTGTGGGCTATTCTGAGCTCTTTAAATATTTTAACGAGGAATGGGAGCTGGATTTTGCCGTTTCCGAGATCAAAAAAAACAGCCGGAGGTACGCAAAACGCCAGCTGACCTGGTACCGCAAAGCGGATGATATTTATTACCTGCCATTAGGATATGGACCAAGTGATTTTGATTGGCTAATTGAAGGGATTAAGAAAGTTCTATAAGATATATAACGATTTGATTATTATTGTATTGTTTTTTATTTTTAGAATATGTTACTTTGTATATAGCAATTAAAATTTCAAAAAATACATATGGAAACTGATCAAATAAAATTATTGAAAGCACTCGCTAAAAATATTAAGACTAAGAAAAAAGATAGGGCTAAGGTTATGATATCCTTACAATCTGCAAAAATACTTAACAAAAATGAGGATTTTACTAGAGCATATGGCAATCTTCAGAGGTTTATTACAGAGAAATAACTTTTTAAGTTGATTTACAATAGTAGACCTAATCTAATGATCGGATTCCATGGATGTGATGAATCTATTCGTGATGAGTTAGTTATGTCTCCAAATAAAGTCAAAAAAAGTCAAGAAAAGTTTGATTGGCTTGGTCATGGGTTTTACGTTTGGGAAAATAATTACGAAAGAGCTCTAAAGTGGTCAGAAGACAAATTTAGTCGTGGAGAGATTACTAAACCTTCCATACTTGGCGTAGTTTACCAATTAGATTATTGTCTTGATTTCACAGATTCTAAATTTATAGATATCCTTTGTATATACTATGAATTATTTAAGGAGGATATAGAATTTGCAGGAAAAAAACTTCCAAAAAATAAGGACGTGAAGAAAGATGAGCATAAAGATTTACTTTTGAGGGAATTAGATTGTGCTGTAATTGAATATCTGCATCAAAAAATAGAAGATGGAATTAAAAGTGATGAAGATAAAAAAGGCTTTAGTAAGATAAGAAGATTCGATACTTCAAGAGGTATTTTTACTGAAGGTGGTCCTGCATACGAAGGAGCTGGTATACAAACTAAAAATCATATCCAAATTTGTATTAGAAACTTAAATTGTATTAAAGGGTTTTTTATCCCACGAGAAGAAATTAAGTTTCCTTAAATCTTCTACATTTTTTATTCTATAAGTTTATAAAAAATGCGGCCCCGGAAGGCCACACTTTCTAACAATATAATCAATAGTTTTTGATGCGTTCATTATTTCCATCCGCCGCCTAGGGCCCGGTACAGATCGACAATGCTGCTCAGGCGCTGTCTTTTTACGGATGCCAGATTCAATTCAGCCTGCAGGGAATTTCCCTGTGCGGTAATGACTTCAAGGTAATTGGCCATTCCTCCTTTATAAAGCATTTCGGCGCTTTTGATCCCATCTTTGAGGGTAGTCACCTGTTCCGATGCTTTCTGTTCCTGGATCTTCAGGCTTTCATTGGATACCAGGGCATCAGAAACTTCACCTACCGCATTTAAAACCGACTGCCGGAAGGCCAGTACATTTCTCTCTCTCTGGATTTTAGCGACATTCAGGTCTGTTTTCAACTGCCTCTTCTGGAAAATAGGCTGGGTAAGCCCTCCCAAAACCGAACCGAACAGGGATGCCGGCATCTGGAACCAGTTGTCAAATTTAAATGAATTGACGCCACCGTTTGCAGTAATCCTCAGTGCAGGATACATATTGGCCTGGGCAATGCCTACCATGGCATTGGATTCCAGCACAGCCAGTTCCTGACGGCGTACATCCGGACGGCGGCTCACCATTGCAGCAGGCAACCCAGCAGAAATATGCTGGGGCAGGGAAGTATCGGACATTTCAAGCGTCCTGTTAACTTTTCCCGGATTTTCACCTACCAGGATGCTCAGTGCGTTCTCCTGAATGGCAATATTCTGCTCGAGCTGGGCAATTAGAAACTCTGTAGACTGTTTCTGGGCAGTAGCCTGCTGGACGCCCAGAGAAGTCGTATCACCGCTCTGCCACATTTTTTCTGTGATGGAAAGCGTATTCCGGCTCAGTTCCAGATTGGATTGTGCAATCTGTAACTGTTTGTCCAGCATCAGCAGGTTGTAATAACCTTGTGCAATGGCCGCAACCACCTGGGTCTGGATAGCCTTGGTCGCTTCATAGGTCTGAAGGTACTGCATTCTGGATACTTCCTGCTGGTTTTTGATTTTCCCCCATATGTCCGCTTCCCAGGAAAGGTTGAAAGCGGCGTTGTAATCTTCCACATGGTTCTGGCCCAGGAACAGGTTCAGGCTCTGGCCGTTCATGCTGTTCTTTGAAGGCTTTGAAATCTGTGCAGCAACACCGAATCCGATATCCGGATACTGAAGGTATCTGGCCTGCATCAGCCGCTCCTGTGAAGAAGCGACCTGCTGTAAGGCAATCTGCAGGTCGTAGTTATGTTGGATGCCCTTTTCAATAAGTTTCTGGAGGACCGGATCACTGAAAAACTCTCTCCATTGAAGGTTCGCAATACTTGCGGTATCCGCTGTAGCCGTATACTGGAACTGTTCGGGAAGATGGGTCTCCGGCTCTTTAAAAGCCAGTTTAGACACACATGAAACAGATCCCAATGCCACTGCAAATGTTATAATGATATTTTTTACTTTTTTCATAATGTTACATAGTTTAGTATGGTTTTATCCCGAAATATCCTGATGATGATTGACGGCTTACTATTTTTACAAATCGTTTCCTGCCTGTCATAAACAGTCTCAGTTAGCTGCAGCCAGCAGTTTCTGTCGTTGAAGCTTTTTCTTTTTTCTGCTCGGCATTTTTTCGTGCAGGTACTGGAAGATCACATACATTACAGGAATGATAAAAATCCCCAGGACTACTCCGGTAAACATTCCGCCTACTGTACTGATGCCGATGGAGTGATTCCCCTTCGCGGCGGCTCCCTGCGTCCATACCAGCGGAAGCATACCGATAATAAAAGCGAATGAGGTCATCAGGATCGGTCTCAGACGGAGCCTGGATGCCTGTAACGCAGATTCAATCAATGTTTTTCCCGCCTTTCTCCTCTGGACGGCAAATTCCACGATCAGGATGGCATTCTTAGCCAGTAATCCGACCAGCATGATCAGTCCGACCTGAACATAAATATTATTATCAATCCCGGCTAAGCCCGTAAAAGCAAAGACTCCGAAGATTCCCGTAGGAACGGTAAGGATCACAGCAAACGGCAGGATATAGCTTTCGTACTGCGCCGCCAGCAGGAAATACACGAACAGGATGCTCAGCAGGAATACAAATGCAGTCTGTCCTCCGGTCTTGATTTCTTCACGCGTAATACCGGTCCATTCATAACCGTAGCCTCTCGGCAGGGACTGCTGTGCTACTTCTTCCACAGCTTTGATGGCATCCCCGGTACTGTAGCCGGGTTTTGGGGTTCCGTTGATCGTCACTGCGTTAAACAGATTGTTTCTGGTAACGGTTTCCGGGCCAAAGGTCCTTTGCAGGGTTACCAGGGTTTTTACCGGTACCATTTCACCCATGTTGTTCTTCACATAGATGCCTTCCAGGGAATTGGCATCCGTACGGTAGGGAATATCTGCCTGAGCCATGACCCGGTAATATTTTCCGAAACGGTTAAAATCCGATACAAAGCTGCTTCCGTAATAGATCTGCATCGTCTGCATCAGTTCCGTTACCGAAACGCCCAGCTGGTTGGCTTTATCCGCATCCACATCAATGGTGTACTGAGGGTTCCCGGCGGCATATGTCGTAAAGGCAAATGCGATTTCCGGACGTTTCATCAGTTCACCGATGAAAGCCTGCGTAGTTTTGCCCAGCTGCTCAAAAGACCCGTTTGTTTTATCCTGAAGCATGAACTCAAAGCCGGAAACATTCCCGAAGCCCTGAACCGTAGGGAAGTTGAAGAAGAAGGCGCTGGCGTCTTTTACCTGGCTTACCTTACCGGTCAGCGCAGCCGCAATCTGGTCCGGATCTTTCATTTCGCCGCGGTCTTCATAATCTTTAAGTTTAATGAAACCTGCTGAATATGGTGAAGCATTGGCATTGCTGATAAAGTTGAGGCCGTCGGCAACCCAGAGGTGATTGGTTGCCTTTTCCCCTTTTACAATTGCGTCGATCTGTTCCGTAGCCCTATGCGTCCTTTCCAGTGAACTTCCGGGAGGCGTATTTACGGCATACAGGACAAATCCCTGGTCTTCGGTGGGAATAAACCCTGAAGGTGCCTTCCTGATCAGGAATACGCTTGCTAAAGTAATGAGCGCAAGGCCTCCTACAGCAACCCATTTATTTTTGATCAGGAATTTAAGGCTGTAGATGTATTTGTTGGTCATCTTATTGAAGCTGGTATTGAATGCCCTGAAAAACCTGGCTCCGAAGCCTTTTTTGTTTCCGTGGCCTTCACTGCCGTGCTCAGGATCGTTCAGAATCAGGGCGCATAAAGCAGGACTTAACGTTAAAGCGTTCACCGCTGAAATCATAATTGCAATAACCAGGGTAAATGCAAACTGACGATAAAAGACTCCTGCCGGGCCCTGCATGAATCCTACGGGAATAAATACGGCACACATCACGAGGGTGATCGAAATAATGGCTCCGGAAATTTCGCTCATCGAATGCGTAGTCGCCTGGTCTACCGGCATTCTGGTGTGTTCCATTTTAGAATGGACGGCCTCTACCACGACAATGGCATCATCTACCACAATGCCGATCGCCAGAACCAAAGCAAACAGGGTCAGCATATTGATGCTGAAACCAAACAGCTGGAGGAAGAAGAAAGTACCGATAATAGCTACCGGAACCGCAATGGCGGGGATTAAAGTGGACCTGAAATCCTGAAGGAAAATATACACCACAATAAATACCAGGATGAATGCAATCACCAGCGTTTCCACAACCTGATGGATGGATGCATCCAGGAAATCTTTGGAATTATACATGATGATCGGCTTTACTCCCTTAGGCAGTGTGGTAGAAAACTGGTCTACCTGCTTTTCAATTTCAGTCAGGATATCATTAGCGTTGGATCCTGCCGTCTGCAGAATAGCAAAACCGGACACCGGTTTCCCATCCACTCTGTTGGCCGCAGTATAAGTATAGGAACCGAATTCCACTCTTGCCACATCTTTCAGCCTCAGGGAAGATCCGTCATTATTCGCTTTAATCGTGATATTTTCGTAGTCTTCGTTTTTATTCAGTTTCCCCTTGTATTTAAGGATGTATTCATAAGTTTCCTTGCTTCCCTGCCCGAGGCGGCCCGGTGCGGCTTCCAGGTTGTGGTCCCTCACTGCGGCCAGAACTTCCTGAGGTGACAGGTTGTTGGCAGCCAATCGGTCCGGCTTCAACCAGATCCTCATAGAGTAATCCCTCGTCCCGAATACCTGTGCCTGGGCTACACCCGGGATACGCTGGATCTGGGGAATGATGTTGATCTTCATATAATTCTGAAGGAAAAGCTCATCATACTGTTTAGGGTCATCACTGGTTAAACCCATAAACATAATCATGCTGTTCTGCACTTTCTGGGTAGAAATTCCGGCCTGCACCACTTCCTGCGGAAGCTGGCTCATGGCTTTCGATACCCGGTTCTGTACATTAACGGCAGCATTGTCTGCATCTGAACCCTGCTTAAAGAATACGCTGAGCGTCATCGTACCGTCATTGCTGGAGTTGGAAGTCATGTACGTCATGTTTTCCACACCGTTTACGGCTTCTTCAATGGGCGTTGCCACTGAACGGGCCACAACTTCCGCATTGGCGCCGGGGTAAAATGCAGTTACCTGAACGCTGGGCGGGGCAATATCCGGAAAAAGGGTAATCGGAAGATTGAATACCGACAGCGCCCCCAGCAGCAGCAGGATAATGGAGATGACGGTTGAAAGTACCGGTCTTTCTATAAATTGTTTTAACATGGGATGGTTTAATTTTTTAATGTTGTTGAAGCTTAGAAAAGGCCTACAAAGGTTTAGCCTTCAGCAGGCTGTCAGAAGAAACTGGTTTTTGCTTGATCAAAACGCCGTCCTTCAGGTTGCCGATGCCGGTGAATACAATTTTGTCCCCTTTGGCCAGCCCTTCTGAAATGAAATAATAGCTTTCTGTTTTTCCTGATATTTTTACAGGTGTTCCATTCACTTTCCCGTCTTTTCCTACTACGTATACATAGGTTTTGTCCTGGATTTCGAACGTGGATTCCTGAGGGATCACTACAGCGTTGGAAAACAGCTGAGGCATCCGAATTCTTCCGGTATTTCCAGTCCTGAGAACCCCGTTTGGATTAGGAAAAACTGCCCGTACGCTGATGGCTCCGGTAGATCTATCAAACTGTCCGTCAACAATTTTCATCACACCTCGCTGAGGATATAGGCTGTTATCGGCAATAATCAGGTCTACCATCGGCATGTTTTTAAGCTTTTCCTCAAGAGTTGCTCCTGCATAAGTTTTCTGGAAACCGATGAAATCCAGTTCGCTCAGTGAGAAATAAGCATAGATTTCACTGATGTCCGAAAGGAGCGTTAGAGGATGAGCATCATTCCTGGAAATCAGGCTTCCCTTTTTGTACTGTATTCTCCCGATGTATCCGCTAACCGGAGCGGTAATGGTAGTAAACCCTACGTTGATCCTTGCACCGCCAACCGATGCTTTGGCCTGGGAAGCCGCGGCAACGGCAGCAGCATAATTGGCTTTGGCAGTTCTCAGCTGGACATCGGAAACCACTTTGGCAGCAACCAACGGCTCCAGGCGGTCGACCTCTACTTTAGCCTTCTGGATATTGGCATTGGCAACCTGCAGGTTAGCCTGTGCCATATGCATCTGTTCACCGTACGCCCGTGAGTCTATTTTAAACAGAGGCTGTCCGGCTCTGACATAGGCACCTTCTTCCACATAGATTTTATCAAGGTAACCGTCTACCTGAGATCTGATTTCAACATTGTTTTTGCCCTCCAGCGCAGTAGGAAATTCCTGGTAAACGGTAGCAGGTGAAGTAATAACAGTATATACCGGTAATTCGGGTGGAGGTGGTGCGGCGGCAGTGTTCTCTGCTGCTTTCGTGCAGCTCTGCAAAAGAATAATACCGGATAAGAGAAGAATGATCCTGGTTTTTACAGATTGTTTCATAATAAGTTCAGGGTTTTTAATGTATGTTATGGATTATAATAGTGTGTCTTATTAATTGAATGTTAATTTACCTAACGGTGTTAAGTAATAACTAAAAAAATAATAGAGGAAATAGTTATGTGATTGAATGCTTCATAATGGACAGTAAATAAATAATATCGATATATAATCAGTATTTAAATTGTATGTTAATATTCCTAACGGTGTTAATTTAAAATTCAAAAAAAAATTACAATGACTTTATGAAAGCTGAAACGGTTTCATCAAGGGTTGTCTTATTCATGGTGGATGGAATATCTCCATTACGCATCATCATAATGGAAATCAATCCGTGTACTGCTGAAAACAGGGCGTGGGAAGAGTTACAGGCACTTTCAGGATTGGAGCCTTTTTTCTGTATGATTTCAAAAGTACAGTCATAAAGCATATCCTGGAAAGAAGAAACCTCCTGTTTCATCTGGCCTTTGCCGCAGCACTGCATCCCAACACCAAACATCAGCTGGTAATATTCCTTGTTTTTAAAAGCAAAATTCCAGTAGGCATCCACAACGGCAGTCAGCTGCTCTTCCGGGGTTTCGAACCGATCTTTAGCTTTGATCAGTTCTTTATGCAATAAATTAAACCCTTTCAGAGAAATGTCGAATAAAATGGCTTCCTTATTTTCAAAATAATCATAGACTACAGGTGCACTGTACTCAATAGCGTCAGCAATCTTCCTGATCGACAGAGCGCCCCAGCCTTCGGTTTTAGCCAAAGAAAAAGCCGCATCCAGAATATTGGCGCGTATAGATTCTTTTTCCCGTTGACGGCGTTCGTGTAAGCCCATAATGATTTACTAACAGTGTTAGCAAAACTACTAACTTTTTAATACAGCCTCCAAATAAATTTTAAATTTTAACAGTTCGCAATATGTTAAAACCTTCTACAAATGCAATTACTGAAAGAAATTTTTATCTTTGCTGATAAATAAATTAAGATATGGATACGCCCTCAAATATGGTGGAATTAGGTACCAAAGCACCTTTTTTCGAACTTCCCAACCCATCTGCAACCAATGAATTACAGTCTCTTGATGAGCTGAAAGGAGAGAAAGGGACACTGATTATCTTCATGTGCAACCATTGTCCGTTCGTCCTTCATGTGATTGACAAGCTGAATGAACTGTACGAAGATTATCAGGAAAAAGGAATAGAATTCATCGCTATCAACGCGAATGATGCAGAAAAATATCCTGCTGATTCCCCTGAAAAGATGATCGAATTCCAGATCGAAAGAAGATTTGATTTCCCGTACTTATATGACGAAAGCCAGGCTGTAGCGAAAGCATACGATGCTGCCTGTACTCCGGATTTTTACTTCTTCGATGAAAAGCTGGACCTGATCTACAGAGGACAGATGGATGATTCCAGACCGGGGAATCATAAAGAAGTAACCGGCGAAGACCTGATCATCGCTTTTGAAAACCTGCTGTCCGGAGAACCGCAGGAAGAAATCCAAAGGCCAAGCATGGGATGTAATATCAAGTGGAAATAACAGGTTTCATTTCTAAGCTTACAGGCTGCCCGGAAAATCGGGCAGCCTTTTTTAATCCATAATTTACCGGCACGTTGCCAACACTTATCCACACCCTTATCCACACCGGATTGTGGATAAATATTTAAAAAAATACTGATGGATTAAATTAATGTAATATTTTGATATTCAATGATTTGTTACTGTGTTTTTGTGTGTTTTTACATGGAAATGGCCTGTGGCCTTATTCAGAGTTATCCACAATTATCCACAGAGTAATTTATTCAGAAACCAACTCTGGCTTTTGCTTCTCTTTCAGGATTCAGATCAACGTTTACTTTGTTATGCGAAAAGTTTTTCATGAATTCTGAGGGTGTTTTTTCAGTATACTTTTTAAACATCCTGTTGAAATAAGTGACATTATTAAAACCGCAGCTGTAGCTGCATTCTGAAATGGTTTTATCCTGGGCCATCATCAGGCAGGCTTTATTGATCCGGTACCGGTTTACGAATTCCGTAAAGGTGATCTGCGTGGCTTTTTTGAAAAAATTGCAGAAAGCGGGCAGGGTAAGGTTCGCCAGCCTGGCAACCTCGTCAATATTGATTTCCCGGTCATAATGATGTTCTACAAAGGTGAATATATTTTCCAGGCGGGTTTTGTTTTTGGCAATAATAGTGTAGGGCATGATTTCTTTGTTCAAAAGATCGTAATCCGTGCACTGGGAAAGTTCAAACAGGATTTCCAGCAGCATGAGATACCTTTTGTAACCTTCTGTTTCTACCATCAGTTTCAGCCTGGGAAGCATCGACTTTTTGATCTTCCGGTGAAAAAGAATTCCGTATTGGGACCGTTCCAGAAGATCTTTAATGGACCTGGCCTCTACTTCCTGCGGTGGGAACCGGAGGATTTCTTCTTTGAACTGGAGTACAATTTCCTCATGCGGATCAATAGAATTCAGTCCGAATCCGGAATGTGGTATATTGGAGCCGATTAATACCAGGTCTCCGTCCGTATAATTGCTCTTGTGGTATCCTACATGCCGTGTCCCGCTTCCGGCTACTACGCAGACCAGTTCGATTTCAGGGTGGTAATGGTATTCCCACCTGAACCCTGAAATGGGTACTGTATTGTGCAGGGTACGGAAAGAGTTCTTTTCATCAGGGATTATTCTTTCAAAAGCAACTTTCATTATTTTAATATCATTTAAGGGTCTAAAATAATAATTATATTAATATCGTTCAAATATTGATTTACTGTGTTAAATTAACGTTAAGTCAAATGCTTCTATCTTAGCCGGCAAGAAAGTACGTGAATGAAAAATTTCAACATCAAAGCCGTTTTGTTTTTAAATTATTTTGTCTTTGCCATCCTTCTGAATTCGGTGGGAACGGTGATCTTGCAGGTGCAGCAGAACTTTGGTATTTCCAAGTCCCATGCGAGTGTCCTCGAAGGTTTTAAAGACCTGCCGATTGCCATCTGCTCTTTCATCCTGGCCTCTTTCCTGCCAAAAATAGGAATTAAGAATTCTATGCTGGCTGCGCTGCTGATGGTTACGTGCATGTGCTTCATTATGCCTTTCGCTAATGCATTCTGGTTTTTTAAGCTTTTATTTGCTATTGTGGGCGTATCCTTCGCTTTAATCAAAATTTCAGTTTTTACTTCCATCGGATTGGTAACTTCTACAGATAAGGAACATTCCAGTTTCATGGGCTATCTGGAAGGGTTTTTTATGATCGGCGTATTAATGGGCAATGTAATGTTCAGCCTGTTTACAGACGATCATAATCCCGGGTCAACCCATTGGCTGAATGTGTACTGGGTTCTGGGAGGGCTTTCCGCTTTGTCTTTTATATTCCTGTTGCTCTCAAAACTGGATGAGCATGAAGCCAAAAGTGAAAAAACCGATCTTATCGGAGATGTACGAAACAGCATAAGTTTGTTCAGATATAAAAAAGTACTTTTTTTCCTGCTGTGCGCCTTTCTTTTTGTTCTGGTAGAGCAAAGTTTCCAGACCTGGACACCAACTTTTTACAAAGAGATTTTAAAGATGCCGACTTCTATGAGCATCCAGGCAGGAGCGGTTCTCGCGGGAGCTTTTGCGTTGGGAAGGTTTCTGTCAGGATTTTTCTCAAGGAAGTTCAGCTGGATCTATGTTGTTTCTTTCTGTGTGATGGGTTTTGCTGTAAGTATCCTGCTGGTGTTGCCTTTAACGCATAATATTCATATCGGCGCCGGAACCACCTGGCTGAACGCGCCTGTAGTCGTATACCTGTTTCCTCTGATGGGCGGTTTGCTGGCGCCTATCTATCCGAGCATCAACTCGGTGATCCTGGCTTCCATTCCTAAATACCTCCATAGTTCAATGTCCGGCCTGATCGTGGTCTTTTCCGCCATAGGAGGGACAATAGGATCCGTGATTACCGGATTTGTATTCCAGGAATTCAGCGGGCAACAGGCTTTCTATTTGTCATTGATTCCGCTGTCTCTGCTTATAATTTCTGCTGTGATCATGAATAGATTAAAAATACAACCTAAAAATTAACAATGAATCAACCGCTCTATATACACGAAATTCAAGACCTTTTTGATGATGTTCAGAGATCTGAGATTTTTGAAGACCAGAAAATGATGACCGATGCCGTTCCGTTGTTTCCGGTTACCGAAATCAATGAGAAATACCGGACGGAAAAGCAGCTGAAAGATTTTGACCTGAAAAAATTTGTCCTTTCAAACTTTGAATTCCTTGGAGCAAAAGTTTCCCTTCAGAAAGAGGATCATCTGCTTATTGAAGATCATATCGAAAGGCTCTGGGATGAACTCACCAGAACCTCGTATGAAGAAAAAGGGACTTTACTCAGGCTTCCCAAACCTTATATTGTTCCCGGAGGACGCTTTAATGAGTTTTTTTACTGGGACAGCTATTTCATAATGCTCGGCCTGCAGGTTTCGGGACGGGTAGAAATGATGGAGCATATTATTGAAAACTGTGCTTACCTGATTCATACCTACGGTTTTGTGCCGAACGGAAGCAGGACGCATTTCCTGACCCGCTCTCAGCCGCCTTATTTTTCGCTGATGCTGGATCTGCTTTTTGAAACCATGGGTGATGAATCCATATATAGTACATATTACGGGACGCTGGAAAAAGAATATGCCTTCTGGATGAACGGTGAAGCACAGCTGGAAAATGGCTCAGCGATAAAGCGGGTGGTGAAAACGGATTCAGGCGATATCCTCAACAGGTATTATGATGCGGAAAACGAACCGCGTCCTGAAAGTTATCTGATTGATATAAGGGACAGTGAAAATGCGGGGACGGAATTCTACAGGAATATCAGGAGTGCCTGTGAGTCAGGCTGGGACTTTTCCAGCCGGTGGTTTGCTGACAGGGAACATATTCAAACGATTGAAACACTGAATCTGGCAGAAATAGACCTGAACTGTCTTTTATGGCACCTGGAAAAAACGCTGGCCAAATCTTCAGCACTTCAGCAATTGACTGAAAAAGAAGAACAATTCAATGAAAAGGCTGCTTTACGTAGAAAACTGATCAATACCTATTTCTGGGACACGGATTCCGGGACTTATAAAGATTATCACACGGAAAAAAATGCGGTAACCTCATCGGTTCACATTGCTATGCTTTATCCTTTATTTCTTGGGCTGGCCGATGCGGAACAGGCGAAATTGGTTGCAGAAAAGATCAGTCAGGAATTCCTTTACCCAGGCGGGCTGGTAACGACTACCAAAAACAGCGGACAGCAGTGGGATCTTCCGAATGCCTGGGCACCGTATCAGTGGCTGGGCTTTAAATCGATGAAGAACTACGGGTTTCACGAACTGGCTGAACAAATCAGGGATCACTGGTGTGGAAATGTAGAAAGGATTTACCGGAATACGGGGAAACTAATGGAAAAGTACAATGCCCTGGATACGGAAAGCATTGCCGGAGGAGGGGAATATCCTAACCAGGACGGTTTTGGATGGACCAACGGCGTATACCTCAAATTAAAAAACAGTTAATCAAGAATCAACCAAATAATATAGCTATGAGAAAAAAATCAATCCTCTTGCTTGCAGGAACGGCTACGCTTTATTTTAATAATGCTTATGCGCAGGAAGTTCCGAAAGACTCCACAAGATCCGCATCCATTGAACAGGTGGTGATTACGGGAAATTCAAATCCCAAAAAGAAAATAGAATCCAGTACGGCGATTTCTACTTTTACGGCAAAGGAAATCCAGAAGCAAAATCCGATCAGTGCGGCTGCCCTGCTGCAAAGGGTTCCTGGTTTTGCTGTGGAGACTTCAGGAGGGGAAGTAGGAAATAACCTTTTCGCAAGGGGGATCCCTTCTGCCGGGGCCTATGAATTTGTACAGGTACAGGAAGACGGGCTTCCGGTTTTTGAAGACGGCGCTTTACAGTTTGCCAATGCCGATAACTTTTTCCGGGTGGATAATTCAGTGAGCAGGCTGGAGGCTTTAAGAGGAGGTTCGGGATCTATTTTTGCCAATAATTCTCCGGGTGGACTGATCAATTTCATTACGAAGGAGGGCAGCAACGACTTCAGGGGAACTGCAAAGCTGGAAACCAGCACCTATGGGCTGATGCGTACGGATATTAATGTGGGCGGAGCCTTGGTAAAAGACAGGTTATTCTTTAATGTCGGAGGTTTTTACAGGACCGATGACGGGATCCGGAAAACAGGGTTTAAGGCCAATAACGGAGGCCAGATCAGGATGAACCTGAAATATGTTTTCGATAAAGGATATGTGAAGATCTACTATAAAAAACTGGATGACCGGAATACATTCTTCCTTCCGATTCCTCTGACGCAGAATGGGAATGACCTGAAAGAGTTTCCTGGTTTTGATGCCAATTATGGAACCTACAGCTACAGGAATATCAGCCAGCTGAACATACCTCAGGCAGGGGGCGGCTTTTTCAGCAGGAACCTGGAAGACGGGATCCATCCGAAAGTGGATGTTCTGGGAGCGGAATTTAAATATGATATCGGCAATAATTTCTCTGTCATCAATAAAACGAGGTATACCAATATCAATATGAATTACACCGGGATTTTCCCGGCAGGCGGGCCGCAGGGTGCCGCTGATTATGCACTGGCGAATGGGATCAGCGGAAATACCTTTCAGTATTCCCTGGTGAGCAACGGTACGGTTGTAAACCCGACCTATGTGCAGAAACTGGGATTCTGGGCCATAGACAAGCAGATGAATAATTTTGTGAACGATGTACAGTTTAACTACAAATTTGACCAGGGAAACGTGACGGCAGGTTTCTACAAGTCAAACTGGAGATCTCACCAATACTGGAACTGGAGCAACATCTTAACTACAGCTTCCGACAGGCCTGAACTCCTGAATCTCGTCGATACCTCATTAAATCCGAACAGTACAGGATATTCCAAAACCTACAACGGCGTAGCCAATATGTCATTCCTGCTCAGGGATTCCCAGATACAGGGAAGCCTGAATGACCTGTACCTGAATCTGGACTATAACATCACCGAAGATTTAAGTTTTAATGGAGGAATCCGCTACAGCCGCGATTTTTATAAAGGCTATGGTGTCAATACAACAACGGGTAACCTGAATAACTCCGGCCTGACTACCGACGGGACGCATAGCTTTGCTACTACCACAGCGGATGATAATATGTCCGTATTAGGAAATAAATATACCTACTGGAATTACGATGTGAACAAGGTTTCCTTTACTACGGCGCTGAACTATAAAATCAATACGGAAAATGCCGTTTATGCAAGATTTTCAAACGGATTCAGGTCTCCGAATGAAGAAGCTTACTATAACAATATGAACAGCTTATCTGCAATCAAACCGGTTACGACCAATCAGGTGGAAGTAGGATATAAATATTATTCCAGGACTTTTGATGTTGCTGTGATTCCATTTTATTCTACCCTCAAGAATTTATCATTTACCGATGTATTCTCGGACGGGACGTCTGAAAATAAATTTGCCAATACCACCAATATAGGAGTGGAGCTGGAAGGGTATGCAAGGTTGTTCAATAATGTACTTGAAGTAACATTCAACGGGACTGTTCAGAATCCTAAATACAAACATTTTACAGGAAAAAATGCAGATGGAACGGCCTTTAATTATGACGGGAATACAGTGCGGAGAATGCCGAAGTTCTATTTCAATATTGCTCCTGCTGTGAATATTACCAAATCCTGGAGGGCCTATGTAAGTATGAATTATTACGGAAAACGCTTCCAGGATGAAGCCAACTCGGATAAAAATACGCTTCCTTCTTTTACTGAAGTAGGGGCGGGAACATCCTATCGGTTAGGTAAGATCCGCTTTGCGGTGGACGGAACCAATATCTTCAACACAATCGGGATTACAGAAGGCGATCCGAGATCGCCGTTAACCGGAGCAGGAGATATACGCATGGCCAGGCCGATTATGGGGGCTGCGGTAAGAGCTTCCATTACTTTGGATTTCTAAAATAAAATAATTTATAAAACGAAACCGCCGGAAATTTCCGGCGGTTTCGTTTTATGTCGATCGCGATGGGTTAGGCTATACAGCGTTTTGATGACTATGTATATGATAAACCTGGTGTTTTATCTCACGGCGTTTATATTATTTTAAAAACGGATTGTGCTGCTTTTCAAAACCGATGGTCGTGGGATTTCCGTGTCCTGAGAACACCTGCGTTTCATCATCGAGGATGAAAAGTTTGTTTTTGATCCCGCTGATCAGTTGTTCATAATTTCCTTTATACAGGTCAGTCCTTCCGATGCTGCCTTCAAAAAGAACATCACCGGAAATCATGAATTTCTGATTTTTATGGTGGTAAACGATACTTCCGGGCGAATGGCCGGGAACATGGTAAACAGCAAATGTTTCACCATCGAGGTCAAGTTCATCGCCTTCGTTAATGTATTCAAGATCTGTTTGGATGTGATTAAGACTCATCCCGAACCTCATCCCGCTGATCTGGAACATGTCAAGCACTTCCTTATCTTCCTGATGTATGACCACGGGAACTTTGAACGTGTCAAAAGCCCATTGCAGTCCCATTACATGGTCAATGTGAGCGTGGGTTAGCAGAATTTTCCGGATCTTTAATCCTTTTTCACTGATGAAATTCTCTATGGCTCTGGTTTCCTGTTCGTTGCTGTTGCCCGGATCAATCAGCCATGCATTCTGCTGTTCATTATAAAGGATATAGGTGTTTTCACTTGCGAAATTAAATACGAAGCCCTGAATCTGAAACATGATCTAAAATTTTTGATAAAAATACGATATTATTAAGGAAATGCCGATTTTTCGTTATCTTCGTCATAATGAAAACTTTGCGATTACTTTTACTTTCTTTCGGCGGACTGGTCTTCGGGCAGAATATTCAGAGCATACAGCTTTTCAATCCGCAGACGAATGATGAAACCCCGGTTGTAAAACTCGGACAGCAATTGGTGCTGAGCTTCGATGATCTTACCAATGCCAGTGAAATTTACCGGTATACGCTTAAACATTATGACCGCAACTGGAATGAAGATAATCTTTTCTTTACAGAATTTGCTAACGGGAGCTTAAACGGGCTCCTGGATAAGTTCCAGTATTCCTTCAACACTCTGCAGTCTTATACGCATTATACGCTTACCATGCCCAATGATAAAATGCAGCCTAAGATTTCAGGGAATTTTGAGCTGGTGGTCTATAAGGATTCTGCCGACAGGCCATTATTCACAAGGAGGTTCTATGTAGTTGAAAACAATGCAGTATTAGGGGTCAATGTTTCGCGTATTGCAGATGCCAGAAATCCGGATGTCAACCAGAGGGTAGAAGTACAGGCTGTATCGCAGGGTGGAGACCTGAATTCCAATGTGAATTCCATAAGTCTGAATGTCATGCAGAACAACAATCCGAATATGATGATCGGAAACCTGAGGCCCAGTTCAACGTTAGGGAATAAGCTGCTCTTCCAGCAGATGAACCTTGTTTTCCCGGGGAATAATGAATTCTATTATTTCGATAATAAAAATATAGACATGGCAGCGGATATGGTCCGTGCTACAGAAATTAAAGACGGTGTCAATCAGACTTACCTTCATCCGGTATGGGCATTTCCGCTGAACTACCAGTATCAGCCTGATGTAAACGGAGCCTGGTATTACAGGAGGAATGATCTCGGGATTGAGAGGAATGCCGAGCGGGAAGCAGATTATGCGTGGGTATATTTTTCCCTGGATTCAGATCCTGTAGATAAAGAAATTTATGTACTGGGTGGGTTCAATAATTTTAAGCCCGGCAAAGAAAATATGATGCAGTATGATGCCGCGACTAAAAAATATGTTGCCAGGATATATCTTAAACAAGGTTTCTATAATTATATACTGGCTACCAAAGAAGCAAACGGACCTTTGAACTTTGGAGAAGTAAACGGTAATTTCTGGCAGACGGAGAATCTTTACCAGGCATTTTTATATTACACTCCTTTCGGCAGGAACTATGACGGCCTGATGGGGTATGGAGAGTTCAGGACGCCGGTGAGGTAGGTTGTTAGGGGTTTTAGAGTAAAGTGTCTGAGGGTGCGGAGTTTAACTAAGCTTGACTGATGTCTGATGCCTCGAATTGAAATTAGTATTCTGATCCGGCTAAGGAAGTGTAGGTTCTCCAAGCTCTATGTTTTAAAGACAGCGGTTATCAGCATGTGGTTTTCATCCTCCACAAGGTAATGGATTGTTACCGGAAATCTTTGCATGCTGACCGTGGAAATTTCCTGATAATCCTGGATATGACTGGCCGCATTCTGAACAAGGCAGCTGATCGACTCTTTCAATTCCTCCAGAAAATCTGATCCCTGATGTTTATTTTCCGCATTAAAAACCCGCATAAGGAGTCTTATGTCATTTTTTGCAATGGAAGAAAGCAGTACTTTCATTCAGGCATACAGCTTTTCAAGTTCAGAAATATTTTCGTAAAAATCCAGCTTAGTATGAGGATGCTCATTATGGAATTGAATCCTGTATAAAATTTCATCCCGGTGAAAAGGCAGAATGGTCGGCCGGTTTCTGTTTTCAAGCTTTTCCACTACTTTAGCTAGGGTCTCCAATAGGTCAGGATGGAAACTTTCAATTTTCTTTTTGAGTATTTCAGCAGTTGCATTCATCATTTCCTGATATTTTATGATAGACTATGTAGTTTGATGGGGTAAAGGTAGGAAAAATATTTAATTTTTAAAATTTTAGTCTAAAATTATGGGGTTGTTTTTAGGAATTGATGTTTATTTCAATCTAAATAGTGAAAAATAATGGGGTTATTACTGATTTTATCAAAAAAAGTATCTGAAAAATATTTGTCAATTTATATTTGAGAATAATTCTGAATCATAATGCAAAGCATATCGAAAAATTAATATGTTAAAAAAGATATTTTATGTCTAATATTTTAATGTAAAAATAATAATCATATCATTTTTTATTTTTAAAATACATTTAAACGGAATGTTATAATTATCATATTTTTATTTATTTGTGTAATTGTTTGATTTTTTAATAATTATATTGCTAATTTAGTTTGACTATTTTGTTAATTAATTTTAAAACTAAATCAACTATTATGAGAATTAAATTTATTTTAGCGTCAAGTGTTGCAGTATCTTCATTTGTTTTTGCTCAGACTATTCCGTCAAAACTGGTTCCTTCTAAAGATGGCCTTCATGCGGAATTTATGCGGTTTGAAAAAGACCGGCCCGCTTTCCAGGGAAATCCTGTACTATTTGATGAATCTTCTCAGAGGCTTACTGCAGCTCAGGGCCGGAAGCTGGGATTTGAAAAAGACCAGCTGGGATATGAAACCCACCGGTTCCAGCAGACCCTTAATGATATTCCTGTAGAATACGGAATGATGGCTGTACAGACCAAAGATGGCAAAATTGTGGGAGAATCCGGAAAATGGATTGTTAAGATGCCCAAAAACCTGGAGAAAAGTGCTAAAATTTCCGAAAGCATCGCTTTGCAGAATGCTCTGGCCTTTGTAGGTGCCGAATCCTACAAATGGCAGAATAAGGAAGAAGAAGATTTCATCAGGAGAGAATCGGATGATACAAATGCAAGCTTTGCTCCAAAAGGGGAAATCGTTTACTATTCAGATCCTGCCGATGAGAAAATGAATGATCTGAGGCTGGCTTATAAATTTGACATTTATGCTGAAAAGCCAGTAAGCCGGCAATATGTTTTTGTAGATGCAAAAGATGGAAAAATATTAGGCATTGATGCGATCATCCATGACGTAAATACTCCGGGAACGGCTGTCACGGCGTATAGCGGAACCAGAAGCATCATGACCGATTCTTACAACGGAAGCTACCGTTTAAGAGAAACCGGAAGAAACGGGGGGACAGCAGTACAGACTTTTGATTTGAAAAGAGGAACCAACTATTCTTCTGCAGTAGACTTCACGGACACGGACAACAGCTGGAATAACGTCAACAGTAATAAGGATCAGTATGCTACTGATGCACATTGGGGGGCAGAAATGACCGTGGACTACCTATACACGAAATTCGGAAGGAAAAGTATCGATAACAATCATTTTGCTATAAAGTCCTATGTACATTATTCTACCAATTATTTTAATGCATTCTGGGATGGTTCCAGAATGACATATGGTGACGGAAGTTCTTCTACAAACGGCGGAAAACCGTTGACGGCTCTGGATGTTTGTGGCCATGAAATCGCTCACGGAATGACTTCCAAAACAGCCAACCTGGCATACCAGAGAGAATCCGGAGCATTGAATGAAGGTTTCTCGGATATTTTCGGGAATTCAATAGAGCTTTGGGCAAGACCCACGCAGGCGAGTTGGAAACTGGGAGAAGATTTCAGTTATGTGATACGGGATATGGCTGATCCAAATGCATACGGCCAACCCGATACTTACCTTGGGAAATATTGGAAAGCGACAACTACGTCAGGGTGCTCAAATCCTACCCAATCGAATGATTACTGTGGGGTTCATACCAATTCCGGGGTACTTAATTTCTGGTATTATTTATTGGTAACCGGAGGAAGCGGAACAAATGATAAAGGGTTTGCCTACAATGTTACGGGAATCGGACTGGACAAAGCGGCTGCTATAGCGTACCGGACGCTGACCACCTATCTTACTTCTTCTTCCACATATATGAATGCCAGAACCTATTCTCTTCAGGCAGCAGCCGATCTCTATGGCGCAGGAGGGACTGAAGTTACCCAGGTTACCAATGCCTGGAATGCCGTAGGTGTAGGCGGCGGAACCTCAGCTGCCGGAAAAATGGCAGCTCCGGATGCGCTGCTTTACACTATAAGCCCAAATCCTGCCACGGATAGATTTACCGTGTCATTTGAAGGTAAGGAAGGAAGTGGCATAGTTGAACTGATGAGCTTAACAGGAAAAAGGGAAATTTCCGAAAAGGTTAAAACAACGGATGGTATGAACAGGCTGGAAATCCAGCTTCCGGGTAATATGCTTCCCGGAATATATATCGTTACCGTAAACGGACAGAAAGCAGGGAATTTAATTAAGAAATAATATTAAAACCAAAAAAAGGCCACAGGAAATTTTCCAGTGGCCTTTTTATTATTATGAAGTCATGAATTTATACCAGATAAAATTCATTCAGCTTTTCATCGCATAGGGTTTGAATGACATCAATCCACCGGTCTTCATCATTAAGGCATGGGATATAATGGAAATTTTCTCCGCCCGCATGCATGAACTGTTCTTTACCCTCAACGGAAATCTCTTCAAGGGTTTCCAGGCAGTCGGATACAAAAGCAGGACATACTACGGCTAAGGTTTTCACTCCTTTTTTAGGAATGGTTTCCAGGGTTTCATCCGTATATGGCTCAATCCATTTGTCTTTGCCCAGCCTCGACTGGAAAGAGACGATGGTTTTTTCTTTCGGCAGCCCAAGTTTTTGAATGACGTCATTCGTAGTTTTATAACACTGATGGCGGTAGCAGAACTGGTGGCTCGGATTGCTTTCCCTTGAACAGCAGTCGTTAAGATTGCAGGTCTTGGTAGGGTCGGTCTTATAAATATGCCTTTCTGGAACTCCGTGATAAGAAAACTGTAATGCATCAAAATGTTCAGGCAATTTCTCGCGGATACTTTCTGCCAAACAGCTGATATAGATCTCTCTGTTATAAAACGGCTGTATATAGCTGATTTTCACCTCCGGAAAATTCTTTTTCCTTACTTCTTCCGCTTTTTCAATGACCGTTTCCGTAGTACTCATTGCATACTGCGGATATAATGGGAAAAGAACAATTTCCGAAACTCCCTGGTCCACAAGCTTGCGGATTCCGGACTCAATGCTTGGCTGGGCATACCTCATCCCGATTTCCACTGGGATATCATACCGTTCCTGCAGTTTTTTCTGAATTTTTTCTGTAATAACGATCAACGGGGAACCCTGATCTGTCCAGACGGTCTTGTAGGCAGCAGCAGATTTTGCCGGCCTTGTATTCAGGATAATACCCCTTACCAGAAAAGCACGGAAGATCCAACGGTAATCAATCACCTTTTCATCCATGAGAAATTCATCAAGATATTCCCTTACGTCATCAACGGCTGTGGATTTCGGTGAACCGAGGTTGACCAGTAAAATTCCTTTCTTATTCAACATTTTAATTTTTAATTATGAAACAGAAGTTATGAAGTCTGTTACTAATTTTGATACTTTGGCAAAGGTATTACTTTCCAGTAATCCATTGTGGTCAAATTTGCCTTTTATTCCTTTTATTAATGCCTGATGTTTATCATCTGCTACAGCACCCAGGGTCTTTAAAATCAATAACAGCTCTTCATGGCCTTTTTCTCCATTGGCAGAAGCAGTGATCACAGCAACCGGTTTTTCTGAAAAAACCGTTGTAGATACACACCATTCCAATACGTTTTTTAATCTTCCCGGGATACTGAAAATATATTCCGGTGTGGAAAAGATGACCCCTGCTGAATTCCTGATATCTTCTCTGATTTTCAGGACTTCTGCCGGAGTATGATCATCCGTTAATGCTGTATCAAAATGAGGAAGGATAGACAGGTTATCATACATCAGAAAATTTACATGGCCTGTTTTTTCTAGTATCTGATCCATCAGTCTCTGGTTGCTGGAATTTTCAGAAGCACTTCCAATTATAATAAGGATTTTAGTTCCGGAAGACATGGGCAGATATTTATCCGTTAACTGCTTCCACTCTTTCTACCAGATCAGGTACAAACTGTTTCAGGATGTTTTCAATACCGTTTTTCAGGGTAGCCGTAGAACTCGGGCATCCTGAGCACGCACCCTGTAAAAGCATCCTTGCTGTTTTGCTGTCCTGGTCATATTCCATCAGGGAGATTTTTCCGCCGTCATTTTCTACTGCGGGAGCAACATATTCATTCAGGATGTCGGATATTTTCTGCTCATCATCAGTGTAATCCCTGTTGATAATTTTTTCTACCGGGTTTTCATGTTTCTGAGGTTCCAGACGGGAGATTTCACCACCATTCTGAAGGTATTCGGCAATCAGGGCACGGACAGCCATCATCACCTCATGCCATTCCACAGAATTGTTTCTCGTCACGGCCACGAAATTATCGGAAATAAAAACCTCGGAAACAAAATCAAATTCTTTGTAAATCGCCTGGGCTAAAGGAACACCTTCAGCTTCTTGCCTGGATTTTACTTCAGCAAAACCGTCCAAAAGAAGTTTGTTAGAGACAAACTTCATTACATTAGGATTAGGCGTCATCTCCGCATAGATCTGGTACATTTCCTTTTTCTTCTGGAGGTATATTCTCGGATTGGCCAGCAATTCGTCCTCAATCACGTTTTTAAGGCTTTCCACCACATGTTCCCATTCTATCGTATCCTGTTTGGCTACAGCCACAAAATTGGCGGTAATAAAAATCCTTTCTACAAAAGGATAATTGAACAGTTCCTGGGCAAGGGGGATTTCCAATATATCTGAATTTCTGTCCAGCTCTAAAGACCCCGGGATCAACGTGTAATCCGTAACGAATTTCATCACTTTCGGGTTTTCGGTTGGCTCTATAATTATTGTACGCATTTTTTCGTTAAATTTGAATACAAAAATACGCAATTAGAACTTAGGAGTCAGAGATTCGAAATTAGATTTTTGCTATCGCTGCCATTTGAAATGCACACATACGAAATCCGGTTTCATAATCTGCTCATTATTAAACTTCAACTGAACTATGGCAATTATAAGAGAACTTTTAGGCAAAATTCCTCAGATCGGGGAAGATACTTTTCTGGCAGAAACAGCAACCGTTATCGGAAATGTGACCATGGGCAAAGAATGCAGCATCTGGTACAATGCCGTTATACGGGGTGATGTACATTATATCAGGATGGGAGATAAAGTCAATGTGCAGGACAATGCCATGCTGCACTGCACCTATGAAAAGCACCCGCTGAATATCGGGAACAATGTTTCCATCGGCCATAATGCCATTGTGCACGGATGTACCATAAAGGATAACGTACTAATAGGGATGGGTGCCATCGTAATGGATGAGTGCCTGGTAGAAGAAAACTCCATTGTGGGAGCCGGTTCGGTAGTCACCCAGGGTACCCATATTAAATCCGGAGAAGTCTGGGGCGGCGTTCCGGCCAGGAAAATCAAAGATATCTCTGCAGCATTGCTGGAAGGGGAAGTGAACAGGATTGCTGATAATTATGTGAAGTATTCTTCGTGGTATAAGGAGTGATAATCAGACTTCAGGTGCTAGATATCAGATATCAGACTTTATATGTGAGATATAAGGATAGAATTGATAAGGGTGAGACCATTTTCCATATGGGATATTCGGTCATTATACAAGTAAAACAGGCTGTTTCCATTGGGAACAGCCTGTTTTACTATAAGAATTCGTGTGTTTATAGGATTATAGCGGATTATGTTGAAGGCACAAATTCAGGTTTGCCGTCAACGCATTTTACCGCTTTAGGGGGCAGTATCATCATGCAGTCTGACATCAGTTTGTATTTTTCGTTGAATGCTTTTACTTTTTCCGTATAGTCGTTGATCTTCGGTAAGATTTCAGATTCCATTTTTTTAGGATAAGCGATATAAGACTGAGGACCGCCGCATGCTTTGGCTCCTATCGGGCTAAAAGTCCAGTCATTACTTCCGGTACATTCCACCTTATTGATCTCATTCTGAATATAGGCTTTAAGTTTATCCAGTTGGGCCTGGTCATATTTCTGGCTGCTTTCATCCGCAGGACGTTCTGCGATATCTTTAGGCAGATTGGCATCTGTATTCTTCGTTGCCGTACAAGACGTCAAAGCCAGTGCAGCGCACAGAATCAATGTTTTTAGATAGGCTGATGGGTTCTTCATGTTTATTTTTTTATCCACATGGTAATTTTCAAAACATATGCCAAGACCAAAAATCCAATTCATTTCCGTAAATTTGGCAGGCAATGAACAATTATTTTTTCGACTTAATAGAGCATACCAACAGAAGTGTCTTTCTTACAGGAAAAGCAGGAACAGGGAAAACCACTTTCCTCAATGATTTTGTAAAAAAGACGCGGAAAAAGCATATTGTAGTGGCCCCGACAGGCATTGCAGCCATTAATGCAGGCGGAGTCACCATCCACTCCATGTTCGGTCTTCCACTGAGGACATTTCTGCCCACTACAGACCGTATAGACGGTAGCATGGCCAATAATATTGCAGACCTTATGCCGCATTTCAAATACCGGAAAGATAAGCTGAAGCTGCTGAGGGAAGTGGAAGTGATCATCATTGATGAGGTATCGATGCTGCGTGCCGACGTACTGGATATGATGGATTTTTCATTGCGGTTCATCAGGAGGAACACCCAACGGTTCGGCGGCGTACAGATGCTGTTTATCGGCGACCTGTACCAGTTGCCGCCCGTAGTACGCGATGAGCATCTTTTGAGGCAATATTACAAGTCCCCTTTCTTTTTTGACAGCCATGCCATCAAGGATATTCCACTGATCACCATCGAACTCACCAAAGTGTACCGGCAGTCCGATGAACAGTTCCTGGATATCCTAAATGCCATCCGGGACGGTGATGTGGCCAATATCGATTTCAGTCTCTTGAACCAGAGATACGACCCCGGTTTCAAAGCAGGGGAAGATTCATACGTATACCTTTGTTCACATAATAAAATGGCGGACGAAATCAACCAGGAAAAACTGGCGGAGATCAAAGTGGATGCTACTACTTATGAAGCCAAGCTGTTTGGTGAATTTAAGGAGAACCAGTTTCCGAATGACCAGTTCCTGGAGCTGAAGCCCGGTGCACAGATCATGTTCATCCGCAACGATGTTTCTCCGGATAAAAGGTACTTCAACGGTAAGCTGGGAGAAATTGCCTCACTGGACGACAATGAGATTAAAGTCATCCTGGAAGGTAGTGAACGCGAAATTACCGTGAAGAGGGAAGTCTGGGAGCAGAAAAAATATTTCCTAGATACGGACAAAAGCATCAAGGAAGAAGTTCTGGGAAGCTTTGAGCAGTTCCCGGTTAAGCTCGCCTGGGCGGTAACCATTCATAAAAGCCAGGGGCTTACATTTGACAGGGTCATCATAGATGCTGGAAAAAGCTTTACGGCCGGCCAGGTATATGTGGCGTTATCCCGTTGCAGGACGCTGGAAGGTATTGTATTGAAATCTGAAATTACACCTGAAGTTATTTTTAAGGACAACAGGATTCTGCAGTTTCAGGGAGAAACCCATGCCAATGACCATGTAGAGTCGATCCTGAATAAAGAAAAATACGATTACAGCATCCGGAAAGTACTGCGTACCTTAGACTGCCTCTGGTTCTTACAGGAAGCCGAAGAATGGAACAAACGTTCCGTAGCGACCAAAAGCATCGACCATGTAAAGGCCAGCCAGCTGTATACCCAGATCAAACATGAAATCGTAACCCTTGGAAAGGTTTTTGAGAAACTGGAAAGGATTATTTTCAAAAAAGTGGACAGCTTCATCAGCCAGCAGGAAGAATGGGCAGAAATTGAAAGCAAGGCTAAAGGTGCCGTAAATTTTTTCTTTACGGAAACCCGAGATAAAATATTCAGCCCTCTGAAAGACTTCTACGCGGAAATAAAAGGGGTAAAAGGCCTGAAACAATATAATGAAGATTTTAAAAGCTGGCTTGAAGATACTGAAGAATACCTGAACAGCCTGAAAGATATCCATCTGCTGGAAACCCGGCTGCTGGATGAGAAAAATGACAAGGAAGTCAGTATGAAAATCGCAAAGGTCCCGTCGCAGGTACTCACGTTCCAGCTATTCGAGGAAGGCAAAACCATTTCGGAAATTGCGCTGGAAAGAGGATTGGTGAAAGAAACAGTGATCGGGCATCTGGCGAAGTTTGCAGAACAGGGGTTACTGGATATTTCAAGAGTAATTACCTCGGATAAGATCAAAGCTTTTGAAGAAATCTTTAAAACGGATCCGAAAGAAACCTTGACAGAATGGAAAAATGCGCTTCCCAGCCACTTTGAATTCAATGAAATCAGAATTCTGATCAATCATTTCAATTATTTTAAAGAGAAGAGCAAGAAGGGATAATTGATGTCTACATTGAACTAGGAACAAACTGCTCAGCAATTACAAATTGATGATCAATCATAATGAGTTCATTCTGAGTTATTTTATTACCTCCAAAGGTTGTCATCTTGATGTGATGCTTTTGGCATATTCTTTCGGTTTCAGCTAAAAGTGATGAAGGCACTGTTAAAATCTTACCGGATCCCTTCCTGATGTTTTTATTAAATACAGAATCAAAAATTTCTGACTTAGACTCAATATAATCTTCAAAGTTTCTCCAGCCCTTGGTAATTTCATGAAAAGACGTTCGAAGGTCTGCAATAAATGTTTCTGCATCTTCAGGTTTTGAATTGATAAAAACTTCGTGGGAGCTCTCGTTATGGTTTATCAGCAAAGGATGATGGGTATAATATCTGAATGTGCCTTTGGTCTTATATTTTAGAAATGCTTCCTTTTTATTTTTAAAATCAAAACGTGAGGATACATTATTAAGTTGTACAACCAGATAGGTGGTCTGGAAATCCAATATTTCAACGGTCTGTTCCTGAAAATCTTTGATAAGGTTCATGGATCTTAATTGTTATCTCAGTGAATGAGATTAAATATACAATTTTATCCCATGCAGATATAAATTTAAATGATCTACACAGGGGTTAATCGCTTAATTTTTATTGTTGACCAGTCAATAGTTTTTCGCTAAAACACACTATTAATCCTATCAATTACAAAAAGTAACTAATGCAGATTATAAGCTTTAGCTTTGCATTATATTTTCTCTAAAAGAAAATTGAGTGCAATATGAAAAATTTTGAATTATCCGTGCTGGACCTTGCCCCTGTCAAACAGGGAAAAACCATCCATGATACTTTTCAGGACAGTTTATCGCTGGCCAACTATGCGGAAAACCTTAACTATAAAAGATTCTGGCTTGCCGAACACCATAATATGGAAAGCATTGCCAGTTCTGCCACTTCGGTGCTCATTGGCTTTATTGCCAACGGGACAAAAAAAATAAGAGTCGGTTCCGGCGGCATTATGCTCCCGAACCACAGTTCACTGGTTATTGCTGAACAATTCGGTACTCTGGAATCTCTTTTTCCGGGAAGGATTGACCTGGGACTGGGGAGAGCTCCGGGAACAGACGGTTTGACAGCCCAGGCTCTGGGAAGAAATCCTATGACGATCAATGAACAATTTCCAAGACAGATCCTTGAATTGCAGACTTACTTTTCGAAGGAGAACTCAGGGGCAATGGTCAGGGCTATTCCCGGGGAAGGCCTGGATATCCCATTGTATATTTTGGGCTCCAGTACAGACAGTGCATGGCTTGCAGCTGAGCTCGGACTGCCATACGCTTTTGCCGGACATTTTGCCCCGGAGCAGATGGAAATGGCATTTAAAATTTACAGGCAGCACTTCCAGCCGTCGCGCCAGTTGAAACAACCGTATATAATTGCCTGTGTTAACGGAGTTGCCGCATCCACTTCGGAAGAAGCGCGTACGATTTCTACAACACTGTATCAGGCATTTATCAATATCATCAGAAATGATAGAAAACCATTTGCCCCGCCGGTAGAAGATATGGATGATATCTGGTCACCGATGGAAAAATCCATGGTCCTGCAGAAACTGAAATATACGCTCATTGGCAATCAAACTGAAATTGAGGACCAGCTCCGAAGCTTTCAGGAAAGGTTTGAAGCAGATGAGCTGATGGTGAATGCCCATATTTATGACCATCAGAAAAGGCTTGAGTCTTATCATATTTTCAGTGAGGCAAAAAACTCTGTATTGGGCGTATAATAAACCGTTTATATTAATTGGGAGATGCCTTTTTTTATAAGTATCTTTGCGAAAATTAAAAGTAAAAATGTCAGATATCAAATTAAATACGATTCCGGAGGCTATAGAAGATCTTAAAAACGGTAAAATAATCATTGTAGTAGATGATGAAGACAGGGAAAATGAAGGTGACTTCCTTTGTGCTGCCGAACTCACTACTCCAGAGTTGATCAATTTTATGGCTGTTCACGGAAGAGGGCTGATCTGTATGCCACTACCGGAGAAAAGATGTGACGAGCTTGGGCTTGATGTCATGGTAAGCCGCAGCAGTGACCCGAAGGAGACTGCCTTCACTGTTTCTGTAGACCTTCTGGGTAATGGAACATCTACAGGGATTTCTGCCGGTGACAGGGCTAAAACCATTTTGGCGCTGATGGATGAAAAATCCAAGCCGACCGATTTCATGCGTCCGGGTCATATCTTCCCGCTCAGGGCAAGAAAAGGCGGCGTCCTGAAAAGAGCCGGGCATACGGAAGCTGCTATCGACCTTACCTGTCTTGCCGGATTGAAAGAAGGCGGTGTCATCTGTGAGATCATGAATGAAGACGGAAGCATGTCCAGGCTGCCGGATCTCTATGCTTTTGCCCAGAAACACAATATGAAAATCGTCTCTATTGAAGACCTGATCCATTATCAGCTTAAGAAAGGCAACCTGATTGAAAGAATTGAAGAGAGAAAAGTGAATACGGCTTACGGAGAGTATGATTTCTTCGCATTCAGGGAAACCTCCAATGATCAGATCCATTTTGCCCTTACAAAAGGAACATGGACTGTTGATGAACCGGTATTGGTACGCGTTCAGTCTTCTGATTCTTATTTTGATGTTTTGACAAGGCTGAATAACGGAGAAAAGCCTTTGCTTGAAAAAGTAACAGGTATGGTTAATGAAGCAGGAAAGGGAGCCATTATTTTCATCAATAACGTTTCCAATTCAGAAAATACACTGAGGAAATTACAGCAGTTCCTGAACTATCAGGACGGGCAGGTTCAGCATCCTACTCTGGCTTATAATTACAGGGATTATGGCATTGGGACACAGATTCTGAAAAATCTTGGGATCAATAAATTCAAGGTCATTACCCAAAATCCGAATATCAAGCCTCAGGTAGGGGGATACGATGTGGAAGTAACTGAAATGGTACAGCTTTAATGGTGCATAGTGAATTGTCAATTTGCTCCGTTTATCAATTGGCTTAAAATTAAAATATGGCTTTTAAAGCAACATTTGTATGTACGGAATATTAATTCTAACGGTGTTACAGTTTAATTTTTAAAACTGACCAATCACTTACAAAGCAAATTTCTTATTGATAACATATAACAATGGCTTGAGAATTTCTCAAGCCATTGTTATATGTTCAAAGCTTCTGAATCCGTTCAGGAAATCTTTTACTCCCATTCTTTTCTTTCCCTCAAGCTGAAGTTCCTGCGGATAATAGATGCCATCCTGTGTATAAATACTTAATCCGTTTTTTGAAATATCCAGGGTACCGGCTTTTTTACCATGATCTGCAAGTTCATATTTTCCGCTGAACATTTTAAGCCCCTTCTCCTCATCGCCGATTTTCAACGTCGTAAATGCAGCAGGATAAGGTGACATACCCAGAATAAACTGGTGGACTGTTCCGGATGGGGCATCCCATTGGATTTTGGTGTCTTCCTTGAAGATCTTATAGGCATTTTTCGGATGTTCAACCTGTGGCTGAGGTCTTTCCTGAATGCTGTCATCTGCCAGTCCGTCCAGAGTCTTAACCACCAGCTTGGCTCCCATTTCCATAAGCCTGTCATGAAGGCTGCCTGCGTTTTCATCAGGTAAAATATCAAGTTCTTCCTGTAACAGGATGTTTCCCTCGTCAATTTTCTCGTTGATAAAGAAGGTGGTTGCCCCTGTCTTTTGCTCTCCGTTGATCACTGCATAATTGATCGGGGCAGCTCCTCTGTAATCAGGAAGTAGTGAGGCATGGAGGTTAAAAGTACCCATTGTCGGCATTTCAAAAAGCACTTTAGGCATCATTCTGAATGCTACCACAACAAAAACATCGGCATTAAGTTTTCTGAGCTCTTCCAGGAATTCCGGGTTTCTCAGTTTCTCAGGCTGAAAAACAGGAATGTTATGTTCCACAGCAAATATTTTCACAGGTGACTGATTGACCTTCTGGCCGCGCCCACTCGCTTTATCTGCTACAGTGACTACGCCTACTACCTCATGACGGGATTGATGAATGGCTTCCAGAGAAGTTTTAGCAAACTCCGGAGTACCCAGGAAAACTACTTTTAATGATTTCATGGTGCAAAGATAAGATTTTCAGTGGTGAGTTGTAAATTATGAGTTCTGGGTTATAAATAATAAAATTTATGATTCAAACAGTAAGGTTTAAATAGGTGAAAGAAAGAGAAAGATCAATTCCATTATTAATTTTATCAGGCTATTGTGTAGGTTCTGAAATTCAGCATTTTGATTTTACCTGAGTCAAGCAGGAAAATCAGGTTTTCCAGAATGTTTTCTTTCGGATGAAAGTTCAGCCTGATTGAAAGTTCTTCTATAGTACAGGGTTGCTTTGAAAGAATATTGACAATCTGAGCACCAATGTTTTTACCAAACACCGATTGCTTGTTTTTTTGACACACTGAGCACCGTCCACAGCTTTTTGTGTCTTTTTCTCCAAAATAGGCCAGAATCAGTTTCATCTTACAATGCTTTTTGTTTCCCAGGTAAAATTTCACCTCTTCCCATTTCTGGACCTTGTTTTTCTGGATGTGCTGGAAAAGATTCCAGTATATACCTTTTACAGCCCTGTCGTCACGCGCTTTAAGGAATTTTATACTGGATAAAGCGCCGTCCACATATTCCAGATAATTTTTTTGCTGGAGTTCCTTCAGCCGATCTTTAATCAGTGGGATTCCCACTCCGATCTTATTGCTGACCTGCTGTTCACTGAACAATACTTTATGGGTAGTAATTCCGGATACCGTGCGGAGCATCAGTTCGACAAAATAGGCATCTTTTCTGGGCAACAATTCAATTTCCTCCGGTTTTATAAGTAGTTGCAGTGAAGAAAGGCTTTTGTGATCATTATGATAAATCAACTCCTGGTTATGCAGGAAATTCAGTACATTTTTGATCTTTGCCGAAGAAAGCCGGGTGAAATTCTGAATACCTCTGATATTCAGCTGGAAAGATTTTTCCGGTAATTCATATTCTGCCACCTGGAAGATAGAGTAGAGGTAGGTAACAATCCGGATAAATTCATCTTTTCCCGGTATCTGATTTTTAAGGATCTGATCAAAGTTAGATAGTTCCTGTTCATTCCATAACAGGAAGGCAAAACTGTTTTTCCCGTCCCTTCCGGACCTCCCGATTTCCTGGTAATAATTTTCAATAGAGGGCGAAGGAGAGTAATGGATCACAAAACGTACGTTATCTTTGTCGATCCCCATTCCGAAAGCGTTGGTTGAGATCAGGACATTCCGGTTGCTGGTATTCCATTCACTCTGCTTGCTGTTTTTTTCTTTTGCGGTAAGACCGGCATGAAAAAAATCAACATGGGTCATCTGGTTTTTGTGAAGGAATTCTGTCAGCAGTTCTGCTTCTTTTCTGGTTCGTACATAGATAATTCCGGATTCCTGAGTATATTTCAGAATGTCAAAAATCCTCTGGAACTTGTCTGAAACTTCTTCAGTGAAAATCTTTATATTTTCCCGCCTGAAACTTTTCTGGAATATCTTCGGGTTTTTAAGTTCCAGCTTGATCTTAATTTCTTCTAAAACTTTCGGGGTCGCTGTGGCCGTTAGTGCAATACAGGGAATATCCGGATTGTTTTTCCTGAAGTTTTTAATATTCTGATAACTTGGTCTGAAATCCTGCCCCCATTCTGAAATACAGTGGGCTTCGTCTACGGCAATGAATGAAAGGTCTATTATGTCTATATTCTGCAAAAACTGAGTATTGGTCAATCTTTCCGGTGAAACATACAGCAGTTTGGTTAGGCCTTCCTTGCAACGGTTATAAATGGCTTCAGCATCATATTCATCCAGTTCCGAAGATAGGTATTCCGCTTCTATGCCACGGGATTTGAGCTGGCTTACCTGATCTTTCATCAGCGCAAGCAGTGGTGAAACGACAAGGCATGTACCTTCTTTCAATAATGCAGGCAACTGATAACAAAGTGATTTTCCGGCTCCTGTGGGGAGAAGAACCAGCGTATCTTGTTCATTGATGATTGAATCTATGATTTCTTCCTGTGAATCCCTAAAGCCATCATGGCCCCAAAAATACTTCAGGGTTTCGGATTTTAATTTTTGAAAATCTTGCTGGGAAATCATAGGGTAAAAATAAGGAAAGTATCACAACAAAAAAAGCCACGCGGGGCGTGGCTTCAATTTATTAACAAATTTAAATTATTTTGCTTCGAAATAAACTCTTCTATTAGCTCTGTTTTTCCATTCAGGACATTTAGTAGCTGGGTCGCACTCAGGATATTTAAGGTCTTTTTTACCTCTACCTATAGCGTTAAGTTTAGTAGATTCAACTCCGTTCTTGATTAGATAATCTTTTACGTTGCTGGCTCTTCTTTCAGAAAGTTTTTGGTTGTAAGCTTGTGAAGCTCTTGTATCAGTAGCTCCGATTACATTGTATGCTCCAGCTGAAGAATTGATGTAGTTTACAGCGTTATTCAGGATTGGAGTATTTGAAGGTAAGATTCTGTCTGAGTTCAGATCAAATTCAATTCCTTCAAGTTTTGTCTCAGTTTCAACAACAGGACCGTTGTTGGCAGCTGTAGTAGGGCATCCGTTGTTTTCAACAGGTCCCGGAACTGTTACACACTTATCGTAAAGGTCGATTACACCATCTAAGTCGGTATCTAATGCTACACCAGCACCGTCAACTCTTGCTCCTGCAGGAGTATCAAGCTGTCTGTCCCAATCGTCGCATACTCCGTCATTATCAGCATCTCCTTTCTTACAAACTTCAATATCCTGGTTTTTATTAGCCAAAACGTCAAGTTTGTAATAGATTTCCTGTAATGGGTCATGCCACATCAGGTGAGATTCATGCTTCCCTAGCTTTAATGAAAGCCCTAAAGTAGCATTAAAGAAGTTATCTGAAGTATTCTCTGAACGGCTGTTAACATTGTTATAACCACCACCATCAAAATTATCATCCCCGGTTACCACATACATTAGTCTACCTTCGATATCTAATCTTCTGTTTACTTTAAACTTAAGACCAGCACCTGCCTGACCAAATAAAGAATTAAATTTAAAAGGTTTTACTTCTGTAGCCAGTCTCTGACCTGTGATGTCTTTTTGATAAGCTCTATAAGCGAGTGTTCCAATACCAGCATACCCGTGTAGTGCCCATCTGTATGGAGAATGATTATCAACTCTCCTTAAAAGGTTAGAGAAGTTTACATCTCCCAAGATAGAGATCGCATCATACTGTGTCCTACCTGCAACCTGTTGAAAAGCAGGAAGGTTAGTTGGTACAGGATCTTTTGTATAGAACCATCCCTGTCTTGTTTCCCCTCTGTCATACTGTAACTTCAAACCAAAAGCATGAGTAATGGCTTTGTCGATACTAACATATGCGGAATATCCGAAAAGAGTTTTACCATCACCATTTTTGAAAGATGTTAAATCAGCACTTTGCATCATTGGTACACCTGCACCAAAGGAAATTGCCCAGTCATTAAATCTTTTAGATTCATTAGTAAATGGCGAAACGTTGGCAGAACCAGATGTAAAAGTATTAGGGTACTGTCCATTTGAAACTGCTGTTGAGTCTTGCGCGAAGCTTGCTGTTGGTACAGCCATTGCCAATGCAACAATCGCTAAACTTAATTTCATAGTGTATTTTTTTATTTAGTTAATTATTTTATTATTTGATCCTAGTAATAGTAAAATTCAATCTCAATTTTACATGCTCTGTTACTTACAATAACCGGGCCAAATACTGAAATAAGAATTATTTATTCGTAGGACATCCGTTATTTTCTACAGGACCGGGTACAGTAACACACTTATCATATAAGTCTATTACTCCGTCAAGATCCATGTCCAAAGCTACTCCTGCACCATCCACCCGTGCTCCGGCAGGTGTGTTAAGCTCTCTGTCCCAGTCATCGCAAACACCGTCATTATCATTATCTCCTTTTTCGCAAACCACAAGATCAGTGGATTTTTCATCCAGAACCTGAGCTCTGTAATACGCTTCCTGCAAAGGATCATGCCAAGCAAGATGTGTATCATGTTTACCAAGTTTGAATGAAAGACCAAGATTCACTGTCCACATATTGTCAGATCTGCTTGATTTAATCATATTGTATTTTGAAACTTTTGAATTGACATCATAATCAGCCGGGCCAGCCCATCCGCCGCCGTCAAACTCATCATCCCCACTCATGATATACATGGTCCTGGCTTCAATATCTATAAGTTTGGAAACATTATATTTAAGACCGAAACCGAATTGGAAGAACGTAGAGTTAAAATCAAAATCCTGATTGATGAATAACGGAATTCTCGGAGGATTTGTGCTCCATCTGAATTCATTATTATCATGCAGAGAAGTCTTGTAGCTCATAAGACCTACACCCCCATACCCGTGGAAAGCCCATCTGTAAGGAGAGTGATTATCAACTCTTCTTAAAAGGTTGGAAAAATTAATATCTCCAAGCAATACCAATTGGTTGTATTTTGTATTTGCTTCTGCTATACCGGCCAGTTGACCCGGTATACCGCCTAACTGAGCTCTCTGGTTCGTTTCCCCTCTCTGGTACGCAAGACTTAACCCGAAGGTGTGGGTAATCTGTTTGTCAATACTTGCATAAGCATTATAGCCCCAGTTGATTTTCTTGTCATAAAATGAAACAAGATCTGCATGAGCCATAAAGGCTGCACCACCACCGATGGATATAGACCAGTCATTGAATTTTCTGGCACTGTTGGTAAATGGTTGAACGTTGGCGGAGCCGGACGAAAAAGTATTAGGGTATTCAGTGGAATGTACTGCAATACTGTCCTGAGCATAAGCAGCTATTGGCAGGACCGCCAAAATTAATAAACCTAATTTCATACAATATGTTTTATGTGTTAGATAAATGCTTTTAATAATATCCTGGAAAAATCTCTTTCATAAAGGTTTTTCTGATGAGGGATCTCAAGCCTTTCTGATGAAAATTTCAACTCGTTGAACTTAACGATATCAATGTCAATAATCCTGTCGCTATACGCTCCGGATGCTCTTGAATCCGTTGTTCTGCCCATCTCCGATTCAATACTTTTAACAAAATCAAGCAGTTGAATTGGCGAATGGCTGGTAGATATTACTACTGCAATATTACAAAAAATATTAGAACTAGCAAATTCTACAGGTTCAGATGTCAGGAATTCACTTATATTTAATATTTCATTTTCCCCTTCTCTGATTTTATCGAGAGCGGTATTTAAATTTTTTTTTTGGTCTCCCAGGTTACTTCCCAGTAACAAAATGACCTTATGCTGCGACATATCGGAAAATGATTGATATTTATGAAAAGCTTCTTTAAGAATGTGCTGGCAAATATAGTGGCAATTGTCCTATTATGTGTCGTGTTTTTTTTCTTTTTTATTATTATACTGGTGGTCGGATCAACGAGTGGCGACAAATCAGTGACAGTAAAGAAGAACTCTATACTTACCATTAATCTTAAAACCAATATTATCGATAGTCCTACGGAAGAGCGTACCGGGCTATTCAACGTTGATAAAAAAAATCAGAATATTCTGATCTACGAAGCGCTCGAAGCCATTGATAAAGCGAAAGCAGATGATAATATCAAAGGAATCAGTATTGAAGTAGACAATCTGAATGCGGGTATTACACAGATTGATGACCTAAGAAGTGCTATCGAGGACTTCAAAAAAAGTGGGAAATTTGTCTATGCTTATGGAAATACGGTATCGCAGGCATCCTATTATTTAGGTTCTGTTGCCGATAAGTATTACCTGAATCCTGCCGGGATGATCGAGTTGAAAGGATTGGCTACAGAAGTAGCTTTCTTTAAGGATTTCGCTGATAAATACGGTATCGGAATAGAGGTTATCCGTCACGGAAAATTCAAATCTGCCGTTGAGCCGTTTTTAAGAAATGATATCTCGCCAGAAAACAGGGAGCAGCTAAGTACACTGTTGAATGACATCTGGAAAAATACTTCTTCAAAAATAGCCGTTTCAAGAAAGATGGATACAACGCAGTTCAGAACAGTAGTGGATAGCCTGTATGGAATGATCCCGGAACTGAGCCTCAAGTACAAACTGGCAGATCAGCTGATCCAGAAAGGGGAGTATGACCAGATGATCAAAACCAAGCTTAATCTGAAAGAGGATGATAAGCTGAATAAAATTTCTTTAGCGAAATATATTAACTCCTATTCTGATGACGAGAAATCCGGTGATAAGGTGGCCGTACTCTATGCTGCAGGCTCAATCAACAGCGGTGATGAATATAATGAAATCTACTCTGAGAAATACATTGAGTACATTAAGGATCTTCAGGAGAATGATAAAGTGAAAGCTGTCGTTTTCAGGATCAACTCTCCGGGTGGGAGTGCCAATGCCTCTGATGAAATCCTTTTCCAGCTCCAGCAACTGAAAAAGAAGAAGCCGCTTATTGTTTCCTTTGGAGATTATGCAGCTTCCGGCGGATATTACATAGCGATGGCAGCAGATAAGATTTATTCGGAACCTAATACGCTCACTGGTTCCATTGGTGTTTTTGGTGTTATTCCTTATTTTAAAGAGCTGGCCAATAAAAACGGGGTACGTTCTGATATTGTGTCGACCAATGCCAATTCACAGTATTTTTCGACTTTAAATGGCGTAACTCCTTATGGGGTCAATATGATTACCCGAAGCGTGGAAGGGACTTATAAAAGATTCGTTCATTTCGTGACCCAAAACAGGAAACAGACTTTTGAGCAGATTGATCAGGTAGGCGGCGGAAGAGTATGGAGCGGAGTACGGGCCAAACAGATCGGCCTGGTAGATGAGCTGGGTACCCTGAAAGATGCTGTACGTTTTGCTGCACAGAAGGCAGGCCTTAAATCTTACAATGTAACGTCTTATCCTAAAAAGATGAGCACCTTTGAACAGATTTTCCAGGACCTGAATAAAGAGGATATTGAAGCAAGGGTTATCAAGAGCAAGATAGGAAAAGCCAATTATGAAATCCTGCAGCAGATTACTGAAGAGAAACTGCAATCTGAAATCAAGATGCAGATGCCTTATCAGATTAAAATCAACTAAACTAAATTATATTGTAAACAAAGCCCCGGATCTGAAATCAGATCCGGGGCTTTAATTTTTTATTTTTTCATTCTAACTCCTCCGTGTAGCCATTCCGTAAATCCAGAGGACAATCAGCGCACCTCCTATGGCCAGGATCCAGCTTCTTGGGTTCCAGAAACTTTCCACATCACCCCAGTGAAGTACATAAACTCCGATGGCTCCTCCTACGAATGCTCCAACGATTCCCAGAATAATGGTCAAAAGCCATCCGCCTCCCTGGTTGCCCGGCATAATCATTTTAGCAATTGCACCTGCAATAAGGCCGAATAAAATCCATGTTAAAAATCCCATAATCGTAAATTTTTTTAATTGTTAATATTTGAATTGGTTGTTGATCAAGAAGAAGATTGTATTATCTTTTCTTGAAAAATGAGTCAACAAATTCTATACCATTAAACAATTGCAGGTCCTGCATCTTCTCGCCTACACCTATGTATTTTACCGGGATCTGGAACTGGTCGGAAATGCCTATTACTACGCCTCCTTTGGCGGTTCCGTCTAGTTTGGTTACCGCCAGTGCGTTCACTTCTGTAGCGGCGGTAAACTGTTTGGCCTGCTCAAAAGCATTCTGTCCGGTAGAGCCGTCAAGCACCAGAAGGATTTCATGGGGAGCATCAGGAATAACTTTCTGCATCACCCGTTTGATCTTGGAAAGCTCGTTCATCAGGTTGACTTTATTATGGAGTCTTCCGGCGGTGTCGATGATGACTACATCAGCATCCTGTGCAACCGCACTCTGTACCGTGTCAAAAGCAACAGAGGCTGGATCTGACCCCATCTCCTGTTTGACGATCGGTACGCCCACTCTCTGGCTCCAGATCACCAATTGGTCCACTGCTGCTGCTCTGAAGGTATCGGCAGCGCCCAGAACAACCTTTTTTCCTTCTGTCGTAAACTGGTGGGCCAGCTTTCCGATGGTGGTGGTTTTACCAACGCCGTTTACCCCAACAACCATGATGACGTAGGGTTTTTTTGAAGTATCGATATTTCCGGTTCCTGCATGAGGATTTTCAAGGAGAAGCCCTGAAATTTCTTCACGAAGGATCTTATCAAGCTCACTAACGCTTACATATTTGTCTCTGGCAACACGTTCTTCTATTCTCTGGATAATTTTGATGGTAGTGGATGCGCCTACATCGGATGCAATAAGGATCTCCTCCAGGTTGTCCAGGACTTCATCGTCTACCTTGCTTTTACCAACTACCGCTTTAGTCATTTTTTCAAAGAAACCCTGGCTGGATTTTTCAAGGCCTTTGTCTAAAGTTTCTTTTTCTTCTTTCTTAAAAATGTTTTTAAACCAACTCATATCCGAATTCTGATTTTATAAGATGTCGTGTTGTCTTAACAAAGATAACAAAAAAACTACCCAAAAGATGAGTAGTTTTTATATTGTAAATAAAGCAGGGATTATTTCTTCAAATAACCGTCTACTTCGTCTGCATTCATTACTTTTTCTTCGAAAACGTAAGCTCCGGATTTGGAAGACTTCACCATTTTCACCACTTTGGTCATCTTCTTAGATTGACCGCTCTGTAGGGTTGCTACTACTTTTTTTGCCATGGTAAATTATATTTATAAATTACTTGATTTCTTTGTGAAGCGTATATTTCTTAAGAACCGGATTGTACTTTTTAAGCTCTAATCTCTCTGTAGTGTTCTTTTTATTTTTTGTAGAAATGTATCTTGACATTCCTGCCATTCCGCTCTCTTTGTGCTCTGTACATTCAAGGATTACTTGAACTCTATTTCCTTTTTTTGCCATGATTTAGTTCTTTTTAATCAATCCGTTTCTAGTAGCTCTTTCAATAGCTTCCTCGATTCCAATTTTGTTAATCACTCTCAATCCATGAGCTGATACTTTCAGTGTTACGTGCTTATCTTGCTCCGGAAGGTAAAATTTCTTCTCTAATAAGTTAATTTCAAAACGACGCTTCGTTTTGTTATTAGCGTGAGAAACGTTGTTACCAACCATTGCACGCTTTCCTGTTATTTGGCAAATTCTTGACATATCTCGATGTTCTTATTTGTACTATAATATTTGAGAGTGCAAAATTACGAAGTTTTTTTCAGTTAGACAAGTTTTGAATATTTTTTTCTGATAATTATTATACAGATTTACAGTGTATTTTTTTCAAAAATACCTTATGATGCCCGTCACAATAGACCAGGTGACAAATATCGGTCTTAAGTTGATCAGTAATATTTTATTTGATATTATCTTTATTTTAATCAATCTAAACAAAAACAAAATAAAAAAATCATCTGTCCATTCTTTTTTGTTCCTGTGATCTTTCAGTCTCAGACTTTTTCGGGTAAATGGTTAGAGTTTTGATTTTTAAACTCAATTAAACTGAGAAAACCAGCGCAATGGCTGGTTTTTCTTTATATTAAAATATTGATTGCAAAATTGTTTTAGTTTATTTCATGAACTTTTTCTGAAACCGCTTGATCAGATAATAAAAAAGTAAAAAGCCTAAAGCAAAAATACCCAGCCTTGAAAGAAAATCTCCGGACCTTACGTAAAAGGTTTCTCCTTCGTATAGGTTTACCTTAGCAAACAGAGCCGTCTGGTCGCCGTAAAAAGTATCGGCAGTAACGTCTCCTTTGGCATTGATATGGGCGGATATCCCACTGTTAGCAGCCCTAGCAATTTCCCTTCTGGTTTCAATGGCTCTTAACCTTGCATACGATAAAAGCTGTTTGTGGCCTTCCGTAACGCCCCACCATGAATCATTGGTCATGATAGCCAGGAAATTGGCTCCTTTTTTTACATAATCTCCCACAAATTCACCATAGATGCTTTCATAGCAGATGATCGGAGCCAGTTTGCCTTTATTGTAAGGATTTGAAAAAGCAACCCGTTCTTTATCGGTGCCCAGTGAAGCGACAGTTCCGCCGAGGTTAAGCATGGCATCGCCTAATAACGGCTTCAGGACATTCATATACGGGAAAATCTCAACGCCCGGAACCAGCTTACCTTTATGGTAAACCTCTACTTTCCGGCCCGGGATTACCTGGACAGCGGAATTGTAACTTTCCACCCAAAGCCTCGGATTCAGCTGATACGCATCTTTTGGAAGCAAGTCTGTATTCGAATAAAAGCGGTGGGAAGAAATTCCTGTTGCGAATACGGAACCGGGGTGCTTCACAAGAAAGTCTTTAAGATTATTCAGCATCAGGCTTTTGTCAAATGCCGTTTCTGAAATGGAACCTCTGCCGGGAATAGCGGTTTCCGGGGCAATGTAATAATCTATTTTCCCGGTAGAATTCTTTTCGGCCAGATTCAAAAGGTCATTTTCTATGGTCAGGCTGTCTTTGGAATATTTTTCCGCGTACGGATCAAGATCGGGTTGGAGCATCAGTACGTTCACCTGTCCCACGGGCTTCTGATCAAATGTATTGTATCTGATAACGGAAATAATCATAGGTACTGCAATTAAGGCTGTCACTATAAGGGTATTGGTGATCAGTCCTTTTCTTTTTCTTCCGGCTTCCCATATCCTCACCGTATAAAAAGTCATGATATTCACAATCAGGATCCAGAAACTTCCGCCTGTAGCTCCAAGGGTGTCATACCACTGGATAAGTTTCGGATATTCTGAAAATGCATTGCCGAGGTTCAGCCAAGGCCAGGTAAGTTCCCAGCTGAGGTGGAACTTTTCAAAGCTCATCCAGATAGCCACGAAAAAAGCCAGGCCCCAATAAGTCCCCTGGGCATTTTTATACCAGTGGTAGCACTGGAAAACCAATGCGTATAAGAAGGAATTAACAAGTACCGGAAACAGGACCGCCATCATTGAATGGCTGCCATCCGGATTTTTAGACCCGTACAGCCATCCTGTAGTTACCACATTCCAGATCACAAAGCACAGATAAGACAGTCCGAAAACTACCCAGCTTTTCCTGTCGTACCCTGAAAATTTGGAAACACCGTGCTCCATCATCAGGAGAGGCACCAGTGCGAAGAATATAAAGAACGGAACTCCATACGTCGGCCATGAGACAGACAGAAGCATTGCCGAAATAAGGGTGAGTAAAACGTATTTCATGAGCTTGATTTAAGATACAAATTTACTATTTTTGAAGCGAATACTCCTGCCCGTTGATGTTAAAGAAATTTTATCAGTTTATTATTTATCCCTATACGTTGTTCCTGTTGTACCTTATGCTTTTCGGCTTCGGAAGGATCGATGCTCGGTATCCTGATCCTGCATTGAGGCTGGAACCCGTTATTTCAACCGTTCAGTTTATGAATTCCGGGCTTCCGAAGGAATATATCGTTAAGATTGTCCTGGGAAATATCATTATGTTTATCCCGTTCGGATTTTTAGGATGGTCTTTTCCCGGGCTCAGGTCGCTTAAAAGCCTTCTATTTACTTTCCTGTCGGCTATTATTATCGTGGAAGCCCTTCAGTATTTTACCCGTCTGGGCATTTTTGAGGTGGATGATATCATCCTCAATACCTTCGGTGTTTTTCTGGGATGGAAAATTTGCCGGTATATCGAAATACATCACAGCCGTTTCGTTACTGAATAATCAGAACAGTTGGTGGTGCCTTAATTAAAAACTATTCTACGGGGATTTCCGGCCTTCTCATTTTGTATCTGGTTCCTGACATGGATTTTAAGAAGGCGGCCAGAGCTTTCTTTTCATCCGGAGTCAGATGGAGTGGTTTGAGAAGAGGATCTGTCACCGGATAAAGAGGATCATTCTTTTTCACTTCCGGAGCAGGGTCGATCTGGTGCATGCCGCTGTTGTAGATATTGATGATCCCTTCAAGCTCATTAAACAGTCCGTTATGCATCCACGGTTGAGTCAGCATAAGATCCCTGAGTTGGGGCGTTTTGAATTTTCCTGCATCTTCAGGGTTTTTAGTGATGTTATAAAGGCCCAGATCTTCATATTTCCTTTTATAATAGGTTAAACCGATGTTGTGGAAAGATTCATCGGTGAGGTATTGCCCGTAATGGCAGTTCATGCAGCGGGCTTTGGTCCTGAAGATATGCATACCGTAGATTTCCTCATCGGGCAGCGCATTGTATTTTCCTTCCAGGAACCTGTCGAAGCGGCTTGGCTGGCTTTTGATGGTCTTCTGGAAATCGGCAATGGCTTTTACAATTCTTTCATAGGTTACTTTCTCACTGCCGTATGCATTTTTGAACAGTGGGGCATAGCCTTTGATCGCCTGGATCTTTGCCGGTAATGTTTTGATATCCATGGCCATTTCGTGATGCGCGCCCAACGGCCCGGCAGCCTGTTCTTCAAGCGATTTTGCCCTGCCGTCCCAGAAAAAGGATTTCCTTTCCGAAACATTAAACAGCGATAAAGTATTCCTGCCTCCCTGTAAATGATCATTGCCCAGGGCAACCCTTCTTTTGTCTGACCAACCAATTTCAGGATCATGGCAGCTGCTGCAGGATATCTGGTTGGATTTTGACAGTTTGGGATCAAAGAACAACATTTTACCCAACAGTATATTCGGCTGATTTTGGGTAGCAAAGTAAGCGGAGTCTGACCGGATGGGCATAAATTCTTTCCATTCCACACCTTTGTCAATGGTAGGTTTTGGCCATCCGGAAATAGCTTTCTTATAGCTGTTTACAATATCCTGCACAGTCGGGTCCTGGATGGATGAAAGATCCCGGCTTACTTTAGGTGCAAAACTCCATAATATGACCAGGAAAAATCCTGAAACCCAATAGATACCTCGCTTCATATGTTAAAATGTTATTCCTAAATGGATGCTGATGAAATGGTTGTTTTTGTGCAGCATCTTTTGGGACTGATACTGGGTGGTGATGAAAAAAGCGGGAAGCTTTTGCGGCTTGACGTCATACCTTAATGATGCCCCGAAGGTGGAAATGCCGCTTGCCTGAAAAGAATAGTCCTGCTGTATCCAGTCATTGATGGCTGCATTGGCGGTGGAAGAGAGAGCCGAGATGGAACGGTGAACCATCCGCTTAATAAAATAAGGGCTAAAGCTCAATACCTGGTTTTCATTCAGTCTTTGCTGTACATCTGCACTGATCCCAAAATAGTTGTATACGAATTTCTGTCCGGATACCGGATATAATCTTCTCTCCTTGATTTCCTGGCGTCTGAAAAAGGGAGTTGCATTCAGGGTAAGATGGTCTTTTGAGTATTGATACATCAACTTTACCGTGGAACTGTAGTCTTCTTTACGGTAGGCTTTCCGCTGGAAAACCTGTTCAGTAAACTGGGTGTTGACAGAGTATCCGAATTCCGTGCCTGTTTTTACGGAAGCCGTATAACCGGCAAAAACCCCAAACCTGTGATGCATATTCAGATCAAAGAATTTAGCTCCCTCAAAAATAAACTGCTCGTTACTGAGTTCCGAAGATTCATAAAAGGGATTACTGATCTGGATATTTTTAGTGTTTTTAGCATTTCCCGCCATGGCATGAAGGTAAAAGTCCTTTCCGCCTTTATTCATAATCTGGACACCAACCTGATATCCCAGTTCTTCAAAAGCCACTGCATTTTTTCCTCCGTTAAAGAAATTATTGGAATATCCCAGACCCACCATCTGATAGACATAAGGGTTTCCGAGGAGGCTTACAAATGATATGGAGCTGTTCTGTGTGTACTTATTGAGCCGGGTAAATACACCGATTTCATATTCCCTGAATGCTTTATAGTTTACCCCAAGGTTTACCCAAAGATCAGACGTGGAATTATTGATCCTCGGGTCTCTGGACCTGTACCCCAGCTGTGCCGTATAGTTAGCTTCAATCCCAAGGGTAAAGCGGTTTATTTTTTCAGAATAGCCTCCCGCAAAGGAATACCGTTCAAGTTTCAGGTCTCCGCCTACGGAATCTGCTAAAACATAAGGAGCAATACGGTCGAAATCAAGGTTTTCATTCCATTTCAGCTTCAGCTGTTTCAGGCTTTCATAGCTGGCTTTACCCCAGACTGCTCTTCTGCTGTTCAGTTTCTGGAATGAACGGGCATAAATTTCCAGGCCCCGTTCTCCTGCACCGAGCTGCTGACGGTAAATATCTTTCTGCTCACTGTGGTATCCGGCCCCGAATTCGGAAAAAGAGGCAACACTGTAATCCGACATTGATGCCGGATTAGAGTACAGCCGGGATTTTAAAGTTCTTTCTGCACTATACTGATTTCGGTACCGGTTGAAAAAATCCAGGCTGTCCTGTGCTTTCAGCAAAGAGCAGGACAGGATGAAAAGTACAACGAAAGAAGTGGTATTACTGAACATAGGAATCGTTTAATGATTTTCAGTCGGAATTAATGGATAATACCGTTTTTGAGACTCGGTTGTGAGTCTTTAACAAAATCCAGGGTAGAGTTGTTGGTATCTTTGTAGATATTTTTACCTTTGGAAGTCTGACCAATTACTTTTCGCCTTACTGATTTCCCGTAACGGGTGGCATCGTTGTTCATGGAGCCTACGGAAGTCCAGCCGGCATCAATGCTCGCTGAAGTAAGCGTCTGTACGAAATCTGTCGGGATGCTGTTGTTTACCCCGTCTATAATCCAGGAATTCGGAATTTTGTAGACACTTTTTGCCACCGTATTTCCTGCGCTGTTCACGAATGTATAATTGTATTTCTGGTTCTGCAGGAATGTATTTTTATCCTCTCCTGCAGGAAAGCGGGCAATCACGTAGCTTTCAAAGCCTCTGTTGTGCAGGAAGAACATATTGTAGGCCATCTGAGAATAGATTACTTCCGCATTCGGTACACTTGGGTTGTCTACCTGTCCCAGCGTAGGATTGTTGGAAGGGAATTCCCAGTCCGCATTCTTCAGGTTGTAAGCTGTTGAGGTATTCTGTGTGTGATTGATTGCATTATCTGCAACTACGATGAAATCTCCAGGTTCCACAAGTTTCGGTGCTGTGCTGGTTAGGATCATCACACCTTTTACAGGAAAATAGGTATTGGCATCATAAGGGGTAGGGTTATCATTCGATGTCGTCAGGAAATTCGACTGGCCAATGATCAGGTTTGCTGCATCCAGCACCTTGTCTGTATTGTTGGTAATTTTAAAATACCTTCCGGAATTGTAGTTCTTGTCATCCGGTGTCCTTACGCCGGTAAAGAATACTTCCTCAATAATAAAATCATTGCCAAACTGTTTTACCAGAAGAGGGATGGTGATGTTGGTAACATTCATCTTGATATCCGTATTGGCAGAAGCTCCTACATTTACCTCTTCTGTATCGGTTTTTACCACAGATCCGTTTACCGTAATCATATAAGATCCGAAAGGAAGCTCAACAGAATGGGCATTGGTGTTTTTAATGGATAGCTGGGTAATCGTTCCGGTATTGATTTCTTTGATAGAAATATCCAGAGTCTGATAGGTGGCAATCTGGTCTCCGGTGAAATTCATGGTCAATACACCTGTCTGAGAAACAGAAGATCCGAAATCATCATCGCTGGAGCAGGAGGATACCGTAAATCCGGTGGCCAGAGCGGCTGCAATACTCAATAATAAAACAGTTTTTTTCATGTGGGTTGTATGTAATTGATATTAAAAATTATAGGTAAGCTCCATTCCGAAATACGGCCTGTTGGCTGCTTTTCTATCTATCCGGAGGTTATTAAAGTAATACGGGGCGCTGTAATTAAAAATCCTGGTGACGAACATCGAGGTTTTAATGTCCCTGTAGATACTTTTGGTCACTTTTAGGTTGGCGGCAAACGTAAAGGTGAGTTCAGTAGGCATATTATCCGTTACCGATACATTCCTTACGAGCCATTGCTTATAGGCGTCGGTTCTGTCTGCGTCAGTAAAAGGATGCAGGATGCCGTCGATCCCATAATAATACATCGGTTCGGCAATACGCTGGTCTTTTCTTCTGTAGTCGAAGAAGCTGCCCTGGAACGACGCGGAAATCGTAAGGTCCATTTTGGGAATGTAGGTATCGACAAAAAGATTGTAGTTCATATTGGAATTGACGTATCCTTCATCGTTCTGATAGATTCCATAGTAAGGATATCCGTCAGGACCTATGGATAATGAAGGGCTTTCGGTCACAGGCATTGAGTTCCTGTACTGTGTTTTAAAGTAGGCTCCGCTCAGGGTAAACCTGGTATTGATGGCTTTGAAACGCGGTGACGTATATCCGAATTCGATACCGTTTTTAATCGTGGTGCTTCCGTTTTCGGTAAGACTGTAGTTTGCATTGGTCTTTTTTTCCACATAAGGCGTATGGGCGAGGTCGGGACCGTTATTCCATTGAGAAAGATCCACCTGTGAAGCGTCATACTGCTTGTACGTATGCAGTACTGTATGGAGCATCTGGCGGAAACCATTCGTCATATCTTCCTTAAAATAAGTAATGAATACATTGTGGTTGCGGTAGGAGAGGTCGAGCCGTATTTCTTTCTTGATGCTTTTGGCAGCGGTCAGTTCCTTATTTTCCAGATTCTGCACATACGTCATGAAATTTACATACCGGTACCGTTCATCGTTATGGTAATAATTGAGCTGGGTGTAATCCCAGAATTTCCTGTTCGGGTACAGCATTAGGAGGGTAGGCTGTTTATAAAACTGTCCGTATCCCAAAGTAATGTCTGCTTTGAGCGGGACATCATGGATCATGATATGCGGAAGGTTATACTGAAGGTTGATCCTTGGTTCCGCAAACACTTTTTTGCTGATGGCATACGAGCGGTCTGTTCCCAGTTGTCTGGAAAATCTAACGCCTGCATATAATGTGAAGATATGGCGGTCAATCGCATAACTCATCCGGTCACCCAGGAAGGCGGCCAAAAGGTTGGAGGCCGGAATATCGTTGAAAGGCCTTGGCCTGGTATTGCTGAAAGCTGCCGAATACGGTGAGTTCATATCGTACACCAGCCCTTTTCCGTTGTTTTTTGAATACCTCCAGTCAAGTCCGGCTTCATACTGATGCCTGATTCCCCAGGTTTTTCTTGTTCCTGTCGTTTGAAAAAGAGCCGTGATATCCAGTGGCTTCCCATCTGTAGAAAAATCACTGATATACCGCAGAGCGGGAAATACGCCGACATTTTCACCCTGTTCGGTAGCCAAAGAAAAGGATCTTGGGCCGGATAGCTGGACAAGTTTGGTCTGGTCAATTTTTTCAACTCCTTGCCTGATAGCGGTATTGAATGTGATTTGATCAAAGAAATACGCTTTGGCCAGAGCGTAGATAAAGTTATTGGTCAGGCTGATCCTCGTCCGGGTTTGCCTATAGCGGTCAATTTCAGGTGCCCCGTTATCGGGATCATTTTTCTTCGAATCGATGTTGGTGGAAAAATCAATACTGGAACGCCATTCCAGGGGATTGGACCACAACATGCCTTTTTTTCTCGATCGGACAGACGCTGTTATCCGTTGATAATTCTCAAAATCGTCTGTCGGGGTGGCTTTAGAATCAAGGAAATCTGCTCCGGCACTGATCTGCCAGTTATTGTTGATGTTGAAGCCTTTTCCCACATAATATTGCTTACTGAAACCGTCTGCTTTAAACCTTGCCTGCAAGGGCGACTGGCCGATCTTGCGTTCAATTTTGATAACCCCTGAAGTCAGGTCTCCATAGGAAGCAGAAGGGATTCCGCGGATGATTTCCACTTTTTCAATGTCATTGGTGGAAATGGTCCGCATATCCACTCCCGTTATTGCCGTTTCACGGTCTCTGGGGCCTTCTGCAAATTGTTTATTGTCGAGGGAAACCTGCATGTCTGCATTGGAATTTAGTACATTTCCGTCTACCATGAACTGTACTCCGAGAGCGGTGGTATTGTAATCTGTGGTAGTTGCGGAAAAACTGCCCCTGTTTTCACGGAGCACCGGACGGTTATTCGCATTCAGGTCAGGCACCTTCGCCAATCCTCCCGGTAAGAGTTCCATCAGGTCCGTAAAGCTTGAAGGCTGCAGATGTTCCATAGCCTTGCGGTCGATCACGGTTTTCGTTGTCAGTCCTTTTCCTTCTTTAGAAAACATCACCACTTCTTCCAGCTTATCCACTGGCTGCAGCTGAATCGTCAGTATGGTGGAAATTTTTAAATCAATATCGGATTCTTTTTCCTGGTAGTTAGGGTGACTGAACTGTAAATGATGTTTTCCAGCTTTTAAATGCACAATAGCACTGCCATTTCGATCCGTAACCAGGGAAGTTTCTGAAGAGCTAACCGTAACATCGGAAAGTTTCTCACCCGATTTACCGGTAATATAAACAGTAAGCTGTAATTTCTCGTTTTGGGCCAATAAGAGCTGAGAGCCGGATAAAAATAGGATTATAGATGTTAAAAACCTGATTGACATTGATTTACTGGATTTTCAGATAAGCAGAGCGCAAATCTAATAATTTAATTCCCTCCGTTTAAATCTTATTTAGAATAAATTAAAATAAATGATAAATATCAGATTTTTACATTCGCTCTCTTAGGAGTACATTTGTTTCCAGTTGAAGATAATGCCGGATTTTATTCAGTGATTCCGCATGTAGGTGTTATTTGTTCCCTTTGATTTCTGAATCAGCCATTCAGTTCTCTGGCGCGTTTCTCCGCATTCAGGATCCCGTTTTTCAGGATGTCTTTCAGGGTGTGCTCATTGAACGTATTCAGGGCAGCTTCGGTGGTTCCGCCTTTTGAAGCAACATCGCTGATGAGTTCTTCCAGGCTCTTGTCGGAATTATTGATCAGATGGTAAGCGCCCAGTAGGGTCTGTTTCACAAAAAGCCTGGACAGGCTCTCCTGGATTCCCATCTCAACCCCGGCTTTGATCATCGCATCGACAATGTAATAAAAGTATGCCGGCCCACTTCCTGAAAGCGCCGTTACACCATCCAGCAGTCCTTCATCTTCCAGGTAAACCGATCTTCCGGTAGAATTCAGTAACCGTTCAATATGCATCAGCTGGCTGAAGGGAATTCCTTCTGCGGCGGTATAGCCTGTAATCCCCATTCCGAGAAAGGTAGGAGCGTTAGGCATGGCCCTTACCACTGTAGGATGGCTCAGTGCTTTCTGTATTTTTTCGATCTTAATTCCAGCCATAATGGATAAAACCATTTGGTGTTCTTTCAGTTTAAACCTGAAGTTTTCAGCAAGGTGAAGAAAGTCCTGAGGCTTAACGGCCAGGATGATAATGTCTGCTTTCAGTTCCTTTAGCTGATCAAACGTTGAAATTTCCGACTTCGGGAATTCTTCGGCTATTTTAGTGAACCTGGCAGGGTTTCTTATGATCAAATGAAGGTTTTCAGGCTCTGTCAGTTCGTATTTCAGGAATGATTTTTAAAAAGACAGGCCCATGTTTCCGGCTCCGAGGATCGTGATTTTCATAACTGTGTTTTTGTTATATGATTGATTTGAATTGAGCTGAACTCCATTAAGTTTAACCCAGTTTAATAAGCAAAGTATCACTGTTTTAAATGATATTTACCTCCCGTTCCAGATCGATCCCGAACTTTTCCCGTACGGAATCAATAATCAGGGTGGAAAAATCAAAAATCTCTTTACCGGTTGCCTGCCCGGTTGCATTAATGATAACGAGGGCCTGTAATGGATGTGAAGCTACATTGCCAATCTGTTTGCCCTTCCATCCGCACTGCTCAATCAGCCACCCGGCAGGAACTTTTACAGCATCTCCGTTAGGATACCCCTGAATATGGGGAAACCGGATCTGCAATTCCTCAAACTGTAGTAACGGAATCGTCGGGTTTTTAAAGAAGCTTCCTGCATTACCTGTTTCTTTCGGGTCCGGCAGTTTGCTCTTGCGTATGTGGACGACGGCCTGAGCCACATCACGGATGGTAGGCTCTGCGATTCCTGCATTGCTAAGCTCGCCACGAATGGCGCCATATTCTGTTTTGATGCTGTGATGCTGAGTTGTTAGCCTGAAGGTTACGCTCAGGATAATGTATTGCCCTTTTCCTTCCTGCTTGAATATCGAATCACGGTAACCGAAGCGGCATTTTTCGAGCTCGAAATCTTCCGTTTCCATGGTGCTGAGGTTCAAAACGCTGCATCGTACGAAAACATCTTTGATCTCTGTTCCGTAGGCTCCGATGTTCTGGATCGGGCAAGTCCCTACATTGCCGGGAATCAGGGCAAGGTTTTCCAGTCCGCCATAATTTTTTTCCAGGCAGTACATCACGAACTCATGCCAGTTTTCCCCTGCCTGTGCAGTCACCAAGATATGGTTAACACCATCCGGCTGTTCAGAAATCCCTTTCAGGTTTAGCCTGATGGCCAGTCCGTCGAAATCCCCGGTCAGCAGGATGTTGCTGCCTCCTCCCAGTAATAGGGTTTTCAGGGCGCGTGAAGAAGAAAAGTTAACGGCTGCCTTCAATTCTTCAGGCGTATGGATTTCAGTGAAATATCGGGCTTCGGCTTCAACACCGAAAGTATTGTACGGCTGTAAGGAAACGTTTTCTTGCATGGTTTAATGATGGTCTTTCGGAAGGATCTTTTCCAGTTGAATTTTAAAATTTTCCAGCTGCCTGTAATGGAGCGTATCGGTGTACGCGTTCACATATACATGGACTTTGTTGCGTGTTTTTACCTGAAATGTTTCGTCGGTACGGTCTACGGATTGCCGGCTCGGTGAGCTCCGGATCTTATTGAGCGCACGGATGTCAATAGGCTTGATGAGCTGTTGCCAGGAGGCTTCGCTGATGGCTATATTGTTCTCCGTATGGCTCTTATCTGTGGTATTGCCTTTTTCCACATGAATGGAGTCCGGGCTTACTTTAATGATGGTATAGGATCCGTGGTTTCCTCCGATGTAAGAAAGGATAATCTGGCTGATTTCGCCGGAAGATGCCGGCCCGGGCTTTTCAGGTTCTTTGCTGCACGAAAAAAAAATCAGCAATACAACGATGGGGAAGAAGAATTTCATCCGTATGGGCTGTATTGCTGACATCTTATATCAAGGATTAAAGGGTAAATTCCGCTTTGTATTTTTCAAGCGCATCCTTTAAAATCTCCACACTTCTTCTTAAATCTTCCTCTTTTAAAACGTAGGCAATCCTTACCTGCTTTTTACCAAGTTCCGGATCACTGTAAAATCCACCCGCAGGAGCCACCATAATGGTGTCGCGGTTTACATTGGTATAACTTTCCAGAAGCCATTGGGCAAATTTTTCCGTATCATCTACCGGAAGTTCAGCCACGCAGTAGAAAGCGCCTTTCGGTTTCGGGCAGATCACACCTGGGATAGCATTGAGTAAATCTACAAGTACGTTTCTTCGGTGGGTATATTCTTCTCTCACGGCTCTGATGTAAGCACCGTCATTCTGGTGGGCGGCTGTCGCTGCAATCTGGCCTAAAAGCACAGGGCTTAACCTGGCCTGTGCAAAAAGCATGGCAGCATCTCGTATTTTTTTGGAACGGGTAATCATACACCCGATCCTTACGCCGCACATGGAATACCGCTTGGATTCAGAATCAATGATGATGCAGTTTTCGCTCAGTTCAGGGAAGGCCAGCATGGAAACCTGTTGTTTGCCGTCATATACATATTCCCTGTACACTTCATCAGAAATTACGACAATGTCATATTTCAAGGCAATTTCTGCCAGTTTCTGAAGCTCTTCGCGTGTATACAGATAACCGGTTGGGTTTCCAGGATTACAGATTACGATGGCTCTTGTCCTTGCGGTGATCTTCTTTTCGAAATCTTCAATCGGAGGCAGGGCAAACCCGGTATCAATGCTTGAAGGCACGGCTACCACATTCACATTGAATGTGCTCGTGAATCCATTATAATTCGCATAATACGGTTCAGGAATAATCACTTCATCACCGTCATCGCATAATGTTGAGATGGCGAAATTCAGCGCCTCGGATCCACCGTTGGTCACGATGAAGTTATCAGGCGTCAGATCCGTAAAACTTAGCGAATGATAGTATTCGGTAAGGGCCTTCCTGTACTCCGTGTTACCTTCGGATAAAGCATATTCCAATACTTTTAAATCAATGTTCTTTAAAGCATTCAAAGCCGTTTCCGGAGTTTCAATATCGGGCTGCCCGATGTTGAGGTGATATACTTTTATTCCTTTTTGCTTGGCCTGTAAAGCGAAGGGAACCAGTTTTCTTACCGGTGAAGGCGGCATGTGCAGTGCTCTGTTTGAAATGTTCGGCATTGTTTAAAAATTTGTATGACAAAAATAAGATTTAATTTTCCAATAAGAAAATAATCGTGTTTTGAAATCAACTATCTGTAAATTTTAATAATTTTAGCCTTTCAAAAACGGCAATACATGCAGACTACAGCTTTATCGGCAGAAGAATACCTGTCACAGATTCCTGAAGAAAGGCAGGACATATTCAAAAAGCTTTCAGATACGATCGATACCAACCTTCCTGAAGGATTCACGTTCGGGATGGGGTACGGAATGCCGGGCTGGGGTGTTCCGCTGGATCTCTATCCTGCAGGTTACCATTGCAGCCCCGGAACGCCGTTGCCTTTTATCAGCATTGCCTCACAGAAAAATTTTATTGCCCTGTACCATATGGGAATGTATGCCCAGCCGGAACTGCTGGCATGGTTTACCAGTGAATATCCCAAATATTCAAAGCGGAAGCTGGATATGGGGAAATCATGCGTCAGGTTTAAAAAAATGGATGATATTCCTATGGAACTGATTGCCGAACTGTGTAAAAAGATTACCGTGCGGAACTGGATTGAATGCTATGAAAAGAATTTTAAGAAAAAGTAGCCTGCTGCAACTCTTCTTTGCCGTGTGCATGGCAGCAGTGCTTTGCAGCTGCAGGAGTTCCCGGGTAGCAGACCTGAAAAACGGCGATCTGCTCTTTGTAACGGCAAAACCGACCGGGCTTTCCGGAGCCATCAATAATGTGACCCAAAAGCAGGCACAGGCTTCTTTTGACCATATCGGGATTCTGACATGGTCCGGTCATCATCCTTATGTATTGCATGCAGCGCCTGAAGGCGGTTCCCAAAAGCAGCCTCTGAAAGATTTCCTGAAAGACAGGTCTGATGACGGACAGAGAATAGTCGTATACCGCTTAAAGCCACCATACTGTACAGCCATACCTGCTGCGCTGGAAAAAGCAGAGTCCATGACAGGCAAACCTTATAATTTCAACTATATCCTCGATGAGAATTCCTATTACTGTTCAGATTTTGTGGAACGGGCATTCAGGGAAAACCATATTTTTACCCTGGAGCCGATGACATTCGTCGATCCTGAAACCGGAACAATCAATGAATTCTGGCAGAAATTCTATCAACAGAAGGGTCTTGAAGTTCCGGAAGGGCAGCCTGGTTGTAATCCCAACGGGCTCGCAGGTTCGGAAAAGCTGCAAAGGATCCGGGAATTGTAGTATAGCTCTTTTTTTTAGTTTAGGAGCTAAAATGTTAAAATTGAAAATTATTAGTCTACTAATTTTATAGGGTAATATTTTTTTATATTTTTGCTAAAGATTTAATGACATAAAATAATGACCCACTAATGCCTTTACTATGATAAGATCTGACCGCGAACTGCATGCGCTGCACAGTCCGCCTTTACAGGAAACCAGGGAACTGATACTTGAAATTGAGCTGAATGGTAAGATGAAGCTCGAGCATCTGATGAATGCGATGTACCGTAAGTTCGGAATCTGCCACCGGGTGCTGTCTGCACAGATAGAGTACCTTGACGGCCGGGATTTCGGGTATGTGCAGCTGTATATCGATGTAAGCGCGGAAGATCATCAAAGGCTGGAGCATTATCTTATACAGAACAGGTTGCTGAGTACTTCAGTAGCATATACCTGCCGGAAGTACACTTAAAAAGATTCATATTGGTTTTGATTACAATGGCCGTCCCGGCATCGTCCGGGGCGGCTTCTTGAAATAAGGTATTCTTTTTCTTATAACCAATTCAATAGGCTCCAGCAGGGCGTCTACTCAGACCTGGATCATCAGTGGTCAATAAAAATAATTATAATGAACAGCTCACCTATGACATGTGACATGAATGGCAATATCCATTACCCTGAAAGATTCTCCAAACTTTGTTCAGGAACAACTCCAGAGCTTATTTGAAAGTAACATACTATAATAAATTTAGAAAGCGAAGAATAAGAAAACTATTAGATAAATATTTATAACTTTAAAATGTAATGGATGCAAGTAGTTATGTAGAAGCTAGACTCAATATATTTAATTAATATATTTACGAATATTAATTAATGTGTCAAAGATAATTATTGTCCCTAAAAATAAAGAAGCGCAAATTGCATTGGATTTTGATATGACTTCTCCAGAACAAATTGTTGAACTTACTATAACCTCTGATGAATTTAACAGATTATGGAATGATGGGCTTTTTTCATTAATAGATAAAACTTCAAAATGTACTATTGATGAATTTGAAGATGAGCATATTACTGATTTAGAGTTAATATCTAAGTCATTATATGAACTAAAAAAAAAGATCATTTAATGCAGAAAAAATTATAAAAATGTTTGAATTGGCTTTATTATATAAACCAGCATTCATTTTTATTTTTAATATCCGGTACTTGATCTTAAATGTATTTTTGAATGAAACGTAGTATAGGTTTAAATTTACTACTATTTCAGTAGTAATATTCATAAAGATAAGTTTTTGAAGCTATATATCAATTAAAATTTTGGAAAATAAAAATACTGAAATAAATAAATTACTTATAAAGCTAAGTAGAGAATCAGTACGAAACTATAAACTTGTTGATTTTTGGGAAGCAGATACTACAGCAATAGGTATTCAAATTGAAAATACTTTGATATACGTTTCAGCTTTAATTATGACAGAACTCATAAATACAATGTTATTATTGGAAAATACGACACAGGAGAAATAATTGAAGAGGAAGAAGAAAGTACCTACGATGAGCTGATTAATATTATTCAGAAAATAAAAGAATAATTTTTTAATCCTTCTCACTGATGCTAATGTCTTGTTATTTTATATGATAGGCAGTGACATTTAATAAGAACACTTAAAAAAGTAATTTTACAATACAAGTACAGGTTTACTATTAAATAAATTAGTAGGATATAGATTATACAAGGCAGGCAACCAAATAGTCAAAATATTAATCCAGTAAATACAGAATGAAAAATATAATTTTAGTTATATTCTTTGCTTTTCTTTCATGCAAGGAAAAAGAAATTTTAACTGAAAAGAAAGTGATTTTTTCTGATTTAGTCGAACCGCAAAGAAACATTTACGTCAAATTATTATCTTACTACTCCGCAGCAGAGAAAAGCCAGTCGAATTTCTATTTGGTAAAAAACATTCATAACGGTGATACATTATACGTAATTGATAAAGATGACCAGTCTGTGTGTAATTTTATTAGAAATTATAACGGCGTACATAATACCAACTTATCATTGCAAAAAAGTAAGTTAAAAGAGAAGAAAGAATATATTATAAATATTCCGCAAAATTATATACTGAATAATAAAAAATTATATTTAGCAGAGCTAATAAGATTGATAGATTAATTCATGTAGGAGGATCTAAAGGTATCAAAATAAATCCATTCTTTATAAAATATATTTAAGCTAAAACTCTGGCTTTATCATATGCATTATCTCAATTGAAGACAATGCTGGATACTTATCAGGAGCCCGAGCTATATAAAAATAAATATGATGCTGCTGTTATTCTTGATGATCCTAATTGGCAGGAAATAGTACGAAAGACTAAAAAATTAATAGATTACTAAAATATAAAATAGAAAAACTATTCAGTAATTAATACGATAAAACTTCAAAAAATCAGAACATTAGTGTCCTCTGATTTTGTTATTAGGAATTATTTATCAGAAGAAAATGAACTTCTCAGTATAGTACCACAAAAAAAGGCTGCTCATCAAGCAGCCTCTATTTATAAAATGTAATACCAATCAATTAAATCCGTTCGATATCTGCACCGATGGCTTTCAATCTACCATCGATATTTTCATAACCGCGGTCAATCTGTTCGATATTGTGGATGATGGATTTGCCTTCCGCAGAAAGGGCTGCGATAAGAAGGGCATTTCCGGCACGGATGTCAGGGGAGACCATGGTGGTTCCTCTGAGCGGTGTTTCCTGGTTGAGCCCGATTACTGTTGCCCGGTGCGGATCGCATAAAATGATCTGTGCGCCCATGTCGATCAGTTTGTCCACGAAAAACAACCTGGATTCAAACATTTTCTGGTGGATGAGAAGGCTTCCTTTGGCCTGGGTGGCCACGACAAGCACAATAGATAGAAGATCCGGTGTGAAGCCCGGCCATGGAGCATCCGAAACGGTAAGGATGGATCCGTCGATGAATTTCTGGATTTTATAGTTCTCCTGAGCAGGAATATAAATGTCGTCATTGCTCTGTTCAAGCTCGATGCCGAGTTTTCGGAACGTATTCGGGATCACACCCAGCTGGTTCCAGTTGACGTTTTTAATCGTGATTTCAGATTTCGTCATGGCAGCCAGTCCGATCCACGAACCGATTTCCACCATATCCGGAAGCATGGTATGCTCCGTTCCGTGAAGGTATTCAACGCCTTCAATCGTCAGGAGGTTCGAGCCGATACCGGAAATATTGGCCCCCATGCGGTTGAGCATTTTGCAGAGTTGCTGAAGGTAAGGTTCGCAGGCAGCATTGTAGATTCTGGTTTTCCCTTTCGCCAGGACGGCAGCCATCACAATATTGGCTGTTCCGGTTACTGAAGCTTCTTCCAGAAGGATGAACTTTCCTCTCAGTTCCTTGGCTTTCAGGGAATAATAGTTTTCTTCCTCATCATAATGAAATTCAGCGCCCAGTTCTACAAGGCCCTGGAAATGGGTGTCCAGCCTTCTTCGTCCGATTTTGTCGCCGCCGGGAGTCGGCATATATGCTTCTCCGTAACGGGCAAGCATAGGACCCATCAGCATAATGGACCCGCGCAGCTTGGCACCATCCTTTTTGAACTCATCGGACTTGATATAATTGAAGTTTACTTTATCTGATTTAAAAGTGTAATCGCCTTTTCCGTTCTGGGTAACGCGAACACCGAAGTCTCCCAGGATTTCAATCAGCCTGTTGACATCATGGATGTCCGGGATATTGTTGATTCTTACTTCATCATCGGTTAGCAGCACTGCACATAAAATCTGCAGCGCCTCATTTTTGGCCCCTTGTGGAGTGATTTCACCTTGCAGTCTTTTTCCTCCCCGTATTTGAAATGTCCCACTCATCTTATTTTCTGTTTTTATAATTGTGTCTTTTTTTATTGGGCTGGTTTTTATTATTATTGTTGTTTTTGTTGTTGTTATTGTTGTTCCTGTTGTTATTGCTGGTGTAATAGATCTTGCTCTTTTCCAGCGATTCTATTCCGGTCAGGTCCAGCCTGTTTTCAGAAAGCTCTTTCAGGTGACGGAAAATGACATCATCCGTTACATGTTCCTTATTGTAAACATTGTAGGATTTCTTCATATTGTTGGCAATCACTTCAATCAGGGCTTCCTTTTCTTCACCGGGTTCCAGTTCTATAGCTTTATCGATCAGCTGCAGGATACTTTTCCCGTAAAATTTGAATTCCCCCTGAAGTTTGGGATACTCCATGCGCTTAGGCTTTTCGGCCAGCTGTTCACGGGTAGGGAAAGGATATGGGGAATCTACATCCAGGTCATAATCGGACAGGATGAATAGATGGTCCCAGAGTTTATGATTGTAATTTTCTTCGTCACGGAGCTGAGGGTTTCTCTGACCCATAAAATCGATGATTGCTGCCGCCATTTCATTTCTTTCCTCTTTATCGGAAACTTCTTTGCAGCGCTCAACCAACTGTTGTATAATCCTGCCGTATTCCGGCATATAAAGCTGAGTTTTTTGGGTGTTATATTCCATAATGTGCAAATATATGCATTAAAAGAAAATCTATCCTGAAAATCTTAAAAGTTTATCATTTCTTAATAAGAAAACAGGCCGGATCATTTTATTATGAATGAATAAAAATTAAATTATTTCAGTCCGTCCGGGATTTGTTTCAATAAAATTGTAATTTAGGTACAGGTTTAATAATTTAAATGCGCTTATGAAAAAATCAGCTTTACTGTATTACTGCCTGGCACTGGGATCAGTGGTTTCCTGCCGGAGCAATGACGAGATACTGCCTGCTTCACAGGCAGAGGTGCACAATAAAACTGTGGATGTCACCCACCATGACGGACGGCCTTTCAGTACGGGAAACGGATCTTCAACCGCAAAATTTGTTGCCGGACCGGGAGGCGGTGTACTGATGCAGGGGTTTTACTGGGATGTGCCTGCAGGCGGTACCTGGTGGGATACCGTAAAAGGGAAATTAACCGACTGGTCCAATGCGGGAATTGGTGCCGTATGGCTGCCACCGGCCTCAAAAGCTCAGAACGGGCCGTACTCTATGGGATATGACCCTACCGATTATTATGATTTCGGGAATTTTAACCAGAACGGAACCGTGGAAACCCGCTTCGGGTCAAGAACTGAACTGGAAGCGCTCGTTACCAAGGCTCATGCGGAAAATATGCAGGTATATGCCGATATTGTTATCAACCACAACAGTGGCGGGCAATCCGAATACAATCCGTACACCGGAAACAATACCTGGACGAACTTTTCAGGAGTGGCTTCAGGGAAATTCCCGAGGAATTACAATGATTTTTATAAGAATTCCTATGGAGATAATGATGAAGGCGCTTTCGGGGGTTATCCGGACCTCTGCCATGCCAATCCGTATGTGCAGGACTGGCTTTGGGGAAGGGATGACTCTGTGGCAAAATATTATAAGAATACCATGAAATTTGACGGATGGAGATTTGATTATGTAAAAGGTTTCGGGCCCTGGGTAGTGAACAACTGGAATTCCAGCGTAGGCGGTTTCTCTGTGGGCGAATTATGGGATTCGAATGTCAATACTCTTGAATGGTGGGCTAATAATGCCAACAGCTCTGTGTTTGATTTTGCCGCTTACTACAAAATGGATGAGGCCTTTGACAATAATAACCTGAATGCGCTGAATGATGATATGATGTGGAAAAGGAACCCCTATAAGGCAGTGACTTTCGTAGCGAACCATGATACGGATATCATCTACAACAAAATGCTCGCCTATGCCTACATTCTTACCCATGAAGGGTATCCCACGATCTTCTACCGCGATTATGAAGAATGGCTGAATAAAGAGCGCCTCAATAACCTTATCTGGATCCACAATAATAAAGCAACGGGAACAACTTCTATCCTGTATACGGATAATGACGAATATATTGCCAGACGGAACGGGTATAACGGAAACCCGGGACTCGTGGTATACATCAATAATTCCTCTTCATGGCAGGAACGATGGATACAGACCAACTGGGCCGGTAAACAGATCAAGGATTTCACCGGAAACTCCAGCTGGTATCCCACGACCCAGGGATATCAGTGGGTGAAAATCCAGAGTCCTCCCAACAGTTATTCCATATGGTCCCTGAATCAATAAACCAAAAGGCTGCTCTCTTACAAGCAGCCTTTGTTTTGATCTTATCTTATTTAAACTTCAATGAATTTTTTCCTCTGGTGAGGAGTGGGAAGGTAGCATTTCTGATTAGCCAGTTTCATGCGGTTTTTAGAAACCACATCGTACAGTTTGTCGCTTAAAAAGCTCGGAATAATCTTACCTACTACGGAAAGCTGATATATTCCTCCCAATAGCCGGGCAATCTCCAATACGGCCCTGGACTTGATCAGATAATAAGAATTGGGCTTCCAGAGATACATGGTGTTGAAAACTTTGGTATCCAGCCCTCTGTCAGATAAGAATTTCTGCCCAAATTCCGATTGAAGGGAAGCAAACATAAACTGGTCTTTGGTATCCCTTTCCAGGATCCATTGTACCCAGAAATTACATACGCCGCAGTCCCCGTCGAAAAAGACAATATATTTATTGGTAAATCCCTCCTGCATGATGGTTATTTTAAAAGCATTATTTTACGTTCAGTATCATCTTTCATTTTTCTGAAGTATGCTGCAAGCTCGTTCCGCTGCTTATCCGTCAGTTTGGCTTCCTGGTGGCCCACGATATAAGTTTCGAGAGGCATCTCCTTATTAACCACCATGTCAATACATTCCTGCAATTTGTGTGCCTGTATCTTAGCAGGATACGACGAAAAGGTTGAAAAATTCAGTTCTTTACGGCCCTCATCAATGTGGTTTTTGAGCAGCCATGAAGCTGGGGAAATATTCGAATACCAGGGATAGCGGGTTTCATTGGAATGACAGTCATAACATGACGCCCTGATGATCTTTGCCGTCTCAGCAGGCGTTTTTTTGATGTTGATAAAATCCATCCCTTTATTCAACGGAGGATTTGTCTTATCAATAGGAAAAAACTGCATCATGATAAAGGCAACCAGAACAATAGTTAATATTTTTTTCATATGGAATGTTTTGACATGATATAAAAATAATTAAATTTATTTGGACGAAACACTATTGAAGTGAATTTCTGCTTTTTAGGTCAGTATGCAATTTTTAAACCGGAAGAATAAATGATGAGGTTATAGTTTTTCACTATTGTAGAGATTAAAATTAATAGATTGTATTTATGGCTAAACTGGAGTATGTTTGTAACATCAATAATAATATCTGAATAACATAAACAAGAACTATAATGGAAGGAAAAGATTTAAATGACATCAGCAAATGCCCGTTTCATAACGGGGCCATGAAACAGGAAAATGTAGCCGGCGGCGGTACCCAGAACAGGGACTGGTGGCCGGATCAGCTTAGGGTGGATATTCTAAGGCAACACTCATCAAAATCCAATCCGATGGATGAGGATTTTGATTATGCAGAAGCTTTTAAAATCCTCGATCTTGAGGCTGTTAAAAAGGACCTTCATGAACTGATGACCGACTCTCAGGACTGGTGGCCGGCAGATTTCGGGCATTATGGCCCTCTGTTCATCCGTATGGCATGGCACAGCGCCGGAACGTACCGTGTAGGAGACGGAAGGGGAGGCGCCGGAGCCGGACAGCAGAGATTCGCTCCGCTGAACAGCTGGCCGGATAACGTGAGCCTGGATAAAGCAAGACGCCTGTTATGGCCGATCAAACAGAAATACGGGAAAAAAATATCATGGGCTGACCTTCTTATCCTTACCGGAAACGTAGCACTGGAATCCATGGGCTTTAAAACCTTCGGATTTGCAGGCGGCCGGGCGGATGTATGGGAACCGGATCAGGATGTATACTGGGGAGAAGAAAAAACCTGGCTGGGCGGTGACATAAGATATTCCCACGGATCAGAAGGGGTTGTTGAAAACCACGGTGTCCTTTCAGCTGATGATGATGCTGATGGAAAAATCCATTCCAGAGATCTTGAGAAACCCCTGGCTGCAGTCCAGATGGGACTGATCTACGTAAACCCGGAAGGACCGGACGGAAATCCCGATCCGATTGCAGCCGCAAAAGATATCCGTGATACCTTCGGTCGTATGGCCATGAATGATGAAGAAACCGTAGCACTGATTGCCGGCGGCCACACATTCGGGAAAACCCATGGTGCCGGACCGGCAGACCATGTAGGAAAAGAGCCTGAAGCGGCCGGCATAGAATCACAGGGACTTGGATGGGAAAGTACTTATAAATCAGGGAAAGGTCCGGATACCATTACCAGCGGACTAGAAGTGACCTGGACGGAAACACCTACCCAGTGGAGCAATTATTTCTTTAAAAATCTTTTCGAGCACGACTGGGAATTGACGAAAAGCCCGGCAGGAGCGCACCAGTGGGTGGCAAAGAATGCAGAGGAAATTATTCCTGATGCATTCGACGCTTCTAAAAAACACAGGCCTACCATGCTTACCACTGACCTTTCATTAAGAATGGACCCTGAATATGAAAAGATTTCAAGGCATTTTTATGAAAACCCGGATGCTTTTGCCGATGCCTTTGCAAGGGCATGGTTCAAGCTGACGCACAGGGATATGGGACCGCGTGCCCGGTATTTGGGACCGGATGTTCCTCAGGAAGAGCTGATCTGGCAGGATCCGGTTCCTGCTGTAGACCATGAGCTGGTGGATGATTCTGACATAAAAGCCCTGAAAGATAAAATCCTGAATTCCGGATTAAGCATTTCAGAACTGGTTTCCACAGCCTGGGCTTCCGCTTCAACATTCAGGGGAAGCGACAAACGCGGCGGTGCCAACGGTGCTAGAATCCGGCTTGAGCCTCAGAAAAACTGGGAAGTGAATAATCCGGCACAGCTGCAGAAAGTATTGGGTGTACTGGAATATATCCGGAAAGAATTTAACGGCGCACAAGGCGGAAACAAAAAAATATCCATTGCCGACCTGATCGTCCTGGCAGGAAGCGCAGCTGTTGAGAAAGCGGCCGCAGAAGCCGGACACTCTGTGGAAGTGCCTTTCACGGCAGGACGTACTGATGCTTCACAGGAGCAGACGGATGTAGAATCCATGAGGTATCTTGAGCCGGCAGCAGACGGATTCAGAAATTACCTGAAAAAGAAATTTTCCGTATCCACAGAATCCCTTCTTATTGATAAAGCACAGCTTCTAACCCTTACCGCACCGGAATTAACCGTGTTAATCGGCGGAATGCGTGCCCTGGGTGCTAATTATGACGGTTCTTCCCATGGTATTTTCACACAGAAGAAAGAAGTGTTAACCAATGATTTCTTTGTTAATCTCCTGGATATGAATACCCAATGGAAATCTGCTTCGCAGGACAATGAAGTTTATGAAGGAAGGGACCGTAAAACCGGCGAACTGAAGTGGACTGCCACACGGGCGGACCTGGTATTCGGTTCCAATGCTGAACTGAGAGCAGTGGCAGAAGTGTATGCCGCTTCAGACGCCCATGAAAAATTTATAAAAGACTTTGTATCCGCGTGGGTCAAAGTGATGAATTTAGACAGATTTGATTTAATGTAGTTGATTTGTTAGTTACCTATTCTCTAAAGACAGCCTTCGGGCTGTTTTTTTGCTCTTCAGGCATCTGAAATAAAAACAGCAGAATAAATGATACACTTTACATCCCTGTTCAACTTAAAACATCATATGATTCTGTTCTTCATGATTTAACCTGAATTGAGGTTAAATAATAAAACCTTATCTTTGCAAAAAAATTGGGCTCCAAAGGTTGGAGAAACCCATTAATAATTAGCTTATTAAACATTTTTTATGTCGAATATTGTCGCAATCGTTGGGCGTCCCAACGTAGGAAAATCAACACTTTTTAATCGTTTACTGGAAAGAAGGGAAGCCATTGTAGATGCTACTGCCGGGGTAACCCGTGACCGTCACTATGGGAAATCCGACTGGAATGGTGTAGATTTCACCGTGATCGATACCGGAGGGTATGACGTGAATAACGATGACGTTTTCCAGGGGGAAATATCAAAACAGGTTCAGCTTGCTGTGGATGAAGCCACTTCAATCATTTTCATGCTGAATGTGGAAGAAGGCCTTACCGATACCGATTATGAAATCTTTGAGATGCTGAGAAGATCGAACAAGCCGGTTTACATCGTTGTGAACAAAGTGGATTCCGCTAAGGAGGAGCTGGCCGCTACGGAATTTTATCAGCTGGGTATCGAAAAATATTACACCTTATCTTCTGCAACAGGTTCCGGAACAGGAGAACTGCTGGATGATATTGTTAATGATTTCCCGACCACAGAATATAAAGATCCGTTCGAAGGATTGCCTAAAATTACCATTGCCGGCCGTCCGAATGTAGGAAAATCTACCCTTACCAATGCTTTGCTGGATACAGACCGGAATATTGTAACGGATGTTGCAGGAACAACAAGGGACAGTATCCAGACTCTGTACAATAAATTCGGACATGAATTCGTGCTGGTAGATACTGCCGGGATGAGAAGGAAGTCAAAAGTTTCAGAGGACCTGGAATTTTATTCCGTGATGCGCTCCATCCGTTCCATTGAATTTTCTGATGTGGTGATCATTATGGTGGATGCCACTTTAGGCTGGGAATCCCAGGATATGAATATTTTCGGGCTGGCTCAGAAAAACAGGAAAGGCATCGTGATCGTGGTGAATAAATGGGACTTGGTCGAAAATAAGCATACCAATACGGTCAGGGATTTTGAAAAATCCATCAGGGATAAGATCGGTCAGTTCAGCGACATCCCGATCCTGTTCGTTTCAGCATTAACGAAACAGAGGATCCTGAAAGTAGTGGAAACCGCCATGACCGTTTATGAAGACCGTAAGAAGAAAATTAAAACTTCAAAATTAAACGAAGTAATGCTTCCGATCTTTGAAGGAACCCCGCCGCCGGCGAACAAAGGGAAGTACATCAAAATCAAATACTGCGTACAGCTGCCGACGCCTTCGCCTCAGTTCGTATTCTTCTGCAACCTTCCGCAGTACGTGAAGGAGCCTTACAAGAGGTTTACGGAAAACCAGCTGAGAAAAGAATTCGGGTTTACCGGAGTTCCGATTGAAGTGTATTTCAGACAGAAATAAAACCGGTTATGGAAGTCTGGGTCGCATACAGTTTTCCTGGTCAGAATGACGGAGAACGGCTGGAAGCGCTTTTTGCCCAACTTCCTGCCTCCATTACGGAGCCGGTGAACAGATACAGAAACCCTGCTGACAGAAAAGGGAGGGTAATGTCAAAATTATTATTAGAAACCCTGGTAAGGAAACATTTTCCTCACCAGGGTTTTTCATGGGACCGCTACCGAAAAGATGATTTATCAAAACCATACCTGGAAGGAATGGCGCTCTCGTTCAGTACTTCCCATCATGATGCGTTAAGCATCGTATGCCTCACTTCCGGGAAAAGCTGCGGAGTGGATTCAGAACTCCTGAAACCGGTGGATACTGAGCTCTATCATGATTTTCTCCATCCTGATGAAAGGGAGTTTATAGCAAGCCGGACAGATCAGACAACGTCTTTTTATAACATCTGGACGCGAAAAGAAGCAGTTTTGAAAGCTTCAGGCATGGGTATACACAGTGAACTGAATTCGGTAGATGCACATGAAGATATGGTTTGGGTTGAAAAAAGTTCATATAGTACTATCCCCTTATTTTTATCCGATGATACGGTGACTCATCTGGCTACACCTGAAACGGTAAGTAGGCTGCACCTTGAGGAGATCCGGTTCTGATTTACAGCCATTTCTCATACATCAGCCTTACCGGACTGTAGCCTTGCTTAGAGAGCCAGCTCTGCATGGTAAGGTTGCTGCACAGGGTGAAACGGTAGATCCTTCTGATAGGATGTTGCTTATAAGCCTCTTCAAATGCTGCATTCAGCGCAGAATAAATCCCCTGTTTCCGGTATTCTGGTTTTACATAACCCTCCGAAATATAAAGGTCATCCGCATCGCCCAGTTCGAAATTGCTGTCGTCCCTTTCCTCGATATATCCGAAAATAAACCCGATAGCTTTGCCTTCAGTTTCCGCGATCAGAAATGTCCCGTCATTTTCTTCCTCACATTCAGCCATGAACCGCAGGTAATTCTCCCTGATTAGCGGCCAGTCAGCCGTATTCGGATTCATTTCCTTTTCCGAAAGGTGCAGCTCACCCACCAGTTCATCCGCAATGGACAGGTTTTCTTTAATATGTATTTTCCGGATCGTATACTCCATCAGTAAAGTTTAAGTGGTTAAATCGATTGCTATAAACTGTTCAGTCTTTTTATTTTATATTATGATATTCAATCTTTTAAAACTAAAAAAATAGCTTTAAATAATTCAGTTACTGATCTGTTCAACCGACAATCAATCATCATTTATAATTCATACCTCACTTCCCTCTCACCGGGCTTCCATGCCATGACGTGTGATCTGATAAAACTTCCCCTTTCATCACGAGTGATAAGGCATCTACGGTCACATGGTCACCGATTTCGGTATCGTAGAGAATGATTGTTCTGGTATTGATTGTTGTCTGCCTGCCGATTTTCACGGGACCTACTTTCATGATCCGGTCTTCAAAGAGATGTGTTTGCGGACCGCAGTCTTCATTCAGCATCGCTTCATCGCCAATGGAAACCATATCGTATTCTGTGATATCAGTCGTATTCAGCCATACTCTCTTACCGATCTTCACTCCCAGGAAGCGCATAAAGAAAGGCAGCCATAAAGTTCCACGCAGGAAATCAAGGAAAAACTGTACCGGAAGTGCCTCGTATAAAGTGGTGATCCCTTCGCTCAGCCATACTTTAAGGCTGTACATAGGCATTTCCGATTTTTTGTATTTTCCTACGAAAATCCATTTCAGCAGAGCCGTAAAGAAAAAACAGGGAAGTGCAACGATTCCCAGATAATAAAAAGGGGAAAACAGCAGCAGGTGATGAATCCTTCCCTCCATATAGGTACTCGTATAAGCCACGAACAATAAACTGCAGATGATAATGACTGTCTGCGGAAGGATAATTCTGATGCCTTCCACCAAAGCTCTTGCTATTCTCAGCCGCACAGGCGGATGGTAAGTAAGGTTATCCTGGAAGACATCTGATTTCTGCCTGGAAGGCAATCCGATAGGCGGAGACCCGAACCAGTCTTTTTCCTGCGAATTATTAAGCTGTTCCTCCGTAGGAACCTTGCTCAGCACTCCAATGAGCATATTGTCCCCCAACTCATAGCCCTGCGGAATCAGCCCGCTGTTGCCCACGAAGCTGTTATTGCCGATTTTCGTTTTTTCAAGGATCAGCTTTTCATTTCTTACATCATGTTCGCCCAGGATCACTGCATCGGCAATAAATGATCCTTCGCCGATTTCCAGCAGGTGATGTGATACGTCACTGGCCGTAGAGATTTCTGAATTCTTTCCTACTTTTGCTCCCATCATCCTGTAGAACTTGCTGATGTACACCGAGGCAAAAATAGGGTGGATGACAATCAGGGACAGGTTGAAAATCTGGTCTTTGATCCATTTTCTGTAATACGTAAAGCTGTATACCGGATAAATTCCCGGCTCCATTTTATATTGCAGCGCCCTCGTCACCAAGCTTACGATCAGAATGAACAGCAGGATATAAACGGCGGAAAGCAGCGGAGCCTGCCACAGATAATAAAAGCTGTAATCCGGCGACTGTTCGTCGAGATAGTACAACGTATACAAAGTAGGAGCCAGCGGTAAAACGATGAGCAGCGGAAAGAAAAATAATGAACAGGCGTACAAAAAGGCGAACCTGTTTCTTTTTCCGGCCGAAGAAAGCTGTGGGGCATCCAGTTCTTTCCCCGATTTTATCCTCAGCTTTTCTGCCGGGCTTCCGTTCCAGACCTCACCGTAACCGATCTTTTTGCCTTCATTCAGGCAGCTCAGGTCCTGAAGTTCTCCAAACTCCTCAATCACCGTATCCCCGCATACGATCGCAGCAGATCCTAAGTAAGCATGCGCTTTGATATGCACTTTCCTGATCCTTAACATCCCGTTTTCTACGGAAGCATTATCTATGCTGCATCCTGAACTGGTATTGACATTCGCATCAATCGTTACGAGGTCTTCCGCAGCGATGGGAAGAAGGCTCAGCTGTGCGCTGGGATGTACTTTTACACCCAGTAATCTAAGGTATTTCGGGTACAACGGTGTTTCAACAATGAATTCCGAGGGCATGAGTCTTTTAACGGTTTTCCATAGCCACCATCTGAAATAATACCAGCCCCAGAGCGGATAGTCCCCTTCCCTGATTTTTCCGATGACCAGCCATTTGACGATGATGATCAGCAGGGAATATACCGGAGGGATAAGTGTATACAGCAATATGGCGCTGAGCAGTGCAAAACCGGTCCCGTAGTCATTCAGCTGAAAATAATAATAACTGAGGTAAGGGAAAAAGATCTGAAAGCTCAGCAACGAAAAAATAGCCAGCAGGCAAACCGTCTGTGCGGCATTGCAAAGGTAATACTGCAATGTGGAAACCCGTTTGAAAGGCTCCTGATGCCAGTCTTCAATGGGCTGCTTATGGCTGAGGCATTCTGCAAAAGCAGAGAGCGGACGGTTTTCGTAAATATCTTTTAAAGAAGCATAGGGAATCCCTGCTTTCTGTCTCAAATGCGATACCAGCGTGGCTGCCAGTAAAGAATGGCCGCCCAGATCTGTAAAGAAATCCTGTTCCAGGCTGATTGGCTTGCCCGGAAATACCCATTGCAGCGTCTGGATCAGCTTTTCGTTAATGGGAGCCGCGGAATCAATAGAGATTTCCTCGGTCTTTTCGTGGAGGGTAAAGCTTTCAGGAAGCGGAAGCCTTTTGCGGTCTATTTTTCCGCTCGGCATCCTTGGCATTTCTTTCATCCTGATAATGGCAATCGGTACCATATACGGTGCCAGGAACTTGGCAATTTCCTTCCGCATTTCGCTTTCATCAAAGGCAGCATCATTGTTCATGACCGTATAGCCTACAAGCTGTCCCTGTCCATTGGCATCTTCTTTCACGGCAACAGCGGCGGATGAAACTCCGGAAAGCCGGTTTAGCCTGGATTCTATTTCGCCCAGTTCTATCCTGTAACCCCTGAGCTTGATCTGGTCATCGATCCTTCCCTGGAAATCGATAAATCCATCCTCACGGAAGATCACAGCGTCGCCGGTTTTATAAATCGTATCCCCCGGCATTTCCGGAAAAGGGTTGGGGAGGAATTTCTGTCCGGTAAGCTCAGGAAGATTGAAATATCCATTGCTTACTCCCGGGCCGGAAATGATCATTTCTCCGCGTTCCCCTCGTGGAACGATATTAAGCTGTTCATCAACGACCGCGATATGGTAATTCGGTAAAGGCCCTCCGATGGTCAGCTCCTGATTGCGGTTAAGGATTGCCATATTGGAAGAAACCGTAGTTTCCGTAGGTCCGTAACTGTTGATGAAAATCCGGTACGGTTGTGCCCATTTTTCCTGTACCTGCTTAGTGCAGGCTTCGCCTCCTGTATTGATCAGGCGGATGGAGGGCACCTCATCAATGATGGCCAAAATACTCGGTACGGCGTGGAGAACGGTAATTTTATTCTCCGTTAAAACCTGGCTTAATTCATCAATGGCCTTTACGGTAGTGGCATCGGCCACCCAGATGGTTGCCCCGGAAAAAAGACTGATCCACACTTCTTCGCACCACATGTCAAAAGAAACCGAAAAGCCCTGGTATACGGTATCCGTATCTTGTATCCCGATGAAATCCTCTTCGGAACGGATGAGGTGGCAGATGTTGCGGTGGGAAATCGGGATTCCTTTCGGGTTTCCGGTACTGCCGGAAGTAAACAACACATAGGCCCAATGATCAGGGTGGCTGTCCACTGGTAAAGCAGGAACATCTTCCTGCGGCTGCGGGGAAATGGATATGGGCTGGCAATGGATATGGGCATCCGTATCAGAAAAATAGGTCTTTACATTAATGTCCGTAAAAACTTTTTTGATGCGGTCTTCCGGCATTTCCCTGTCAAGAGGAATGTATGTGGCGCCTGCTTTTAAAATACCCAGGATGCAAACCGGGAGTTCGAGGCTGCGGGGATACCAGACGCCGACGCGGTCGCCGGGCATCACGCCTTTCTGGTGGAGTTGCCTGGCTATAGCGTTGCTCCAGCTGTCGAGTTCGCCGTAGGTAAGCTTCTTATCTTTATAAATAAAAGCGGTTTTATGCCTGTAACGCTCAAAAACGGGGTTTAAGAGCTGAGGAAGTGTTTCGTCTTTAATAAATTCCGGACAGGTTTTTCCTAAAATTAAACTGTTCATCATTGTCGGGTCTCTGGTATGAGTATTTGTAGTGCTTATTGATGGATAAATATACTGCATTTGTGTTGACATTCCGTAAGTAAATTTTGTAGTTTTGCAGAATCAAAAAGAGACATTCATGCTTACTATTTTATCACAAGACTTTTCATTAGTCAACCAGTGGATCAATGAACTCCGGAATGTTAAAATACAGCATGACCGGCTGCGTTTCAGGAGGAATATGGAACGTATCGGCGAGATAGCCGCTTTTGAAATCAGCAAAACGCTTGAGCACCGGGAAGTGGAAATCCAGACCCCGCTCGATACGGTTGCTATAAAAGAAATTGCCGTACAGCCTGTTATTACCACCATCCTGAGGGCAGGAGTTCCTTTATTCCAGGGGATTTTGAATTATCTGGATCAGGCAGACTGCGGTTTTGTGGCTGCATACCGGAAGCATGATGCCAATGATTATTTTTCCATCAAGCAGGATTACCTTACGTGCCCGAGCATTGAAGGAAGGCCGCTGATCGTGGCAGATCCCATGCTCGCGACCGGAGCTTCCCTTATTGAAGTCATCAAGGACCTGCTGACTCACGGTAAGCCTACGGAACTCCATATCGTCGCTGCAATCGCATCCAGGCAGGGCGTGGAAACCATCGAAAAACAATATCCGGAAGCTAAGATATGGGTAGGTGCCATCGATGAAAACCTGACTTCCAAAGGATATATTACCCCTGGATTGGGTGATGCAGGAGATCTGAGCTATGGCGAAAAACTTCAGCGCTAGGCCACAGGTAAAGATCTATACCATATAAAGGCTGTATTCTCAAGGATACAGCTTTTGTCATTTTTTAAATATTGTTTCCTCAATAATCCCGCCCACAAAACCCTCTCACACTCCAACTCACCAACTCACCAACACTCCAACCCAAAACCCTCACTCATCCATTGCCATCACCAGCACGCTCACTGTATTGCCGGGCTCACTTAAAATTTCCCACGCAATGGTAGCCAGTGTATTTCCTGTGGTGAACACATCATCAATCAGGAGGATATGTTTTCCGGTAATGTTCCGGGTTAATGAAAAAGTATTTTCCGCCTGCAGGCGGTGCTGCTTGTCCTTCAGTGCCTGTGCTTTTGAGTAATGGTTTCTTTTGATCAGGCTGTGGTCAGCCGGGATTCCATACAGATCGGATAAGGCATTTGTGAAAGCATGAAGCTGGTTGTAGCCTCTTTCCCTCTGTTTTCTGGGATGGAGCGGAACGCTTACCAGAAGGTCGGGTTGATGATCTTTAAAATCCAGGTATTGAGGGATCCATCCTGCAATCATTTTCCCTATTTTCTCACGGTTCCTGTATTTGAGCTCGTGAACAATTTTACGGCTTATATTTTCTTTTTCAAACTGCATCAGCGCAAAGGCATGTGCAACCGGAAACAGCAGAAGGCATCGCTCCTTCAGGATATTGTTCCCGGAAAAATCGAAGTGGGTAAAATGAATGTGGCTGAAGCAGAGGTTGCAGACTGCAAGGTCAGCCTCAATAATCCTGTTGCATTCCAGGCAACGGTTGGGAAAGAATAAATCCAGCATTATATGTGTTTTGTAATGCTAAGATAAAATTTAAAAGTTAATATATTTGACCGGAATTCATAAAAAGTAAAGAACATGAGCCTGGTATATGAAACAGAAATCACCGTTACAGAGGAACATATTGATGGGAATAACCATGTGAATAATGTGCAGTATGTACATTGGGTAGCTATGGTTGCCGCAGCACACTGGGACCTTTTGAAATCCGGGACCGAATATGAAGAGGACATCTGGATGCTTTTCGATCACCATATCCGGTACAAAAAACAGGTATACCTGGATGACATACTCACTGTAAAGACGTATCCTGAGGTGCCGGAAGGAATCCGGCAGCCCAGGAAAGTAGAGTTTTATTGTAAAGGCGAACTGGTGGTGGAATCGCGTACGCTCTGGATCTTAATGGAAAAGCATACACAAAAGATCAGAAGGCCGGGAAATGACTGGATAACTGGCTTGTCATTGTAATCATATAATTGATGTGATTTTTTGCTGCTCCGATCTCCGGACTCATCTCCGGATAAAATCAGTTTCTTTTGTCAGTTTTGTGCTTAGATACACCCGTGTTTTCAGGTTACGGGAATGTGTTCTGTTTATTTTTAGTATTTTTATTTCAAATTGTAATAATGCACATATCATCCCTGAAAGTTGCCGCTTCCATAGCAGCAGTTTGTTTCAGTTCATTTGTTCTCGCGCAGGAGAAATATTCGGTAAGCGGGACAGTCAGAGACCAAAAAAACGGAGAATTGCTCCTGGGTGTTTCCGTAAAAGTTGCCGAAGATCCAAAGATTGCTGTCGTTGCCAACGAATACGGATTTTACTCCCTCTCTTTACCTAAAGGTACCTATACATTAGTGGTTTCCAACCCCGGATTCAAAGATTTCCGGCAAACCGTGAATGTTGAGCAGGATATCAAACAGAATATTCAGCTGGAACAGGAAGGGCAGGAAAGAACTGCAGAAATAGACGAAGTAGTTGTTTCGGCCGTAAAAAAAGATAAGAATCTTTCCACGGCACAAATGGGAACAGAAACGTTGAGCATTAAACAGATTGACAGGCTTCCCGTTCTGTTTGGTGAAAAAGATGTGATGAAAACCATCCAGCTTTTACCAGGAATCAAAAGTAACGGCGAAGGAAGCAGCGGCTTTTCCGTTCGGGGCGGCGCAACAGACCAGAATCTCATCCTTCTGGATGAGGCAGCTGTGTATAATGCATCGCATCTGTTGGGATTTTTCAGTACCTTCAACAGTGATGCACTGAAAGATGTAAGCATCATCAAAGGAAACAGCCCTGCCCAGTACGGAGGCCGGCTTTCATCCGTGCTTGATGTTAAAATGAAGGACGGGAATAACAAAGATTACAATATAAACGGCGGAATCGGCTTGATAAGCAGCAGGCTGAGTGTTGAAGGTCCCATACAGAAAGAAAAGTCGTCATTTATTGTTTCGGGAAGACGGACCTATGCCGATGTCTTTCTGAAAGCAACCGATGATTTTAAAGACAGCAAATTATATTTCTATGATTTAAACCTGAAAGCCAATTACCAGATTAATGATAATAACCGGCTTTACTTATCAGGCTATTTCGGAAGGGATGTTTTGGGCTTAGGCAATACTTTTTCTACAGACTGGGGCAATACCACGGCAACTTTACGCTGGAACAGCATCATCAACAGCAAGCTGTTTTCCAACACATCATTCATCTACAGCAATTACAATTATAATGTTGCCCTGAGCAGCAACAACAATACTTTCGGTCTGGATTCTAAGATTGAAGACTGGAATCTGAAACAGGATTTTTCATGGTTTGCCGGAAACAGCCATAATGTAAAGTTTGGCTTGCAATCCATTTACCATACCATAACGCCGAGCAGCGCTTCAGGAACCAGCGTGACCAGCTACCCGAGGAATCCGAGATATTCCTGGGAAAATGCGCTGTATATCAATGATGATTTTAAAGCAACGGAAAAGCTGACCATCAATTACGGAGCGAGGCTTTCATTATTCAGTATTTTAGGAGGGGATACTTTCAACACGTATGAAAACGGAATTGTAACTGATTCGGAATATCTGGAAAAGGGGAAAATCGGTAAAACGTATGTTAATCTTGAACCGAGGATCACAGCCAATTACAGAATTAATGAAGTAAGCAGTATAAAAGCGGGCTATTCCAGGAATACGCAGAACTTACATCTGTTAAGTAACAGCGGAAGCGGAAACCCCACTGACCAATGGATCGGAAGCAGCTACACCGTAAAACCTGAAATTGCAGATCAGGTAAGTGCAGGATATAGCAGGAATTTCAATAATAACAATTATGAATTGAATGCTGAAATCTATTACAAATCGATGCTGAATCAGATTGATTATAAAAACGGGGCGCAGATTACGTTCGATACTGCTGCTGACGTAGAAAGCGAATTATTATTCGGGAAAGGCAGGGCGTACGGACTGGAACTTATTGCCAAAAAGAAAAGCGGAGCACTGACCGGATGGATTTCCTATACCTTATCAAAAACAGAGCGGAAAATAAACGGGATCAATGATGATCAGTGGTATAATGCAAGACAGGATAAAACACATGACCTTTCCGTTGTGGCAACCTATCAGCTGAATCCGAGGTGGTCTTTTTCAGGATTATTTGTATACAGCACCGGGAATGCTGTGACTTTTCCTACCGGAAAATATCAACTGAACGGACAGACGGTTT